>NZ_JANNOD010000047.1:0-67370 GCF_031398885.1 Hymenobacter sp.
CGCGCCAGCTGGTGGACGAGTGGATGCTCGACTACAACACCCAACGGCCGCACCAAGCCTTGAATTTTATGACCCCACTCGAATTTAAACAAGCGGCTTAACCTCTGCTAACTACTGGCTTACCGAATGGGGAAGCGGACACCACTATCTTCCCACGCTACAAACCTGGGCGGAACCGCAGTCGGTGACATTGACAGTCCCGAGTTGCGACGCCCAAGACTTACCACATGTCATCAGGCAGATGGAGCGGGTGTTGGTCCGGCTTAACAACCGCTTTTACAAGCAGTACAAACGCGGGACGCGCTTTTCTCCCCTTGTTGGGCTGCGGAAGCTGGAGTGCACCTTCCACGACGGTCGCTACCACCCCCATTTTCACTTCTTATTGCGGGATACCGTCATAGCTAACGACTTGCGGAGCGCGTGGCTCGAAGCCTATCAACATGCAGGGATTGCTGTGAGGGCTCAATCGGTGATGCCATTAGCAACGGCCTCTATTGGACAAGCCTTAAATTATTTAACCAAACCCGTTCACTCTCCCAGGCAGTCGACCTCCCTGCCTGTGCACGCCTTGGATTGCATTTTTCGAGCGTTTCAAGGCAAACAGATAATTCAAGATTATAAAGATGCTCCTTGGTTGCCTCCTATTGACTTCGAATTTAATGAGTTGAGGTACTCCGCCGCCAAGATGACTTGTTACACCTGGAATGCCAAAGCAGGAGCATGGCTCAACTCCAAGACAGGCCATTATTTAACTTAATAGTTGGGCGTGTCAACGAGGAAGACAGTTCCTGGCAATGAACCTCGTTGACATGCCCTACTATTTGTACTGCGCTTTGCGCGCTTCGTTCACCTCTAAAAATTCTGCGTAGTTCTTCTTTATGCCATTTTTTGCAGGTATTGGGGACTTTAATGAAACTGCACTAGCGGGAAGTCGACTAAGTCGCGCAACGGCATTTCTAGGCCTTCGGCCAAGCACACCAACACGTCTAGGGTCGGTGAGGTCTGGGCGGTCTCGATGCGGTACACGGTCTTTTTCGTGATATCTGCCGCGTCCGCTAGCGCTTGCTGGCTCCAGCCCTTGGCTTCGCGCAGGGTGCGCAAGTACTGCCCAAAGGCCTGGTTGCTCGCGGGCTTCTTCACGGCCGCAAGCTCCGAGAAAGCCGAAAGCAATTTGTGGACACATGAGTCCACAGTTTGAAATAAAATGGTATGTTTGCCGGTACATCTGCGGCGGGAATAGGCCCTTGGCAGTTGTGCTGACTCCTTCCATGAAATTATTTAATGCAGTGCACGTCTGCTGTTGCCTCGCTGCTGGCAGCATCGTTACGCCAAGCACGGGCTATGGCCAAGCGGCCCACAAAAAGGCCATTATCTTTAGCACGGGCTACCAGTACCTGACGCGCACCAGTCAGCTCACGCCGTTCCGCTACACCCGTTCTTTTCGGGGAACAGGCCCACTTTTTACGACGGTCTACAAACTGTATCATCCCACCAAGGGCACGCCCTTTCTCACGATTACGGCCAAGCACGATAAGCCCGCTCAAACAGTCGTCGTGGAGGTTGCCGATACTCAAGGCAGTATTTTCTCTCAGATTAACCAGGAAGAAACCACGTACGAAGGCACGCCCGTCACGGGCTTCGGCTTTCGCGGGGCTGTGGGCGGCCTGTTCGGCAAACGCATCCCTAATCAACTGGGTCTACAATTCACGAGCCGCCGCGCGGAGCAGGTCAAGGTGTTAAGTGTATTAGGGGAGCACGAGGGCAATGACTTTGAGTTTTTTACCCTGGAGGCGGAAACAGTCTTGCCTCAGTTGCCGAAGGGCCCAAAACCTGTGCGCCCCGTACAGGCTCAGTCCGTGGCCTCCTCCCCCCTGACACGTGATACGTCCACCACCCGGCCTTATACTTTCATTGAACAGATGCCCGAATACGAAGGGGGGCAGCAGGCATTAAATTATTTTATCTACAAGAACACCCAGTACCCGGCCTTGGCAAGCCGCAACGGGATAATCGGTCGGGTATTCGTACAGGTGGTCATTGACGAAACCGGCCAGCTAGGAGAGCCAACTATATTGAAAGGCTTAGGAAATGGCTGTGACGAGGAAGCTTTACGCGTCATTCGCTTGTTACCGGCGTTTACACCGGGAAAACAAGGAGGCGTTCCAGTGAAAGTGAACTACACCATGACCGTTTCCTTTGCACCTAGGTACTAGGTGTATGAAGCTGTTTAGAAAGTCAGTTTGGCGTTAATTTTTCGCAAAAAGAGGACGAGAAACGCGAGCCAATGAAAGGCCAGCCAGTTGCCAACGCCGGTTTCGTAGCGCACGAGCAGGGTTTTGAAGCTGTCGAGCCACGCATTGGCGTGTTCGATGACGGCGCGGCGGCGATAGAGTTCGGGGTCAAAAAACGTGTCGTCGTCGGTTTGCCAAGCGGTGGCGCGGCGGTTGCGGGCGATGTTGGCTTCGATGGCACGGGCGGCACAGACTTGGCGCAACTCGATGGTGTCGAACGCGCTGTCAGCGTTTAAAAACAGCCCGGCCACGGCAATGCCGGCCGCTTCGAGCAGCACGCAAAGTTCCTCAAACAAGGCCGCCAGGCGAAAGCGGTCGTGGTGGTTGCCCGCCTGCGGCGTGGCACAGGCCAGGGGCTGGCCCTGGTTATCGGCCAGGAACAGGGCCGTGGTGGTCCGGGCCTTTTTGCGCCCTTGGCAGCCCACGGCGGCTCCCCCGTTTTTGGCCGGCGTGTGGCTGCCGTCGAGTTGGACGCATGAGCAATCCAGCCAGTGCTTGTTCCGGCGCAACACGCTCAGCCAAACGGTTTGCCACGAGCCGTCTTTGCGCCACGTATTGAAGCGGGCGTACACGCCTTGCCAGCTCAGGGTGGCCCCGGTAAAGAACTGTTTGACGGGCAGGTAGCGCCACTGGCAACCGGTTTTGAGCTTGTAGAGCACGGCCTCCAGTAACTCGACCGGGTCCACCCGGCTGGGCCGCCCGATGCGGGACTGGGTCAAGTGGGGTAAAATCCAGGTGCGGATAATAGCTTTGGGCAGGACTTCCATGAAGCAGGTGAAACAAGGTGGCTCGCACCCCAAAGTGCGCCCGTCGCGTGGGAGTCCTTTGCGTTTCTGTTGGCCGTCGGCTACTTTCTAAACAGCTTCGATAGTCCCAGCGTGAGGTGAGACGGGTCACGGGTAAAGATAGTCGGGTTCATTTGCCATTGGAGAGCATCAAAAAGTGTGGGGCAATCGGGCTAAGCGGCCATCGGAAGAGGCTCCGCTGGCAGTGGGCGAAAGCCGGGGTGTTGCTGCCGAAAACACGCTTCCCACTCCTCGTTGAGCACCTTGGTGCGGGCCTGCACGAGCAGGTGCGCGCCTTTTTTAGTCCACTGCATTTGTTGCCGCTTCACCATTCGCTTGGCTAGCACCTGATTTACCGCCGACTCGACAAAGCCGGTGGAGACGCGTTCGCCGTAGCGACGGCGCTCGGCATAGTCCACGATGAAGCCGCTGTTCTGCTCCACGTAGGTGTGAAAGTCAGCCATCAATCGGGTCAACGGCTTCCACTTACTGTATTTCCTGGCCACGAGCGGGTCGTCTTGGTGCGTGGCCAGGGTGTCGTCCAGGTCGGCTATCTTTTCCACGGCCCGCCCGGCGTTGCCGTGCCAGAGGTGCCACTTGATGCTGGTCAAGCTGTCCTGTAGCGCTTTTCCCCAGTCGCATCGACCTGAGCGAAGCCCAGCGCGTACTGGTGCAGCACGGTCAGGCGCATGGTCAGGTGAAATCAGTCCAGGATATGAGTGGACTCTCTTCCACCTGCCGCTGATACTCCTGCTCCTTTTTGGAGACGCGCACGAAAATGACGGCCTGTTGCATACCGATGGCAGCGTCTGGGCTTTGCTGCCAGAAACCAGCAACAGCATTCCGAAAAATCAGTTTTTCAAAGCTGTATCAGTTGAGTAGAAACTATGTTGGGTATCCGTCTGCCGGGTAGTGAAGTGGCGCCTGGCCAACCCCCAACGCTTAGTCTGGCGTAAAAGGGTCAACACATTGGTTTGCTCCACATCGCTTTTTAAGAGCGCTAGCTTAATCACCGTAGCGGATGGTTATTGGATCGGCGTGCAATGATTCCACAAATCTATTGCCCAAAGCCAACCCTAACCCCAAAGACACGCCGAGACTATAGCTTCCGGTGGGTATTTTTACCGCCTTGTCGGCGGTGTAAGGTTTGGCCGCATTGGGCTGCAACACGTCCGTTATGTGTAACAATACCTTCATGTTGCCGTGAGCCGGAATCGTAACCGCGTCACTTGCCCAGAGATTGACCTGACTGGGTTTGTCGTCAATGGCGACCCGAGCTATCGATAACGAGCGGAACACCCCGTCCGGCTCCCCTACTTTACGTCTTTTATGGTCAAAAGTGAGCCGCGAACGATGGGGGAAGAAAACGTCGACTCCAGTCGCGTCAACCAACCTGATGCCCAAAAAGTCCACTGGGTTTTTTATCACCACGGCGGCGGTTGAGTCGTTGCTGATGACCAGTACGGCAACCAGTCCTTTCTCAGAATGCTGCTGGAGGGTATCTGCTCTTACGCTAGCCTTTATGGCTCTTTTCTGCTTAGCACCAAAGGAAGACTTAAGCGCCTCCTCTCGCACTCTTTGCGCCGCAGCCCTGCGTCCCATGCCTGCGTTGAGCAACAGCACCAGGGCAGCGAAAACGATGAGCTTGGGTTTCATTTCTGGCGGAAAAAGGTAAAACATCCCCATTAGCGGCAGTAAGTACAGCGGGGCCAAGTAGTACGGCTAGCGGCGTAGAAGCAGATGGAGGATATCATTTGATTCACGACGTTGCGCTCCGCAATATCGGTTGGCCCACCTGGAGAATGGTCTCCCGCTAGCCTTATCTGTCCTATGTACTCGGCATCCCAAAAGGTTCTGGCTCTGCCGTCAAGTCCCGGTTCGCTTTGGAATGCGGGCAAGTTCCTCAATTGGGTTACGGCAGCCGACTCTGATTGGCCCGTGTGGGGCACGGTCAAGCTTTCAATGCGCGCCTCAATGTCCGGGACAACGGCGTCCAGCGCGGGCTGCAAATGGCGCTCATGCACTGCTTCGTGATTCTGAATAGCACTGACCATATACCATAAGCCTTTCTGATGGCTTAAATTATGTAAGTCATTGATTTGTTGGCAGGCGTTGCCACCGTTCGTATTTCCGCCGTATGGACCAGTAATTTGTGCTACCCCTAATTGAACAGCATCGACTTCTCCTGCGCGTTGGTAACCGTGACGGTACCGGCCGTGGAATGCCGGGCGCAGCCCACGGCAAACTTTTTTAGCAGCGGCGGCCCGATGACCACCGAATATGCTTTGCCCTGGCGGTTGGTGCCCGTGGTGGATGAAAGCCCGGCCTGCGCCGATGAGTGAGACTTCATAAGGTAGGCCCAGTGGTGATGGGCCCCTTTATCCCGCACTGTTTTTATGCGCTCCCATGCCGGCTTTCATCGGCCACCGAGGGTGCGGCGCGGTGGTACCTGGTTCAGCAACCAGGTGGTCAGTTCCTCGGCAGCGACGTTGTTTTGAAACTCGGCGGGCAGGTGCGTGTTGCCAATGTACTCGTTGTATATCCACGGGTCGCCCACGGCAAACACGGTGCCCTTGCCCAGGCGGGCCGTGGCCATGATTACGTCACCCCGGTCGGTGAGCAGGGGCGTAGCGCCGCCGGTAGCGCGCAGCGTCGAAATTCCCTTTAGGTAAAGCGTACTGCCGACGTGAAGTACCGGGTTGGCTTCCGCGACCACAATTTTGCCGATGCTCAGGTCCTCGCGCACGACGGCGTTGCGCGTCTTGTTAGTGAAAGCCAGACCGAACTGAGCTGCCAGTTGGTTGAAACGGGTTAGCTCGGCATTGGCAGAATCATTGGCCAGCAGCACCAGCACACCGCCCTCCCTTACCCACCGCGTGACGGCGGCCACGTGCGAATCGGTCATATAGTTCGGCTGCGGGGTTTCGCGCTCGGTATCCGGGTCGGAGATGATGTAGAGGTCCGTCGCCAGCAGGTTTTCACGGGTCGGAGCCGTTGGCAACGTGGCCAGGACGGCTCCTTTGCTCGTAAAAATTGCCCCCCACTGGGAGTAGCCCGAATCCTGCTTGTCTTCCCAAGTGTAGTGAAATAACTCAGGGCGCCCATCTGGACCGGTCCGAAACTCGCGGTTGAAATAGTTGTCCAGCGTTACCGTAACCGGACGAGCAGCGGCGACCGGGGCGGTGGCCGACGGCCGCGAGGAGGTGGTGCAAGCCAGCAGGGTGCCCGCCAGACAGGAAAGCAAAACCGATGTCTTCATAGGTAAATTTTTAGCGCTGTAAACCGTTATCCTCTACTTAAAATTTCTTGATATTTTCCTTCCTAAGAGGCTGTTCGCCCTTCGGCTGAACTTCCGGGACACGGATTTTCTTCGGGTCAGTCCGCTGGTTCCAGCGCAACAGGCCTTCGATGAAATAGTAGTCGGCGTAATTGATGGGCACGTCGATTTCCGAGTTGTGGGGTAAGTGCCCGGTGGAATGCATGAGGATGAAGCTGTTATTCGTATTGGGTTTAGCCAAATATGCCGGTGAAGCCAGGCTGCTCAGCATCTGCCCCGCAGCCTGCTCGTAAGCGACTTTTTTGCCGGGAGAATACCGGCTTAATTCCAGCAGCCCGGAAGCGGCGATTGCCGCCGCGGAGGCGTCGCGGGGACGTCGGGGTTGGGCCGGGGCGTCGAAATCCCAGTAGGGCACTTTGTCGGAGGGCAGGCTTTTGTGGTTGAGGAAGAAGTCGGCAATGGCCTGGGCCTGGCGCAGAAAGCGCGGGTCCTGGGTTTCGCGGTAGGCCACGGTGAAGCCGTACAGGCCCCAGGCCTGCCCCCGCGCCCAGGCCGACGCGTCGGCGTAGCCCTGGTGGGTTACGCGCTGGCGAACCTGCCCGGTAAGCGTATCATAATCAACGACGTGGTAGCTACTGTGGTCGGACCGGAAGTGGTTTTTCAGGGTGTTCAGAGCGTGGGTGGTGGCAATGCGGTAATAGCTGGAGTCGCCGGTCTGGCGGGTGGCCCAGTAGAGCATTTCCAGGTTCATCATGTTGTCGATGATAACCGGATACTGCCACACGTCCCGGCCATGGTCCCAGGAGCGAATGGTGCCCGTTTTGGGGTTGAAGCGGGTAATCAGGGACTTGGAACCCTGAAGGATGATGCGCTTATATTCCGGGTCGCGGGTGAGGCGGTAGCCGTTGCCGAAGCTGCAAAACAGCATGAAGCCCAGGTCGTGGGTGCCGGTATTGAACTGTTCTTTCTTCAGGTCGGCAGTCCATTGCCGGGCCAGCTTTTCCCACTTCTTATCCCTGGTGTAGTCATACATCAGCCACAGAGAGCCCGGAAAAAAGCCGCTGGTCCAGTCCGGCGACTCCACCGTGGCCAGGGAACCGTCTTTGGCGGTGGAGCGGGGGTAGCGGCCGGGGGGCATTTTCGTCTGGGCCAGGGTTGCTAAGTGAGTCTGCGCCGTTTGGAGCGCAGCTTTGACCGGTACGGCTACTTCCGTCCGGAAGGCGGCCAGCCCCAGCGCGAGGCCGAGCAGCAGCGAAGTTTTTGGGAAACGCGGGCGCATAGCTTAGTAGTTGGTTAAAGCAGGGGTGTGAAATTTGCCGGATTGGGCCGCTTTTTCGGGCAGCAGCAGCACGCTCAGCGTGCGTTTGGCCCCCGGCGGCAGCGTCAGGTCAAAGCCGACCAGCGTGGTGCCGGGGTTGGGCGCGTCGTAGTCCTGGGGCGGGTCCGTAGCCCAGGTTTGCAGCGTGATGGTGGCGGGTTCCCGCACTTGCAAAATAAGCTTCTTGCCGTCTTTGGTCAGCTCGGCGCGGTTTTTTCCAACCAGCTTCACGCTCGCCGGGGTTAGCATGGCCCAGCGCACGGTAGTGGCTTTATTGGCGGCCCGCAGCTCGTCGCGCACCACCACGTAGCGCCCATCCACAATGGCCACGCCCCGATTGGCTTGCGCTAAAGTATTATTATAGAGACTGGTAAGGTCGGTGGTGGCCCGCATGAAGCCCGGCGCGGCGGCGGCGCGCGTGATAGGGGCGTACCCATCTACGAGCTGCAAGCCGTCATCGACCGTTAGGGTGCTGTGGGCGCGGTTGGTGTGGCGGTACACCTGCCAGCGCTGGGCATCCTGGCCTTTGCCCCAGATATCCAGGCCTTTCGCTTCCAAGGAGCTGTAGTCCTCGGGGCCAAAATCCATGGCCCAGCGTACCCCGTCGGCCTCCATCACAAACGAGCCCACATCCATGTGCCCGTGATTGACGGAGGGCGAACCGCCCTTCAGCCCGACGAAGATGGCCCGCGGGTCGGTCCAGGAAGTACGCATGAGCGCTACGGGATTACTGCCGCCGCCCGTCCACAGCAGGGCTTTCGGCGGCGACAGCGCATTGAGCCGGACGCCCCCGTTCCAGAGCACAAGGGCGGGCAGCAGGCGGTGGGCCACAAACTTCTTGTCGCGGTGCCGCGCCAGGCGGTGCTGCTCGCCCCACAGCAGCGACGCATCGTTGGTGCGGTGGGCAAACCAGAACAGGGCCGGGTGCAGGCTGCCCCCCGGCCCCGAGTCGGAGTAGTTGAAAGCGGCCCCCGTGGGCCCACTCATGTGGGTGACGTAGGCAGCAGTTTTCAGGAAGCCGGGTTGAGCGGTCAGGCCGAAATCCCGACCGAAAGCTTTTTCCAGGGCCGCCACCAGCAGCACGTTGAAGCTCGTGCCGTAGTCCCAGTAGGTGTAGCCCTCCGGATAGGCGCCGTCGGGGGCGTACTCGCGCATGGGCAGCTCGATGGTGTTGATGGCGCGGTTGATGATTTTTTTCGCCACTTCCGGGTGCTCGTCGTAGAGTGCCAGCGCCCCGTAGGTCATGCCCGCGTTGCAGACCTGATTCCAGTTGTGCGTAGCCGTGAGCCAGTTGGGGTCGCCGGGCGGACCGAGGGAGGGCACCAGCCCTTTGGTCAGCAGGGCTTCGCCGATGGCCAGGCGCGACGCCGGGGGCAGCTGCTTGTACAGCCAGTCGTAGCCGATGGCCAGGGCCAGGGTCATCTCGGCCACGTCCAAGAAATGCTCGGGGTTCCAGTCGCGGAAAGCGGCGGCGGCCAGCATTTCCCGCTCGGCCCGCTCGGCGTAGCGCTTATCCTGGGTGAGGCGATAGGCATAAGCCAGAAAAAACACCCGCCGCAGGCACTCCCGCGACACGGTGAGCAGGCGGCGACCCACCAGCGCGCGCTGCACGGGGGCCACGCGCGTCAGACTGTCGCACTCCCGCAGGATGGCCCGGTGCACGGCCGCCCAGGTGGTGTCGGTGGCAATGGTTTGCCGGATGGCGGCCTCCTCGCCCTCGCGCAGCAGCAGCCGCGGATGCCCCGACAGCTTTGCCGAGCCGATGTAATCCGGCTGAGCCCTGGCCGTAAAGCCGCTCAGCAGCAGAAGTACTACAAACAGGTAGGTGCGCATACGTGTAGAATTAGGGCGCTTTCACCTCAGTCCGGTCGCTTGGCTTACCCTGGGAGTGCAGCAGGCGCTGCATTTCCATGCACGTAAAGAGCAGCGGAAACAGGCCGTGGGCGTCGTCGGGGCTCACGGGGCGGGCGTCGTACTTGGCCGGGTCGGTGCTGATGTTGGTGCCGACTACCGAGCCTTCCACGGTGCCATCGGCGGCAATTACGCTTTCCAGGGCCCGCCAGCCGCGCAGGGCCGCGGGCTGGTATTTTTTCGGCGGAAGCCAGCCCTGGTTGATGCCCCGCGCCAGGGCCAGGGTGAAAATGGCGGTACCCGACGTTTCGCGAAACGACTTGGGGTCAGTCAGAATGTTGCGCCAGAAGCCCGAGGCGTCCTGCGCGCCCACGATGCCGTCGATGTGACGGCGGTAGAAAGCCAGGATTTTGGGGTAGTCCTTGTGGCTTTTGGGCAGGCGGCCCAGCACTTCCATGGTGGCCCACGCGGCCCATCCGTTGGCCCGCGACCAGTACGGAATGCGCTGCTCGGGCCGGTTAGTCATATAGCCCTGGGGCAGCAGCCGGCTGTCGGGGCGGCGCAGGTAGCCGGCCAGGCCGAGCAGCTGGCGGGCGGCCTCGTCGTAGTAGCGCTGCTTCTCCGGGGCATTGGCGGCCAGCTCGGCCGAAAAGAGCAGAAACGGAATGCTCATGAACATATCATCGGCCCAGACGGTGAACTGCTCGGGCGTGCGGCGGGCCAGCACGCCATCGGGCAGGCGCACTTGCTCTTCCATAATGTAGCGCCGCAACGGGGCCACGAACTGCTCGTAGGCCGGCCGACCAGCAAAGCTTTCATCCTCCCGCAGCCGGTAAAGCAAGGGCAGCGCGGGCGCGGTGGTGTAGTCGAGCATGGGCCGCCCCACCATCTGGTACTGCATGGCCTGGAGCGCGTGCCGCGACTCTACCTGATAAGCAAAAAAGTCGCGGTGGCCGATGATAAAGTCGCAGTACCGGGCGGCAAACTCGGCGTACTTTTCCTGGCGCGTGGCCTCGCTGAGCTTCTGTAGGCCCCACATCAGCCCCCCGATAAAGTAGTTGTACTGGTACATGGGGCTGCCCGTGGCCGCTACCACTACGTCCGGCCGGGGCACGGTCCAGGTGAAGGCGCGGCCGTCGTTGTAGTACAGCGCGCCGGGGGTGAAGCCGGCTTCGGGCGGAAACGTGGCCTCGGGGCCGGGGGCGGCGAAAGGCCCCACGGTCAGCCAGGTGGCGCGGCTTACCTTGGGGGCCAGGGGCTGCAAGCTGAAACGAATGCGGCGGGCGGTGTCGGGCAGCTCCAGCAGGTGGCGCGACTGCAAATAAAACAGCCAGCGCTGCCCGGTGGGCCGCGCCGACTGGCCGTCGCTGAACGACTTGACCAGAATTTTATTGACGCCTTTTTTCAGGGCTACCCGGAATGAATCGGTCAGGGCCAGGGTGTTGTCTTTCCACACGATTTCCCCGTAGCCCACGCTGAACTCCTGGCGGCCCGTTTTCTCGTAGGCTACCCGGTCGTTTACCCACAGCCGGAGCGCGTCGTTGTGGCTAATCTCGAAGGTAACCGTCTGGTCCTGGGGGCTGATAACGGTGCTCAGGCCGTAGGCCGTGCCCTGGGGGCTGCCCAACGTCTGCTCGAAGTCGACGTATTCCAGAAAAGGATTTTTGGGCTGGTCTGTCAGCTCCAGGCGGTAGGCGCCCGTGCGCAGAATCTTATCGGCCACGGCCTGGCCCACGGCCAGGGGCGTGCGGGTGCCCACCAGGGCGGGGTTGGTTTTTTGAGCGAAGCCAGGGGCACAAAAGCCCCCCAGCCCCAGGTACAAGCCGCAACAGACAAGCAGTTTCATAACCCTAAATTTTTTCGAACTGAAGCTTAACGGCTCCCTGGCGGGTGCCCGCGGGCAAAGCCAGGCGCAGGCGCACGCCGCCCGAATTTCCGGTGTGCAGGCCCTTTTCGGCGGCCAGCCCCAGGAGGACGCGGGTGCCCGCCGGCGCGTCCTGCAAGGTGAAGGCGTACACGGCCTTGCCCACCTGAATGCCGTAATGTTTCACCTGGTCGGCTGCGAAGCTGCGGTCCCGGAAATGCCCCCCGCCGCTGGGCAGCTCGCCCCGGCCGATTGCCTGAATCTCTTCCCCGGCCCACAAGCCGTAGAGCTTATCCGGCGGCACCAGCAGATGGAAATCCAGGGAAGTAGAGTCGCCCTGCAGCCCGGCGAGTTGAATGGTCATGGTGAGCTGCTTGCCCTGAAAGGCGTAGCTGCTTTGCAGGGTGCCGCCCTGCTGCCCCTTGGCGGAGCTGAGGTTTTCGCGCCAGTTCACGGTCACGCCGTTGGCTTCGGTGGCGGTGATGGCTTCCAGCTTCTGGTGGGAATCGTAGGTGGCGACTTTGCCGCGCACCCGCACGTGCGGAAAGCCGGCCCAGTCGTTGGTGTCGCCCAGCCGCAGCTTCGCCTTTTCTACTTCTGAAGGCAAGGAGTGCTGGGTGGAAAATAAAACACCTCCTTCGGCGTGCCAAAGGTTGGCGAAGCCCCTGGCCCAGATGCTTTTGTCGTAATTGAAGAAAGATGCCTGAAACGGCCCCTCGCGCACCACCACGCCTTCAATATCGGGGAAGCGACCCAGCTTTTCGTAGGTTGGGGCGGCGGGCGCGACGGTCAGCGCCTGCGCCCACTGCGCCAGGTTGTCCGACCAGCCCGGACTGCCGAACTGCCGCACCAGGTAGGCCGCCTGCGGATTGCCGAAGGCGGCCTCCGTGAACGTCACCTTCGGCAGTACGTTGCCGGCGTGGGAAGTGCGGGTGCCGAAGTTGCCCAGCCACACCAGACTGGGCGTAACGAACTGCTGCTGCAAGCGAAAAAACCGGCCCACCGTGGCCCGCAGCTCCGGGTCGCGCGAGTCGTAGGCGAACTGGGCCAGAAAATCGGCCCCCAGCATGTGGTAGTGGCCGGAAGCTCCCCCGTTTTCGCCCACAATCCAGCCGTTGGCCGTCACCTTGTCCCGCACCAGCTTGTTGCCGGCCTGCAGGGCCCAGCTTTTCCACTCCTCGTTGTTCAGCTCATTGCCCAGCCGCCAAAGCAGGCCAATCAGGTCGATGGAAGCGTTGAACACGTAGGTGTAGGTCCACGGGTTTTTATAAATCCACTCCCCCGTTTTGGTCATCGTGGCCCGCCAGTAACGGTCTTGTTCCGGGCTGAGGTGGCCTTTGAGCTTGCGGTATACTTCCACCATCTTGTTGCCGTGAAAAGCCGTGCCCCACGGGATGGTGCGCCACATCTGGTCTTTGGTAAGCCAGGTGTTGCGGTCGTACTCCATGAACGTACCCTCCGACAGCACCCGTTTGCGCAGCACGTCGTTGGCCACCAGCAGGGCGAATTTTCGGTACTGGGGGGCTTTTTTGCGGTCGTGGTCGGCCAGCCACAGGGCGTGGTCGGCGAACTTGAAGCCTTCGCGGGCCAGGCTGAAGTTCAGCTCGTCCTTAAACTTTTTCTCAATCAGGTCCAGGGCCACGGCCGCGTCGGAGCCGGCCGCGGCGAATACGGGCTGTACTTCCTCGCCGTAGCGGAGTTTGTAGAAATCTTCTACCTGGCGCACCGACAACGGTGCGGTAGCGGCATACGCCGCGGGGGCCTGCGCCAGCAGGTGGGGCCGGCCGGCCAGCGCCGCCAGCCCGCAGGCCAGCAGGGCGAGTAGATGTCGGTTCAGGTGAGCGAAGGTCATGGTCAGGTACGTGGCTGGACGGGTCGTGGGAGGCTTTTGGGGGCTTGCGTTTCTACCCTGTTTAAAGAGCCTGCTTCGGCAGAAACGATAATCAGTGCGGGGGTTTTAAGCTTAGGCGTGCCATTTTTCAGGTAACCAAAACTTCCCTACAGCCCGGCCGCCAGCAGGTTGAGGGTGAGCTGCACGGCGGCCGGGTCGTAGCGGGCGGTGGCGGCACTCGCGGGCCGGCTGCCGGGCAGCAGCCGCTCATTGACCAGGAGCTGACTTAGAATCAGGTGGCCTCTCCTGGGGCCGAAATTGATTTTGTACACCGGCGTGCGCACCAAGTCTTTGCCGGCCAAGGCCAGGGGCGCGAGGTCTTCGGCCTGCCCGCCCCGGCCGGCCGCGTACAGAGCCGCCAGGTCGTAGGACTTCACCGGGGCGTTGGGGTTCACGCTCATTTTGAGGGCCGGCGCGTCCTCCACCAAAAACGTGACCTGCCGCTTCAGCGAGTCGATAACGGCCTGGTCGCTGGCTTTGCCGGAGTAGGCGTAGAAGCCCTCCAGCTCGTAGGCGTAGTAGGCGGTGCCGGCCAGCTTTTCGCGGCTAGCGCCCCGGCTCAGCCACTTTTCCTGAATGGCCTTCTGGTTGAGGCCACTTAGCTCCATGGCCGTGGCCGGCACCAGCAGGCCGCCCCGCATTCCGTTCCAGAGCCAGGTGGCTTCCCGCGGCAGGTGTTGCCAGAGGCTGCTGTCCTGGGGCGCGGGGTGGAGGTGGCTTTCCGGCTCGGCCACTTCCCGGAAGGCCACGGCCAGCTGAAACGGCAGCGCGGTTTTTTGCTCGGCGCTGGCCGTTATTTCCCGTACGCCCTGCAAGGGGCCCAGGTCGCCTTCGTAGTAGCCCTGGCCCAGAAACCGGGGGCCGATATCGAGCATCACAACGTGCTGGCCCCGGTCCAGGGCCTGTTCGAGCTGCCGGGGCCAGGTGGGGTCGTCTTTTTTTTGGTCCCAGGTGCGGCGGCCGGTCACAACCAGGTCGGCTCTGGGGTCGGTGGCAGCCACCGTGCGCAGCCCAAAGCTGGTCAGCAGTTGCCGCAACTCAGTTTCTTCGGCCGGCACTCCGATTACCTTCCGGATTAGCTGCCGGGGCACCTGGGGCCGCAGGGTACGCACGTCCCAGGCCGACACCACCGGCAACCGGACCGCCGAGGCGGCGGGTGCGAGGATAGCGCTTATTTCCCACTCGCCCACCGTGGCCGGCAGCGTCAGCTGCACCGGTTCCACCCGCTGCTGGTGGGCGCCCACCACCGCTTGCACCACCTGGCTGAACACGGGTGCGGCAGCGGGCTGCTGCTTGCCCTTGATGGCCACGGTGGCCATCATCGTGGTTTCCTGGTCGGTGTCGTTGAAGAAATGCAGCGGCACCGTGAGGGCCTGCGCCGTCAGGAAGTTCCGGTCCCAGAGGTCCAGGCTGACGCTCACGGGCGCGTAGGCGGCCGTCAGGGCAGCCCACACCGGCTTGGGCCGACCCTGCTTCAGCGAGTCCAGAAACCAGTGGTTGCCGTCTTCGGGCGGGCCCAGGGCGCAGAAGGGCGAAAAGCCGGCCGCCCCAATGCGCCGCCAGTACTCGGCTACCTTGGCGTTGGCGAGAGTATGATGGCGCAGGCGCATTTCGCGGGTGTGGCGCGGTCCCAGAAACCGCCGAAACGCCGACGGAATGGTGGGGTAGTCCCCCATGTCGCCCTGCCCGTCCAAGTAGTTGCCCCCGAACTCATCCACCATAATGGGTAGGGGAAACTGCTGGAAGGAGTCGTAGTACAAGCCCAGATTCTCGAACAGACTCCACCAGTACTTATGCACGTGCAGCACGTCGCGGTGGCCAATGACCAGGGGCGGGTAGTTCTGCGCTACCGCCCCAATGGCCTCGAAGGCCCGCTTCAACTCGTCTTCGCCCTCGGTTTCGTTCCAGCCGTGCAGGAGCACCACGCTCGGGTGGCGCATACACAGGTCGAACCAGGCTGGCCACTGTTCCAGCAAGCTCGCGCGGGAAGCCCGCATGCCGTGAAAAAACAGCCACTCGGCCTGCACCATCAGCCCGTACTGGTCGCAGAGGTCGAGCAGGCGCTCGGGGGGCATTCCCAGGTGAAACCGCAGGGTGTTGGCCCCGTGGCTTTTCAGCCGCCGCACGATGTTCTGCTCAAACCACCGCTCGTCCCAGGCCAGCCGCGCCGATTCCGGGTCGCGCACCCAGCGGTGCCACACCACGCTGGCGGCCCGCAGCTTTTCGGGGTGGCCGTTCAGCTCAAACTGGAGGTTGTTGACCCGGAAGGCGCGGTGCCCGTAAGTCATCAGGTTCTCGTCGAGCAGGGTGCGGCCCCGCCGCAGCCGGGCGCGGAGGCGGTACAGGTTCGGCGCTTCGGGCGACCACAGCCGCAGCGCTTTGTTCAAGGAGATGCCTATTTTGCCTTGTGCCTCCGTCAGTCGGAATACGCTGTAAGCCAGAACTTTATTCTGCTGGTCCAGCACGTCCAGTTCCAGGGTCAGGTTGTTAAAGCGCTGGTTCTGCTTTGGCAGCCCCAGCTCGTAGCTCACGTAAGCCATGTCGGCGGACACGTCGGCGTAGGGTACGATGCGCTTGAGCCAGCTTGGGCTGTGGGTGTGCAGCACTACGTCATCCCAGAGGCCGGAGGAGACGTTGGAGCGCCACAAATCGGCGGGCGGAATCTTAGAAGCGTCCGTATCGGGGAGCTGGTCGAGGGGCAGGAGAGCAATTTCCAGGCGCACGGTGCGGCCGGGCTGTACCTGCTCGTGCCGGAGCTGATGGGCGGTGGGGGCCATGCCGCCGTTGGCGGCCGACACCAGGCGGCCGTTCACGTACACCGCCGGGCTGAAGCGGGCTCCTTTCAGTTCCAACGTGGCTGCCTGCCACTGGCCGGCCGGCAGCCGCACTTCGCGGCGGTACCAGAGCGTGTCAGCATTCACCTTTTCCGGGTCGGTGGCCAGTCCTGGCACCGGCACCGTACGTTGGTACTGCCGGTGCGTGCCCATTTGCCACTGCCCGTTCAGCAAGATGCGGGCGCTGGTTTGCGCCGGGGCTTGGAACGCTGATAAGGCCGTCGCCAGGAAGAATATTCCGGCCCTCAACAGCCGCACGTGATTCGGTAATCGCAAGGGTGGGTTTCGTTTATGTAGGCTGTTTAGTTCAATTGGCGGCCTAGAAGTGCGGCGTTCACCCGCGTTGCCCATTCTTCGACTCCCTAGCATCAGTTCGTGATTTTAGCCAAGCCGCTAATGGGTATCTCCACCTTATTCAGGCCCTTTTTCAGCTTTATTTTTCTGGTGGCAACCAACTGGCCAGTGCAGTCATAAACCAGCAGGTTTTTGCTTCTGGCATCCTGCTTCATTTCCACGGTCACGGCTCCGGCCGGACTGGCATTGATGATTAGCAGCTCCTGCGGAAGGGTATCGATGACAGCCACTTTATCGGGCGAGTAGGCGGCTACAATCATGCGCCTGGCGTCGCCGGCCAGCACCAGCGGGTAGTTATCCTGCGGATTTTGCGCCCGCAACGGGCTCCGCAGCAGCAGCTCCTGGTTGTCGTTCCAGAACTTGAGCCAGAAAGTCAGCATGGCGCGGTGGCGGGCCGGCTGCTCGGCCAGGCGCACCGAAATCTGGGGCACCGAGAACAGCACGTACAGCAATTGCCAGGCCGCCCTTTCCGCCGATTCGTTGGCGTGCCACATCAGCATATCGGAGTGCACGGCGGTGGTGCCGGCCAGCAGGCGCAGGTCCAGCACCCGCACCTTGTTTTCGAGGGCGTCGTTGGGGCAGTCGGCCGCCCGAAACATATTGCCGTACTTGCGCATGAGCGGCCCCGTGTACGCCTGCCGGAACTCGATGAGCACGTCGGGGTTTTGGGCCCGCAGCTCGGTCAGAATATCGGTCATGAGGCGGTCTACGGCCAGGTTCACGGAGGCGTAGTCGCGGCCGTTGGTGGCCTCCATCACGGTGCCCGCTTCGGGAATGAAGCGGTCGATGAAGTCGAGCTTGAAGCCATCGAGCCCCCAGGCCGTGGCCGCCGCCTTGTATTGGTCGATGAGGTAGCGGCGCACCTCGGGGAAGCGCGGGTCGAGCACGGAGCAGTCGAGGCGGTCGATGTCGTACAGGTACTTGCCCCGAAACCGCTCGTAGTTCTGGGCCTTGCGCCCCATAAAAGGCACCGCGTACCAGAGCATGAACTTCATATTCAGCCCGTGGACGCTATCCACGAAGGCCTTCATCTGCGGAACGCGGCGCGGCTCCCAGTCGCCGGTGTAGGCGTAGCCACGGTTGGTGTCCAGGGTCTGCCAGCCGTCGTCCACAATTACCGTTTCGCAGCCCATTGGGCGCGCGAGCCGGCACTCGCGCAGAATCTGGGCGGGGGTGAACTGCTGGTGGTAGCTGTACCAGGTGGAGTACATGGGCCGCGCGGCCGGGGCCGGCACCGGCGCGGGCTTGTAGAAGGGAAATGTTTCCCACCACTGGCTTACCTGCCGGAGGGCTTCCGAGCAGGGAATAGGGCGCGTATCCAGGCGAATGGAAAGCTGGTAGTCCGTAAAATCCGGCTGGGGTTCCGTAAACAGCTTCAGCTCGCAGAGCAGCTCCCCGGAATCTTCCACGACTTTCTCGGCAAACACCACCGAGTTGAGCGCGTCCGAGCAGGCGAGCGTGAGCCGGTTCTGGTCATTCGTGTTGTAAAAAGCCAGCACGGGTGCCTGGGTACTGATGCGCGACGTGAAGGCGTAGCTGCGGATTCCCGCCTTGTCGAAAAGCGTCGCCGGCGACCATTTGGCCTGAATATCGTTCAGCGGGTGCTTCAGGGCGATGGTCAGGGGCCGGGGCTTCCACTTCCCCGGTGCCCGCAGGTGGAGCGTAACCAGGTCCAGGCCCGCTGCTAGCTGCTTGCTCTCGAAAGACGCCTGCAAATCCTTCGTGTCGCCGGTCAGCAGCAGCACATGGGCGGACGTCTTGATTTGCACCGGGGTCTGGGCCCGGAGCGAAAAGCTTATACTAAACCAGAAGAATAGAAAAGAGGCGCTTCTTACGAACATCAGGGGGATATAAAACAACAATCAAAGGCTGGAGACACCCAAGGGGAGAGGGCTACTCCGACGTTTTTGCCGCCGCCCGCCAACTCCGAAGCGTGTCGTAAAAAGGTTGCTGTGGCGCGTACGGGGTGCCGTTTTTAACAAACCCCGGCCAGCCCCCCTCCCTGGGTGTTTGAATGAGCCGGTAGAGGCAGATTACTTTTATGCGGGGCTGGGTGTCGAAATAGCTCTTGGCCTCGGTCAGCATCCGGGCCCACTGGTTCCAGTCGTTGCGGAAGGGGTCTTCCTTGTAGTTCCACTCCCCGAAAATCACCGGCTTGCTGCCGTAGAGCCGCAACGCCTCTTCGGTTACTTTCTGCACGTCGGCCAGCGTATTCGCGTAGGGGTGCAGCCCCGCGTAGTCGCAGTACTTCAGGTAGCCAGCTTCCACGTACTGCCGGGTGACTTCGGTACTGATTTTATCGTTCTGCCAGGCCGTAAATGAGCCTCCCAACACCGTTTCGCCCCCCGCGTGCAACGAATACCACGCTGCTTTGAGCACGTTGTCCACGTACTGCGCCGGGGTGTATTTCCAGTATTTGCGCAAATTTAGCTCGTTGGATATCTCCCACACGTCTACGGCTTCCTTCATCCCCGGCGCGGCCTGCGCCCAGTCGAAGTAGGCTTTTACGTCCTCGTAGCGGGGCGGCTCGGCTCCGTCACGGGCATTGGAGCTGACCAGCAAAATCACCCGGAAGCCGGCTTTCTTAAAAGCCCGCGCCCGCTCAAACGACGGGGTATGCTCCTGGCGCTTGGCGTACTCAACATCGGCCCAGAGCCGCACCCACTCCACGCCCAGGTCCCGCAGAACGGGTATGGCGGCGGCTACGTCGGTGTCGTTGCCGACGTGCATTCCGTAGCGGCCGGCCCCGGACGGTTGTTGGGCTGCGCCGGGCCGGGCCGCGGCCAGCGAGAAAAGAACGAGCAGCGCGATGAGACGTCGGGGCATTGGATGATGGTCTTGAACGATGGCCTGGCGGGCACACTTGCGGCGGCCGGGTAGTGCGGCGGCTTGCCCAAACCCTCATTTTGCTCGCTTCGCCTGCCCGGAGTAATGACTAGTACAACTCACCTGCCTGCCATAGCTACTGAGGCAGCAAATATTTCTCCCATCCTCCCCGAAGTTGCTGGCCCGTCACGCTGGTACGAGGAGTCAGGTTTCAATTCCGTCATTTCAGTAGCCTTTGGGCCTGCGGCTTTGGCCGTTAGCAGCGTTGCTGTCCGGCCGTGGTACGCTGCTTTGGCTCGGGATAAAAGCCCACCCAGCCGTGCCAGGCACCTTGAGCTTGAGCGGCAACCTGCCTTATGCGCTGCGTTGAGGCGATGGTTTATTCCATGAAGCTATTCAGGAATTGAATGGACTGTCATGCTGAGCTTGTCGAAGCATCTCTACCGCTTCGTTGAATTAATTACTTGCGCGGTAGAGATGCTTCGACAAGCTCAGCATGACGTTCTGGTAAGTTTTGAACGACTTTCTAATCAGCTTCCATGTAAGCAAAAAAGTCAGCGAGCAGGTAGCATGCTACCCACTCGCTGACTTTTTGCTTTTGCCGGCCTAGACTGGCGGAG
This sequence comes from Hymenobacter sp., assembly GCF_031398885.1. Classification (GTDB taxonomy): domain Bacteria; phylum Bacteroidota; class Bacteroidia; order Cytophagales; family Hymenobacteraceae; genus Hymenobacter. Next base: position 19,912 of record NZ_JANNOD010000047.1, read on the forward strand.
CGGCTGATTATTTCTCAATAATCAGCTTGCCGCTGGCTCCGTACGCGCGCTGACTACCCTGGGCAGTAACCCGGTAGAAGTAAACCCCAGCGGGCAAGGCCGTACCGTCCAGTTGCAGCGTGCGACTGGGGCCGGCTTCCAGGCGCTGGTCCGGAATGCTCAGCACCTGCAAGCCGCTGGCGTTGTACACTGCCACCTGTACGGTGGCGGCTTCGGGCAAATCGAAAGTCACCGCTGCCAGGGCGCGGCTGGGGTTCGGGAATGCCCCCCGCAGCACAAATTCGCTGCGCTGGCTGGCGCTGGCCCTGCTGGTGTTGCTGGCACTGCTGCCGGCAGTCTGGCTGGCGTTGGCCGTCGTGCGCAGGGCATTGCCGCAAGTGCCGGCTACGGAGTAAGCCACAGTTTCATCAATCACCTGGGCGTTGGCCGACGCGCTGTACGGTACCGATACGCGGTAGACCATTTGGCTGGTATTGCCGCTCGGGTCGGTGCCCTCCAGGTGCACCGTGTACACGCGGCCATTGCCGTAGCCCTGCCTTTCCGCCCGTACCTGCACCGATTGGCAATCCTTACTGATGAGGATGTCGGCAGACGTGTTGCCACTGTCTTGACCTAACTCCGACTCGTTGCTGGTTACCTGTACGATTCTGACCGCTACCGGCCCGCAATTATCCACGGCCGACGTGACCATCGTAGTGACGGCGAAGCTGTGATAAGCGTGATTAGGCGTCCGGAGAGAAGCTGGCGCCGCCGCCGTTAGTACTGGCGACTCCTGGTCGGCAACGGTGATGAGCTGCTCCAAGGTGGCGGTGTTGCCAGCCGCGTCAGTAGCCGTCCAGGTCAAGCGGGTTGAGCCGGTGGGGTAAGCCGCTTGCAGACCCAATCCGTCGCTGCGGACGCCCACGATGCTGGCTTGCGTGCAGTTGTCAGTCACGGTGGGAGCCGCGATGTTCAGGACTGCGCCACAGGTATTGGCGTCGGTGGGGGCCGTAATGGCCGCCACGGCCTGAATAACGGGCGCTTCCGCGTCGGGGGTTACCGCGAGGGTAGCCGCAGCGGAGGTGGCCGACGTGCCGGCCGCATCCTGGGCCACGGCGACCACCTCGTAGGGGCCGGGCTGGGCGGGCGTAAACGTGGCACTCCAACCCGTGGGGCCGTTGGCGGCATTCAGGGTCTGACTGCCATTGACGACGAACCGAACCGCCGCTACGTTGGCAGCAAAGCCGGCCGGCGCGGCGCGGAGCGCAATCGGGGCGCAGGCCGGGTACGTGGTGCCGGACATCAGGCCCAGCAGCTGCACCTCGCCCACCGACGGGGCCGCCACGATTTGCAAGCCGCTGATGCCGGCCCGGAACGTGTTGAAGGAAGCAATTTCCAGCACCAGCGTGGAGTCGCGCAGGTTCTCGAACAGCACGTAGTTGCTGCCGTTTTTGGCTACGCCCTGCTCCGTGGCCGTGGAGCGGGTGTGCAGGCCGTCCCAGCGCTCGTCGCTGTCGCGCAGGAAGAAGGTGGAGCTGCCAACCTTGTAGGATACCACGTCGTTGTCGGTATCCCTGTTGCCCCAATACACGAGGAGGCTGTAGCCGCCGCGGGTAAACAAGGCGGGCAGGTTGCGCACGGTCACGGATTTGGCATCGCCGCTGAAGTTGGCAATGTAGCCGCGCATCATCTTGTTGTCGGCGGTGGTGGCGGGGTCGAAGGACGAATAGTTGGCGGGCAGGTCGTTGCTGATTGCGGCCGAAGTTGCCACGCCCGCCGCGTTGACGAGCCCGGTAATGGTGGCGTTGCTGTCCGAGTTGTTCCAGTTGGCGGCCGGTACGGCCCCCGCCACGTCGGCGGGAACCAGGTCTGAGCCGGTACCCCGGAAACTAACGCTGATAACGCCTTCCAGCCGGTCGGCCCTCACCCGCAGGTTCACGGGGGCCGATTTGCCCGAAGTACTGTCGGAATACGCCACGGAGGTGATGTTGTAGCTGCGCGCCTGCGGGATGGTCCACAGGAGGCTCCAGCCGTCGCTGCCATCGGTGTCCTCCCCAATCAGCTGGTCGTCATCGTAGTAGAACGCCATTCGCCGCACGGGGGCCGGGTCGAAGTTGTTGGCCGTGGCGCGCAGCGTCACGGTATCGCGCACCGTGTAGACTCCGCCAGGGGCCGGGTACACCACGGATGAGCTGGCGCGGTTGCTGCGCACGATCTGGATGCCGTTGATGCCGATGCGGCCGGCGGTGGTGCCCAGATACGAGGTCACCTTGAGCGTGAACGAGGTGCCCGTGACGCCTTCCAGCAGCACGTAGCTGGCGCCGGCCTGGGCCTCGGCCTGGGTGCGGGCCGTGGAGCGGCGGTGTACCCCGCTCCAAGTGGCCGAATTGTCGCGCAGGAAGTAGGTGTCCCCGTTGATTTCCAGGCCCATGACCACGTTGCTGCTGTTGTTGTTGCTGCCGTACACGTACACGTCGTAGGCCCCGAAGTTGGCCGGTAGATTATCAACCGTAATGGTGCGGGTGCCGGAGCTGAAGTTGGCCACGTAGCCCTGCATGAGCTTCAGGTCTCCGCTGGTGGCCGCGTCGCTGGATTTGTAGGCCGAAGGCAGGGTGTTGCTGATCTGGGCGCCGGTGTTGTTGCCGCGGGCGTCCACCATGAACGAGCTGGTGTTGAAGTCCGAGTTGTTCCAGTTGGCGGCCGGTACCTGACCCGCCACGTCCGTAAGAGTCAGCTCCGCGCCCAGGCCCTTGAAGGAAACGCTGATCACGTCGCCCGCCTGGCCCAGCACGTTCAGCTGCACCGGGAACGAGGCCACGGCCAGCCCGGTGGCCGTGGTGGCTACCGCCGACACCGGGTAGATGCCCGCCGGCACGGCCGTCCAGGCTACCTGCCAGCCGTCGGAGCCGTCGGTATCCGTCCCGATCAGGGTGGCGCCGTTGGCGTAGAACGATACGGACGCCACGGCAGGACCGAAATCGGTGGTGCTGGCCGTGAGGGCAATATCGTCCTGATCCTGGTAAATCGCGCCGTCGGCAGGGCTGGTAATGGCCACAGTGCCCAGCTGCGGGCTCAGGTTGGAGCGCACGATCTGGATGCCGCTCACGCCCCCGCGGAAGGTACCGTAGGCGCGCACGTCCAGCTTAACGGTAGCGCCCGTCTGACCCCTAAACACCACGAAGCTGCCGCCGTTAACAGCCGTTTCCGCCGAAGGGGCGTTGGACAGGGTGTGCGTGCCATCCCAGCGGTTGGTGTTGTCGCGCAGCCAGAAGCTGCGCCCGTTCAGGGAGTAGCGCACGTAGTCGTTGTCGCCATCCTGGTTGCCCCAGTACACGTACACGTCGTAGAGGGAATCGGCGAAGATGGGGGGCAAATTGGAGACGGTGATGGAGCGGGTGGTGCCGTCGAAGCTGGCAATGTAGCCCTGCATCATCTTCCGGTCCCCACTGGTAGTGGGGTCGGCGGAGCGGTAGTTGCTCGGCAGGGTATTGGTTACCTTGGCCCCGGTATTGCTGCCCTCCTCGTCGAGCAGGTCGCTGGTGCTGGCTACGTTGGCCGAGTTGTTCCAGTTAGCGCGGGGCAATACCCCGGCCACGTCGGTCGGATTTAGTACCTGGCCCGAACCCTGGAAATTAATGCTGAGCACTTTGCCCGTGGTGTTGGCCACCGCGCTGATGACGGGCCCGTAGGCCCCGCGCGTCGCGCCGCCGTTGTCTTTGGCCAGCACCGACAGCTCAAAGCGGCCGGGGGGCAAATTGGTCCAGGTGAAGCTCCAACCATCGCTGCCATCCGTGTCGCTGCCAATGAGCTGGTCGCCGCTGTGGTAAAACGCGACTTCCGTCACGTTGCCGCCCACGTCGCCGGCCTCGGCAGTAATCGTCACGCTGCTGCCCGCCTCGTAGGTAGTGCCGGTGGCCGGGGCCATGAGCTGCACGCTGGGCGCGGGGTTGCTCAGGTCGGGCGTTTTCGGCCAGCTCTTGTACATGTTGTAGAAGGGCAAGCTAGCCGTGTAGGTCGGACCATTGCGCACTAAGCTCGGGTACAGCCCTTCGCTGGTGGATTCCAGGTGGCGGTAGAACATGAAGGCCTCCAGGGTCGGCTTAGTGGCGAAGTACTCGCGGGCCAGGGTAATAGCGTTGGCCAGGGAAGCATCCGAGGAGAAGCTGTTGTCCTTGTAGTTCCACTCCCCGATAAAGACGGGCTTGTTGCCATAGAGCGACAACACCTTATTGGTGAAATTTTTTAGCTCGGAGAAGCTCGTGGCGTAGGGGTGCAGGTTGGCGTAGTCGCAGTAGTCGAGGTAGCCGGCTGCGATGAGGCGCTCCGTGCTCTGGGTGCCGCCGAACGTGTCCTGGCCCAGGGTAAAGGAAGCCCCCACCACGGTTTCCCCGTTGGGCTTAAACGAGGCCCAGGCCGCCTTCAGCACCAGGTCCACGTACTCCTGCTCCGTGCCCTGCCAGTATTTGTCCAGGTTCACTTCGTTCATGATTTCCCAGGCGTCCACGGCCGCGTTGAGGCCGGGCTGGGTCTGCACCCAGTCGAAGTAGGCCTTGGCCTGGGCGTTGGAGGCGGGCATGATGCCGTTGTTGGCGCTGAGCACCACCATTACCTTAAAGCCCGCGTTTTTGAAGGCTACGGCCTGGGTGAAGGCAAACGAGGTGTTCCTGGTCGGGTCCGCCCAATCTATTACGTCGGCAAACAGGCGCACCCAGCCCGCGCCCACATCCCGGAGGCTGGCAATGGACTTGGCCGGGTCGCTGTCGCGGCCCACGTGCACCCCGTAGAAAGTGTTCAGGGCCGCGTCGGTGGGGGCCGGGGGCGTAGCCGTAGTCACGGCCACGTTGGCCCGCGCCGACTCGTTGCCGGCCGCGTCGCGGGCACTCACCTCGAAGGTGTAGGCAGTGCCGGGCGTGAGGCCGGCGGCCTGGTACGGCGACTGGGGCACATCGGCCAGGAAGGTTCCGTTGCGAAATACCCGGTAGCCGGTCACGCCCACGTTGTCGGTAGCGGCACTCCAAGTAAGGGTGGTGGCGTCGGTGGTCGGGGCGGTGGCTTGCAGGTTGGTGGGCACCGTGGGCGCCTGCGTGTCGGCGGCGGTAGCGGTGGTGGCAGCCGTAATGGTGCTCAGGGCCGACTCGTTACCGGCGAAGTCCACGGCCCGCACGCCCAAGGTGTAGGTAGTGGCCGGACTCAGCCCCGTAAACTGATAGGGCGAGTTGGCAACGCTGGTCACCAGGGCGTTGTCCAGAAACAATTTATAGCCGGCAACCCCAATGTTGTCGGTAGCGGAAGCCCAGGCCAGGCGGATGGCGCTGCCGGTAATGTCGCTGGTGGCGAGCTGCTGCGGAGACGTGGGCGCTTCCGTGTCGGTTCCGCCGCTGCCCCCCGCGAAACTCGTGACGCGGAAGTTATCAAGGGCCACTTTGCCCTGGGCGCTGGGCGCTATTCTCAGGTACAGCTCGCTGAGCGTCTGGCCCGCGTTGGTCACGGCCGAAGCGGTAATCAGGCGGGCATTGTCCACCCACAAGTCAAACTGGTCGTTGCCTACCGACTGAGTCGAGCCGTCCGGGGCTACATAAGAGGCTACGGCCCCGGAGTTGTTCAGAAAATAGCTGAGCCGCCGGGTGCCGGTGAAGGATTGTCCCCCCACCGTGAAGCCCCCCGCGCTGTCGAGCCGGATGCCGTTGCGCAGGTAAAAAACGCTGGAAGCCGGGTTGGTCACGCTATTGGCGAAGCCGTTGCCGACGCCAACCGTGAGGCCGCTGCTGGTGGTTTTGGTCACCCCGCTTACCGTCACGTCCACCTGATAAGCCAGCGTTTGGGGCGGGCCGGGAAAGTCCACGTTGCGGGTAATCACCCCATAGGCGGTGGAGGTAGTGGTTTTCTCGATGGTGAGGGCCCCGTTCTGGATGCTGCGCACCACGTCGGCCCCAATGTAGGCGTTCAGGTAAGTGAACTGCCCGGTAGTTGGCGCGGTGCTGTTCACGTAGCTTCCGGTGCTGGTGCTGGACTCGAAGTTTTGCTCAAATAGTGCCTGGGCCCGCGCCGGTGCAGGCCCCGCAAAGACCAGCGCCAGCACCAACCAGCGCCAGACAGAAAATAGTGGTGGGAATTTTTTCATGGGGTAAAGATTTAAATCATGTAAATGACTCGGGTGATATTGAGCAGGAAGCCGTTGGCCTGCCCCCGGCGGCAGGGGGCGGGGCACCGGCGATGGCCAGTCGGGCGGGCTCGTGGCAAAGCCGGGAGCCCGCCAATTTTAGGGTCGTGGCGTCAGGACCCTATCCGTCTTGTGGATGATTCCATTAGCCCCCCGGATGTCAGCGGTTATGATGGTGGCGCTGTTATCGAGCCTAATCACGCCGTTCTGCACACTGGTGTTGATGTACTTATTGGGCACGCTGGTCAGGCTCAGCGCGGTAGGGGTCGGAAACTCGGCGGCGGTGAAAGCCTTCGGAATAAAAGTGTAGGTAATGGCCACACGCAGGGTAAGTTGTTTCTGGGTCTGGGTGGTGAGCTGGGCAGTGGTCAGCCCAGCCACGGGGAGGGTAATGTCCTTAATGCCATTTACTTGCAGCGCCCGGCGGAAGTAGTCGTTGAAAGCCGCGTTGTTGGGGGCCAGCACCGTAAAAGGTCCCGGCGAGGTCAGAAAAGACCTGAGCCGCAAGGAATCCAGCACTTCCGTGTAAATGCTCAGGTCCTGGTCGGCGGCCAATAGCGCGGTCAGGTTTTCGCCGGGTGCCAGCTGTATCTCCGGCTCGTCCTCCTGGCAGGCCGATAGCCCCAGGAAGCCCACCGAAATCACCAACAGGTAGCCGGTAATTTTCTGGATGATGGAATTATTCATTTTTTGCGGAGTATGGTTCAAAAAATTACCAGCAACAGCCTCCCTATTGGGTGTTCTGGGGCAACAGATTGGAATTCAGCAGTAGCTCGCCGTTGGCTATGGGCAGCAGTGACCGCTGAGTCAGGTTGCGGCGCAAGGGGAAGTAGGGCGTGCCCGTTGGGCTGGTAACGGCGAGGGCTTCTGTTACCCGGTTGGCGCGTACCAGGTCGTACCAGCGGTGGCCCTCAAAAGCCAGCTCCACCAGCCGCTCCTGGCTAATGGCTTGGCGCACGGCTTCCTGGGTGCGGGCCGCAGTGCCCGGCAGCCCGGCGCGGGTTCTGATTTGATTAACCAGCGTAATGGCGTCCGTCGTGCGGTTCAGCTCGTTCAGGGCCTCGGCGCGCAGCAGAATAATGTCGGCGAGGCGCAGCACGATGAAATTGTCGTTGCCGCTGCGCTGGTTGCCAACTACCTGGCCCGTGTACTTGCGCACGTAGGGAAAAGTGATGTTGGCGGGGGTGTTGAAGTTATCGGGGTTCTGGCCAGGCAGGCCCAGCGTGGCGGTGCGGCGCAGGTCGTTGGCTTCGAAGGCATCCACGAGCCGGGTCGAGGGGGCTAAGCGGCCCGAGCCGGCGACGGGCTGCACGTTAATATTGGGCAGTAGCGTTTGGGTCAGGTTGCTCAGCGTGTTCACCGTATTGAATACGTCAATCTCAAAGATGGACTCGGTGGCAAACTGGTCGTTGAACAAGGTGCCGTAGTTGGCCCCCGTCACCAGGCTGTAATTGGTTCGGATGCGGGGCTGATTCAGCAAAGAGTCGGAGAAGGCGGCGGCGTTGGCGTAGTCCCTTTTCCACATGTACACGTGGGTGAGCAGGGCGTACACCGTGCCCTTGGCGGCGCGGCGCCGCGAGGTGGCGTTGTAGCTAGCGTTCAGGCGGCTTTTCGCATCGTTGAGGTCCGTGATTACCTGCTCGATTACCTGCGCGGCGGGGGTCTTAACGGGTTTAAAATCCTGATCCAGACCTACGTAGGGCTCCAGCAGCAGGGGCACGTCGCCCCAGTTGCGGGTGAGCAGAAAGTACTGCCAGGCCCGCAGAAACAGTGCCTCGCCCACGAGCTGGTTTTTCTTCAGCTCCGTCACCCGCGGGTCCTGAATGCCCGGAATCCGCGCAATGACGAGGTTTGCCCGGTTGATGCCGGAGTACAGGCCCGACCAGTTGGCGAAGCCGTTAGTGGGCGAGATGTTGTTTTCCGTAAACTCCACGAACTGGGGCTGGGCCCCGTTGCCCCGCAGCGTGTTGTCGCTGCGGGCGTCGCCCCACATCACTAGGTTGTTGGGGTAACTCAGAATGCTGCTGTAAGCGGCGGCAATGGCCGCGTTGGCGTCTTCGTCGGTCTGGTAAAAATTTTCGGGCACAATCTCACTTTCCGGCGACAGGTCGGTGACCTCGCAGCCCCCGATAACAAAGGCGACGAGTAGCGCCAGGAACTTAGGTATGTTTTTCATGTAAGTAGCCATTCAGATTAAAAGCCAAAGTTTACCCCCAGCATCACCGTCCGGGCCTGGGGGAAGGTGCCGTAGTCGATACCCGATTCTAGGGGGTTGCTCAGAAAGTTTACTTCCGGGTCCAGGCCTTTGTATTTGGTGAGCGTGAGCAGGTTTTGGGCCGTCGCGTACACGCGCAGGTTTTGGATGTAGGCCCGTTGCGAAATCGATTTTGGAATGCGGTAGCCGAGCGTCACGTTCTTCAGGCGCAGGTAGGAGCCGTCTTCCAGCCAGCGCGTGGAGGGCAGGGCGTTGCGCTGGTCCCCCTGCAAGGCCCGCGGCACGTCGGTGATGTCGCCGGGGTAGCGCCACCGCTCGCGCACTTCAGTGGTCGAGGCACTGTTGGTGAACATATTATTGAGCACCGCCCGGCTCTGGTTGAAAACATCGTTGCCGTAAGAGCCTTGCAGAAAAACGGACAGGTCGATGTTCTTGTAAGTGAACGTATTGGTGAGGCCGCCCACGAACTTGGGAACGGCGTTGCCAATCACCACCCGGTCGTCGTTGTTAATCACGCCGTCCTGGTTGATATCCTCGTAAATCGCGTCGCCGCCCTGGTATAATTGCCCCCTGTCGTCGCGCAGGCCGTTATCATTAGCCTGGTCGGTGGGGTACACCCCCAGCATTCGGAAGCCGTAAATAGAGCCGATGGACTCTCCCACCCGCGCAATGCCGAACGGCACCGACTGACCAAACGCATTGAGTCCGGAGGCCTGAATAATGTCCTCATTAAACTCGTTTAATTGTAGGATTTTATTCCGGTTGGAGGAGATATTGAAGTTGGTATTCCACGTGAAATCGCCTACCAGGTTTTGGGTGATGAGGGCCAATTCCGCGCCTTCGTTGCGAATTTGGCCCACGTTGCGGGTGGCACTGCCGTAGCCGGAGGTGCCGGGTAGGGGCACGGCGAGCAGCAGGTCATTGGTGGTTTTGCGATACACGTCGGCCAGCAGTACTACGCGCTCGTTGAAGAAGCCCAGGTCGAGGCCGGCGTTGTACTGCGTGGTCGATTCCCAGCTCAGGTTGGGGTCGCCGAGGGCGGAGGGCGCGATGCCGGCCAGGGTACCGTAGTTGTTACCGACGCGCAGCAAACCCAGCGCGGCAAAGTTGCCGATGTTCTGGTTGCCGGTCACCCCGGCACTGGCTCGCAGCTTCAGGTTGCTGAGTGCCGGCAGCCCCCGCATAAAAGCTTCCTGCGACACCCGCCAGCCAATGGAGGCCGATGGGAAAACCGCGTCCTTGTTATTATCGCCAAAGCGCGACGATACGTCCCGCCGCAGGTTCACCTGGAACAGGTAGCGGTCCAGCAGGCTGTAGTTGAGGCGGGCAAAGAGCGAAGACAAGCCCCAGGAGGTTTTAAACGTGGACCCGTTGGTGAGCTGGGCCGCCGCGTTCACGGTGGGCACGGTGTTGGTGGCCGCACCTTGCCCCCCGGTCTCAATAAACTCCCGCTGGGAAAGCTGCTGCTCATTGCCCAACAGCAGGGCCAAGTCGTGGGCCTCTCCGATTTTTTTGCGGTAAGAAAGGGTGTTGGTATTAATCCAAACCAAATCCTGGGTGAAGCGGGCGTAGGAGCGGCGCAAGCCGCCCTGGGCCGTGGTGGAGGGGTCGAAACGGTCATCCTTCACGCCAATGAAGTCGGCCCCGAAGCTGGAGCGCAATGTCAGGCCATTCAGGATATCAAATTCGCCGAAGACATTGCCTACCAAGCGGTTGCTTTTGTTGTCGAGGTACTGCTCACGGGCCGTGGCCACCGGGTTAGGGGCACCTTCCAGGTTAATGTTGTACGCGCCGCTGGGAGTGTATACCGGCAAAAACGACAAAGCCCGTAGGGCGTTTGAAAGAATGGCGCTTCCGGCGTCACCGCTCTCAATCCGGTCATTATCGGTACGACTGACCGTGAGGCTGTTGCCGAAGCGCAGCTTTTTAGAAATTTCATAGTCAAGATTCACCCGGCCGCTGAAACGCTTGAATCCCGACTCGATGATGACGCCGCGCTGATCGAAGTAGCCCAGACTGACGGCGTAGCGGGCCTTTTCGTTGCCCCCGCGAAACGACAAGTCGTAGTTGGAAATGGGCGCGGTGCGAAAAATCTCATCTTGCCAATTCACGTTCGTCACCTCACTTTCCGGGGTAAGCAGAAAGGAAGCAAGGCCCGCGCCTGCATTGAGGCGGGCTTCAATCAGCAATTGGCGTTGTTCCGAACCGGGCAGCATATTTAGTCGCCGCCAAGTTTGCTGAATACCGTAATAAGCATTGAAGTTGATGGTTGCGGTATTGGCTTTGCCCCGCTTGGTGGTGATGAGCACGACCCCATTGGCAGCCCGTGCTCCGTAGATGGCCGAGGCCGAGGCATCCTTGAGCACTTCTATGCTCTCAATGTCGCTGGGGTTGATGTCGGCCAGGGCGTTGGTGCCCCCGCGGTTGCTGCCATCGTCTCCGGCAAACCGGTTGCCCTCGCTGATGCCCGAATAGTTGCCGGTGTTCACGGGTACGCCATCGATGATGTATAGGGGCTCATTGCCGGCCGAGATGGAAGTAGTACCGCGCACCCGCACGCTGATGCCGCTGCCCGGCGCGCCCGAGTTCTGGGTGACCTGCACCCCCGCCGCCCGGCCCTGAATCAGGGCATCGACACTGGCCTGGGGCACGTTGGCAATATCTTCCCCCTTAATGGAGGCTACCGCACCCGTCACCGTGGCTCGGCTCTGGGTGCCGTACCCCACCACAACGACCTCGTTCAGCGCCTTCACGTCTTGCTCCAGGGCAATGTCCAGGCTGGTGCGGCCAGAGAGGGGCACTTCGCGGGTAGTGAAGCCAACAAAAGAAAACACCAGGGTGCCCGTGAGGTCGGGCAGGCGTAGGCTGTAACGGCCATCGGCGTCGGTGGAGGTTCCCACGGTGGTGCCTTTGAGCACCACCGTGACGCCGGGCAGTCCCTCGCCGTTGCCGGTCGTGACGCGCCCCGTAACCACTTCTTCCAAGGGCTTGGCCGGGGCCTGCTCCAAACGGGGCAAGGCCCCACCAATGGCGTTTTCGCCGCCCAAAGGGACGGCGGTGGTCGGGGAACCGGCCTTGACGGGCCTTGACGGGCCGTCGAGGCCGGCCGGCACGATGACGTACATGGAAGCCTCCACCTTGCGGTAAGTGAGCTGAGAGCCTTGCAGCAGCTGGAGCAGCACATTCTCCAAGGGGGCGCCCGCCAGCGGAGAAGTGACCGTTTTGCCTTCAAGCAGGGCATTATCGGCCACGATGTAGACCTTGTACCGGGTTTCCAGCTCGGCCAGCGCACTTTTCAGTGTCCTGACCGGCTGGGTGCCGGGAGTATCCTGGGCAGTGGAGTGGCGGCGCGGCGCGGCGGCCAGCAGCTGGGCCTGAGCGGGCTGACTTAGATGGGCGCAAGCCGTAATCAACGAGTAAAGGGTAAGGATTTTGCGCATGAGGCGGGGGTGGGTGGGAGTCAGAAGAAGGAGGTAAAATATGGGCAACGCAATGCCCTCAAGTCAATAATGACTTTTTAGATTATTGTTGGTAGTTTATTAATTCGCTCTACTTGTCTGTTCTCTCTGACAATATCACTCGGCCGTTGGCCCCCTTCACGACCCGTAGGCCGAAGGAGTTTTCCAAGGCCGCCAGCAGCAAGGAGGCCTTGCCACTGGGCACGGAGCCCCACAGCTGCTTGCTCAGCAAGGCCGGGTCGGCTACCGTCACTTCCACCCCGTAAGTGTCGTGCAGGATGGCTACTACTTCCGCCAGGGGCGTGGCGTCGAACACCATCTTGTTCTGGGTCCAGGCCGAGAATCGGGCCGACTCCACCCGCTGACGGCGGTAAGCGATGGGCTCCTTCTTAAATTCAACCAGCTCGCCGGGCAACATGGTTACTTGCCGGGCCTGGGCCGACTCGCCCAGGTTCAGGCGAATCCGGCCCGAGTTGAGCACTACCCGCGTCCGGTCTCGCCGACGCATCACGCTGAAGGAGGTGCCAAGCACTTCCACGCTGCAATTTTCGGCGGTATGCACAATGAATTTCTGGTGGTTTTTCGTGTGAATCACCGAGAAAAAAGCCTCTCCCTCCAGCCATATTTCGCGGGCGGCCGTGCTGTTCCAGTGGCGGCCGTAACGGATTTGAGAGTTTCCGTTCAGCTTGACCACCGATTGGTCGGGCAAAATGATGGTGGCCACTTGCCCGTAGGCGGTGTGCTCAGTCACCTGTGAGTGATACTGCAGCAGGTAGGCAAAACCGGCCAGCAGTAGGATGCTCGTAACTATCGCCGACAAACGCAGTCGGGCGCTACGCAGCATGGGCCTGCGCCCCCCTGTCAGCACTGGTTTGGCTGGCACCGCCGTGGTGCGCGCCCGGATGCCCGCGTACATGCGCTCGGAAAGTTCGCCGCTTACTTCCGGGTAAAATTGCAACTGGTCCCAGGCTTCATCTAAAAGCTGCTGCATCTCGGCATCGCCATCGGGCTGCTGCAAATACCGCATGACCTGCGCCAGTTCCTCCTCGGAACAGCTGTCCGCCAGGAACTTGATGAGCATCGCTTTCTTAGCGTTCTTTTCCAAAGCTTTTTGGGGTTGTCTATTCCTAATACAAGCGAAGTCCGGCGTATAATTACTCGGGGCAAAATTATTTTTGTTGATGCTGGCCTACCAGCTGCCGCCAGGCTCCCAAGGGCCACAGTTTTAAGGCCCGGGGCTTATTTATTTCTCAACAAAACTTCCCGCTTGACTCCGCGAATGCGCAATACCGGAGAAAAAATTTGGGCATTCAAGCAACCCTTACTTAATAATCTGCTATAATTGGGGCCACAAAGTAGGTCCGCTCGGGCAACTATAGGGAGGTCAGCAATGAGGTGCCCTCACCTGCCAGCCAGTGCCAGCCACAAGCCCCCAGGCTTCCGCAGCCGGGGTTGCGCCCCGCCGAGCGAACTCGCCCCCCCGGTGTCCGCCTCGCTTTGGTAGCGGCGCAACGGCAATTTCTGATAAATCAAGCCAGCTTTCAGCTGGCTTCGCAGATAGATAAACCACAAAAACCACTCGCCGGTACCTGCCGACCCAATGCGCTGACCGGCGCTTGCTAGTCGGCTGAACTGCTCATGGACCGGGGGCGAATCAGGCTAGGCTGCCAATGGCTTCAGCTGCTTCTTCGTAACAGCAGCCAGTTGGCTGTGGGGCTCACCTTTACCACTACTTTTCTTATGACGCCTGCTTTCCGTCTGCGCCGGGGTGCGCTTATTCTGGTTGTACTGCTTTTTTTTCGTGCCAGCTACGGTTTTGCCCAGCAGCCCTTAGCTGCCGAAACTCGCTTGGGGTGGTGGCAGGACGCCAAGTTTGGCATGTTTCTGCACTGGGGCCTGTATTCGGTGGCCGGCGGCGACTGGAAGGGCAAGCGCTACAAAGGCAATGAGCACTTTATGCTCTACGAGCGAATTCCGCTCAAGGAGTACGCTACCCTGGCCGCCGGTCTCAATCCGGTGCGTTACGACGCCGAGCAGTGGGTGAGGGCGGCCAAAGACGCGGGCATGAAGTACATCGTCATCACGGCCAAGCACCACGAGGGCTTCGCAATGTTTAACTCGCCCAGCAACGACTACAACATTGTCAAGCGCACGCCCTACGGCCAGGACCCCATGGTGCCGCTGGCCGCGGCCTGCCGCAAACACGGCCTGAAGCTGTGCTTTTACTACTCCCTGGGCCGGGACTGGGAAGACCCCGACGTGCCCACCAACTGGCCTGTGAAAGCGGGTCGCAGCAACAGCTGGGACTATCCCAACGAAGACGCCAAAGACCTGGCCCGCTACATCGAGCGCAAAGTGAAGCCTCAGCTCCGGGAGCTGCTCACCCAGTACGGTCCGGTGGGCGTCATCTGGTTCGATACCCCGGAGCTGATTACGGCCGCGCAGAGCCGGGAGCTGCGCGAGTTCGTGCTCAGCCTCCAGCCCAATTGCCTCATCAACAGCCGCGTGGGCAACGGGCTCGGCGACTTCGAGGTGTCGGAGCAGAAGCTGGTGGCCGAAGTGGCCGCCAAACCCTGGGAATCAAGCATAACCATGAGCAAGGGCTGGGGCTACAACCGCCACGACACGGCGTACAAATCGCCGGAGCTGCTGGTGCGCAACCTGGTTCAGGTGGTGAGCAAAGGGGGCAATTTTCTGCTGAACATCGGCCCAACCAGCGCCGGCGAGTTGCCGGCCCCCAGCCTTCAGAACCTGGCGGCCGTGGGCCGCTGGATGCGCCGCAACCAGGAGGCCATCTACGGCACCTCCCCCCTGGCCAGCGCAGACCAGCCGGAAGCTGTGGCCGAGAGCGCACCGCCGGCCGCCGCCAACACCATGAAAGACGCGCTGAACGACGTAACCTCCAAGGCCATAACGCCGGATTTTCGCTACACCACCAAAAACGGGAAAACCTACCTCTTCGCCCGCAGCTGGCCGCCCCCACTCATCACCGTGCCCGCCTACGCCGGCCGGCCCATCAGGCGCGTCCGCCTGCTGGGGGATGCCAAAAAGCTGAAGTGGAAGCTCGAAAACGGAAACCTGCTGCTCCCTATCCCCGCGGATTTTGCCGGTGAAATTCCCGTCTATGTATTTGAGCTGGAGCACCAGCGAGCCGGGCGCTGAAGGCGCGGGCGGCAGGCAATTTACAGCCAGGCGTGCAGCAGCAGGGCCACGGCCAGCACGTCGGGTTGTAGGGTGATGGTTGCGCGGATGTACTTCAGCGCCTTGACCAAATGAACGTTGACCGTGTGTTTGGAGATGCCCAGGGCGGAGGCAATCTCCTCATGGCTCATCTCCTCCTGCCGGCTCATCTGAAAAATCTGGTGCCGCTTGGGGGGAAGTTGAGCGATGGCCTGATGGGCCAGGGTCAGGTAGTCGGCGTACTCAATAGCAACCTCCGTCTGGTTGCTGGCCTCAGAAGTGCGCAACAGGGTTTGCTGGGCGTAGAGGGTCGCATGCGTTGTTTTCTTTTGGTGATTGAGCACCAAATGCTTCGCCAAAGTATAGAGGTAAGCATTAATTGAAAGCTCCGGATTGAGGGTTTCCTTTTTCTCCCAAATCTTCACGAACACATCCTGCACCATTTCCTCTGCCGTCTCCTCCGATTTCGTAAACTTCAGGCAATACCAGTAAAGCTTGCTTTTATAGAGGTCATATAAGGTGCGAAACGCAGCCTCATCCGCTTTACGCAAACGATTAACTAACTCGGTCAAAAGTTCGTCAGAGTAAGCCATTTTGGGTGGGATGGGCGGAATGGGTGGGGAGGGTGAATTAGGGCTTCTAAGATACCTATTTTTCAGATCATTAACAAATCCTTATGATTTTTATACGTCTTGTGCCAGTTGGCGCTGCCTGGTCGGAGGGTAGTGTGGAATTTGACTGAAGGAACCGTGGAATTGCTTTCAACTATAAGGCGTCATTCCAGGCTCCAAACAATGCTGTCCTCCAGCGTTTTGCCTTTTATCCTGCTGCGCAGTCGTACTTGGTTGACTCCCGGCTGCAAAGTCACTTGGTCCCAGCGCACGATGCGCATAGGCGAGGGCTTCTGCCTGCCTAGCGATTTGCCGTTGAGGAAAAGCTCGACTTCCGACAGATTAGTGTAGGCTTTCACGCTGGTGAGGGGTTGAGTGCGCCTTGTATGGCGGCGGTCGGCCAGGTAGAGCATGGGCGCGGGGTTCCAGTTCGCCTTGTAGAAATAGAAGGCGTCCTTTTTCACCTGCCGGTCGTAGGTCACCACGCCTTTGTCGTTGATACCCAGTGTGTCGCCTTCCCGGCGAATGGCCGAACCAAAATCGGCCAGCACCCAGATGAACTTGCCCCACAGGAACGGCCGGGCGCTCATCTGCTGCCAGTTGCCCTCGTGGTAAGCGGCCTGCCAGCCCTCGGGGTGAAAGCGCCCCCCCGGCACGGGTGCCCGCAGCGTCCCGGTGTGCTGCCGGATGCTGGCTCCGGCCCCGTACTCGCTCACGGCGATGCCCTTGGTGGGCAGCTGGCGGTGCTGCACGTCGGCCCACTGGCCCAGCTCGGCGGGCGTGCCCCCGTACCAGCCGTAGTATTTGTTCCAGGCAATCAGGTCGGTTACGCCATTCAGGGCCGCGTCGTCCTGGTGGCTGGCCGCCACGGTGGGCCGGGTGGGGTCTTCCTGCTTGGCCAGGGCCTGTAACGTTTGCAGGTAGGGCACGGGCGAGTCGTAGTCGAGCTTCAGCTCGTTAAATAACCCCCAAAAGCAGATAGCCGGGTGATTGTAGTTCTGCCGAATCAACTCGGTGAGCGCCTGCCGGCCGTGGGCTTCCAGGTCGGGATTCTGCACGTAGCCCGCGCTGGTGTAGCCACCGGGCCCAACCAGCGGAATCTCGGTCCAGAGCACCAGCCCGGCCTTGTCGCACAGCTCGTAGAAGTACTCGGGGTGCGGGTAGTGGGTGAGGCGCAATGCGGTAGCGCCCAATTCCCGCACCAACTCGATGTCCCGCTCCTGGTCGGCAGGAGCCAGGGCCGAGCCTTTGCCCAGCACGTCCTGGTGGTGGCAGGCCCCGCGCAAATCCAGGTACTTACCGTTCAGGAAAAAGCCCTTGTCCGGGTCGACGCGGTAAAAGCGCAACCCCAGGGGCTGGGTCACGGCGTCGGCAACGATGCCGGCCTGACGCAGCTCGGCCGTGACCTGATAGCGGTAGGGGTCGGCGGTGCCGTTCCAAAGGTGGGGTTTGGTTAGCGTAAAAATCTGCCGCACTTCCGGGGTGGCCCCCGCCGCGACGGGCGTGGTTTGCTCGGCCACTAATTTGCCCCCGGCGTCGCGCACGAGCGTGTGTAGGGTCCGTTCTCTCCCCAGCCCCGTGACTGACAGTTTGGTGCGCACCGTGAGGCGAGCTAGCTGCGGGGTCACTTCGGTTTGCTCCACGAACACGCCCGGCGCGGCGTAATCCAGCGGCGTGATGCAGTCGGGCTCGGTCACGAGTAAAGCGGCGGGCCGGTGCAGGCCCCCGTACACGTTGAAGTCGCCGGCCAGGGGCAGCACATCCAGGGTGGCGGCGTTGCTCACGCTCACGGTCAGCAGGTTATCCTGGCCGTACTGCACGCGGTCCGTAATTTCCAGGCAGAAGGCCGTGTAGCCGCCCCGGTGCTCGCCCACCCAGCGCTGATTCAGGAAGACATGGGCCACGGAATTGGCCCCCTCGAAGCGCAAAAACAGCCGCTTGCCCTGGTAAGCCGCCGGGATGGGGAGCTGCTTTTCGTAGTGAGCCAGCCCGCGGTAATAGGGCTGCCCGCTCATTACCTCGTCCGCGTTCCAGGTGTGAGGCAGGGTTACGGCCGTTTTGGGCGCGTCGCGGCGGGTGTCGTAGGCAAAATGGAATTGCCAGCCGTCGTTTATCGGAATAACCTGCCGGCCCTGGGCAAACCCCGGCAAGGTCTTGGCCAGACACCACCCCAGCAGCAGGCCCCGGCACGACAGAACTAGCTTCATACGAAGTCGGCGCGCATGGGATGGAAGGTGTCCAGCAACACGCCGGCTTCGAGGCATTCCACGGCATGTACTACGTTGGAGGGGGCATAGAATAAGTCGCCGGCCCGGAGTACGCGCGTCGCACCGGCCACCGTCACCCGGAAAGCACCGCTTTCTACGTAGCTCATCTGCACGTGTACGTGCTGGTGGGGAGGGCCAATGCTGCCCGTCTCAAACGCTACTTTTACCACCATCATCTGGGCGTCGTAGGTGAGTACCTTGCGGCGCACCCCCTCGCCCACGGGCGTCCAGGGGTCCTTGTCGTCGTAGCAGAAAAGCGGATTGTCGGGAGTTGGGGTGGTCAGCATGAGAGTTAGTGGAGTTGGTGAGGAGCCACGGCATCCATGTCGGTGTACTCGCGGTTTTCGCCGGCCATGCCCCAGATGAAGGCGTAGGCGGCGGTGCCGCAGCCCGAGTGAATTGACCAGGGCGGGGAAATAATGGCCTGCTCGTTGCTTACCCACAGCGGCCGGGTCGTCTGGGGCTCGCCCATCAGGTGTAGTACCCGCTGCTGGTCAGGCAAATTGAAGTAGAGGTAGGCCTCCATGCGCCGGTCGTGGAGGTGGGGAGGCATGGTGTTCCACACCGAGCCGGGCTTGAGCTGGGTCAGGCCCATCACCAGCTGGCAGCTCTGAATCCCCTCGCCGTAGATGTATTTGTAGATGGTGCGCTGGTTGGCCGTTTCCAAGGCCCCCATTTCCACCGGCGTGGCTTCGGCCTGGGTGCGCAGCGTGGTCGGGTGGGTGGCGTGGGCCGGGGCCGAGAGCAGGTAGTAGCGGGCCTCCTGGCCGCTGAACATAATGGTTTGCGCACCCCGGCCCACGTAGAGGCAGTCCTGGTTGCCCAGCTCGTAGCGGGTGCCGTCTACCGTGACCTGGCCCGCCCCGCCCACGTTGAGAATGCCCAGTTCGCGGCGCTCCAGGAAGTACGCGGCTTTCAGGTTCTCGGGGGTGGGCAGGGTCAGCGGCTGCCCCGCGGGCACCGCGCCGCCCACAATCAGACGGTCGTAGTGGGAATAGACTAGTTCAATCCGGCCGTCGACGAAGAGCTGCTCAACTAAAAAGTTCTCGCGGAGCTGGTCGGTGGTCATCGTGGCCGTTTCGCGGGGGCTGCTGGCGTGGCGTTGCTGCATTAGACTAAATGAAATGGGTGAGCTGGAGCGGGGAAATAGAAAGGGCTGGTGGAGGGAGGGTTTTTCTGCCGGCCAAGGAGCGGGAAAGCTGGATGCGCTGGCCGGCAGGCCGGTGAGTCGCCACCGGCTGACGGGTAAAATTTCTCAACGCGCCGGGCGGCTGACCGTTTGGAAATACAGCTTCCCCGTCGTCGGGCTGACTTCAGTGGGCGCAACCAGATACACCGCGTCGGTGCCGTCGGGGCGCATTTTTACCGCCAGGCGCTCAATCGACTTGCCCGCCGCCAAAGGCGTTTCCGCGAAGGGTGCCGTGCCCACGCTCTCGGCCACGGTGGCGGTGCTGAAGGTGCCTTTTTTGGAATAGTAGATGCGCACCATCCGGCCGTCGTGGGTGGTGCCCATGGCCGCGTTGGTGTCGCCGCCGGCGTAGACGGTGGTGCGTGACCAGGCGCGGCCGTTCCAGTAGGCGCGGCGCACGGTGTAGGGGCCGCCGTGGGTGGTGCGGTAGCGGTAAGCCACGCTCAGGTTGTTAGAGTTAGGTACCAGCGCCAGCCGGGCGCTCTGCACGCCGGGCGAAGTCAAGTCGGGGTCCGAGGTCCAAGTTTCGGCCCCTTCAAAGGACTGGTACTCGTCGCTGGCCGCAATGCTCACGGGCAGGGTCAGGGGGCGGCCGTCGGCCTTATAGGCCTTGCCGGTGGCCAGGTGGTAGCGCAGGTAAGCGGCCCGGTGGCGAATAATGCCCGAGGGCGCTTTGCTCCACTCGTAGATGATGTGCAGGTTGCCGGCCGCGTCGGCCTTCACGTCATCCGGATACACCGCGTAGCCCGCATCCCGGGCAAATACCCCCACCCGGGTCCAAGCGTTGGCCGCGTTGTTCCACCGATACAGCCGCCCCTGACCGTCGCCGTCGTTGATGCGCGCCCGAATCAGCAGGTATAAGTCGCCGGAGGGCGTGCGGGTCAGCACAGGGTACGTGTACGTGTCGCGCGGGTCAGGCATTTCCGCCGACTGGTTTTGCATGGTGGTGATGTCGCCGGGGGTCGCGGAGCGGTAATAGCGCCATCCGTTGTTGTGCATCGACACGAAAGCGTGCAGGTAGCCGTCGCCATCCACGGCCATGGAGGGCTGGTTGTGGCCCAGGTCATCGACATAGGTGGCGCAGGCCGGCGAGGCGGGCAGGCAGGCACTGGTCCAGGGGCCGGCGGCCTTGCGCTGCCCAATCCGCACCTGATGGTCGGCGGCCGTGGGTCCGGGCGCGTTAAATACGCAGTAAGTCCTGCCCTGGTACTCGTCGAGCGGGGTCCACCAGCCGGCCACGTTGCTGGCGTCAATTTCGGCGGCAACCGTTTCCAAGGGTCCGACCGCGGCAGCCAAGATGCCCGCGGCCGGGCGCTGGGGGGCCTTTGGGGCGTAAGCCGAGTTCTCGCCATCGTGCCAAACCAAGGTGACCGGCAGCAGGCCCGCCAGCAGCATCGGCCGGGCTACCCGGCGAGCATAGCGCACCGCCAAATTTGCTGCTCGCCACCGGCGAATTTCTTGCGCCGCGTTTGTACACCAATCAATGGGCATCGTAAAAAAGTGAAGCGGTAAAAGAAAGAAGGAGCCCAATCTCTACCGACCAGCGGCCGGCGGGGGCTAGTCGGGGTAGCAGCGTACCTCAAACAGGCTGGCCGGCACCTGGGCGCTGGGGTGGCGCAGGTGCAGCGTGAGGCGAGAGGTTTGCACGGGCGCGGCGAAGCGGATGGTATGGCGGGCCTGGTGGTTGCCGGTGCAGTAATAGAGCCGCTGGTTGTGTTCATCGCAGAGCACGAACTCGGCCACGCAGAAGGGCGACACGGTTTCGGGGTGGGTCATGAGCACGGTTTCGAGCGGGTGGTCCCAGTCGGGGTCGAAGTGCAGCTCCAAACGCCCGATGGTCTGGGGCGTGGGCCAGGTCAGGGTAAGCGTGGGGTCGAGGTCGGCGGGGTCGGCCACCCAGGCATTGGGCTGGCGGGTGGGACGGTGCAGGCCGGTGCGCAGGTTGTCGGGGCCGAAAACCGACAGGCCCGGCGTCAGGGTCAGGGCCAGGTTGTGGCCGGCCGGGCGGCGCTGAGGGCACCAGAACTCGAACGTGTCCACCCCAATATCTTCCGTGGGTTCCTGCTTGCCGTAATTGCTCACGGCCGGGTTTATCTGGTTGAACACCGACAGCACGCCCGTCAGGCGCTGCTGGCTGGCGGCCACCTGTACGTGCTCGTTTTTGAGCAGGCAGATAAACGCGTAGGCGGGCGCCTCCAGGACGCTGCTGAAATTCAAGGACACGCGCTGCCGGCCGGGCACGAGGTCCAGGTGCCGGGTCTCCAGGGTAAGGTCGGGGGTATGGTTGTCGGGTTTGCTGCTGCGGCGCAGCTCCACGGTGAGGGTAGTGGCCGCGCTGGCCTCAACCCAGAGGTGAATCTGGGGCACGGGGCCGGGGGCTAGCGGCAGCAGCTGGGCCGTGGCGGTGGTCAGGGGCAGCCAAGGGCCGTCAGGGAGCAACGTGGTAAGTATCAGCTCACTCGACACGCTGCGGGCGGCGCCGTGGGTAAGGTCGGCCGGGTCGTGCAGGTGCTGACCGGGAATATGCTGGCCGGTCTTGAGCAACTCCTGCAGTAGCTCCGCCAGCAAAGCCCCCTGCCCCAGGGCGCGGGGCTCCACCCCGTGCCGGGTGCACAGGGCCGCCGCCAGGCCCACGGCCTGGGCCACGTGCGCGCCGGTGGCCATGACCCGCGTCGAGCCAAAAGCGACGTGCGAGGCGCTGATAAGCCGGCCGGCCAGAAACACATTGCGCAGGTTGCGGCTGTAGAGGCAGCGGTAGGGAATGGCATACAGGCCCTTGGTGTGCCACTGGTTGCAACCCGGCTTTTCGCTGAACACCCCATCGGCGGGGTGTAAGTCAATGGACCAGCCCCCGAAGGCCACCGCGTCAGCAAAGGACACTTGTTCCACCAAGTCCTGCTGACGCAGCAAATAATCCCCCTCAAACCGGCGACTTTCCCGCTTGCCGGGGATGGTTCCCACCCACTCCAGTGTTAAGGTTTCGGCCTCCGGGAACTGGCCCGAGTTCTTGATATAATTCCAGACGCCGTAGACCACCGTCCACAGCTCCCACTTGATTTGCTCGGTGTCGTGCACCGTGTCGAGGCGGCCCCCGTACTCCAGCCACCACAGCTGGCAGCCCTGCTGCTGGGCGTTGAAGCGGCGGTAGCGCGGAATCCGCGTAATATCCTGCAAGGCAAAGGCCGGGGGCACGAAGCGCACGGGCTTGCCCGTATCCTTGGAGTAGAAGTAAATGGAGTGCCCCAGCAGCTCCCCGTACTCCTGGCTGGGCGCAAACTTCTCCCCCAATTCCTCGCTGCTTTCCGCTCCCATCCGAAACGCGGCCCCGGCCTGAAAAGCGACGATGCCGTCGCCGGAGGCGTCGCAGAACAGGGGCGCGGTCAGCTCGTAGAGGGTGCTGTTCTGGGAGCAGAAGCCGCGCACGGCCCGCACCGTGTCGGGGCCGGACTTCTCCACCGCCATTACGGCCGTGTTCAGCAGCAGGGTAATGGCGGGCTCCAGGCGAATTTTTTCGAGCAGAATCGTGTCGAATAGCAGCGGGTTGCCTTCGGGGTTGCGGTAGAGGTTTTCGACCAGCAGCTCATCCAGCACTCCTCCCTCGCGGGCCCAGCGGTTGTTGTTGCCCATGTGGGACGTGGCGCCCAGCACCCACAGGCGCACCTCGGAGCTGGCGTTGCCGCCCAGCACGGGCCGGTCCTGTACCAGAATAACACGGCTACCGGCCCGTGCCGCCGTAATGGCCCCGCACACACCCGCCAGCCCGCCGCCCACCACCACTAGGTCGGCGGTGAGGTGTTCGGTTTTAAGGTCGCGGTGGGATACAAAATCTTCTTTAATCATGGGGAAAACGAGTAAAGCACAGCATCAGCAAAACGATGGCTGCTAAATGGGATTGGTTAAGGCTTGGTTTTTTGGGTGTCAAGCTAAATGCGGTTTCGGTGTGGTAGCAGCCTCGGACCGAAGCTTGGCGGCAGTTCGCCACGGAATCAAAGCCAGTACCAGAATGACCATTGCCATCCCGGCCACCAGCCCCCTTCCCGTGGCTATAATAGCGCTGAGCGCGAATAGCAGTACACTAGTGAATGCCAACGCCCCGGCAATGACGCGCAGTCCAAACCGGTTCTGCTGCCGCGTTTCCCGCCGCTCCGCCGCGGCAACTTCGGGGAGTAAAGTATTGGCCGCTTGGCTGGCCGCTGACCGCTCACGGGAGTACCTGAGATAATCGGGGCTGACGGTGCCCCGGCGTGCGGCCCACAGTTCGTGCAGCAGCAGCAGCAGCACGGGCAAGCCTACCCCCACGATGTACTCTTCGGCGCGGCTAAGCTTCAGCCCGCTCGCCCAGGGCAGCAGCACCTTGCCCCCCAAATTCACGCCCAGGCTCAGCAGGGTGATGAGCAGGGTAGCCTGGCCGCTGAGGCGCCGGGAAAACAACGCCCACACCGGCGGGGCCAGCAGCGGCCCCCCGGTAATAGCGCCGATGGTTAGCACTACGTTGACCATACCCCCGGCGGCGGGCACGAGCAGGGCAATGCCAATCATGCCCAGCCCAAACGCCCACGATGCCAGCCGCGCCACCAGCATCAGCCGCCGGTCGGAAGCGGCCGGGTTCAGCAGGCCCTTGTAAATGTCGTTCGTCACCACGGCCGACACTACGTTGAGGGTGGTATTGGCCGTGGCCGAAGTGGAAAAATACATGCCCGTGAGCATGAGGCCCAGCAGGCCCGGTGGCAGCACCTGCCGGCAGATGAGCAAGTAGGCGTTTTCGGCGTCCAAGCCGGTCAGGTTGGGGTTGATGGTGCGGTAAATCATGGGGGGCAACATCCAGATAACCGGGCTGATGAGGTAAAGCCCGGCGAAGAGCAGCGCCACCTTGCGGGCCGCGCCGGGGCTCTCCACGCTGGTGTAGCGCTGCACAAACGCCCAGTTGCCCCCAATCTGGAAGGTATTATAGAGCATAAAGGCCACAATAAAGCCCCCGGTGTATTCCCCGTTCAGCGGCGCGAAAAAATCATCAGGGACTTTTTCCAGAAAAGCCGCCGTGCCGCCCGTAGCCTGCAAGGCCAGCGGCATCACCACCACCACGGCCGCCGTCAGAATCACGAATTGCAAGATGTCCGTCACCATCACGGCCCATAAGCCGCCCACGGCCGTGTAGGCAATCATGAACAAGCCCAGCACCACCGTGCAGGCCCCCAGCGGGTAGCCCAGCGACACGCTCACCAGCTTGGCCACGGGGTAGAGCACGGCTCCTTTCACAAACAGCGACACCAGCAAAAACGTGTAGATATAGAGCTTCTGCACCGTAGAGCCCAGGCGCTGCTTCACAAACTCGGCGGC
This sequence comes from Hymenobacter sp., assembly GCF_031398885.1. Classification (GTDB taxonomy): domain Bacteria; phylum Bacteroidota; class Bacteroidia; order Cytophagales; family Hymenobacteraceae; genus Hymenobacter. The sequence continues at coordinate 44,308 of NZ_JANNOD010000047.1, forward strand.
GGTGAGCACCCCGGTGGCTTTCCAGCGCGGGGCCAGCCAGATGGCCGTTATAATGGCCGCCACGCACATGGCCCATTGAATGGTAATGGCCACCCACCCATGCTGGTAGGCAATGGAACCCCAAGCCACAAAAGTGCCAGCCGAGAAGAAACTCATGAACAAGGAGAGCCCCCCGATAAACCACGGCACGGCCTCGCCCCCGGCAAAAAACGACTTCAGGTTGCGGCCCGTGCGGGCAAACAGCATCCCGATGCCGAGTACGAACGCCGAAAACACCAGCATGACAACGGTATCAATCGCGACAGAGGGCATAAGAGCAAGCAAGTGAAAAAGCGCACCTGCTTGCTGTCAGCGGCGAGCAGACTTTGCAGGGCAATGTGGCAAGAATTATTGCGGCACCAATCCGGGAAACTCTCACTGCCCGCCCCGATGCGGAAAATGACTTTTAGATGGGTTTTAAAAGCAAACGAAAGGTAAACAATAAATTAATCAATGCAAGCGGTTGCATAGTTTGAGTGCAAACAAATAATTCGCTTTAAGCCATTCAGATTAGATTGAACGAAAGTGAAAAGGTAATTGCAAGACTTGCCTGAGCAATATGCTTGTCGTAGAAGCAACCGGTTGCAAAACAAAATTTCAAAGGTGCCGCCTTTACTTAATTCTGGAAGGCTTGACACTGATTCGCTTTGCCGAAGCACTGACCGGGCCGGATGCTTTACTTTGCCTTGTACAAGGAACCATTGCCTCAGGACGGTATACATACTCCTCCTAGGCTATGCCCAGGAGTAAGCAGATATGACGCACCGCATACCTGCTTGTCCACTTACTATAGCTGTCAAATACTTAAGAAACGCGCTTTTTAGCTATGGCAGCTGCTTCTAAATCCCCCTCTATCTACGACTTAGCAGAGAAGTTAAAGATTTCCGTATCTACAGTATCGAGAGCTTTACAGAATCATCCAAAAATCAGTCAGGTCACCAAACGACGGGTCCTGGAACTTGCCCGGCAATTGAACTATCAGCCCAACCAAATGGCCAAGGCATTGAGCCAAGGGCATAGTAAGCTTATCGGGGTACTAGTGCCTCACATTGATGGTTTCTTTTTCGGAACCATTGTGCGGGGAATTGAAACGGCGGCGCATCAGGCAGGCTATCACGTGCTTATATGCCAGAGTTATGAAGATGCTACCCTTCAGCAGGAAGCCCTAACCATGCTCTTGCAGGCCCAGGTTGCCGGAATATTAGTTTCCTTGGCAATAAGCACCCCCGATGCCAGCGCTTTCGCGCCGGTGCTGGAGCGGCACGTCCCGCTAGTTTTATTTGACCGTTTCATCAGCGGGTTTGACGTCAGTTCAGTTGTCATTGATGACTATCAGGGAGCCTATGACATGACGACGCACTTGCTGGCTCAAGGTGCCCGTCGCATAGCGCACTTAGCGGGTCCGCAGAGTATGGGTATTTTTCGGGAACGGTTGCGGGGTTTTCAAGCCGCGCTTCACAGCCACAACGCAGTATCTGACCCAGCCCTTATCCTCTTTGATAGTCTCTATATCGAGGGAGGAATTAGAGGCATGACTGCGCTGCTCCAGTTGCCGCAACCACCAGACGCGGTATTTGCCGCCAATGATTTTGCTGCTATTGGCGCACTACAGGTTTTAAAGGAAAAGAATCTCCGCGTACCAGAGGACTTATTACTCGCGGGTTTTGGTGATGAGTTGACCTCTGCTTACGTTGAGCCACCATTGTCAACTGTGAATCAGCTTAACCTAAAAATGGGCGAAGCGGCCGTACAGCTGCTGCTTAATGCTCTAAACAAAACGCATGGCCCTGCCCCGCATCGCTTTGTACTTAAACCGGAGCTTATCGTCCGCCGCTCAAGCAACCGACAGAACTGAGCTAAATTTAAGACACTGCTGTTACGCGGCGAATGGCTGTGGATGCAGGAAGGTGAGGTGGTCCGATTAGGCTGGACAGTTTAGGGCAGTAGTTTGAAGAAGTTGGTGGTGAGTGGAATACGGAGTCTGATAGCTGATGCTGGAGTGTAGCCGGTCGTGGTTATAGTAGTCAAAATAGTCGGCCACGCTGGCCTGGGCATCGGCCAGGTCAGCGAAAACGGGCCACTCGCGGAGTTCGAGCACCTCGGTTTTGGGGCGGGACCAGAGGCTCTCGGCCTGGGCGTTGTCGTAGCACTCGCCGCGGCGACTCTGCAAACGCACGGCCCCGTACCGGTGCAAGAGGACGCGGTAGGCGTTGCCGCAGTACTGGCCGCACCGGTCGGAGTGCACGAGCAGCCCGGGCGTGGGGGGCTGGGCCAAAAACCCCCGCTGCAAGGCCATGGTGGCCAGTTCTTCGGGCATGGTGGCCATGACGTGCTTGCTGGCCATGTCCTGAAAGGCGCACAAATAGGCCCAGGCGCCGTTGGCCAGGGGCAAGTAGGGTGATGTCCGAGACCCAGACCCGGTTGGCCTGAGTCGGCTTGGGCTGGTCGAGCAGTCGGTTGGGGGCGCAGCGCAAGCCGTGGGTAGAGTCGGTCGTGCGCGGGGCGAAGGCCTTGGGCTGAAGCGCGTGCAAGCCCCGCCTGCGCAGGGCCGTGCGCAGGCACTGGCGGCCCACCGGTGCCCTTTTTGGCCCAGGGCGACTTGGAGCCGGCGGGTGCCGTAGCGGCGTTTGTGCCGGCTAAAAACCTTGACCAACGCCTTTTCCCAGGCCGGTAATTCGCTCTCCGCTGCCTGCTGCTGGCCTTGTTGCCAGGCGTAAAAGCTGCTGGGCGGCACGCCCAGCACCTGGCAGAGTTGGCGCACGGGGTAGTGGCCGCGCTCGGCGGCAATAAAACGGTAGCGGCTCATGGCGTCCCGGTCTGCGAGAGCCTGCGCTTATAGCAGGCAACTGGCAATGGCTTTTTTTAAAATCTCCAGTTCCTGCGCCTGCCGCCGGGCTAGGGCCCGCAACTGACGCAGCTCCGTGGCCGTGGCCGGGTCCAGCGCCGCGCCCAAGGCGGCCCCCACCGGCGATTAGGCCGCTTTCTGCCACTGGTAGATGCGTTTCGGGCCGATGTTCAGCGCCCGGACGGCCGCTTGGACCAAGCGGCTTTGTGCGGCCAGACGCAAGCCTTCGGCGCGGAAGGCCGCATCATATTTGCGCCGTTTGTCAGGTTTTGGCGTGTCGTTCATGACAAAGGAAAGATACTGCCCTAAACTGTCCAGATTTTGCCGACCATCTCAAGTTTGACAATAATCCCGAAACCGCCATCTCACCCTGCCTCTAAAGCTGCTTCTGCGCCTGCCAAAGCACAACCTGCCAGCCGTGGCGGGGGACCTTTATGTGGATCACCGCATACTTGAGGCGAGCCAGACTAGGCCGCCCATCGGCTTTGGCGGGCGAGGTGATGACGACGGTGCCATTTACTACGGCGGCACGGTCGTCGTTATAGAGGCGCACGTTCAGTGCCTCCACATCAATTTTATCATACTGGCTTTTGCCGTCGCGGATGCTTTGGAGGTAGCTGGTTTTAGTATCTTGATGGCCGCTGGCGTGGATATATACTAAATCATCGGCGAAGACTTTCCCCAAAAAAGTATAGTCTTTCGCTACTTGAGCCGCAAAGCGCTGGCGCTCTAAAACTTCAACTTCCTGAATGGCGACCATGTCTAGCTTGGTTTGGGCGAAAGTAAGCGCCGGCAGCAACAGTAAGATCGTAAGTACTAGGAAATGCTTTTTCATAAAAGAAGGCCCAGAGCCGGGCAATTACCAGCACCAATTATTAGCGTTCGAGGCTAATCTGCTTCATGCGCGGGACTAGCAGGTGCATGAACACCCAGGCCAGCAAGTAGGCCCCGCCGCATATCCAGAACATGATAAAGTAAGCAGTTTCCAGTTGATTAATACTTTCGTAGTACACAAACATCCGCTTTTGCACCAGAGCCGAGAGTAGAATGCCCCCTAATCCGCCGGCCATGCCGCCGATGCCCGTCACGGAAGCCACCGCCCGCTTCGGAAACATATCCGAAACGGTGGTGAAAATGTTAGCACTCCAGGCTTGGTGAGCGGCCGCCGCCAGACCAATCACCAACACGGCCAGCCACATATTGATTTGCCCCAACTGCTGGGCGAATACAATTGGGAACACGCCCAGCGCGATGAGCAGCATAGAAGTCTTGCGGGCGCGGAAGGCGGACAAGCCTTTGCGGATAAAGTTTAGCGGAATCCAGCCGCCCCCCACGCTGCCGATGCTCGACAGCACGTAGACCGTCGCTACCGGCAGGGCAACGGCGGTGCCCGTTAGGTCGTATTGCTTGTTCAAAAAATCGGGCAGCCAGAATAAATAAAACCACCAAATAGGGTCGGTCAGGAACTTGCCCACCACGAAGGCCCAGGTCTGGCGAAACGTGAGTAGGCGAAACCAGGAAACCTTTGACTGGGTTTCGATGGGGGCCGCCATCTCGTCCACGTCACTGTGAATGTATTCGAACTCGGCTTTGGTCAGGCGGGCCTGCCGGGCGGGCACTTCGTAGTATTTTAACCACAGCAGCAGCCACACGAACCCCAGCGCCCCCGTGATAATAAAGGCCCACTGCCAGCCGATAGTTTCGGCAATCAGCGGCACGGTGAGTGGGGCAATAATAGCTCCAACGTTGGAGCCAGAGTTGAAAATACCCGTCGCCAAAGCCCGCTCCCGTTGCGGAAACCACTCGGCCGTTGCCTTGATGGCCGCCGGAAAGTTGCCCGCTTCCGTTGCCCCTAGAAAGGCCCGCGCTACGCTGAACCCCAGTGTGCTACTCACCAAAGCGTGGCCCATCGCCGCCAGGCTCCACAAAAAAGTAGCCAACGCATAGCCCAACTTCGTGCCCAACGTATCGATGACGCGGCCCGCACCCAGCATTCCCAGCGAGTAGGCCACTTTAAAGGCGATTTCGATGTTAGCATAGTCACCCGCGTTCCAGCGAAACTCGGTTTCTAGGTAAGGCTTAAGCAGGGCGATGACCGCACGGTCAAGGTAATTGACCGTGGTGGCAAAAAACACCAGGGCACAGATAGTCCAGCGGTACTTGCCCACGATGGATAAGTCGGGAGAAGGCACGGGCGGCGCGTGGGTTCGGGAGGGTAGCATTATTGGGTGCGGGAGTTAAGGTCAGGGCGATACTCGTACTCTGGGGCCAAAGCAGCGACGCGAACCCCACGCAGGACAGTGTAAGAATTAGGTTTTCAGAGTATTTACAAACGCCATTAAATCAATAATCTGTCGACTCAAAGCCTCAGTATCATCCGCGTTTTTGAAAAGCTGCGAACCAATACCGACTACGTTCACGCCGGCTCCAAACCACTCGGACAGGCTCTCGCGGGTCGGTTCCACGCCGCCCGTCACCATCAGCTTCACGTCGGGCAGCGGGCCGCGCAGGCTTTTAATATAGCCCGCCCCCAGCGCGTTGCCGGGAAATACTTTCACCAAAGCCGCGCCGAGCCGACTGGCCTGGTAAATCTCGTTCAAGGTCATCGCGCCTGGCACCCAGGCCACGTCGTTACGGCGGCAAACGCTCCCCACGGCGTCCGTCGTGACGGGCTGCACCACGAAATCGGCCCCAGCCGCGATGAAGCGCTCCGCCTCCTCCGCCTGGTAAATCGTGCCAATGCCCAACATGAGCTCCGGGCAAGAGTCACGCACGAAAGTCGCCAACTCGGCGAAGACCTGGAAGGCATTTTCGCCTCGATTCGTAAACTCAAACACCCGCACCCCACCCGCGTAGCAAGTCTGCAGAAGGTGCCGGACATAAGCCGCATCGGCGTGGTAAAACACCGGCACCACCGGGTAGCGTAGCACGGCTGTTAGCATGTGAGCGGAGGGGAAACGCATATTTGTTCACTTAACAATTAACACTGAGCAACTAACGTTGAATAAAGGCTTGTTTCCAGGCAGAACAGGCAGAGGGTGAGAACGAGTGTCAATTACTCAGTGTCAATTAACAATAGACTTCATCGCACCAACCGGCCGGTGGTGTCGCCTTGCAGGACGTGCTCCACTTCGGCTACCGTTATAAGATTTACGTCGCCGGGAATGGTGTGCTTGAGGGCTGAGGCGACAATGGCGAAGTGCAGCGCCTCTCGGGGCGTAGCGTAATGCAACGAGCCGTAAATAAACCCCCCTAAAAAAGCATCGCCCCCACCGATACGGTCTACCACGGGCGTGATGTCGTAAATGGATGTTTCTAGATAAGTGCCGTCGTAGAGTTGGCCTTTAATGCACTCGTGGGAGGCGCTCTGGGTTTTGCGGCGGGTGCTGAGCACCTGTTTTATCTGGGGAAAGCGGGTCATCAATTGGTTGGCTACAGAAGCGAAGTGATTCTCCGCCGCGGCCGCCGGCCGGATTCCAAACAAGTCGTCGGCGTCGTTTTCGGAACACACCACTACGTCGCAGTCGGCCACCAAATCCGGCATTATCTCCTGAGCGCGCCGGCCGTACTGCCAGAGGTTGCGGCGGTAGTTCACGTCGGCCGACACGGTGAGGCCCAGGCGGCGGGCCGCCCGGATACCGTCGCGCAGAGCCTGAGCAGCGGCGGCCGAAACAGCGGGCGAGATGCCCGTCCAGTGCAGCCATTGTGCGTTTTTCAGGATATCATCCCAATCAAAGGCGGCTGGGTCGAGGTGAGCAAAGGCCGAGTCTATCCGGTCGTATACCACCCTGCTGGCCCGCAGCGAGGCACCGGTTTCCAGAAAGTACAAGCCCAGTCGCCGGCCGGGCGCGAATACCGCGTGGCGCATATCCACGCCCAGGCGTTGGAAGCTTTGGGCCGCGGCCTGCCCTAGCTCACCGGCCGGAAGGCAAGTAACGTGCGCGGCCGGCACGCCTAGTCCGGCCAGAGCCGCGCCCACGTTGGCCTCGCCCCCACCGTAATTCACCTCGAAACTGGCTGCCTGGGTGAGCCGCTGGTGGCGCGGCGGAGAGAGGCGCATCATAATTTCCCCGAAGGTGACGACTTGTTTCATTTGGTTGGGTATAACCTCAAGCTCCAGCTTTGCTTCTATCCTTCAGTATGAAATTGTTGCGGTCGTTGTTAGTAACCCGAAGCTTCCGCTTTGCACCTTGTCGAACCGTAGGACAATGGATGTAGTGAGGGTGGCGGGGGAATTTACGATGTTATTCACTAAAAAACGACACGCGAAGCGGAAGCTTATTGCTACTATTACGCTACGGCCTCCAAGCAGGGGCATGGAGTTACGTGGGGCTGACACAGCCGCAAAAATTAAAATATGCTTTCGCGTTGTGATAGCAGATATTTTGAATAATACCCCCCAGCAGTGCCAGCTCGTCGGGCAGTTCGCCGTTTTCTATGTCGCTGCCAAACAGGTTGCAGAGTACGCGCCGGAAGTACTCGTGGCGCGGGTAGGACAGAAAGCTGCGTGAATCGGTGAGCATTCCTACGAATTGGCTGATTAAACTCATGTTAGACAGCGTGTTGAGCTGCTTCTCTATACCGTCTTTCTGATCCAGAAACCACCAGCCAGAGCCCCACTGCACCTTGCCTGCTACTGAGCCGTCGTTGAAATTACCTACCATCGTGGCCAGCACTTCGTTGTCGGCGGGGTTAAGGTTGTAAAGAATGGTTTTGCCCAGTTGATCCGACGAGTCGAGGCGGTCGAGGAAAAGGGCCAGGTGGCGGCTCTGCGCGAAGTCGCCGATGCTGTCCCAGCCCGTGTCTGGACCGAGCTGACGCAGCATCCGGGAGTTATTGTTGCGTAAAGCGCCCAAGTGAAACTGCTGGGTCCAGCCGCGGGCGTGGTCCAGGCGGGCCAGATCCAGCAGCAGACTTGACTTCAGCGCCTCGGCCTCGGCTTGGCTCAGTTCTCGACCGCTCCGTACTTTGTCAAACGCGGCCGTGACCTGCTCAGACGTAAAGTCGGCCGATGACAGGCGTTCCAGACCGTGGTCGGAGAGCCGGCAGCCTTGGGCGTGAAAGAAATCATGGCGCTGGCGCAGGGTGGCGAGCAGGTCGTCGTAAGTCTGAATAGTCACGCCGGCGGCCACGCCAAGCTCATCCAGGTACTGATTATAGGCGGCTGCCTTCTCCACCGCCATTGCCTTATCGGGCCGGAAAGTGGGCAGAATCTGTACTTCAAACCCACTGGCGGCCAGGGTGCGGTGATGGTCCAAAGAGTCGGCCGGGTCGTCGGTGGTGCAGAGCGTCTCCACGTTCATCTTGCGCAGCAGATTCCGCACCGAGTACTCAGGCGTCCGGAGCAGCGCGTTGCATTGCTCGTAGATGCGGCGGGCACTGCCGGCGTTGAGCAACTCCGTTACGCCAAAGTAGCGCTGCAGCTCCAGGTGCGTCCAGTGATAGAGGGGATTGCGCACGGTCTGGGGCACGGTTTCAGCCCATTGCTCAAACTTTTCCCAATCCGAAGCGTCGCCGGTGATGTAGCGTTCGGACACGCCGTTGGTGCGCATGGCGCGCCACTTGTAATGGTCGCCGGAAAGCCACGCCTGCGTGATGTTGTCAAACTGCCGGTCCTCGGCAATCTGGTTGGGCGGCAGGTGGCAGTGGTAGTCTATTATGGGCATCGCCGCCGCGTACTCGTGGTAGAGTTGCCGGGCGGTGGCTGTTTGCAGCAGGAAGTTATCGTTGAGAAAAGGGATTTTCATAGCGAAAGTTTTAGCTTTTTGTTCTGGCGGGGCTTGGGGATAAGGCTCATTGTTGTTTCCCTTCACAATGATACCCCCCGTTTCCACGGGATAAAATCCGTTTGGCCGTGGCGCACGGCAGCCACTTCTGCCCCACTAGCGACCTGAATCACATAGTCCAAAATTCGCTCCCCGGCCTGCTCAATGGTTTCCTCGCCGTCGATGACTGTGCCGGTATTCAGGTCGATAATGTCGGGCATGCGCTGGGCCAAAGCGGTGTTGGAGGAAATCTTGACGACCGGGGCGATGGGGTTGCCGGTGGGCGTGCCCAGGCCGGTCGTGAACAAGACTACCGTGGCCCCGGAGCCGACCTCGGCCGTGGTGGATTCGACGTCGTTGCCGGGGGTGCAGAGCAGGTTAAGGCCGGGCTTGGTCACGGGCTCCGGGTAGTCAAGCACGGCCACGACGGGCGAGCTGCCGCCCTTCCGCGCCGCGCCGGCCGACTTCATGGCGTCAGTAATCAGGCCGTCGCGAATATTGCCGGGCGAAGGATTCATGTCGAAGCCTGAGCCGGCGGCTACGGCGCTCTCGCCATAAGCTTTCATCAAGGAGCTAAACCGCTCGGCCGTGACCGTATCCACACTTCGGTCTACCAATTCCTGCTCCACGCCGCACAATTCGGGAAATTCGGATAGAATCACCGAGCCGCCCAGAGCTACCAGTAAATCCGAGACGTAGCCCACGGCGGGATTGGCCGAAATACCGGAAAACCCGTCGGAGCCGCCGCATTCTAGCCCGAGGCAGAGCCTGCTCAACGGCGCGGGCTGGCGCCGCACTTGGTTGGCCTGCATCAGCCCGGCAAACGTCTGGCGCAGGGCCGTGCTGATGAGCGTCTCCTCGGTTCCAATTTTCTGCTGCTCCAGAATGAATAACGGCTTGTCAAAGTTGGGGCTGCGCTTATTTATTTCATCCTGGAGCAGCGTCACCTGGGCGTTCTGGCAACCCAGACTAAGCACCGTCGCGCCGGCTACGTTGGGGTGGGTGATGTAGCCGGCCAGCAGGCCGCAGAGCGTCTGCGCGTCTTGGCGGATGCCACCGCAGCCGCCCTCGTGGCTCAGAAACCGAATGCCATCCACGTTGGGAAACAGGCGGGCAGCTCTAGGGAGGACGTTTTCGGCCGAGTGCAGGTCGGTTTGCAAAATCTCTTCCACCGACTTACCCGCCCGCAACAGCTGAATCAGGGCTTGGGTCTGGGGCTGGTAGCTTTTGCGGCGGGCGTAGCCGAGCTCGTTTACCAGGGCTTCTTCTAATACCTGCACGTTTCGGTTCTCGCAGAAAACCAACGGGATAACCAGCCAGTAGTTGGCCGTACCCACCCGCCCGTCAGAGCGGTGGTAGCCCTGAAAAGTGCGCTCCTGCCAGCAGCTCACATCGGGGGCGACCCAGGTAGTTTTCTGGTGCCGCGCTTCGTCGTAGGTGTCGGTAGCAGGTTGGATGTTGCTGGTTGTGAGTAGGCCGCCGGCCGGAATGGCCTGGCGAACTTTGCCCACCAGTACCCCGTACATGGTCACCAAGTCGCCGGGCTCAAAGGCGCGGGTGGCCAGCTTGTGCTTGGCCGGAATGCGGGCTGTGGTGGTCAGCGTCGCACCGTTCCAGGGCACGGGCGTCCCGGCACGCAAGTCAACCAGTGCCACCAGTACGTTATCGGCGGGGTGAATTTTGGCTACCTGATGCTTCATCTGGCTGAGGTTGTTGCTCTCGTTAAATATCCCCCCACGGTAGCCGCCACGCCGGTTTCCAGCAGCTGTTGGAGGTAGTCGCTCACGCTCGCCGCAAAGCCCGGCAGTTGGCTGAGGTCGTGGCCCCAGAGTGCTTGGTTTTGCAAGACGGCAGTGGTCAAATCGGCTGTATTCAGGCCACTCGACCACAGCCCGGCGAAGTAGCCAGCCTGCTCATCCTGAATGGTATACTCGGTGGTGTGGGCCGTGCCGTACCACTCTTTGCCCTGCTGCCGCGTACCGCGCATAAACAGCAGATAGGCCGCAAAGCCTAGCGCCATGCCGGGCGGCGCGGTGCCGAAGCGGTCGGAGTAGTGCCGCAGCGTGGGCACGTTGCGTAACCGCATTTTCAGCGAGCACTGCGCCGTGATAGTCAGCCAGCGGTGCTCGATAGCGGGGTTGCGAAGGCGGTCCAGCACCTGGGAGCCGAAGCGCCGCCCTGTTTCCTCATCCACTGGGTAGGGAATGCCCAGCCGCAGCTCATTAAGCAAGCTTTGAATAAAGCCCGCTACCAAGGCATTGTCCATTGCCTCGCGCACGGTGGCGCAGCCACTCAGGAAAGCCAAGCCGCAGCTCAGCGTATGAGTGCCGTTGAGCAGGCGCAGCTTTAGCTCCCGAAATAGGTCAATATCGGGTTGGATAATCACGCCCGAATCGGTCCGGTGAAACGACAGTACCGCTTTTACTCGCTCGTTGCCCTCGATGGCCCAGAGCAAGTACGCTTCGGCCATCGTCAACAGTTCATCCTGGTAGCCGAGCTGGGTGGTTAGGGCGTAGTAGGCCTCTTCGGTGGGGCGGCCGGGCACGATGCGGTCTACCAAAGAGTTGCAGCAGGCATTGGCCGTTCCCAGCCACTCGATAAACTCACTTTCCAGGTCGTTGCGGTAGGCCAGTTCTAATAAAATGGCTTCCAATTTGCGGCCATTATTGGGAATAAGCTCGGTGGGTACGATAACCAAGCCTTTGGTTTTGTCGCCATTAAACGCCTGAAAACGAGCGTACAACACTGCCAGTAACTTACCCGGAAATGACCGGGGCGGCGCTTGCCGCACGTCGTCGGGTATTAGCTCAATGCCGACTTCAGTGGTGTTGGAAATAACCACTCGCAGCTCAGGATTGCGGGCGCAGGCCAACACCTCAGCCCACTGGCTATCGGCCGATAACACCTGACTGATACTGGCGCACACCACGTTTTCTTCTACCGGATGCCCGTCCGCCACGCCCCGGATGCCGAGTGTGTATAGATTATCCTGGCGCTCGAAAGCGCTCAAGTCGCCCCCGTCGGTGGACTTCACGACCACTATGCGGCCATTGAATATACCCTGGCGGTTAGCTTTATCAATCAAGTAGTCGGGCAGGCCGCGCAGCAGGACGCCAGTACCGAATTGCAGCACTTTTTCTGGTAATTCCAACAAGGCGGCCGTAGGCCGAAGGACCAGGGCAGTTGTTGCAGTAAGGGCCACGGCGCGGGATAAGTTTTTCACAACTGCTTATGATTTCGGGTTGGGGACAGGCCTTTTCTGCTGCCACTTGCAATAGTGCCAGGCCGGCCGCTCACGCTCAATTTTGGCCAAAGCCAATTTTTTCACCCTGCTGCGGCTTACGTAAAGGAGCTGGTCGGTATTTACCAGAATTGATACATTAAATGGTCATATGGGCAACAGGTTGCTAGCCCACGGAAGCTGCGGAAGAGGGTGAATAAGCAATTAATACCCCAAAGACTTAACCTATCAGTTCAAGTACCGTCGATATTTATTCAGCCAATGCCCCTGACGTTGAAGACGCTCAGCTCCCGAAGCTCCAAATAACAGTCGGCGTTCAGTTCGTTGAGGCAGGTTAAGTTTAGAGGTTTCACGCCGGACATTGCTCCGCTTACTATACTGGTCTAACGAAGTTTTCTGCTCTTACTTACTCTCGTGCTGCCCCACTAGCAGGCGGTAGTAGTGGGATACACCAGTTCGATTTGGCCAAGTATACACAACGGGTCAATCAGAAAACTTTCCCGTAACTCGGCGATGGTGAAAGCCGCTGCTTTTTGCGAATTGCTGGCATATACTTGTTGCATGGAGAGTAAAAAGCAGCAATGAGTTAGCGTCCCATCCAGCCGCCATCGACCGTGAGAATAGTACCATGTACGTAGTCAGCGGCTGAAGATGCAAGGAATACGGCCGGGCCTTGAAAGTCCTCGGGGCGACCCCAGCGACCGGCCGGGATGCGGCTTAAGATGCTTAGCGAACGTTCAGGGTCATTACGCAGCGCCTCGGTGTTATCGGTGGCGATGTAACCAGGAGCAATAGCATTTACATTCACCCCACGGCCAGCCCATTCGTTGGCCAGGGCCTTCACCAACGAGCCGATGGCCCCCTTGCTGGCCGCGTAGCCCGGCACCATCACGCCGCCCTGGAAAGTAAGCAGAGAAGCCGTGAAGATAATTTTACCATTACCCTGGGCCAGCATTTGCCCCCCAATGGCGCGGGCCAGTCGAAAGGGTGTATCGAGGTTAACCGTTAGCACTTCGTCCCAAAACTTGTCCGAGTGCTCGGCGGCGGGTTGACGGCGGATAGTACCGGCATTATTAATTAGAATGTCAATGCGCGAAAAGTCCTGCTGCACTTGACTAATAAATGCATCCACCTGCTCACGTTCACTAAAATCAGCTTGATAGGCATGAAACTGACGGCCTAACGCCCGTATTTGTTGCTCCGTTTCGCTACCGCTTAGCAGCAGCGACGCCGATACGCCAATGATATCAGCACCTGCTGCCGCCAGCCCCAGAGCCATGGCCTGTCCGATACCCTTGTTGCACCCCGTAACGAGGGCACACTTGCCAGCCAAATTAAACGACGAGGGAACACTCATTTTTCGGCTCTATTTGATAAATTTCCGATTGCTTCGGCTCGCTTAGCTTTATTATCCGCCTTCTCTACCAAGGTTAAAAGGCTGATGGGAAAAACAAAGCACGTTACCGGTTCATTGCTGAAGAGGGTGATATCCTTGACCATCTGATGCATTTTTAGTTCATGTAATTGGCTGCGAAGCAGAAGCATGTGTCTTATATTAGAGAGGTTTAAACACAAGACAGGTGCTGCTATCCCAGTAAACATGCCGGTCCGCCGAAATCCCATTGCGGCTACCAGAACTTCGTGTACAGCGCCGTAATGAGCAGCAGTGTGATGACGATGAGTGTCAGCGTCTGCCGGCTCACCCTGAACAGGCCGGGCTTTAGATCGATGGCGCGGCTGCTGATGGCCGGAGCAGTCAGACTGATGGATACCATCAGAATGACGGTGAACATGAATGAGAGGCCCATACAAATCAAGAAGGGAATTTCAAGTCCGCCCTTGCCATTGGGGTAAGCCGTGTAGAGCAGGGTTTCGTTGCCCAATACACTCGGCGCGTACTCGTTGAAGAATACAGACATGGCGAAGCCGGCCAGCACACCCACAATGGCCGCCGTGGCGGTAGTGCGCTTCCAGAACATGCCTAGCAGGAAGATGGCTAGGATGCCGGGCGAGATGAAGCCGGTGTACTTCTGGATAAACTGAAAGCCGCCCTCACCGCCAATGCCCAATGCGTCCTGCCACGTCAGGCCGATGCTGATGACAATGGCCGCCACGATGGTGAGGCGCCCTACCCAGACCTGCTTTTTCTCGGTGGCCTCGGGCGCCAAGTAGCGCTTGTAGATGTCGAGGGTGTAGATGGTCGAAACCGAGTTCACCTTGCCGGCCAGCGAGGCCACAATGGCCGCCGTGAGGGCGGCCATGCTCAATCCCTTGAGGCCATTGGGCAGGAAAGTCAGAATCGCCGAGTAGGCGTTATCGGAGTTAAAGGCGCCGGTCGAGGACATTTCGGCCTGCAGACTACCGTTTTGGTAGAGCACATAGGCGGCAATGCCGGGCAGCATCACAATCACGGGCATCATCAGCTTGAGAATGCCGGCGAACAGGATGCCGGTGCGGGCCGTGTGCAAATCCGCTCCAAGTGCTCTTTGCGTGATGTACTGGTTGCAGCCCCAGTAGTTTAGGTTCACAATCCACTGCCCGGCCAGGTACATGGCGATGCCGGGCAGGGATAAATATTTATCGATTTCCACCTGCGTCGTGGTGGCCGTGGGCTTGGGAAAAATCATGTGGAAGTGGTCGGGTGCCTTTTCCATCAGGGCATTGAAGCCAGTCAGGGCGCCGCCGCCGAGGCCGAACTTGGTGCTCACTAGTTGGAGGGCAATATAGGTCGTGACCAAGCCGCCCACTACCAGAACCACCACCTGCACCACGTCGGTGTATCCCACCACCTTCATGCCGCCGACGGAAATAAGCAGCGCGAACAAGGCCAGCAGCACGATGATGACGTGGAATGAGTCGCCGCCCACCAAGTTACTCAGGGCCAACGCGCCGAGATATAGAATGGACGTGAGGTTGACCAGCACGTAGAGAAAGAGCCAGAAGACGCTCATTATTAGGCTCAACGTAGAGTTGTAGCGCTGCTCCAGAAACTGCGGCATCGTGAAAATCTTCTCCTTCAGAAACACGGGCATGAAGAACACCGCCACGATGATGAGCACGATGGCGGCCACCCACTCATACGCCGCCACCGCCACACCCACCTTGAAGCCAGAGCCCGACATGCCGATGAACTGTTCGGCCGAGATGTTGGAGGCAATCATGGACGCGCCGATGGCCCACCACGTCAGAGAGCCTTCGGCGAGAAAGTAGTCTTTCGTGGTTTGCTCGGCCTGCTGCTTGCTCCGGTAGATGTAGTACCCATAAGCTGATACGCCAATGAGGTAGAAGAAGAACACCGCAAGGTCAAGCGTCGTAAGCGGGTTGCGCATAAAAAAAGGCCGACGGGAGGCACAAGATTAGAAGTGGCCGGCACCAGCGTCCGGCAGTTGGGAAGTTATGGCTGGCCGTAGTAGGAATCCTTACCGTGCTTGCGCAGGTAGTGCTTGGAAATGAGCGCGTCTGATAGCGGCGGCGCGGCGGGGTTGATTTGCAGCGTAAGCCAAGCCATGTGGGCCAACTCTTCAAGCACGGCCGCGTTGTACACGGCCTTGGCCGCGTCGCGGCCCCAGGTGAAGGGGCCGTGGCTGGCCACGAGCACCATTTCGACTTCAGCCGGCGAGAGGCGTTGCTCCCGGAACACGTCCAGAATCTGCTGGCCCGTTTCCAGCTCGTAGTCGCCCCGAATCATGGCTTCTGTCATCGGGGCGGTGCAGGGCACGGTGGTGGTGAGATGGTCGGCGTGGGTAGTTCCCAGCAGGGGCAAAGGCAGTTGCGCCTGCGCCCAGGCCACTGCGTGGGTGGAGTGCGTATGGCAGATGCCGCCGATGGCAGTAAAATTGCGGTAGAGCAGCAGGTGGGTTTTGGTGTCTGACGAGGGACGCCTAGTGCCCTCCACTACCTGATTTTCCAAATCTACCAGCACAATGTCTTCGGGGCGAAGCGTTTCGTAGGGTACACCGCTGGGTTTGATAGCCACCACGCCGGCCTCTCGGTCAATGCCGCTCACATTGCCGAAGGTGTAGAGCACCAACCCCCGCCGGGGCAGCTCCAGGTTGGATTCGTACACCTGCTCGCGCAGGGTTTGGTAACGGCTCATGGGTAGTGGCGTTTAGGCGAGGAGCGCGGGCGCAGGAGGAAGGATTCCCACGTTTTCGATAAAGCTGCCTAAGGCCAGGTAGCGGGCATACAACTGGTCGTACACGGCGGCCACGGCCGGGCGAGGCAAAAACTCCATGTCGGTGCCCGAGGCCAGCGCCCGCTGGGCCGCCGGAATGTCAGCATATACCCCGGCCACCGCCGCCGCGCAGATGGCCGCCCCCAACGCGCAGCACTGGTCGGAGGCGGCCACTCGCAGGGGCACGTTAAGCACGTCGGCCAGCGTCTGCATGGCAAACGCCGACTTGCGCGCTACCCCGCCGATGGCCACCACGGCCTGAATGCGTATGCCCTCTTCGGCAAACCGCTCCACGATACGGCGGCTGCCGAAGGCGGTGGCCTCCACCAGCGCCTTGAACACGCCGGCTGCGTCGGTACCCAGGTGCAGACCCGTGAGGGCGGCCTGCAGCTCGTGATTGGCATCCGGGGTGCGGCGCCCGTTTACCCAGTCCAGCGCCACGGGGTCGTGGGCGGTAATGGAGCGCCTGCGGGCTACTTCGCTTAAGTGGGGCAGTAGCTTCTCGTGCAGCTGCGCGGCCATGGCGCCCAAGCCCTGGGCTTCCAGCAATTCTGTGACGGGCGCCAACACCAGGCGCCGCAACCAGGCGTAGAGGTCGCCGAAGGCTGACTGCCCAGCTTCGAGTCCCAGCAGGCCAGGGACCACAGAGCCATCGACCTGCCCGCAGATGCCGCACACCGCCCGTCCGCCTACGTCGCCGGCCGGGGCCGTGAGAATGTCGCAGGTAGAGGTGCCGGTTACTTTCACTAGGGTGTAGGGCTGGATGTTGGCCCCCACGGCCCCCATATGGGCGTCATAGGCCCCCACTCCAATCACTACGTCGGCCGGCAAGCCCAGCCGAGCGGCCCACTCGGCGGAGATGACACCCATTGCCTGGTCGGCCGTATAAGTATCCTGATAAAGGCGGGCGCGCAGTCCAATAAGCCTAGGGTCGAGCGTGGTCAGAAACTCCTGTGAGGGCAGTCCGTCGAACTCCTCGTGCCACATGGCCTTGTGGCCGGCGGCGCAGCGGGAGCGCCGCAGCGTAAGCGGGTCGGGGTTGCCGGTGAGTTGGGCTGAAATCCAGTCGCAGTGCTCGACCCACGAGAAGGCGGCGGCAGCCACCGACTCATCTACCCGCACCGTGTGCATAATCTTGGCCCAGAACCACTCCGAGGAATAGATGCCGCCCACATACTTGGTATAGTCCACGGACCAGCGGCGGGCTAGGGCCGTGATTTCGGCGGCCTCGGCGTTGGCCGTGTGGTCCTTCCACATGGTGAACATGGCATGCGGGTTGTCGGCAAATTCGGGCCGCAAAGCCAGCAGGGTGCCCTGCTCGTCCACGGGGCCGGCCGTTGAGCCAGTTGTATCCACAGACATGCCGCGCACCCGGCTCGCAGCCCCCGCCGGCAAGGCGGCTAGGGCCTGCTGGGCGGCCTGCTCCAGGCTTTCGAGGTGGTCAAGCGGGTGCTGGCGAAACTGCGAAGCCTCCGGGTTGCAGTAATAGCCGGCTTGCCAGCGCGCCAGCTCACACACGGCATGGCTCAGCTCTTGCCCGGTGTGAGCATTTACCACTAGCACCCGCACCGAGTCCGTCCCAAAATCCACGCCCATTACCAAAGGCGGCAGGGCTTCAGTGGCGCAATCGGCAATCGTTTGCATGAGGAGTCGGGCAAAAAAGTGGCAAATACAAAGGGTAAAAACATATAGCGGCGGCGGGGCTAGAAGCCTTGGGCCAAGTGATAGTGAACCTCGCTCCAGCGTAGTTCCTGCCGGAAGCGGGGCAAGCGGGTATCGGCATCGATGGCGACGTACTCCACGCCAGCCATCTCGGCGAAGTCAGCCAGGTATTCGGCCGTCAAAGCCTGGGTGAAGACGGTGTGATGCGCACCTCCAGCTAGAATCCAGGCTCCAGCGGCAGTTTTTAGGTCGGGCCGAGGCACCCACAGCGCGCGGGCTACGGGCAGCCGGGGCAGCGGCTCGGGCAGGGCAATGGCATCCACCTCGTTGACCAGCAAACGAAAGCGGTTGCCCATATCAATCAGCGAAGCGTTTAAGGCAGGGCCGGGGGCCACGTCAAACACCAATCGCACAGGGTCGGCCTTGCCGCCGATGCTCAGCGGATGCACCTCGCAGCGCGGCCGGCTGGCGGCGAGGCTCTCGTCAATCTCCAGCATGTGGGCACCAAGCACGGCCATTTGGCCGGGTGCTAAGTGGTAGGTATAGTCCTCCATGAACGAAGCGCCACCTGGCAGCCCCTGACTCATCACCTTGAGGGCATATCCCAGGGCGGCTACTTTCCAGTCGCCTTCGGCCCCGAAGCCGTAGCCGGCAGCCATCAGGCGCTGCACGGCCAGCCCGGGAAGCTGGGGCAGCCCGTGCAAATCCTCAAACGTGGTGGTGAAGCCCTGAAAATTGCCGGCCTCTAAAAAGCTACGCAGACCCAATTCAGTGCGGGCTTCCGTCGCGAGAGAATCGCGTTGCGCTCCACCAGATTGTAGTCCCGCGGCGAGGTCGTAACAACGGCCATATTCGGCCAGTAACTCGCCAACGGCTTCATCGCTGACTTGGTTACGATGGGCCACCAAGTCGCCGAGGCCAAAGCCGTGCACGGAATAGCCGAATTTAATCTGCGCCTCTACCTTGTCGCCCTCCGTTACGGCTACATCGCGCATGTTGTCGCCGAAACGGGCGAAGCGCGCGCCCTGTAAGGCTGCCCAACCTGCCGCCGCCCGAACCCAGACTCCGATGCGCTCCTGCACCTCAGGGTCGGCCCAGTGACCCACTACCACTTTGCGGGCCAGGCGCAGCCGCGCCGCCATGAATCCAAATTCCCGGTCGCCGTGGGCGGCCTGATTCAGGTTCATAAAGTCCATGTCGAGGCTGGCCCAGGGAATATCCCGGTTGAATTGCGTATGTAAATGCAACAATGGTTTGCTCAAGACTTTCAGGCCGGCAATCCACATCTTAGCGGGCGAAAACGTGTGCATCCAGACCACTACGCCGATGCAATCAAACGCATTACTAGCGGCCTGGCACAAGGCCAGAATTTGCTCGCTGTCAGTGAGCACCGGCTGAAATACCACCCGCACCGGCACGGCGGGTGCGTTTGCCAGGGTGGCCGCGATTTCCTGCGCGTGCGCTGCTACCTTACGCAGGGCTTCTTCGCCATACAGGTGCTGGCTGCCGGTCACGAACCAGATTTCGCGGCGGGCTAAAGGCAGAAGTATTTGATAAGGAAGTGGTGCCATAGAGGGGTAATTTGCCACTTGTTCATGAATAATCTGGCTTAAATTGATTCATTTCGAAAGCAGCGGTTTGCAGAAACGCGGCATAGAACGGCCCAATATTAAGAAGAAATTCATGACCAGTCATGACCAGTATTAATCTTAAGCATCTTTGCGTTATGAGTGGTGTTATTTTTCACATTGACCCTGTCTCGCCGGTGCCCCGCTACCAGCAGATTGTGCGCACGGTGCAGGAGGGAGTGGCTAGCGGTCAACTCCGGTTTAACCAGCCCCTGCCTTCTCTCAATGAATTGTGCGCCCAGTTGGGCCTGTCCCGCCAAACGGCACTCTCGGCCTACCAAGAGTTGAAGTCGCGCGGCATAATCGCGGCCTCGCCTGGCAAGGGCTATTACGTAGCAAGTGAGGAGCATAAACCCCAGCACAAGGTATTCCTGCTCTTTGATGAGCTGAATGGTTTTAAGCAGGTACTTTACCAGTCGTTCAAGGATGCACTGGGCGAGCAAGGGCAGGTGGATATTTTCTTTCACCATTGCAACCCCAAGGTGTTTCGCACTTTGGTGTACGACAACCTCGGATCGTACACCAACTATGTCATCATGCCGCTGGCCGACATGCGCACCCACGAACTGGTGGGCAGCCTGCCGGCCGACAAGCTGGTCATCCTCGACGTGGGTCGGGAGCAGTACGGCCAGCAATTCGCCTCGGTGTGCCAGCACTTCGAGCAGGACGTATACGAGGGCCTGCTGGCGGGCTTGGACCGCATCCGGCACTACCGCCGGCTTGTACTCGTGTTTCCAGACGTGGTCTGGAACCCGACGGAAATCGTGACGGGCTTTGAGCGGTTCTGCCGCACCCACGGCGTGGCGTATGACGTGGTGAAATTCCTAGCTGCCCGAGATATTAAAAAGGGCGAAGCGTACCTAGTCATTGAGGATACCGACCTAGTGCATGTGGTGCGTGCCGCCCGGCAGGCGGACTTACTGCTGGGTCGCGACTTAGGCGTCATTGCGTTCAACGACGCGCCGCTGAAAGAAGTGGTGGCCGAAGGCATCACCACCATCTCCACTGATTTTGCGGCGATGGGCCGCGCCGCAGCCGGATTGGTGCTAGGCCGGCAACGGCAGCACCTCGACAACCCCTCGACCCTGATTAAGCGAGCGTCGCTTTAAGCCGGTGGCGCCGCTAATTTGGGGCTGATGAAGCTAATTCAGCAGTTTATATCTCCTGGGGCTCAGGAAGAAAAGCGCCTCAGTAAGGGGGGATTTTTTGATGTAAGTAATTAATATTCGATTGTTGGGTGTTGTTAAACAAATAGGGCAAAACCTCCGACTTGGAAGTGAAGAAGCCTGAATATTACTAATAAGGCACAAAGCTGACCTAAGAGGGTGTAGGATAAATTAATCGTCCGGTTTCGATATTGTTCGTTTGGCCACTCGTCGAATCATTAAGTTGCCGAGAGATATTTTAATCCAGGCTTCACGGTTGCGCGGATTGGTTTCGTAATCGCGGCCCGCCATGCGGCGGTACTTGCCCAGCCAGGCAAACGTGCGTTCGACGACCCAGCGCCAGGGCAGCACGGTGAAGCCCTTTTGGCCGGGCGGCTTGCTTATCACTTCCACGCGCAGGCCGACAGCGGCGGCGGCGTGGGCCACCAGCGGGCCCTGGTAGCGGCCGTCGGCCCAGACCAGTTGCAGGTCAGGGGCACGCGCTTTGGCTTCGGCCAGCACGGGTCCGGCGCCGACGGGGTCCTGCACACTCGCGGACTGGACCTGAACGGCCAGGGGCAAGCCTTCCGTGTCCACGACCACGTGGCGTTTACGGCCCGCTACTTGCTTGCCGGCATCGTAGCCGTGACAGCCCCCCTTTTAGCGCCCGTCCGAACCGACTGCGTGTCAATGGCCCCGGCCGTGGGCTCAGCGGCGCGCTGCGGCTGGCGCACGGCCCGGCGTAGCCCACCCATGAGCCGGTCCCACGTGCCGTCCTCGCGCCAGGCTTCGAATGGTTTGTATGCGGTGCGCCAGGGCGGCAAATCGTGCGGCAGCAGATGCCAGGCGCTGCCAGCCCGGGCCTGATAAAAAATAGCGTTGAGCAATTCGCGTTTCGGGTGCAGGGGCGGCCGGCCATAGCCACTGGTGCGCACGTGAGGCTCCACCAGAACCCATTGCTCGTCAGTCAAATCAGTGGAATAAGCGCGGCGAGTCATCCCGCAAAGATAAATCCCTATGTTTTTACCCTATACCCCCTTATTAATATTCGAGGCTATTTCATGGCAGCCTTCCTGGTTTAGGCCACCGCTAGTCAGGTTATCGTTACAGCGGAGCGAAAAGCGAAAAGCTACGCTAAGAGGCTTCTGTTCAAGGGAACCGAGCAAGCCTCCGAATATTGGCCGGGATAAGCCAGGCGTCGGCATGGTTTGTTTTGCAGTCGTAATCCTGGGCCAGGCGACGTTTGGTGTCGGCCCAGGCCCTGCCGTGCTCAACCACCTAGTATTTGGCGTAGATGAAAAAGCGACCCTTATTGGCCGCCGCGCCGGCGGGCACTTGGGGCTGCACGTTCCGCTGGGCTATGTGTTGGCGGAAGCGCCGGCCAAAACCGCCGTAGACCGGTTATATTCCTCCTCCTCTGGGGATACGGTGGGTGCAGTTCACGCTGCAGCCCCCCAGTGGTTTCCGGGCGGATACAGTTTTGCCCGCATCTGCCGGGCCTTTGGGGTGGAGCACCGCCTGACCAAACCAGCGGACCCGTGGACCAACGGCCAAGTCGAGCGGATGAATCGCACCATCAAGGACGCCACCGTTCAACGCTACCATTACCAGACCACGGCGCAACTCAACGAGCACCTGCAAGCCTTGTTGCTGGCCTATAACCACGCCAAGCGACTCAAGCGCCTACGCGGATTGACGCCACACGAATTTGTCTGCGCACAGTGGCAAATGAACCCGACTATCTTTACCCGTGACCCGATCCACCTCACGCTGGGACTATACACCATAGGCATTACTACCTATTCTAGCCAACGAATCGGCCACTAGGCAAATTGCACTAAATGCAAAAGAGGGGCTAGGGCCGCTCACTCAGCAATGTGGCTTGTTTGAGCCGATAAGGTTGAACCAAGCCAAAAACCAGCTGAAAGGGACAGGAGAATCCTGTCAGATGGCTGTCTCATGTCAAACTAATGGCAATACCCCCGCATCCTACCCAGGGGTTCTCATAACTAGCATTGCTTGTCAACCCCTAGAGCGCTACAGCAGCCTCCGGCCGCTATAAGATGCAAGCCTTCAAATTGCACTAAATAGCATACCTAAGCTAGGACCGCCCACCCAGTAATCTAGCTTTTTTGGGCTAAAAACGTGGTTTTGGTCCAATTAGGCAGCCAAACAGGGGCTAGAAGTCTCGCTTACAACACTACTCCCAAAGACTAGAAAATTTGGCGGGGCTTATTGATAGGTCAAGGCTTGAATGTGGGATTGGGCTGATAGACGTGAGCAAGCGCTTGGCCGTGCGGTCTTTCTTTGATAGGGCCGGTGAGTGCATTTGGAACTCCTGGCGTTGACTAAATAGCCTGCCTAAGCTGTACACCCTTGAGGAGTACTACATGAGGTCCTTGAGCATTTTTTCGTAAAGACCAGGGGTGGTGGTCTAATTCAGGATGATGCTGCGATTATGGTTGTCGATGACGATTTTGATGCGGGCGGTGTGCATTTTCAAGCATTTGCTGAACGAGCAACTTTTGCGCACCAGCACGCCGCTGCGCTGGCGCAAGGAACAA
>NZ_JANNOD010000101.1:0-22077 GCF_031398885.1 Hymenobacter sp.
TTATTGAATGGCTCATATGAAGCGGTAGCGATGCGTCGACTGCGCTCAGCAGGACCACCTTTTTGCAGACAGGGTATTTTTCGGATAGGCTCTAAAGTTTCTGGGGAGCCGTTCGAAAGCTGAACCGGGTAAGTGCCAGCTGATTTTAGCTACAGCCGTTTTCAGGTCAGTGTATACGTTCTGCTTTCCCTTTCACCTCACCCCCAGCCCCTCTCCCGCGGAGAGGGGGGCCAACCGTAGGTCGGGAGCGGCTCCCCTCTCCGCGGGAGAGGGGCTGGGGGTGAGGTGAAAGGTGTACACGAACCTGAAAACCGCGTTAGGTGCGCTCAACAGGCGATGCCTTCCGGCCATTCTCCGCCGCAAGCACCCCAAAAAAACCGCTGAAACCGTTCAGCGGGGGCTTGGTGTACGCGGGCGCGGGCCCAGCTGCTACGCGGTGGGCGTGGTGCGGTGGGCAGTTACCTCCTCAATGGCCAGCTCTGGCACCTGCACGGCCACCTGTAGTCACAACAGGTCCAGGTGGCGGGCGGCGTTTGAGAATATATCTTTACCCGCCTGTTTATACCTTTTCCTTTAACTACTTATGGCGTCTTTCTCCGCCGAACTGCGCGTGGCCGGCCACGTGTTTTCCGTCCTGCACTGCACCTACGGGGTGCACCAGGCCACCCACGAGCGGGGCCGGGTGAGCAGCAAAGCGCGCCACGAGCCGGTGCAGCTCACCCTGGCCGTGCCCGACGGGGACCTGCTGCTGGCCTGGGCCACCGACCCGCACCGGCGGCAGGCGGCCCAGTTGGTGTTCCTGAACGGGGCCGGGGGCGCGGCGCTGGAAACGCTGGCGCTGGCCGGGGCCTACTGTGTGGATTATCAGGAGGAGTTCGTAGCCGGCGCCGTGGGGAACGGGGCGTACGTCTGCCACTTGGTGCTGAGCGACCCGGACGGTTGGACCATCGAGGCCGGCGGGCCGGCGGCGGCGTTTGTGGCCCCGGCGGCGCGGGAGCACGGGGCGCCGGCGGTGGCGGCTGATTGGATGGCGGCGCAACCGACAGACCCGTGGCAAGGAAAAAAGCAGAGCGGGAAGGCATTTTTGGACAGCCCGCCCCTTGGCCGGCAACAGCTTCAACAACTGCGCGTGGCTACGCGCGAGCAGTGCGGTGCTGAAATTGTCGTATTGAAGGAAGGCGACGACCTATTGACTACCATGCGCAATTTGCAAATGCGAGCGGCTTTTCAGGCCAGTACCAATACGGTGTTTTTACAATCGCAGGCCACGTATTACGAAGCGGCACACGAAATTAAGCACGCCCAGCAATGTGCTACGCTGGGCGTAGAAGCTTACGCCCAGCAAACCCGGCTCGACAAGGAGACGCATGTATACGAACAACTGATGAAAGAAAAACTCCGGCTGACCCCGGCTGAAATCAAGCACGCCACGGGGTACATCAATAGTGAGCGTGCCAAAAACGGTCTTTCCCCTCTAACCTAACGCTTAGCGTATCATGAACACACGACACGTGCCCAATTTAAGCGAGCAGGAGGTAATTACCATTGCTCAGCAAGCTTTACGCGAACAGCAATGGTCTTACGACCCGGAATTTGGCCTTCAGCCTTCGTGGCGGGGTACTAGCAAGGATGTGCTGGGTCAGGAAGGCAAGGAAGTAGTGCTCTGGAGCGTCAATTTTCTGACGCCCGCTGGTCCTTTTGAGCAAGAAAGCCGGTTCGTAGAAATAAATGACGAAACTCGCGTTGCGATAGGAATCATGACCGGGCATAATTATTTTTTTCTGGAGCGAAAACACGGATGATTGCACCCCGCAAGCAACGGCTACCCACTCGGCAATAGCCTTGAAGTAAGGCTTACGAGCGGCCCAGTTGGTGTTCCGAAAAGGGGCCGGGGGCGCGGCGCTCGAAACGCTGGTGCTGGCGGCGGCCTACTGCGTGGCCTACCGGGGGGAGTTCGCGGCGGGCGACGCGCGGGACGGGGCCTACGTCTGCCACCTAGTCTTGTCGGACCCGAACGGGTTCACCATCCGGGCCGGCGGGCCTACGCGGCCCCGGCGGCCCGGGTGTACGGGGCGCCGGTGGTGGCGGCAGTGGCTGCGGCTACAGATGCGACAGCAATCCATAATTCGCTCTCGGAACGACCTTTTCTTAAAAACGATGCTGACCCGTTGCACGACGTGCTTGGACCAGGCGTGTTATCGCACCCGCAGGAATGGCAAAACACCATTGCCGAACTTAAAAAAGAAGGAGTAGATGTCGTATTCCGTGACGGGGTGATGGCATACGGCCCACAACCCACCGCAGGCAAGCCAGGGCGTCTAATCATCGACCCGAATGCTTCCATTGGGGCGTTGCGGCATGAGACGCAGCATTTTCTTGATGATAAGGCGTTGGGGTTTCCTGGTATGCAAGGGCTGTTTGCGGCCAAAATTAGGTGGCGAATGGAGTATAACGCTTATATGAAAGAAGTGAGCCTGGCCCGCGAAATCCGGGCGTTTCCGGCGGGCAAACAACTGGTTGGGAATGCCCGCGCCGAAAAGCAGTTCATCACCAAAAATTACGGACCCCTTAACTAGCCATTGCCATGAAACGCCTCGAAATACTACCCCCTGATGCGGAAACCGCGGCCTTATCAACCACGCAGTTGCTTGCGCACCTCAATGACGAATCCTACTACCTACGCGGACGGGTCATTGCGGGCCTGGGCCGGCGGCTGCAAGAATCTTCCGAGGTATTCACGGCTGTTCTGACTGCCACACAAGACCCCACGAACCGGCAAACTCCTTTCTTCGGCTTCATCATGGTATCCTGGCTTGGCGTAATTGCCATCTTAGAAAATGGGAGTGATTTGCAGAAAAACGTGCTCAAGCAACTGTTGGAAAATTGGCCAAAGCAGGAACTTGAGGATTTGAGGGTCTATTTGGCCGATACAGAGCTGCCGCTGAAGGAATTTCTGCCTCAATAACACCCACAATCAGACCTCTGAATACCGGTGGCCTACGCGGCCCCGGCGGCGCGGGCGCACGGGGGCCAGGGTGGGGGAGGTGAAGCGGGGGTAGGGGCAATTGGCGCGGTTCCGGTCCCGGGCCGGCTACTGGCGGGCCCCGCGCGGCTTGTTGTCCGGCAGCCTGGGGGCTGCGCAGTGGCGGGCACGGGGCGGGAGCCCCGCGCCAACCGCCAACCGGGGCACGAAACCCCCGCCGTTTGGCGTTGTGCGCGCACTACGCCCGACCTTTACCGCATGATTCGCCGCTTACGCCTGTGCTTTCCCCTCGCGGGCCTGCTTGTTGCGGCGCTGTTTTTCTTGCTACCAGCAGCCCGGGCCCAGCAGCGGCCCGACAAGCCGGGCGAGGCCCCGCCGCCCAGCACCCGGCGCTGCCGCTGGGTGCGCCTGGCGCCCGGGCGCGACACCACGGACTTTGCGCTGCCCGATACGCTGACCGCGGTGCCCTCGTCGGTGACGGCCGGGGGCCGGGGCGTGGCCTACGACGGGCGCGCCGACCGCTACCGCTGGGTGCGGCCCGCCCCGCGCGACAGCGCCGGCGCCCCGCTGCCCGACTCGCTGCTGGTCTGCTACCGGGTGCTGCCGCTGCGCTTGTCGGCGGCCCGGTTTCGGCGGCCCATCGGGCTGATGGACAGCCTGGGCTTCCGCCGGCCGATGCGGGGGTACGAGGATTTTTCGGTGAAGGAGCAAATCCTGAGCACGCCGGGCATCAGCAAAACGGGCAACCTGGCGCGGGGCATCAGCTTCGGCAACACCCAGAACGTGTTCGTGAACTCGGCCCTGAACCTGCAGCTGGAGGGCCAACTGGCCGAGAACATCCAGCTCACGGCCGCCATTTCGGACCAGAACGTGCCCTTCCAGCCCGAGGGCAACACCCAGCAGCTGCAGCAGTTCGACCGGATTTTTCTCACCCTCGTCAACCCCAACTGGAACCTGACGGCCGGCGACGTGGTGCTGCGCAACAAGCCCGACTACTTCCTGCGCTACTACAAAAACATCCAGGGCGCGGCGGCCGAGGCCAATTTCGGGCCGCCCATCGCGGGGCTGGCCGGGCTGGGGGCCACGCCCGGCGTGTCGAACGCTGTGTTCCTGAACGGGCAGCCCGGCCAGGTGGCCAACGGGTCGGCGCCCGCCGGCCCGTCCGGCGGAGCTGCTCCGCCCGCCGGCCCGTCGCCGGCCACGCTTAACCCGCCGGCCATCAGCCAGCCCCAGCTCACCGACCCCAACCGCCAGGTGCCCGGCGGCACGCCCGGCGCCGGGGTACCAAGTGACGCCAGTGGAGCCGGCTCCGGCTCCCTTTTGGGGGGCCGTGCCCCGGAGGGGTCTCGCGAGGTGACCGTCCGGGACGCCGCCGGCCGGTGGCGCTCCTCCACCGCCATCGCGGGCGGGGTGGCCAAGGGCAAATTCGCCAGCACCGAGGTGCCGCCCATTGAGAACGTGCAGGGCCCCTACCGGCTCAGCGGCCCCAACGGCGAGCAGTTCATCATCGTGCTGGCCAACTCGGAGCGGGTGTACCTCGACGGCCGCCTGCAAATCCGGGGCTTCGACGCCGACTACACCATCGACTACAACCTGGCCGAGGTCACCTTCACGCCGCGCCACCTCATCACCCGCAACTCGCGCATTCGTATCGACTTTGAGTACTCGGACCTGAACTACGCCCGCTCGCTGGTGGCCGCCAGCCACTACCAGCAGGTGGGCCGGCTGAGCGTGCGCGGCAACTTCTACCAGGAAGCCGACAACCCCGACAACGCCGCCAACCTCGACCTGAGCGACACCGCGGCGGTGGGCCAGCTGCGGCGGGCCGGCAACGTGGCGTTTGCGGAGACGGACGGGGCCCGGCCAGTGGACTACACCCGCACCCAGGTGCTGTACCGCCGCGACCCGGCGACGGGCCGGTACAGCCGCGCCGTGGGGGCCGACACCCTGGGCGCGGTGTTCGCGGTGTCGTTCACCGACGTGGGCCAGGGCAACGGCGAGTACCAGCTCACCACCACCGACGTGAGCGCCAACGGCCGGGTGTACGAATTCGCGCCGTCGGGCCTGGGCCGCTACCAGCCCATCCGCCGCGTGCCGACGCCGCTGCGCAAGCAACTGGCCACGGCCGGCGTCAGCTTTCAGCTCGACAGCAGCACCACGGTGTTCGGGGACGTGGCCCGCTCGCGGCTGGACCGCAACCGCTTCTCGCCCCAGAGCGACCAGGACGGAGCCTTTCGGGTGGGCTACGTGGTGCAGGACCGGCGCCTGCCCGCCGCTTTGGCCGCGGGCCTGCTGCGCGGCTACCGCCTGCGCTCGACCTTGGATTACGAGTACACCGGCCAGCGCTTCGCGCCCATCGACCGCTACCGCGACATCGAGTTCGACCGCAACTGGAGCTCGGTCAGCCCCGCGCTGACCACCGCCGCCGGCCCGGTGCCCCGCGAGGACAACATCTTCAACTTCAGCGTGGGCGCGGTGAAGGACGCCAACAACGGCGTGAACTACCGCCTGAGCCGCCGCTTCCGGCCCGGCGAGGTGAACGGCCTGCAGCACTGGCTCGACGCGGCCCAGCAAGTGGGCAACCTGGAGCTGCGCGGCTCGCTGTTCGTGCTCAACTCCGCAGCCGGCCGCTTCGATTCCGACTGGGCGCGGGGCGAGGCCACGGGCCGCTTTGTGGGCAGTAAGCTAGTGCCCGGCTACACCTACCGCTTCGACAAAAACCGGGTCAGCTCGGCCAGCACCGACACCATCCGCTCGGCCAACTACTTCGACGAGCACAATGTGTTCGTGCAGAGCCGCGACTCGGCCCGCACCCAGTTCCGGCTCGACTACAGCTACCGGCGCGACCAGACGCCCAACCCCGAGCAGAACGCCCTGCAGCGGCGCGGCACCGCCCAAACCTGGCAGGGCACGCTGGCCACCCGCCTGGGCCAAACCCAGGACCTGCGGGTGCTGGCCACCTACCGCGACCTGGACTCGCTGGGCCTGGCCCGCAACCGCACGGTGCTCGGGCAGGTGTTCTACAACGCCAGCCTGCTGCAAAATCAAATCCGCTCCGAGCTGAGCTACAGCGTGGCCACCGGCCGCGAGCTGAAGCGCGACTACTCGTTTCTGGCCGTGCCCGCCGGCCAGGGCACCCACTACTACGGCGGCGACGCCGACCCCGACGGCCCCGCCGGGCCGCTGCTGCCCAACGGCCGTGAGGACAAGGACGAATTTTTCGAGGCCCAGACCCCCGACGCGCAGTACCGCACCTACATCAAGGTGTACCTGCCCACGTCGGACTACGTCACGGCCTTCACCAACCGCCTGGCCTACCGCCTCACCGCGGCGGCGCCGCGCGGCTGGCGCGAAGCCGGCGGCTGGCGCGCCGTGGCGGCCCGCTTCGCCACGCTCACCAGCATCACCGTGGACCGCCGCACCACCGACCCGGCGGTGCTCAAGCGCCTGAGCCCCTTCGCCTTCGACAAGGAAGACGCGCAGCTGCTGGCCTTCAATCAGCTGTTTCGCAACACGCTCTACTTCAACCGCTCCAACCCCATCTTCGGGGCCGAGCTCACCGTGCAGCAAACCCAGCAGAAAACCCGGCTCGTGCAGGGCGCCGACCTGCGCAACCTGAGCACCCAGAGCCTGCTGGTGCGCCGCACCCTGGCGGCCTCCTTTACGGGCCGGCTCACCGGCGCGCGCGACATCCGCGAGGCCACCAGCAACTACCTGCTCACCCGCAACTACCGCCTGCTGATTTACACCGTGCAGCCCGAAATCAGCTACCAGCCCACGCCTGCCCTGCGCCTGACCGGCACCTACCTGCACACCCGCAAGCGGAACACGCTGGAAGGGGAAGGCGCCGAGCGCACCCCCGGCACCTTCGACGAGCTGGGCGTGGAAACCCGCCTCAGCCAGGTCAACAAGCGCACCCTCACGGCCGCCACCCGCTACACCCGCGTGCAGTTCGCCGGCACCGACCCCAACTCCGTGGTGGCCATTGAAATCCTCAACGCCCTGCGCCCCGGCAGCAACTTCACCTGGAACCTGAACGTGGAGCAGCGCCTGAGCAACGGCCTCAACATCACCCTGGCCTACGACGGCCGCAAGGCCAGCCAGCTCAACACGGTGCACACCGGGCGGATGCAGGTGGCGGTGCTGTTTTGATTAGGCTTTTTCGCCCGCGCCCGATTCGTCCGCGCCGGTCAGCGTGATTTGCGGGGAGGTGCCGCCGATGGCCAGCGCCTCGTCCCCTTCGGTTTTAGCATCCTGCTCGTCAATAAAGTAGCTGATGTTCAGGTTAAGCAATTGCTCGTAAGGCAGGGTGAGCAGGTCGCCGTCTACCGGATAGTAGCTCTCCATAGTAGCATCTTCGGCAGCAGTCGTCAGCTGTTTGCGCTGCGCGGAGTGAATGTAAATGGTGCGCAGTCCCCCGTCGGCGGCCAGTTCGTAGCCCGCCAGGAAGCCGGAATACAGCATGTCCCCGTTCTCTAGTTTGACCAGGGCATCCACTACTACGAAGTCGATGTGCTTGGCCTCCTGGAGGCGGATGATGGGCAGAATGTCGCTCGTTTCCAGAATTTCGCCGGTCAGCAGGTAGTGCCACTCGTTGTCGTAGCGAAACCAGCGGAAGCGGCGGTCCCATTTGTAGCGCCTTACCACGTGCCTGGACGCCCAGCCGGCCAGTGCGCCCAGCGCCAGCAACCCCACTTCGTACAAAATAGTGGCGCCCAGGTTGGCTTGCAAGGTGCTGAATCCTAACTGAATGGTTTTGTCCTCTTTGGCCCCCAGGAGCAAGGTGCCGAGCAGGTCCAGGCGGACCGTGTGGCCGCCGGGGTGCCAGCGGTTGATAAGCCAAAACATGGCGGCTTGCAGCAACAGCCCCGGCACAATGGAGCGGAATACCTGGTCGGTAACGGTCAGGTTGCTGTAGCGAATGGAAAACCTGCCCGCGTGGTAAAACCGGAAAAAAGAAAGTCCTGGCGCCACCAACAGGAGCACCAGGACGGTCGTAAAGAGGAAATTCACAAACGCTTGCTAAGCTGCTTTGCCGCGATGAATGGCAGTGACCGACTTGTAGCGCGTAATCTTATCGCCTTGGCGCACGGTGATAGAGTGTTGGCCGGGCGTGGTGCGCGCTTTCAGCACGGCACTCATCAATTCGCGGGCCGCGCGTGGGTCTTGCAGCAACTCCGCGATTTCGGGAGACATGGGCGCTTTCATGGGGTGTCGGGATAAAAAAGGACTGCCTAACTAACCGCGGATTGAAACAAGAGGTTTCTTTTGCGGCCCAAGCAAATGTAAGCAGATGCTTCCGATGTCAGGATTGCGCCACTCGGTTGGTCTTTACGAAACCCTTGTGAAGCATGGTTGGCTGGAAACGGCCGCGTCGGCCGCTCTTCCTTCCGCCCAAAGGCCCAGTATAGCGCCGGCATCCCGAGCAGGTTGAGCACCGTGGAGGTGATGACGCCGCCCAGAATCACCACCGATACGGGCTCACGGGCATGGTGCGCGGGCCGTCACGCCGAGCATGATGATAACGATGATACAGCCCGGCGACAGCACGCCGTCCGTGACGAACGCCGTACCCATCAAATTCACCCGCGGTCGACCATGCTTTTTAGAGCAGCACAATCCCATCATCAAATGAGATGGGTGTGATGTTCAGCAGATGCGCCACCAGTTCTTTTCGGGCGTAGAAAGCGCGCGACGTGCTGCCGTGGCCCGCGCCTTTGGTTCGGGGCTGGATAAAGCGACCCAACCGGCCCGATAAGAACTCACCGCTGCGCACCACTTCGCGAATGCTGTCGTATCCGCTTTCAAGGCGCGGTGCAGGGCCGGGTCGTTCAGGTCAAACTCGGCGATGCTGTGCAAAATGGAGCGGGTATCCAACTGGCTTTCATGAATTCGAGCCACCAGTAGCGTCTTGCGCAGCTTGTTGTATAAATGACTCTCCTCGAATTCCTTCTGCAGGATTTCAATCGGGTCGAGCATGGTGATGGCCACGGTTTCCTTCACGCGCAAATTGCCGTCGCGTCCGTACACCAATGAAGTGGATTTCAGCTCCCAACTGCCAAAGTTGGGCGCCCGGGAGCTGTTGAGGGGCAGCTGCAGGTACCGTTCCAGGGTGTGGCCGGCCCAGCCCTTGTTTTTCTTCTCGTTTACAAAAATGGCCACGCCGTGCTGCTGCGCCACGGCCACCAAATCCTGATTCAGCAACTGATTTAACAATTTAACCGCGTCGGCCCGCTCCATCTCAGATGTTCTTAGTAGCGAGCATTTCCAGCGCCGGGGTGCGGTCGCCGGAGCTGGCAATGCGGCGCGGCGCCAGCAGCGTTTTGATGGTAAAGCCCAAGTCGGCGTACAATTCCAGCACGCGCGGGGTTGCCTGGTTGGTAACCACCATCGGGGCGTCGGTCTGACAGAGCCAACGGGCTAGTTTCTCTTGGTCGGCCCAGGCAAAGTCCTCCTTGGAATACTGCGTGAACGGAGTGTCGTAGGGCGGGTCGATGTACAGGAAGTCCTGCTCGCCCAGGGCCGTGGTTTCAAAAGAATGCCTTTGGATATCCCAGCGGCGGAGCGTGTTGGTGTAGTGCGTAAAGTCCCGGGTGTAATTAATCTTCTTGTAGCGCCCGAAGGGAACGTTGAACTCGTTCTTGCTATTGAACCGGCACAGGCCGTTGAAGCAAGTACGGTTTAAGTAATAGAACAAGCCAGCCGCTTCTTTGGAGTTGAGCTGCCCCGCCCGAACCAGCTCGTTGAAGCGGGCCCGGGCCGCGTAAAAAGCTGCTTCCTCGTTCAGCATGTCGGCCTCGATGAAGAGGCCAGCTTTCAGCCACTGATAGAAATTTATCAGGTGTTCGTTGATGTCCGAAAGCAAGGCGGAGGCAGGGTTCAACCCCAGCGCAATGCCCATGCCGCCCACAAAAGGCTCGACCAAGCGGCGGTCGGCAAAAGGCTGCCAAATCGGTTTCAACTGCGGCAATAACCACCGCTTTCCCCCCGCCCATTTCAGGGCCGGGCTCACCTCGAAGCTTTCTATCTTGAGGCCATACTCCGGAAATAGCGACTCAGTGACATTGCCGGTGTAGCTCATCTAAAATCAATCCTTGTGTGCCGCCTTCGTGGATAGTGACGCGGGTAAAGGTAGCCGCTGATGCTCGCTTATTCCTTAATCCCGGCCTCTTCCTTCCGCCCAAAGGCCCAAAACAGCCGCCGCCGCCCGGCCCGGCGGCTGGGCCCCGCGCCGGGGAGCAACCGCCTATTCTGCCGTCATCCGGCCTGATTTCTTTGCGTACTTGAGGCCGCCGTAAACGATGCTCAGCAGGAGCAGGGCGCCGCCCAAAATCTTGTTGCGCAGTTCCGGGTCGTGCCCCGTCAGTTGCGGGTAGGTGAGCAGCAGGACGAGACTGATGCCCGCCAGCCACACGAACTGCGTGTTGTACTCCTTCAGAATCCAGCGCCGGGCGTTGAACCGGTGGTGCTCAAAGGTTGCCCGCAACCCCTGGATTTTCGGCAGCCACCGGTTCACGCGCTGGCAGTACGCCTCAAACTCCGGTCCGAACTTCGCGCGCAAAAACTGCTCCTCGGCCAGCACAATGGCCTGGTAGATGAACAAAAACAAGGGGATAAAAACCGCGGTGTACAGCACGGAGTTGGACAGCACGCCCACGCCCGCCAGCATCAGAATATTGCCCACGTAGAGGGGGTTCCGGCAGTGGTTGAACATGCCCGCCGTCACCAGATTCTCGGCGTACACTTTCCCGTCTCGGCCGCCCCGGACGATGTACACCAGCCCAATGGAGGCGCCCCGTATCAGTTGGCCGGTCACGGTTATCAGCAAGCCGATGCTGATGGGCCACAGGTAGTAATGGCTGCCAAACACCGCCCGGGTAAAAATGGGCGGCGAGGGCAGCGCCAGCGCCAGGTACAGAAAAATGAACACGAAGTTCCGGTACTTGAAAAAGAAGTTTCCGATGGAAATCATTTACTCTTTATTTTTTCAGGGCAATCAACCCCGCAAAGTTATACCACTGAAAAAACACCTCGGTGGACGCGAACCCGGCTTCGCGCAGCAGGTGTTTATTTTCGCTGAGCTTGTAGGGGACGAGCACGTTTTCCAGGGCTTCGCGCTTCTGCGAAATCTCCATGTCGCTGTAGTCGCGCCGGCGCTTGTAGTCGTAGTAATACTTGATAAAATCGCGGTTGAAACCGCTGTCTTCGGCCAGGATTTTTTCCACCAGAATCAACGCCCCGCCAGTCACCAACTGCTGAAAAATAGCCTTCAGCAGCCGCTCCCGGTAAACGGGCCGAATGAACTGGAGCGTCAGGCACAGGACGACCACCGAGGCGTTGCCGACCTCGACGCCCTGGTGCAAGTCGGCCACCCGCAGCTCGTAGGGCCGGGTCAACCCCGCCTCTTGGAGCTTGGCGGCGCACTTTTCGAGCATTTCGGCCGCGTCGTCGACGCCGACAAACCGCACGTCGGGCGCCACCAGGGTGTCCATGCCTATCATCGTCGTGCCGGTCGAGCAGCCCAGGTCGTAGACGGCGGTGCCGGCCTGCGCGTGGTCGGCGGCCAGCTCGGCAATCATGCGCTGAATCTCCCCGTAAAAAGGCACCGAGCGGTTCACCATGTCGTCGAAAACCCCGGCCACTTTGGCACTGAATTTAAAATCGGACGCTTGCCGGATTTCTTCTTTAAAAACTTTATCAGTCGCTTGCTCCAATTTTTTGTCCATGCTGCTTGGTTTGGTAAATAGTGTGGAAGGGCGTGGCCGCCTTCTTCAAAGCTACTCCGGGAAAAGTCATGGCAAGGCTCACCGGCGATTCTGCCAGAATTCGGAGCCGCCGCGCCGTTAAACGCGCCGTTAAAAAAGCACCCGTAGCGTGTGCAGGCCCGGCCCCGCCGCGTACTCGTAGCGCACCCCGAAGCCGTAAAACTCGCCGATGCGCTGCACAATGGAGAGCCCCAGACCCGGCGAGCCGGAGGCTGGATTACGCTTGCGAAAACGCTCGAAAAACTGCGCCGGGTCCTGGTCCGGGGCCAGCGCCGGGCCGGTGTTGCTGACTTCCAGCGCCGCCGCGCTCAGCGCCACCCGCAGCCGGCCGCCGGCGTGGTTGTGCCGGATGGCGTTGTGCAGCAGGTTGCTCACCAGCGAGTCGGCCAGGGCCGGGTGCAGGCGGCGCGCGGGCACCGGGTCCAGGGCCAGCTCCAGCGTGAGGTCCTTGGCCTGAATGAAGTCTTCCAGTTGCCGCAGCTTCTCGCGCAGCAGCTCGTCCAGGCGCACGGGCACGGCCTCGGCAAACTGCTCGTTGTCGATTTTGCTCAGCAGCGTGAGGCCCTGGTGCAGGCGGGCCAGGCGCTGGGTGGCCGCGTACAGCTCGCCCACCAGCGGGGCGGCCGGCGCGGGCAGGTCCGGCAGCTGGAGCAGCTGCTCCAGTTGGGCCTGCATGATGGCCAGCGGGGTGCGCGTTTCGTGGGCCGCGTTTTCGGTGAATTCCTTGAGCGTGCGGTAGTCAGCCACCACCCGCTGGGTCAGGCCGGTGAGCGCATGGTTGAGCTGGGTGAATTCCTCGATGGCGGTGCCGGGCAGCGCCAGCACCTGGTGCCGGCGCACGTCGTAGCCCCGCAGCTGCTGCAGCGTGTGCTCGAAGGGGGCCCACAGCCGGCGGGTCAGCCAGCGGTTCAGCAGCACCACGCCCCCGAGCAGGGCGCCGAGCACGCCCACCAGCAGCCACAGCACGAGCTCGCGCACGTGCTCGGTTTCGAGCAGCGACTTGCTCAGCGACACCCACTGCGGGCGCCCATTGAGCACCAGCCGAAACGTGAGCTGCCGGTAGGGCTCCAGCTCGTTGTTTTCCAGGGGTTCCGGCAGCAGCACGTCGCGCAGGCCCGGCGGCTGCGGCGCGGGGCTGCTGCTCACGCGCCCTTCAAACGGCGTTGTGGGCAGCCGGCCGGTGCGCCGCGCGGCCCGCACCAGGTAGTCACGCTGCTGAAACAGGCGCTCTTCCACTTCGGCCTGCAGCGCCCAGAGCACCCCAAAATACAGCAGCCCGCTGCCCAGGCTGAAGAGCAGCGCGGCCAGCACGAGGTAGTAGCGGTTGGTGGCGGCAAGCAGCTTCATGGACGGACGCTTTGCTTAATGAGGAATGAGGAATGAGGAATGGGCAAAAGGAACGTCATGCTCATCTGGCGTCCGCGCAGCCGAAGCATCTCGCGCGGGGTAGTAACTCAATCGTTCAACGAGGCGAGCGAGATGTCTCGACAAGCTCGACATGACGTTCCTTTTGCTCACTGTTCACTGTTCACTGTTCACTGTTCACTGCTCATTGCTCACTGCTCACTGCTCAGCTTGTAGCCCATGCCGTACACGGTGCGGATGTAGTCGCCGGCGCCTTTTTCCTGGAGCTTTTTGCGCAGGTTTTTCAGGTGGGTGTAGATGAAGTCGAACGAGTCGGCGGCGTCGGCGGCGTCGCCCCACACGTGCTCGGCGATGGATTCCTTGGTAAGCACCCGGCCGGGGTGGGCCAGCAGGTAGAGCAGCAGGTCGTATTCCTTGCGGGTCAGGGCCACCGGCTCGCCCTTCACCAGCACCTGGGCCTGGTCTGGAATCACGGTCAGCTCCTGAAACACCAGCTGCGCGCTGCCCTGAAAATTTCGCCGCCGGATGATGGCCTTGAGGCGGGCGCTGAGCTCGGACAGGTGAAAGGGCTTGGCCAGGTAGTCGTCGGCGCCCAGCTCCAGGCCCCGCACTTTGTCGTCCAGCGCGTCGCGGGCCGAGACGATGAGCACGCCGGCGGCGGAGTTGTCGGCCTTGAGGGCCCGCAGCAGGTCGAGGCCGTTGCCGTCGGGCAGGGTCAGGTCGAGCAGCACGCAGTCGTACTGGTAGAGCTTGATTTTCTCGTGGGCCCGGGCGTAGTCGGCCGCCGTTTCCACCACGTAGCCGTCCTGGCGCAGGTAGCTGGCCAGGGAATTTAGCAGGGCCGGTTCGTCTTCGACGATGAGGATTTTCACAGCGGATATTCAGCAGCTATTGGGGAAGGACATGGCCGGAACAGCGCCAAAGAAAGCCGAAGAATCTGAAGACTTTCTGCGCCTGGCCGCCCCGCCTCGGTGCCGGGGCTTCTCCTAAAATGTCTTCGCCACCCGGGGACCCCCAAACTTAAAAACTGTCTTGATGAGTGGGGCGGTGGCCGCGCCTTCCGGCAGCTAAACGGCAGCCAATCTGGCCGCCCGCCGCGCCAGCCCGGCCGTCAGCTCCCGCTGCTTGAAGCACAGGGGCAGCGCGGCGCCCGAGCGCAGGGCCCGCACCGTAATTTCGGCGCAGGCGCGGGCGTCAGACAGCGCGTCGTGGTGGTTGAGCGTCAGGTTGAAGTGCGCCGCTAAGTGGTTCAGGCGGTAGCGTTCCAGGCCGGGCCAGGCGGCGCGGGCCAGCTTCACCGAGCACAGGCAGTGGAAGGCGGGCACGGGCAGGCCGAAGTCGCGCAGGCTGTGTTCGAGCACGCTCACGTCGAAGGCCGAGTTATGGGCCACCACCGGCTGCTCGTGCAGGTAGGGAAGCAGGTCGGCCCACACGTCGGCCAGGGTGGGGGCGTCGTGCAGGTCGGCTTCCGCGATGCCGTGCACCTGGTAGTTGCGCCAGTCCACGCGCAGCTCGCGGGGCCGCAGCAGCGTCTGGTAGGCCTCTACCAGATGGCCGCCGTGCACCCGCACCACGCCCACGGCGCAGGCGCTGCTGCGGCGCTCGGTGGCGGTTTCGAAGTCAATGGCCGTGAAGTTGAGCCCGGCCAGGGCGCAGGCAACGGTTGCTTGCATGGTGGCAAGATAAGGAGCCCTGCCGGCACTGGTGCGCCGCCGGGCCGTAGGGCCGGGGCCGCCGGGTCGGAGCACACGTCGGGCACTGCGAAGTAGTTTTCCATCACGCCGTTGATGTTGCCTTCGCAGCCAGCCGTCAGGTCAAGGTCAAACTCGATGTCGGGGCTGAATTGGCGCAGCGGAATGAGCACCCGGCCGTAGGGGAGGCGCAGGGGCGGAAGCTGCACCACCGGCTGGCCGGCCCGGTGCGCCGCGCGCAAGGCCGCGAACCGCGCGTGCATCTGCGCATCAAACGGCGCGGCGCTGGTTACCAGCTCGCGCCAGGCCTCGGGCACGTGGCCCACCCCAAACAGGCCCAGCAAGAGCACAAACGGCAGGGCGTTGAGCCGAAGCAACCGCTCGCCGCCGGCTGACGGCGCCGGCAGGTGCTGCGCCGCCACCCAGGCCAGCCCGGCCGTCGAAATGAGCAGCACCACCAAAATTTCGTTCTGGGCCCGCAGCAGCGGCGCCCCCACTATCAGGTAGCGAAAAAGCAGAAACCCGACGCCGTTCAATGC
Organism: Hymenobacter sp.; assembly: GCF_031398885.1. Lineage (GTDB taxonomy): Bacteria > Bacteroidota > Bacteroidia > Cytophagales > Hymenobacteraceae > Hymenobacter. The sequence goes on from NZ_JANNOD010000101.1 coordinate 15,344, forward strand.
CCCAAAGCCCAGCAGCAGCACCCGCCGGTCCCGGCGGCTGAGCCGCACGGCCCCGCCCGTGAGCCGCTGCCGGTAGCCCAGCCCCAGGCCGGCGGCGGCGGCGGCCAGCAGGCTCAGGGCTACCACGGGCTTGGCCAGGAAAAGCACGAAGGAATAGGCCGCGCGGGGCCCCAGCACCAGCCAGCGGTAGGCGTGCCAGGGGTCGGAAGGGGGTGCCATGGCCAGGGCGCGGGCCCAGTTGCCGGGCGCGGCGGCGGCCAGCGCGGTGGCCAGGCCGCCCACCACCACCCACAGCCACCACTTCGGCCGGGCCGCGCGGGGCAGCGCGTACCCGAGCCCGGCCAGCACCGGCACGGCCTGCACCAGCGTGAGCTCATTGCCGACCATGGCCAGCACCAAGGGCCCGCAGGCCAGCGCCGCGCCGCGCCATTGCCCGCCCTCGGGGCCCCAGCCCGCCCGCAGGGCCAGCGCCGCGAAGTTGAGCAACCCCATGAGCGGCAGCGCGTACGCCACGGCCCCGCAAAACCAGTACAGGAAGGAAAACGGCGCGGGCGCCGCGTTGCAAAACAGCGCCAGCAGCAGCCCCGCCGCCCAAAACGCCTGGCCCCAGGAGCAGGGCACGCGCAGCGCCGTGTGGCACAGCGCCCGCAAAAAATGGGCAATGCTGGCCCACTGCGCCACAAACAGCGCGGCCGCCACCGCCTTCACCCCGTCCAGCCAGCCGTAGGTCACGGGATTGAGCACGGTCATGAAAAACGTGGAGGTGAAGCGTCCGGTCCAGGTCTGGAAATGCCAGCCCTGCACGCCCCACATGCCGTACTGCCGCGTCCAGTAAGCGTTGCGGAAGTCGTCGAAAAACGGCTGGGTAAAAACCGTCAGCAGCAGAAACGGCGCCAGCGCCAGCAGCAGGCTCAGCCGAAAAGCAACGATGCGCAGCGGGAATGATTTCGCCAAAACGAGGCAGCAAAGTGGAGGGGGGAGTCAGTTGTCAGCTGTCAGTTGTTCGTTGTCAGTTGCTGGAGTCTTCACGAATTTTTGACTAACGACTAACAACGAACAACTGACAACGAACAACTGACAACTGACAACTCATTTACTGTGAGTGGACTACTTAAAGCCCGGCCAGCCGGCGTGCGGCACGCACTACGGCCAGCTCGGCCTGGCCGACTGGCGCCTGGGCCGCATCGAGGGCGGCACGGGCGGCGGCCAGCCAGGCGGGTGAAGGTGCCTGGCCGGTTTGCAGTTGGGTGAGGCGTTCCAGCAGCACGGCGGCCACGGCCGCGAGCTGGGCGGAAAGCGGGCCGTATTCGCGCAAGCCGGGGCTGAGCAGCAGCGGTTGCAGCAGCGCGTCGTTGGCCTGCCAGCGCAGGGCCTGCGCGCGCAATGCGGCCAGCTGCCGCGGCGAGGCCCCCGGGCGGGCCGGCGCCAGGGCCCCGGCCGCCACCACGCTGTCCACGAGCGCGCCGAAGCGCCGGGCCACTTCCGACTCGGCCGGGGCGGCGTCCACCAGCCGGTTCAGGGGCGTCTGGGTGGTGTATTCAAAGCCTTGGAAGTGGCGCTTGTATTCTTTCACCGGCTCCACCACCTCGGCCAGCGTGCGCAGGGGCGCGGCATTGCCGGAGCCCGCCAACTGGTTCAAAAGCCCGGCGGACGCCCGCCGGTGGCGCAGGCCCAGCGTTTCCAGCCCGCCGGAAACCACGGCCAGCCGGCGGTACAGGCTGGCCACGTCCTGGCTGGCCGCTTGGGGCGACCACAGCCGCTCGGCTACGGCGGCGGCGCGCGGCCAGATGCGCGCTTCCACCATCGTGGAATCGGCAAATTCCGACCACATGGCCGCCTCGCCGCCCAGCACCCGCTGCTGCTCTTCGGCGGTGAGGGGCGTGTCGGCGGGCAGCGGGTCGGCGGCGTAGTGGCTGGCGGCGGGGTAGTTCAGGTCGAGGTAGTAGCCGCTGGACAGCAGCACCGGGTGGCCCAGTCGGGCGGCATCGAGGAGGCCCTTCTTGCCGCGCCAGCTCTGGATGACGGCTTCCTTGGGCAAGTCGGGACCCAGGATTTCGTCCCAGCCCACCATCGTTTTGCCCAGCCGTTGCATCATGGCCAGCACGCGGCGGTTGAAGTAGGTTTGCAGCTGGTGCTTGTCCACGGTCTTGCCGTCGGCTTTCAGCATGCCGTGCTCGCGCATGTAAGCCGCAATGCGCGGGTTGCGCCGCCACTGCCGCCCGTCGTTCTCGTCGCCGCCGATGTGGAAATACGGGTCCGGGAACAGCGCCGTCATTTCGGTGAACGCCGAGTCGAGCAGCGAATAAGTCGTTTCGCGCGTGGGGTCCAGGGCAATGTTCAGCACGCCCCACCTAGTGGCCATGGCGTAGGCCGAGTCGTTGGAAGCCAGCCGCGGGTAGGCCGCAATCCAACTGGTGGCGTGGCCCGGCACGTCGAACTCCGGCACCACCCGAATGCCCCGAGCCGCCGCGTAGGCCAGCACCTCGCGCACCTCGGCCTGGGTGTAGTAGCCGTCGGCGCCGCCCACCTGGTGCAGCCGCGGCAGCACCTTGCTTTCCACCCGGAACCCCTGGTCATCGCTCAGGTGCCAGTGCAGCACGTTCAGCTTCACGGCGGCCATGCCGTCGAGGTTGCGCTTGATGACGGCCACCGGCAGGAAGTGCCGGGCCGCGTCAATCAGCAGCCCACGCCAGGCGAACCGCGGTTGGTCCTGAATGTCGACCTCGGGCAGGTAGCGCTGCTTTTTCTCAACGACGGGCAGCTGCTCCAGCGTGGCCAGGGCCCGCAGCACGCCCAGGCTGGTGGGGGCGTCGATGCTCACGCCCACCGGCGTCACGCGCAGGCTGTAGCGCTCCTCGTCGAACTGCTCGGGCCGGCCCACCCGGCCGTAGCGAATTTGCAGGGTGGCCGGGCCGGCGGCCTTGGCCGGGCCGTGGAGCCGGGCCAGGGTGCGCGCGGCGGCGTTCTTCACCGTGGCGTCGGCCGTGGCGGGCAGTTGCAGCTTCAGCGGCGCTTTCAGGCCCAGGCGGCCCTGGCCCCAGCGCATCTCGGCGGGCCGGGGCAGCAGGTTTTGGGCCGGCTGGGCCAGAGTGGTGCCAACCAACAAGCTCAGTGCCGCGCCAAACAAAATCCGAAAACTCATCATCCGGGCAAAGTACGGCGGCCACGGGTTCCCGGACCGCTAAGTTTGCCCAACTTGCAAGAATTTTGGTCTGTTTCCCATCGTATGAAGTCTCCTTCCTGGTTAACCTGGCTGTTTTGCAGCCTGCTGACGGTAACCGTGGCGTTTGGCCTGCTGCCGCGCTGGAATGCCAAAGGCCCCGGCGCCGTCATCAGCTGGGACGTGTCGGGCTACTACCTCTACCTGCCGGCCATCTTCATTCACTACGACCTGAAAGAGTTACGCTTTCACGAGCAGCTGCTGCGCGAGTACGGGCCCACGCCCGATTTTCAGCAGGCTTTTCTGCACCCCGGCAGCGGGCATTACGTCATGAAATACTCGGCGGGGATGGCCGTGCAGTACCTGCCCTTCTTCCTGGCTGCCCACGCGCTGGCCGCCCCGCTGGGCTATCCTGCCGACGGATTTTCGCCCCCTTACCAAGCGGCTATCTTGCTGGCCAGTGTGCTGGTGGCCATCCTGGGCCAGTGGTTGGTGCGCCGGGCGCTGCTGCCGCGTTTTGGCGAATGGCCCACTGCGCTTACGCTGCTGGTTGTTGTGCTGGGCACCAATTACTTTAGTTACAGCGCCGTGGCCGGCGCCATGACGCATAACTGGCTCTTCACTTGGTACGCCGGCCTGCTGCTGCTCACTCCCGCGTTTTACGACCGCCCCACCATGGGCCGCGCCCTGGCCATCGGGGCCACCGTGGGCTTGATGACGCTCACGCGCCCCACCGAAATTCTGGCCGGTCTCATTCCCTTGCTGTGGGGCCTGCGCCCGGCGGGGCCGGTGCTGCGCGCGCGGCTGGCGTTTTGGCGGCAGCACTGGGCCCAGTTGCTGACGGCCGTGCTGGCGGGCGCCGCCGTGCTGAGCATTCAGCCCCTGTACTGGCACTACGCGAGCGGAGACTGGGTGGTTTACAGCTACCAGGAGCAGGGCTTCAACTGGCTGCGGCCGCACCTGTGGGACGGTATTCTTGGCTTTAAAACCGGGTGGTTGGTGTACTCGCCGCTCCTGGTGGTGGCCCTGGCGGGCTTTTGGGGGCTGCGGCGGCAGCAGCCGGCGGCTTTCTGGCCCCAACTCGTGTTCTTGGCGCTGTTCGCGTACGTCACCTTTGCCTGGGACGAATGGCTGTACGGCGGCTCACTCGGCAGCCGGGCCATGGTGCAGAGCTACGCCGTGCTGGCCTGGCCCCTGGCCGCGGCGCACCGCTGGCTGCTGGCCCGGCGCCCCCGGCTGGCGGTCTACGCCGGCCTGGCGGTGCTGGGCTGCTACTACAACCTGTGGCTGACCTACCAGGCCCACCACGGCGGCCTGCTGGTGGTGGGCCAAATGAACCGGGCCTACTGGTGGCGCATCCTCGGGCGCTACGAGGTGCCGAGCGAGGAGCGGCTGATGCTCGACACCAACTACAACTTCACGGGCACGCCGCGCAACTACCGCCTGCTCTGGCAGCAGGATTTTGAGGCCGTCGACAGCTCGGCCCGTGGCCCCGCGGCCCTGCTGGGCCGGGCCTCGCTGCTGCTCGATGCCGCCCACCCCCGCAGTTTGGAGTACGTCATTCCGGCGCGGCGCGGCCAGTTCAAATGGGTGCAGGGCAGCGCCCTGGCCAGCGCCAGCCAAGGCGAGGACGGGGAGGGGAAAATGACGCAGTTTGTGGTGCGGTTTTGCCAGGGTGCCCGGGTGGTGCGGGAGCGCACGGTGCATTTCCAGCGGGCCCTTGCGCCTGACTGGCCGCGGCAGCTGCGGTTCTACTTCAAAGCCCCGGCCGATGACTACGACCACATCACGGTGGTTTTTCTGCATCACGGCCCCGCCACCGTTCGGTTCGACAACGCCCGCCTGGCGGTCTTCGATGACTAATTCTTATAGCAATCCCCGAGCTTTAAACTCCAGGTACTTATTAATGGTATTAATAGTCAAATCTTTGGGCGCCGTGAGCAGGGAGTAAATCCCGTAGCGCTGCAATTCCAGCACAATTTGCCGTTTTTCCTGGGCAAATTTCTCGGCGATGGTCTGGTTGTACACGTCCTCGGTCGTGTTGGCCGGCGCGTCGAGGTATTCGCGCAGCTCGGTGTTTTCGAAGAAGATGACCAGCAGCAGGTGGTCTTTGGCCAGGCGACGCAGGTAAGGTAATTGCCGCTGCATGGCATTCAGGGTTTCGAAGTTGGTGAAGAGCATGAGCAGGCTGCGCTGCTTGATGCGGGCGCGCACCGTGGCGTAGAGCAATTCAAAGTCCGTTTCCAGGTATTTGGTCTTCTGGCGGTACAATATTTCGAGCAGCTTGAGCAAGTGGCCGGGCCGGCGGTCGGCCGCCAGGACGGCGCCGGGGCGGTTCGAGAAGGTGAGCAGGCCGGCTTTGTCGTGCTTGAGCAGGGCAATGTTGCTCACCACCAGCGTGGCGTTGATAGCGTAATCCAGCAAGCTCAGTCCGTCAAACGGCATGCGCATCACCCGGCCCTTGTCGATGAGGCAGTACACCTGCTGGGCTCGCTCGTCCTGAAAGTGGTTGACGACCAGGGCATCGGCCGCGCCGGTGCCCGCGCGGCGGGCCGTGGCCTGCCAGTTGATGCTGCGCGGGTCGTCGCCGGCCACGTAGGGCCGGATTTGCTCGAACTCCAGGCTCTGGCCCACCCGCCGGATGCGCTTCACGCCCACTTCCGTCAGCCGGTTGTGGATGGCCAGCAGCTCGTACTGCCGCATCTGCAGGAATGACGGGTACACCGGCACCACCCGGTGCTGGTCGGCGCGGAACCGGCGGCGTACCAGCCCCAGCGGCGAGGCCACGTAGATATTCAGCGCTCCAAACTCGTACTCGCCCCGCTTGGTGGGCCGTAACTGGTAGTTGATAATCTGCGTTTCCCCCGGCTTCACGCGGGCCCCGAACAGCACGTCGCGCCGCTGAAACTGGTGCGGAATCTCGTCAATCGTCTCGGTTTGAATGGGAAACCGGTAGCGGTTCTCAAGGTAAATCTGCACGTCGTTGTCCGAGCCGTTGGCCAGCTTCTCGCCCAGCACGCGCCGGCCGAACACGGGTGCGGCCTTATTCCGCGCCGGCGCGTAGAGCAGCAGCGCATCGAGCAGCGCCAGCGCCGCCAGCAGGCCCAGCACCACGTACATCGGCCCCAGCAGCCACGGCAGAAAGAAGGCCACGACGAAGCCTGCGATTAGCGCGGTGAAGAGGTAGAAAAAGCGTTTGGTTAGGAAAAAACTCATGTCATGCGGCGCATGGCTAGTTATGGACTATCGACTACCTGATAATGGCGATTTCAGGTTGGCTTAACACGAGTATCAAATACTAAGTAGCCGCTGCCAGCGGCTATGATGGAGATATCGTAATCGTAAGGAGACAGGTTAAATTGCCAGGGTTCACCGTATTCATCGGCTGAGCCGTCAAGCTTAAGCTTGATGTTATTAGCGAATTGAATATCTAAGAGGGTGTTTGGGATTTACGCCGGGCATAATCGGTTGAGGCACATAGTCGAGTTGGCAATGAGCAGCCACGCTTGATGGCTGGCGGGGGTAAATTCGTAGTCAACGGCCAAGCGCCGAAAGCAGGCCAGCCAGGCAAAGG
>NZ_JANNOD010000104.1:0-81396 GCF_031398885.1 Hymenobacter sp.
GGGGAGGGAGTTGGTGGGGGGTAAAACTACGCGGGGGTGCCTCACCCCCCGGCCCCCGGCCCCCTCTACTTCAGAGAGGGGGAGACACGGCGGCGCTTGGTGCCAGGTTATGTAAGGACGCATACTTGCGTCTCGTCGTTGAACGGCCTCGATGGGCGGTGCCCGTGCGGCGCGGACGACGAGACGCAAGATGTTGCGTCTCTACACCGTTCCGAAAATAAGATGTTTCGGGTACCGCCGAGGAACGAATTTGGAGCATCGAGGAACGAATTTGGAGCACCGAGGAAGGGAATTGGAGGGAGCGGGGAAGTAATTGGAGCGGCGTGTAACGGAATTGGAGGGAGACAAAAGGGGATTGGAGGGGGTGAGAAAGGCATTGGAGGCGGACAGAATGGCAAAATCGGGGGTGGGGACGGGTATGGAGGGGGCCGGGGGCGGCGTGGAGGGCGCGGGGGCCGCAACGGCTGCGGACGGGGCAAAAGCCGGTGCTGGAGGAGAGGCGTTTTTGTGTTTTTCTCCTATTTAAGCAGAAGGGTAACTGCCTGGGAATCTTCGCCGGAATATCGGCCTACATTTGAGACTTACGAACCACAACAGTCTACCCCTGAACGGATGAAGAACCTCCCAATGTCGCAGAGCGACCTGGCGCTGCTATTGCCCCTGGCCTGGCAGCACTACCTCGACCACCAACCCAAATTCGGGGAATACAAGGCGAGCTACTCGCCCGAACTGGCGGCAACGGCGCTGGCGCGGCTGAAGGCGGCCGAGGCCCTGCCCGACGAGGCGGCGCGCGGGGCGCGGGCGGAAATGACGCGGGGCGAGCTGCTGGAGCAGGGACGCGAGTTTCTGGCGGTGTGGCAGCAGCTGGACGGGTACATCGAGGGGGCGTTTCCGGCGCCGACGGCCTACAAGGCCATGCGCGAGGCGGCGGGCTACGGCCGCTACGAAGGGGCGGCCGATAGCGACTGGCCGGCGATGACGGCGCTCATCAACTCGGCGCTGGGCTTTGTGGCGGCGCAGGGGGCGGCGCTGCGGGCGGGCGAGATGCCGGAGGCGTTTGCGGCGCGCCTGGCGGCGGAGGCGGCCGACGTGCAAGTGCTCATCGGGCGGTTTAACCAGGAGACGGCGGCGGCCCAGCAGGGGACGAGCGCGCGGGGCGCGGCGCTGCTGGCCTGCTTCGAGGAGTTTGTGAAGATGGGGCGCGACGGGCAGCGCATCTTCCTGCGGCAGCCGGAGGTGGCGCGGCTGTTTCAGACGGACTACTTGCTGAGCATCGTGCGCGGCACGGGCCAGGCGGGGGTGCGCGGCACCCTCACCCTGGCCGATGGCGCGCCCGCGGCGGGGGTGGCAGTAGCGGTTTCGGGGCCAAGAGCCGGGGCGGCAGTGAGCGACGCTGACGGCCGCTACGCGCTGGCCCTGCCGGCGGGTGACTACACGGTGGCGTTCAGCGGCGCGGGGTTCGTGCCGCAGGAGGTGGCGGTGACAGTAGAAGCCGGGGTGAAGCGGCGGGTGGATGGGGTGATGGGGCGGGTGGCGTAACTAAAACGAGTTGAATGAAAATCCCTGTCTTTGTATCGCGTCCATCAAATATTAGTGACAAGCAGCAGATAAGTTTAGACTTAGTGCTTGAGGAATTGGATGCGCAACGTTTAGAGCCCCGCTTACTTGGCCAGAGTGACTACCCGACAAATTTGCCATTGCGTGACGTGCTCAGCATTGCACACCACTGCGCAGGAGGAGTAGTTCTTGGCTTCAAGCAATTTGAGGCAGAATTCGGTCTTTGGAAGGAAGGGACTGATAAAAAGCGCTTACAAGAAACCCCAGTCAAGTTCCCCACTCCTTGGAATCATCTTGAGGCAGGAGTAATGTATGCCCTGCAATTGCCCCTCTTAATATTTCGTGAGCCGGGCATAGAAGGTGGAATATTTGACATTGGAAGCAGTGAAGCATTCGTTAATGAAATGCCTGCAGGCGAACTGACTGACAAACAATCTGAAGGTTTGAGGCATCTTTTTATAACATGGGCTGCAAGAGTCCGACAGCACTATTATAAAATTAATTAAGCTATAAATTTTTCAATTCTCATTTTAACAAATCAAAATCATGGCAGACAAAAAGATTGTTTTCATAGCATTTGCAATTGAGGACGAAGCGCAGCGAAACTTATTCACGGGGCAATCAGTGCATCCAAAAACGCCATTTGAATTTATCGATATGTCTGTCAAAGAGGCGTACGAGTCAGATTGGAAGGTAAAAGTCCAAACAAGAATCCGCCGCTCGCATGGGGTCATCTTATTGGTTAGTAATAATTCTCTCAAATCTGATGGCCAAAAGTGGGAGGTTGAGTGTGCAAAAGCGGAAAAGAAAAAAATAATTGGAGTGTGGTGCTACTCTGATGACAGAACTAATCCTGCTTTCATGAATGGGATTGAGATTACCGAATGGACTTGGCAAGCAATTGCAAACTTTATTGACACACTTTAATCGTCTAGTTAATCATGTTAAAGCGCGCATTATTAGTCGGAATTGATGATTACGACGAATTTTCTTGCCTCAGGGGTTGCGTTAATGATGTAACCGCATTGTATCCTTTACTCCGACGTAATGATGATATCAGTATAAACTTTAGCTGTCAGGTTTTGACAAGTGACAAACACAGGATAGATAGAGAAATATTACTGGAGTCAATTGAAGCACTGCTTGCGCCAGGAGCAGATGTAGCATTATTTTATTTCGCAGGACATGGCGATAGGGTGTCAAATGGTGCCGATGTAGCACTTGTGGCTCAAAACGCTACTCACCGCGAACCAGGGGTTACATTGTCATCAGTTCTTGCACAAGTAGTAGCTTCTCCTGTAAAAGAGGTGATTATAATACTAGATTGTTGTTTTTCAGGGGCAGCAGGAGGGGTACCACAACTCGGTGAAAATAGTGCTTTGTTAAAACAAGGGCTATCCATACTTACAGCAAGTAGAGGAGACCAGTTGTCTGCTGAAACACCAGATGGTCGCGGTCTTTTCTCTACTTACCTCTGCGGCGCATTGGACAATGGGGCTGCTGACACGCTGGGAAAAGTTAATTTGGCTGGAATCTATGCCTATCTCACAGAATCTTTTGGAGCTTGGGACCAAAGGCCTACATTTAAGGCCAATGTAGATGGGCTACATGATTTAAGAAGGTGCAAGCCAGCGGTGCCGCATGAAGAATTGTTGCGGTTGACGGAAATCTTTACCGATGTCGACTACGTTTTGCCTTTGGATTCCAGTTACGAGCCGGAAGCTGAACCACAGCACCCAGAGCACCAAGACATTTTTGCTATACTACAACGTTGTAGGGCCGCGAAGCTCGTAGAACCTGTTGGACATGAGCATATGTGGCATGCTGCAATGTTTAATTTTGGATGCCGCCTAACGCCATTAGGTAAACACTACTGGACGATGGTTGATAAAGAGCAATTATGATTCGTAAAGTCTTTGGCGTAACAGGTCATCAAGTAATTCCATCAGAAGCCATTCCTTTTTTGCAAAAAGGAATGGCTGATATAATCACTAGTATTCGCGAGGAAATAGTTTGTGTTTCTTCGCTGGCCGCAGGTGCAGACCAATTATTTGCTAAAGCGGTTTTAAAAGCAGGTGGGCACCTTCATGCGGTGATTCCATGCAAAAACTATGAAACAGCTTTTTCTGAAAAGGCACAGATTGCCCAATTCCGAAAGCTATTGAACAAGGCAGAAAATATTGAAATCCTTGACTATGAATCGCCATCGGAAGATGCTTTTTTGAAAGCAGGATTTCAGGTGGTTGACCTCTCCGATGTTCTTTTGGCAATATGGGACGGAAAGAAAGCAAAGGGAAAAGGTGGAACAGCAGATATTGTCAGTTATGCTAAGCGGCAAAACAAACAAGTAATAGTAATGTGGCCTGAGGGAGTTGAGAGGTAGATAAACGTGTAAAATTTAAAGCCCCGCCTAGTCACCCAAGCGGGGCTTTTGTGTCCCTGGTTGCTTCAGTTACTTGCGCACGGGGTGGTTGGGGACGCAGCTCGCTAACAGGGCTGAAGCTGCTAAAGCGGCTTTGGTTGCTTGGGCGCGACGGGCTGGACAGTGGAGCTAGGTCACTAGGCGAGGGAGGGCCTTGACCGTCCTGAGGATAAGGGGTAATTCGTGTAAATTTGGATAATCAACTTAGGTGACGGCTTATGACTATTGAAACGGAACGCGAAGCGGATGGCCGCTGGCTAGCGGAGGTGCTGGAAATAGCGGGGGCGCTGACGTATGGCGCGACGCGGGAGCAAGCCATTGCTGGCGCGAAGGCCTTGGCGTTGCGGGTGATGGCGGAGCGGTTGGAGCAGGGCGAGGAAGTGCCGGACTTGGCGGGGGTGTTTTCGGTGGCGGCGTGAGTCAGTTTGGGGCAACCAAGGCCCGGCAGGTGCTGGCGGCGCTGTTGCGCATTGGGTGGGAGCAGAAGCGGCAATCGGGCTCGCACCGCACGCTGGCGCGGCTGGGGTGGGACGACTACACGTTTGCCTTTCACGATGGCGACGAAATAGGGCCAGTGATGCTCGGCCGCATAGCTAAGAAAACGGGTTTGCAGCCAAGCGACTTGTGAGGTAACAGCTTCCTGCATTTGGTGCTCGAATGCTGGGCTACTGGTTTGGGTTAATTATCGCCTCCTGCCAGCCGCACGACACCGCCGTAGTGCGCATCAGAGCCCAGCAATACATCCGCAGCGTGGAGAAACTGGCAGATGCGGCGGTTGGTGGCGGGGCGGCGGGTGCGGTGGGGTAGTTTTTTGGGCCGGGGGCGCCGGCTGAAGGAACGTTGCGAAAGCCAAGCCGGGTTACGAGGGCGTTCCATTTGCTTCCCTGCTTTGTCTCAGCTACCCACCACCGATACTACCCGCATCAACCTGCAATCCGCCAACGCGGTGAACTACTGGTGCCAGGCGCTCAACTGCTCCGAAACCCGGCTGCGTAATGCCGTGCTGGCCGTGGGCGTGCTGCCGGCCGACGTGCGCGCCTACCTGAACCGCTAAACCGGTGGGGTGCGGCTGCAAGGGGCGGGGCCGGACGACGGCAGTTTCACGAAGCCCCGCTGCGCGCTACGTGTCCCGTTCTGGAAACCGCTGCCTCAAGCCCGGCCCGCGGCCGGGTGGCCCCGGCCGCGCAGGAACCAAAGGCAATGGCTGGCGTAAACCAACGAAGCCGGGGCTACTCCCGGCTCTTTCCGTTTTACGCCAATTCAGCTATGAGCATCTTCAGCAGCGACAAACTCAAGGGCAAGAAAATTGCCATCATTGCCACCGACGGCTTCGAGCAATCGGAGCTTGACGAGCCCAAGAAATACCTGGAAGGCGAGGGCGCCGAAACCCACGTCATCTCCCTCAAGAGCGGCGCCATCAAAGGCTGGGATGGGCCGGCCAAGGACTGGGGCCGCAAGGTGGACGTGGACAAGGTCATTGCCGACGCCCGGCCGGCCGACTACGACGCCCTGGTGCTGCCCGGCGGGCAGATGAACCCCGACATTCTGCGCATGGACAAGGACGTGGTGGCGTTCGTGCGGGAATTTGCCGGCTCGGGCAAGGTGGTGGCGGCCATCTGCCACGGGCCCTGGACGCTGATTGAGGCCGACGTGGTGCGCGGCAAGCGCGTGACCAGCTGGCCCAGCCTGCAAACCGACCTGCGCAACGCCGGCGCCCACTGGGAAGACGCCGAAGTGGTGACGGACCACGGCCTCATCACCAGCCGCAAGCCCGAGGACCTGCCGGCCTTCAACAAGAAAATTGTGGAAGAGATGCTGGAGCCCCAGCACGGCGGCCAGAGCTAAGCGGCTAGTGGCCGCAATAGGCAAAAGGCCCGGCAGTGAGCATTGCCGGGCCTTTTTGGGCGTTGCCTCCGTTGGTTGTGGTTGGCTGGCGCGGGGCCGGTCGTTCCACGGGGAGACGCAAATATGCGTCTCTACAAGGTTCTGGCTCTTATTTCTGGCTGATAATCCAGTTGCGGATGTCGGACGGGGTGGTGCTGAAAGTTTTGGCGGCTTCGGCGGTGGTGGGCAGCAGGGCATGGTCGAGGCCGGCGTAATGTAGCTCGGCCACGCGCGGGTTGTTGCGCAGGCCTTTTTTGAGCAGGGGCAGGTTGATGGCGCCGTTTACCTCGGTGTCGGCGTCGCCTTGCAGCAACAGGACCGGGCAGTGCACCTGGGCCAGGGTGGGCTGGGGGTCGAAGGCGAGGTAGCTGCGGTAGGCGGGCGTGGTGAGCAGGTGCACGCTGGCTTGCATGTCGGCGGGGGCAATGCCGGGGTAGCGCTGGCGCAGCATGTTGCTCAGAATGGCCTGGGCCTGGGCGTTGTCGGTGGTTTGGCGCACGATTTCGAGCATGGCGCGCTGGTGCTTCACCAAGGCCTCGTCGTCGCGGCGCTGGGCAGCTTTCTGGCGCAGGCGCTGCTGGTCGAGGTAGGTTTGGACCTGAGCGGCGTTGGAGCCGCGGGCGCGCATCTTTTCGGCTTCTTGGTTGGCGGCCAGCAGCTCGCGCTGGTACTGGGCCCGGCGCCGGGCATCGGTCGAGTCCTGGCCGAGCAGCTTGCCGTACATGGTGGGCTGGGTGGCCAGCAGCTCACGGCCGGGCAAGCCGGCGGCGGCCAAGGCCACCACGAAGGTGGGCGCCAGCGGCTGGGCCCCGGCCAGCAGGGCCACGTTGGCCCCTTCGCCGTGACCAATGAGGCCGAGCCGGGTGGCGTCGAGCTGGGGCCGGGTGCGCAGGTAGTTAAGGGCCGCGATGGCGTCGGCCGAGCGCTCGGCCAGCGTGGCGGTGCCGGCCTGGCCTTCGGAGCCGCCCTGGCCGCGGCCGTGCAGGCGCAGCACGGCCACGCCCTGGCTCACGAGGTAGTCGGCGAGGGAGCCAAGGAGTTGGCTATCGGCCGAGCTGGCGTGGCTGGCGTCGGCGTCGTGTTCGGCCAGCAGCACGGCGGCCGGGAAGGGGCCGGGGCCGGTGGGCAGGCGCAGCGTGCCATTTAGCCGCACGCCCCCGGCGGGGGAAGTCAGTACCACGTCTTCGACAAACGCAAGCGGGGCAGCGTGAGTCTCGAAGCGGCCGAAGGTGAGCAGGACGCAGAAGCAGGCGAGGGCGGAGAAGAGCTGGTGCATAGTAACTGAGCGTGGCGGTGGCCGAGGTGGCGCCGCCTTTGATTGGTGGCGGCCGGACCTACGCTCAAAAGTCCTCCAGCCGCGCCGCGGCTGTTGGGTAATCAGTCGAACTGATAGTTTTCGTCGGCTTACGGGGGCATTCGCTAGCTGGGCGGCGGCGGCTTATTCTCAAATTGGGCCATGGTTCCCATTGTGGGATTGACGCACCTGCCCCCGTGGACGTCGCCTCAGCCCAGCAGCGGCAGCCAGCTCGTGCCAAGTCCGTGCAGCAGGCTCCACATCACGGCGTCGAACACCAGCAGGAACCCGCCTTGCACCCACAACGACCGGCCGAAGCCCAGCAGCCGGGCGGGCTGCAGTTGGTCCGGTCCGGCGGCCAGGGCCCGCAGGTAGAAACCGGTCATGACGTAAGCCACGTCCAGCCCGGCGTTCAGCAAAAACAGGTTTTCGTTGAAAAGCTGCTCCTGCACCAATTCGGCCAGCCGCAGCCCAGGCGGCGCGGTGAAGTGCAGGTGCAGGATGCCCCAGCAAGCCAGGCCCGCATTCACGAGCCCCCAGCCCACGTTCATGCCGTGGAAATAGTAGGGCTGGTAGCGGCGGTCGGCCCGCGCCAGCAGCAGGCCGCTGCCCACCAGGTTGAGCAGCGCCCAGGCCGCCAGCACCGCCAGGCCGCGGCCCAGCAGCAGCTCGCGGGTTTGGTGCAGGGCGGCGAGGTCGGCGGGGGAGAAGGATGGAGCGGGCACGAGAGCGGGGAGGCGATTGGTGAAGCAGCAAAGTGCCACCCTAGACCAACGAGCGAGGCGTCTTGTTGCGAAAACAAAAAAAGGAGGCCGTCAGGGCCTCCTTTTTGAGCAGTGACTAAAACGGACTATTGGGTGAGCCCGATGCCGACGTACACCTGAACCAGGTTATTGTACAGGTCGCCGTCGCGGAATCGGGGGTCTACCAGGCTCGTCCCGCCGTTTCCGTCCTCGAAGATTTTGCCCAGGCTCAAGTTGTAGCGCGCCCCGACCCGCGCCGGACCAACGCGTGCTTCGAGCCCGCCAACCCCGCCAAAGTCGAAGGTGTTAAAACCATTGCCGGACAGGTCGAGGTCCTTGTCGTCGAGGACGGCCTTGGTGAGCAGCGACACTTGGGGGCCAATGTGGAAGCTGAGGGTCTCCGTGAAATTGCCAACGTACATAATAGGCAGCATGAAGTACGTGGTCTGGTATTCCTGCCGGATGCTGCCAGTAGCGGCGCCGATGTTGGCTTCGAAGCCCTGGCGCGAGTAGAGCAGCTCGGCTTGCACCGACGAGAATTCATTGATGCCAAACTGGCCGTAGACCCCGGCGTGAAAGTCGTTGCGCGAGTTGCGGTCGATGCCCTTGATGTCGTCGCCGCGCAGGCCGCTGAGGTTGTAGCCGCCCTTCACGCCGAAGCCGGTGTTGCGGGAATCCGTAACGGCCCCGCCGGTGTAGTCTTTGGAGGAAAGCTCGCCGCCGGGGCGGGCCTGGGCAAAAGCCGCCGGCGCGGAAGCCACGGCCAGCAGTAAAAACAGAAGCGTCTTTTTCATGGGTGAAAAGAAATAAAAGGAATAAAGGGAATAAAACCTGAGGCCGGGAAAGATTACTATTTCCACTTGCCCCTATACTTTTCCAGGGCCAGAAGGTTGCCGGACGACCCCGCCGATGGGAAAAAATAACAGCGGCCAGTACACCGTGGGCGGCGGAGTGCTACCTTTGGCCCCACGGTCCCGCCGCGCGGGGCCCCGACCGGGGTGTTAGCTCAGTTGGTTCAGAGCGCCACCCTGACACGGTGGAGGTCGTTGGTTCGAGCCCAATACGCCTCACGAAAAACCCTCCCCTGACATTAAGGAGAGGGTTTTTTTATAAATAGCCCCTGGCTGCGTTACAGCCCTCTGGCCATGGGCCGAAGCGCGGCGGGCCGCTCGTGGGCTGGTCGAGTTATAAGAGGGAGTGAAATTGAGCGGATAAGGCGGTTTGGCCAAAAACCCAACTATTTTGCCCTGGTCGCCGGTTGCGGGAGGGGGTGCCGGTCCAGGGCCCGGCCACGGTTACCGCAGCGTTTGAACGGTTTGAATTGGTAGGGTATTCACAGAAAATGCCCCTGCTGGTCAGGCAGGGGCACTCTCTGTAATTAGCGCAAAATAGTGAACCAAGGGGTTCAGCAGGCAGAGACGGCGTTGTTATTCGGGGATGAATGGTCCCGGGCCGCAGGTGCTGCAGGGCGGGTTGCTGCCGCCAGGCCCCCCGCCGCCAGTGGGTCCACAATAAGCAGGTTGGTTGTAGCCCTCGTGCATGCCGTCGAGATAACCACGAAAATACTCTTCCTCTGGCGTGCCCACGCTGCTGTCGTAATTGATTTGAGCCTGTTGCTCGTAGCGCAAGTAGTTGGCTGAAAAATTATTACCGTCAATGCATTTATTGTCCTGGGTTTCCCGAAAACCTCGGCTGTAACCTTCTTGGTATGTATAGTCATAAGCGCGTTGCCGGACTACTGGCATACCAACTGCCGCTACTGGGGCGGCGTCGCCCAAGGCGAGAAAACTGGCGAGGGCAAGAATGCGGATGATTGTCTTCATGCGGGCGAATGGGTTAGGTGAATGACACCTCAAAAGTGTTCAGTTTTCAACACTTTGTCAAGGACACTACCACTGGTATTGCGACTTAAATAATTCGGTTAAATAATGTGACAATTAAACTGAAGTTGTTGTCTGATTTGATAAGAACCAATTTCTAGTGGCACCTAAACTGCTTTATTCGCTCGATTTAAGACATTGGCAGCCCGCCCGAGCCGGGTTAACCTTATTCAGTTCATAGCGCTATCCGGCACCGCCCTAGTTTTGTGGCCGCATGATGCTCCCCATTGCCTTCGCGCCCGGCTACGCCCACCCCTTGCCGGCGGGCCACCGCTTCCCGATGCTGAAATACGAGCTGCTGCCCGAGCAGCTCTTGCGCGAAGGCACGGCCACGGCGGCCGATTTTTTCGTGCCCACCCCGCCGCCCGTGGCGGATGTTTTGCTGGTGCACGAGGCCGCCTACTACGAGCGGTTGCGCCTGGGCCAGCTCACGCGGCAGGAGGAGCGGACTACCGGTTTCCCGTGGTCGTCGGCGCTGTTTGAGCGCGAGGTCACCATCCTGGGCGGTACCATTGAGGGCGCGCGGCGGGCCTTGGCGCAGGGTGTGGCCTTCAACATTGCGGGCGGCACGCACCACGCGTTTCGGGCGCGGGGCGAGGGATTTTGCCTGCTCAACGACCAGGCCGCCGCCGCCGCCTGGCTGCTGGCGCGGGTGCCCGCCGTTCGGCAGGTCCTCATCGTGGACCTCGACGTGCACCAGGGCAACGGCACGGCGGCCATCTTCCAGGCCGAGCCGCGGGTGTTTACTTTCTCCATGCACGGCGCCCGCAACTACCCGGCCCGCAAAGAAGCCTCCGACCTCGACCTGCCCCTGCCCGACGGCACCGACGACGACGCGTACCTCAAGCTACTGGCCGACACCTTGCCCCGCCTGCTCGACGAAGTGCGGCCCGACTTCGTGTTCTACCTGGCGGGGGTGGATGTGCTGGCGACCGACAAGCTAGGCCACCTGGCCCTCACCCGGTCCGGCTGCCGCCAGCGCGACGAACTGGTGCTAGGGCTGTGCCACCGCCACCGCCTGCCCGTGGTGGTGTGCATGGGCGGCGGCTACTCCGAGCGCATCAGCGACATCGTGGAAGCCCACGCCAACACGTTTCGGGCGGCGGCGGACTTGTGGGGATAGCGACGCGGCAATGCGGCGGCTTGGTGGGGCGGGCGCTTTGCGGCAAATGGGTCGTGGGCTGCCATTGGTTGACGGAACACGGCGGTTGGTTGAAATAATGCGGCCAAGGGTCGGCGGCGGCGCTTGCTTTGGGCATTACTTCATCCTCAACCCTGGCTGCCCGATGAATCCCACTTGAGTTTCGACCTTCCCCGTCCCGGTCCCGCAGCTGCTGGCCTCTCCGGGAAGGAAGAAACCAGGGTCCCGCCCCCAACAACGCGGGAGCATCCCGGCTGGCCACTGACGGCCCCGGGGCCTCAACCGCCGCCGCGGCTCAGGACCTCATCCCCCACAACGCTTTACCGGGGTAACTCCGCCCCATCTTTTTCACCATTTTCACTTTTTATTATGAAACGCTTAGTGATGTTCGCCGCCTTCGCCCTGACCGCCCTCGGCGCCAGCGCCCAATCCACCACCCCCACTACTTCTCCCACCGAGCGCCAGGATACCCGCCAGACCGGCGCCAACGCCCGCCTGGACGCCGAGCAGGCCGCCCGGCCCAATCGCCAGGCCGGCCGTCAGGCAGCCCGGGCAGAGGGCAATTATGCTAAACCGAGCGAGGCCCGTCAGCAAGGCCGTCAGGCCGCCGCCATTGAGAAGGCACCCACCCGGCAGGCTACTCGCACGGCCCGCCGTAGCGGCCGCTACAACTAAGCGATAAGCAAATTGTTCTCAGTTGACCGCTCTTAACCGGCCGTTCCCGGACCATCCGGGAGCGGCCGGCTTTGGGTTTTAGCGCGAATTCTTGGCGATTTCCCTACGGCTTCGTCGCCGGGCCAATCTCCCTCGTCACGCAGCAGAACCACCTGCCAGCGGAACGCCCAGCGCCAGCGCAGCTCGTACCGCGCCACGCCCGCCCGGGTCAGCAGCACCACCCAGTCGGCGCGCCGGAAGGCCCGGGCCACGGACAGCGGCGCATCGTGCCGCACCAGGTAGGAGCCGCCCAACAGCCGGGTGAGCCATTTGATACTGTGGTAGGCCAGCCAGTGCCGGTGCAGGTCGTTGACGATGACGGCCACCCGCGCCTGCCGCTGCCACTGCCGCAGCAGCGTCACCAGCTCCTCGTCGGTGAAGTGGTGGCAAAACAGGCTGCACGTGAGCACGTCGTAGGGCTCGGCCTGAAACTCGGGCGTAAAAATGTCGAACTGCCGGTAAGTGATTTCGGGGTAGTCCCGGCTTTTGGCGGCGGCGTATTCCAGCATGAAGGCGTTGGCATCGATGCCCGTCAACTCCACGGCGACGCCGTTTTGGCGCGCCCAGCGGGCCACGTGGCGCAGGGTGTCGCCGCCCCCGCTGCCCAGGTCCGCCAGGCGCAAAGGCCGGCCGGCCGGAAATTGGTCCTTCAGCCGGGCCAGCGCATTCAGCACCGGCTGGTAGCCGCCCAGCCAGGTGTTGATGGTTTCCAGCTCGTCGAGGTTTTGGCGCAGGGCGTCGGTACCCAGCGTCAGGTCGTCCATCAACTCGGGGCCGGGGGCTCGTTCTTCTAACATTCGCAGTGAACAGTTATCAGTGAGCAGTGAGCAGTTGGGCGGCCTGCTCTACGGCATTTTCCTGATGATGGCTAGTGCCTACTAACTGCTCACTGCTCACTGATAATTGCAACAGCATGGCTTCCATAGTCAGCCCCGGCCCAAAGGCAAAGCTGAGCACCGGCGCGCCGTGGTCGGCCGGGGTGGCGTGGGCCAGCACGTCGCGCAGCACGAACAGCACCGTGGCCGACGACATGTTGCCGTAGTCGCGCAGCACCCGGTAGGCGTGGCGGTTGTCGGTGCGGGTCAGGCCCAGCTCGGTTTCAATGGTTTCCAGAATCTTGCGGCCGCCGGGGTGGATGGCGAAGTGTCGGATGTCGGCCAGTTGCAGGGGCAGGCTGGCCAGCAGCCCGTCGGTGAGGTGCCGGATGCCGCGCTGAATGAGCTTGGGCACGTAGCTCGACAAGGTCATCTCGAACCCAAAATCGTTGATGTGCCAGGCCATGTCGTCGTGTCCGTCGGGCTCCAGGCCGCAGTGAAAGGCCTGCAGGGCCAGGCTCGGCGCGCCGTTGGGCAGGGGCTCGGCCAGCACCAGGGCCGCCGCCGCGCCGTCGCCAAACAGGGCGTTGCTGATGAGGTGGTCCTCGGCCGGGCTTTTTTGGAAGTGCAGGGTGCACAGCTCCACGCTCACGATGAGCACGCGGGCCGCGGCATCGGCCCGGCAAAAGGCGTCGGCCAGCTTCACGGCGTTCACGGCCGCGTAGCAGCCCATGAAGTTCACGCAGGTGCGGCGCACCTCGGGCCGCAGGCCCAGCACCTGCACCAGCTCAATGTCGAGGCCCGGCGCGTACATGCCCGTGCAGCTCACCGTGACGAGGTGGGTGATGCTGGCCGGGACCACGTCGGGCACCTGGCGCAGGCAGTCGCGCACGGCCGCGGTGGCCAGCGGCAGGGCCTCGCGGCGGTACACGGCCATGCGCTGGCCCACGCTCGGGAAGGGCTCCAGGTCGGGCGTGTTGGGGAAGAACGTGTACTCACCGTTGGCCCGGCCGTAGTCGGGCACCACCGAATAGCGCTGCTCGATGCCCGACACCCGGTACAGGGCCCGCAGCTTGCGCGTGTCGTCCTCGCCAAAGCCCAGGGCTCCGGCCATGAAGCTGGCAATCTGCGGCTGGGCAATGCGGTGGACGGGATTGGCAGTGCCAATGGCACCTAGATAACTCGGCATTCCAGGGGTGATTACGGGGGTGGAAGCAAGGAGAAGCAGCGCGGTGGACCCCGGGTGGGCAGCCCCGGCCGCATTAAGGCTCCTATTTACGGGATAACAAACGGTTTCGCGCTTCGCTTGGCAAAAACCGGGCAATAACTTTGTGGCGTTGGGCCTCCGCGCGGGCACGGCTTCGCCACGGGCCTCAGAATTCCTGGCCGTGGGTGCGGCGCATCAGGGCCTGCACGGCGCCCGGCCAGTGGCGCAGGCCGCCCACCGCCAGCTCGCTCAGCACGGGCCCGCCGAAGAGCCGCTGCACGGCCCGCCCCACCCGCAGCCGGGTACCAAACCGGGCCGTCCAGGCCCGGGCGTACGCCGCTTCCATGGCCGCGCGGGTGGTTTTAGCGGTGAGGAAATCATGGGCGGCCGCGGCGGCCAGCGCCGCGCCGTGCAGCGCCATGGCCATGCCGTTGCCGCACAGCGGGGTGATGAGGCCGGCCGCGTCGCCGCACATCAGCACGTGCTGCTCCACCGGCTGCTTGGGGGCAAACGAAATTTCGTTGATGACCTCCGGTTGCGGGTACAACCGCTCGGCCGCCCCCAGAATTTCGCGCAGCCGCGGGTTTTGGGCCAGCACGGCTTGCTCCAGGGCCGGAATGGTGCCGTGGCGCTTGAGGTTCCGGCGGGTGGTGAGGTAGCAGAAGCACAGCTTGTCGTCCTCGATGGCCGAAATGCCCGCGTAGCCGTCAGCAAAATTGTGTAGCGCAATCACGTCGCGCGGGAAGCCGGGCAGGCGCAGGTGGTACTTCACCCCGAGGTAGGGCGAGCGCTGGGTAAAAAAGGTCCGCTGCAGTTGCCGGTCCAGGTTGGCGCGCTTGCCGAAGGTGCCCAGCACCACCCGCGCGGTGAGCACCCGGCCGTCGGCCAGGGTCACGCGGTGCTGGTCGGTGGCCGGGTCGAAGGCCACGTCCGTCACGGTGTTCTTGAGGTGGAAGGCCACGCCCCGGGCCATGGCGCGCTGGTACAGAAAGTCGTCCAGCGCGTAGCGGCTCACGCCGAACCCGCCGAGGTCGAGCGCCGCCGTGAGCACGCGCCCGCCCGGCGACGACAACAGAAAGGTGCGGATGTTCGCCGGGGCCAGCGCGGCGGGGTCGGCGTGCAGGCGGCGCAGGTAAGGGAGTACCTCGTTGCTCACGTACTCGCCGCACACCTTGTGGAACGGGTACTGCTTGCGCTCCACCACCACCACGCGGTGGCCGCGCCCGGCCAGGTCCAGCGCCGCGGCCAAGCCCGCCAGCCCGCCACCAATCACTAAAATATCCATTTGGTTGGTCGGGGACTTGAGAACCATGGCAGCACAAATACCGTAGTTTATCGGGGTTATTGAATATTTCAGTAGGGCCATTGGAATCAGTGGCGTACCTTTGTCAACCAAAATCTCTACCAATCGTTAAGCCTCAATGCGCTACGCGTGAACTTTGGCTTTCCACTAATTATTACTATGATGCAACGCTTACTTTTGTCCTCGTTACTGGTTGCTTGCCTGGGCCTGGGCCTCGGGTTCGGTCCGCGCGCGCACGCGGCGCCCCCGGCTGTGGCCGCTGTGGCACCCCGCCCCGGCCAGCCGGCCAAGCCCGGCGACGATAAAACCCTGCTGGTATACCCCAACCCCAGCACCGGCATCGTGCACATCACCATCAATAATCTACAAGGCAAAAAGGTGGAATTGAGCGTGCTGAACGTTATCGGCTCGGTGATGTACCGCGAAACGGTGACCGAGCTGAATGACCGGTACTCCAAAATCCTCGACTTGAGCAAATTCGCCAACGGCCTTTACTACGTGCGGCTCGAAGCCGACAACACCAGCCGGATATGCAAGCTAGTCATCCGCTAGTTTCGATTTCTTTGCCCGCAAGAATAGCCCACAAAAAAAGCAGCTTTCGGGCTGCTTTTTTTGTGGGCTATTCTTGCGGGGTTACTTTGCGCGGACGGGTACCGGGACAAGCATTTCCCTGACATTGGACACCGTTTTGAGCGCGAGGATGGCGGTGGCCACGAGCAGGCCAAGCATGAGAATAAACATAAGTAATAAGAAAAGGCGGGTGAATAAACAGCAACTCCCAACCGGGGTGCATCTGCAGGATTCAACCCGGAAAAGACCGGCGGGGTTTCAACAACATTAGGGCATTTTGAGCAGCTCTGCTACCACGCGCCGGGCGTCAGGCCCGGCCCCGTTCAGCAGGGCCGAGCGGCGGCTGTTCAGCCAGTCGAGCCCCAGAAAAGCCACGCCCGGCGCGGCCGTCAGGCCGCGGTGGTGGCGCGGGTGGCCGTCGGCCCCCAGGATGGGTAAGTCAATCCAGCGGTAGTCGGGTTGGTAGCCGGTGGCCCACACCACCGTGGCCAGCGGGGGCGTGGTGGCGCGCGTGCCTTGAATGGCGCCGTTGGGCAGCGCCGCCGTGGCCCGGCCGATGAACAGGGCATTGGCGAAGCGGCGCAGCTGGGCCAAATCGCCGCTTACCACGGGCTCGGGGCGGCCGAAGAGCGTGCGGCCCAGCGGCGAATGGCGGGAGGCCCGGAGCAAACCCGCCAGCACCAGAAACGCCCACATGGGCTGGTTATTGGGCAAAGCCGGGGTTGTCTCGTCGAAGGCCACGAACACCGGGCGGCCGGTGGCGGCCACGTCGGCCGCGATTTGCAGGGCCGAGTTGCCGCTGCCCACCACGGCCACGGGGCCGGGGCCGGGCAGTTGGGCGGGCCGCTGGTAGAAACGGCTGTGCAACTGGGCCACGGCGGCCGGCAGCTCCGGGGCCCAGGCCGGCACGCGGGGCGTGGTGAAGGGCCCCGTGGCCACCAGCACCCGCCGGGCCGCGTAGGTGGGGCCTTCCGCAGTTTGCACCAGGTAGCCAGGCTGGTCCGGGGCGGCGGCCAGGCGGGTCACCCGCCGGTTGGGCTCGAAGGGAAAGCTGAAATGGGCGGCGTAGTCGCGGAGGTAGGCGGTGGTTTCGTCGCGGGTGGGGTAGTGGAGCGGGTTGCCGGGCCACGGCCGGCCGGGGAGGCCGCTCGCCCACGCCGGCGAAAACAGCCGCAGCGAATCGTAGCGGGCCGCCCAGGCGGCCCCGGCCGCGGGCGCCGCGTCCAGCAGCCGGAAATCAACGCGGTTTTGCCGAAGGTAATAAGCCGCGGCCAGCCCGGCTTGGCCCGCCCCGATTACCACCGTATCGGTGCGAACAAGGGCTGCCGCAGATGGAATGGTGGTCGATTCGCTCATGCCACACGGTTCGGTTACGGCTGCTCAGGAAACTCAACGCGGAGGTCGGCCATTACCTGCTCGGTGATGGCGCGCACCCGGGCCACCTGCTGGGCCGCGTGGGCCGGCGCGGGCGGGTTGCTGCCGTACGCCTCGATTTCGCGGATGACGAGGCGCAGGCTTTCCACGCCCAAGCCGTCGAGCGAGCTTTTGAGGTGGTGGGCGGCGTCGCCCACGGCTTCCCAGTCGGGCCGGGTCAGGGCTTCGTCGAGGGCGGTGAGGATGGCGGGCGTGGTTTCGATGAAGGCCCAGGCGAGGCGGCGGACAATGGTTTCGTCTTGGCGCACCAGTTGGCGCACGTTGCTCAGGTCGTAGAGGGGAGTGGGGGCGGGCATGGGGAGGAGCGCAGAATAAGGGGCGGTGGATTCGGGGGCGTGGCTCTGGCGGGCCAGCACGGCGTGCATGGTGTCGAGCAGCTGCTCTTCCCGGTACGGCTTGGCCAGGTAGCCGGCAAAGCCAGTCGCCTGCAGGCGCTCTGCTTCGCCGGCCTGGGCGCGGGCGGTGAGGGCAATGACGGGCGTGGCGGCCCGCGCGGGGTCGGGGTGCTCGCGCAGGGCGCGGGCGGCGGTTTCGCCGTCCATGCCCGGCATCTGAATGTCCATCAGCACGAGGTCGAAGGGGCGGTGCTCAAACAACTGAATGGCTGCTGGGCCGCTGGCCGCCGTGGTCACCTGCCAGCCCCAGTTGCGCAGCACGGTTTCGGCCAGCAGGCTGTTCACTGGGTTGTCTTCCACCAACAGGATGCGCCCCGTCAGGGGGCGGGCGGGCGGCACGGCAGGGGCCAGGGGCGGCGCCGGGGCGGCCACCGGAACCGGCAAGAAGGCCAGCGTGAAAGCGAAGGTGCTGCCCCGGCCTACTTCGCTGCTCACCCGCAGCACGCCCCCCATGAGCTCCACCAGCCCCTCCGAAATGCTCAGGCCCAGGCCCGAGCCGCCGTATTCGCGGTTGGTGCTGGCGGCGGCCTGAGTGAAGGGCTCAAACACTTTTTCCAAGGTCTCGGCCGCAATGCCCATGCCCGTGTCGCTCACCGTGAACTGCAGCCACACCGTGCCCGCGGGCTCTTGGTGGCCAACCGGCGCCGGCATGGCGCGGCCGCGCAGCCGCACCTGGCCGGTTTCCGTGAATTTGATGGCGTTGCTGACCAGGTTGAGCAGCACTTGCCGCAGCCGGTGCGCATCGCCGAGCACCACCGGCAGCCCGCCGGGCTTGTCCACGCGCAGGCGCAGGCCTTTTTCGCGGGCGCGGGGCCGCAGCAGGGCCGCGCAGCCCACCAGCAGCTCTTCGGGATTGAAGGGGGCGGTTTCGGGCTGCAGCTTGCCCGCGCCGAGGCGGGCGGTGGTCAGCACGTCGTTCAACACCACCAGCAGGTGCTCGGCCGACTCGCCTAGGAGTTGCAGATAGTCGTGCTGGCTGCGGCTGAGCGTGGTTTTGGCCAGCACCCCCGTCAGGCCCAGAATGCCGTGCAGCGGCGTCCGAATTTCGTGGCTCATGTTGGCCAGAAAGTCCTGCTTGGCCTGCGCGTCCACCTCGGCTTCGCCAATGGCCGCTTCCAGGGCCAGTTGGGCCCGCTTTAGCTCGGTGATGTTGCTGTCGACGCCCAGCACCTGAACGGTGCCATCGGCGCGCACGAACGGCCGCTTCACGCTGCTGAACCACGACACCTTGCCGTCGGGGTAGGTGTAAGATTCTTCCAGGGTCAGGTCCTGGCCGGTGGCCAGCACTTGCCGGTCCTGGCTAAGGTAGCGTTCGATGTCACCGGTGGCGGCGAGGGTGGCATCGGCCACGCCCCGGCGCACCAGCTCCTCGGGGGTCATCCCAAAAAGGTCGGCCATGGCGCGGTTGGCCAGCATGTAGTTGCCGCGGTCGTCCTTCAAATAGATGGGGTGCGGCAGGGCGTCGATAATCTGCCGAAAAAGGCGGTGCTGCTCGGCCAGCTGGGCCGTGGCAGCCCGGCGGCATTCGTCGCGCGCCCGCTGCTCGGTGATGTCCTCGGCCACGCCCACGACGCTGATGACCTGGCCCTGGGCGTCGCGCGCAAAAGGAGTGTGCACGCCGCGCTGCCAGCGCAGTGCGCCGTTGCGGTGGTGGATGGGAAACTCAATGGTCAGCGTTTCGCCATCGGGCAGCTGGGCCACGGCGGCCATGTGCTCCCGCAGGGCCGCCAAGGCGTCGGGCGGTACCAGGTGCGGCAGCAGCTCGCCGTCGGCGAAGGCCAGCAGGTCCGCGCTGTTGTAGCCCAGCAGCGTTTCGATGCGGGGGTTGCTGTAAACGTTGCGTTCCAGCCGCAAGTCGTAGATGTAAATCAAGTTGGGCACCAGGTCCATCACCCGCCGCAGCATGTGCCGGTTCTGGCGCAGCTCGTCCACGGCGGCGCGGTGGCGGGTCACGTCTTCGGCGCTGCCCATCACCTCCCGCACCCGTCCGTCGGGCCCACACGCACTGGCCCGAACCCGAACGCGCAGCCACCGCCAGCCGCCGTCGCGGTGGCGCAGGCAGCAGTCCCAGCTCAAGGCCCGGTCTTTGGTTAGCCGCGCGCCCACGTTTTTCTTCTGGAATTGCTCCAGCGAGGTCGTGTGCAGCAAGCGCGTGGCCAGGGCCGCGCCCATGCCAATCAGCTCCGGGCCGGTGTACCCCAGCACCGTGTGGCAGTGGCGGTTGCAATGCAGCAGTTGCCGGCGCAGCAAGTCGTAGCTGAATAAGATGAGCGGCACTTTATCGGCCAGGCCCTGCCCAAACAGCGGGAGGGGGGCGCCGCTGGGGGGCCCGCTGGCGCGGCGTGCCGCGGGGCGCACGGCCCGCTCTGCCAACCGCCGCGTGGCCGGTACGGCCGCCCGGCGGGCCAGACGGGGAAAGCGAGGGCGGCGCATCATCGGGCAGAAGCGAAGAACGGTAAAGCGAAGAACGGTAAATGGATTTCAACTAAAGATAAGGCTGCCGATGGCGGCGGCGGTCGCTCAGCTGAGGTGCAGCTCTTGTTGCTGTATCATGCGGTAAATGGTGGACTTGCCGATGCGCAACCGGGCCGCAACGGCCAGCACGTCGCCGCCCAGCTCGTCGAGGCACTGCTGCACGATGGCAGTGGTTTGGTCGCGCAACGAAAGCTGACTGCCGGCCCCCACGGTGGCGCGCCCCGGGCGCAGGGGCAGGTCTTCGGCCCGAATTTGTTCGCCGTCGGCCAGCACGGTGGCCAGCTCCACCACCGCTTTTAGCTCGCGCACGTTGCCAGGAAAGGAATGCTCCTTCAACAAGTTGCGGGCCTCGATGGTGAGCTGGCGGGGCGTGAGGTTGTTGAGGAGGCAAAACTCGCGCACGAACACGTCGGCCAGCAGCAGCACATCGCCCCCGCGCTGGCGCAGCGGCGGCAGCACAATGGGCAAGCCCAGCAGGCGGTAGTACAGGTCTTCGCGGAAGCGGCCGGCCTGCACCTCGGCCAGCAGGTCGCGGTGGGTAGCCACAATCAGGCGCACGTCGAACACCACGCGCTGGTTGCCGCCCACGCGGGTCACTTCCCGCTCCTGCAGCACGCGCAGCAGCTTGGCTTGCAGGCTCAGGTCGAGGTCGGCAATTTCGTCCAGAAACAGGGTGCCGCCGTTGGCCTCTTCCAGCCGGCCCACCCGCCGGGCCACGGCCCCGGTGAAGGCGCCCTTCTCGTGCCCGAACAGCTCGCTCTCGACCAGCTCGCGCGGGATGGCCGCCATGTTGACGGCCACGAACGGCTGGCCCGCCCGGCCCGACTGAAAGTGAATGGCCTTGGCCACCAGCTCCTTGCCGGTGCCGGTTTCGCCGCTCACGCTCACCGTGATGGTGGTGCGCGCCGCCTTGGCAATGAGCGTGTGCACCAGCAGCACCGACGCGTGCTCGCCGAGAATGGCCTGGCCGGGGCCGTAGCGGGCCCCGATGTGCTGGCGCAGCTGGCTGTTCTCGCGGCGCAGGCGCACTTGCTGCTCCACTTTGCCCACAAGGTTCCAAAGGCGGTCGAGCGTATTCTCGTCCTTGACCAAGTAGTCGTAAGCGCCCTGGCGCAGCATGCTTACGGCCGTGTTCACGTCTTCCTGGCCCGAGATGACAATGACCTCGGTGCCGGGCAGCCGCTCGCGGATTTGACGCAGCACTTGCTCGCCTTTGGCGTCGGGCAGCGAATAGTCGAGGGTGATGAAATCGGGTCGTTCGCCCAACTGGTCGAGGCAGGCGCGGGCGGTGGCGAACCGAAGTACGCTGTGGTTGGGATTTTGGCCCAGTCGGTACACGAGCAACTCGCCGTACCACTCGTTGTCCTCGACGACAAAAATTTTAAAAGGTAGAGTAGGAGTCATAAGAGTAGGCTTAAAACAACGGCGAATTCCCAGCGCGGGCAACAACTAGTATGCGCGTAACCCAGTGGCTGGGCCAATATTAGAAAAATTATATCGCAAAAATAAGGCACTATCAGCTAACACAACAGCAAATAGCGGCAAAAACGAGAATGTACGAATGTAAAACGTAATTGGATTTAGAGGATAAAATCCTGAATTTCTCGTTTTAGGAATATAATCCCAAATCAGGACTCTTATGGGTTATGCTAAAAAGTGTATGTGGCTGATAACTAACCGAGGGAAAGACCCGTGCCAGCATGGACATGGAATTGCATGTATGATGTGGCACTGTGCCAATGACTTAAAATATTTTTCAATTATTTATCATGCAAGCCTTTACTCCATCTGTCGTTTCATATGCTCGGATTCGGGCTTGGCTAGTAGTGGCCATTTTATTGTCGCTGAGTTCAACTGCACTGGCCGCCGCCCCAAGCTACTCAAACACCGGGGTATTTTCTAATTTCCGCTCGTACAGTTCCACGACCTTGACTATTATCGGCATAGGAACTGTTATTCGAGAGTTCGGCGTCCAGTTTCCTGAGCGAGCAGCCGACGTCAACCTCAACGACTTCGCCATTATCAACTCGGCCATTGGCATCGGTAGTACCGAAACGCTGCGGCTGGGCCTGGGCGGCTCGGGCGGGGTGGCCGGCTACCGGGCGGGCATGTTGGTGAGCAGCCCCGTTACCAATCGGAATTTAGCAAATTTCAACGCGCTGGGGGCCATACGGCTGGTTACCTACAACGGCGGCGTGCAACAAGAAACGCAAACCGTGTCGGCGGAAGTAGCCAAGGACTTGCTGGAGGGCGAGGGCCGCCCCACCCAAGTGGAGTTTGTGGCCAGCCGGCCTTTCAACAGCATCCAGATTGAGGTGGACGGGGTGCTCATGGTATCTTATAAAATCCAGGTGCACTATGCCTACGCGGTGCCGTCGCTGATTCAGCCCCAGGCCCGGGGGGTGCTGTCGCGGTTTGCCGGCGCTGGCGCAGACCTCGCGCCTTATTACGGCGCGGGCACGTCCAATGCGGGTGTGGTGAGCGCGTGTGTTAATGCTGGCATTCAGAACCCCGAGAATGCTGTAGATAACGACCTCACCAATTTTGCCCGGTTCAACAACTTGGCCACGGTGTCGTGCCCGGCGGCGCTGTCCGTCAAGTTGGAAGGCGGCCGGCCCGCCCCGGGCGGCTACTACGCCGGGTTCGTGATTGGCGACGACCAGCTGCTCGACGCCAGCGTGCTGTCGGGCTTGCGGGTGAGCACCTTCCGCAACGGCGTGGCCACCGGCGAGTCGGCCACCGGGGCGGGCGTACTGGAGCTGCGCGTGCTGCCCGATGGCAAGTCGCAGGTGAGCTTCCCCACCACGCTGCCCTTCGACGAGGTGCGCATCGAGCGGATAGGCCTCGTGACCGTGCTCGACGACCTGAAGCTCTTCTACGGATTCGGGGTGGAACCGCGGGCGTTCCTGGGCACGACCCAGGTGCTGTCGGACTTTGCCCCCAACCAGCCCGTCGACCAGTTCAAAGTAGACAATAACTCCGCGCTGTGCCTATCCTTGGGCAACCCCTGCGGCGTCACCAATCCGCAGGGCGCGGCCGACAAGGACCCCAATACTTTTGCGGTGCTGAACGTCCCCGTCGGCGCTTTGCCCAACGTCGAGCTGAAGCTGAATCTGAACGGCGTGGGCATGGCCGGCAACCGGGCCGGCATGGTCATCGGCGACGGCCGGAGCCTGCTTGATGCCCGGGTGCTTGACCAACTCACGATTACCACCTACGACGAGTTTGGCAACGTGCTGGAAAGCGCATCGGGCAACTCGGCGCTCGCGCTCAACCTGCTGCCGGATGGCCGCCAGGAGCTTTCCTTCCTCACCACCCGGCCGTTCACATCCGTGCAGCTGACCGCGGCGTCGGGGGCGGCGGCGTTCAACAACATCCCCATCCACTTCGCTTTCGCCGACGACCGCACGGGTGGTTTGCCTTCGGTCATTACCCCGCTGCCCGTGGAGCTGGTGGCCTTCGCGGGCCGCTGGGCCAATGGCGCCAGCGAGCTGACCTGGGCCACCGCTTCGGAGAAGAACAGCAGCCATTTCGTGGTGGAGCGCTCCACCGGCGGGGACGCTGCCTTTCGCTCGGTGGGCCGGATTGCTGCCGCGGGTAGTACCAGCAACTCCCAGAACTACCGGTTCCGCGACGCGGAGGCCGGCACCCAGGGCGTGGCGGTGCTCTACTACCGCTTGCGGCAGGTGGACGTGGATGGCAAGGAGGCGTTCTCACCAGTGGCTGCCGTTGCCATTGCCAAGCTTGCCGTTGCTGCTCCGCAAATAGAAGTATATCCGAACCCCGCAGCCGAGGCCCAGGCCGTGATGGTGCGCTGCCTCAACCTGCCCGCAAACGGCGGCACGGTGCAGACGTACTCGCAATTGGGCCAATTGGTGAGCCAGCTGCCCCTGACGGCGGCGGCTCTCCTCACGCTGCCCACGTTGGCCCCCGGCCTTTACCACGTGGTGCTGCGCAACGCTACTGGCCAGCAGCTGGCCACTCAGAGGCTGGTGGTCGGGGGCCGCTAGCCGCATCTTCTTTCTGCAAAAAAGCCCCGCTGGCATTGTCAGCGGGGTTTCTGTTGTTGAGGCAATATTCTGGGCTTAAGCCGATGGGGCCCGTTGCAGACGGAGGCAACTGCACGCAATTAGCATTGAGGCGCGCAGGCATGGTTTATGAGCTTTAAATGCACAAAATATTGGTAATTCAGTGGTAATGTAATGGTGTTGTTGTGGCAATTCCGGTACTGGACTTTTGCGGACGCATTCCTCAGTCCCCACCTCCACAATTTTTTATGAAGCTCACCCTTACCCGCACTGCCAGCTTGGCGCTGCTCACCCTGTTGGCCGTGTCTTGTTCGAAAGACGACCAAAACGGCCCTGCCGCCCCGGTAGCCGCCGAAGTGACGCAAGATGCTACTGCCACCCGCGACAGCCACCTGGCCCTGGGCAACCCCAGCGGTGCCACTGCCAACGCGGCCTATCCCACCAACTACCTGCTCTCTAAAACCCAATACGCCGCCTCTTACCACCGCGACCGCGGCATTCCGAACTGGGTGAGCTGGCACACGAGCACCTCTTGGCTGGGCACCACGCCGCGCCAGAACGACTTCCGCAGCGACCCTGCGCTGCCTTCGGGTTGGTACCGCGTGGGCTCCACGGCCTACAGCGGCTCGGGCTTCGACCGCGGCCATAACTGCCCCAGCGCCGACCGCACCGCCTCCGTGGCCGATAACTCGGCCACGTTCTACATGACCAACATGATTCCTCAGGCCCCTTACATGAACCAGCAGACCTGGGAAAACATGGAGTCCTACGTGCGCACCCTGGTGCGGGCCGGCAACGAGGTGTACACCATCATGGGCCAGTACGGCACCGGTGGCACGGGCAACAACGGCTACGCCACCACCATCAACAGCGGCCGCACCGCGGTGCCGGCCCGCGTGTGGCGCGTGATGGTCATCATGCCCAACGGTTCGTCCGACGCCAGCCGCGTGAGCACCGCCCGTGTTATTGCCGTGAACGTACCCAATACCAACAGCGTGAGCACCTCCTGGGGCACCTACCGCACCTCGGTGAATGCCATTGAGGCGGCCACCGGCCTTGACCTGCTCTCGGCCGTGGCGAGCAGCGTGCAGAGCACCGTCGAAGCCCGCGTAGATAACGGGCCGACCAACTAAGCAGCCCTGCCGGATAAGCAAAAGACCCTTGGTACTCAAGTGAGTATCAAGGGTCTTTTCTTGCGGAAATTACCGCTGAGAATCAAATGGCTTTTGCTGCGGAACAAAGAGCAAAGGTACGGATGAGAGTAGATGCGCGGCAAGCGACGCAGCGAGCTTGAAAAAAGATTATCAGCCATTTGGCCGGGGAAATATCGGCTATCTAATTCCAATCGCAGAAAACGAAAGCGGAAAAAAATGTTGAAAAAAATGCTCAACAAAAAATTAACATTACGAATGAATAGCGCGGCGTAATCATTCCGTAATTTTGCATCGTGCTTCAACCCCAAGAACAGTTGATGAAGTGCGGGACGCTCTCCAACGCCCCGCAGCGAGACCGGAAGGTCTCGGCCCCCGTTGGTGTTGACGTTTTTTCTGGTTGTTGCCCCGCCCCCGTTTTGGTTTTCGAAACGGTTTTTTTATGCCCGGGCGGCTCGGTTCTTTTTGCCTAATCTCACCTCTCTTTAACCCCCCAAACTAAAGAACAATGGACACCAACACCCTCGCCCCGAACGTGGCCGCCGCCACCCTCGCCTCGGCCCACGCCGGCAACCGCAACCTGAGCACCGACCCCAAGCGCATGGCGGTAATTAAAGTGTGGGACGCCATGATGCGCGGCGCCCGCAAATACTGCGAGCAGGAAGGCTTCGTGACCGTGCACAACATGCCCCACATCGTGGGCGTAACCGGCGCCTGCGAGAACACCGACACCCTGTTCACGCTGGACTGGTACGACGGCAAGAAGATGTTCCTGCCCCAGAGCAACCAGCTCTACATCGAGATGCTGACCCAGGCCATCGACGGCGGCCGCGTATGCGGCGAAATCCAGAGCTTCCGCAAGGAGCTGAACGCCGACAACCGCCGCCTGGCGCAGTTCACGTTGTTCGAAATTGAGCACCTCGGCGGCCTCGACGAGCTGCTGGGCCACCTGAGCGGCATTGTGCGCACGGCGGCCAACGAAGTAGCCGCCAAGTGCGCCAAGGAGCTGGCCCTGTTCGGCCGCAAGGCCGAGGACCTGGTGGACCTGACCTTCAAGCGCATGACCTACGCCGACGCCATTGAGCTGCTGAAGCCCAACGGCTTCCCCGACCTGCAGTGGGGCGACGACCTGGGCGCTGAAGAGGAAGGCCGCCTGACCGAGCTGGAAGGCCCCATCTTCATCACCCACTACCCGGCCGACATCAAGTTCTTCAACATGCGCAACAACGACGAGGACCCCCGCGTGGTGAATTCCTCCGACCTGCTGCTGCCGCTGTCCGGCGAGTCGGCTGGTTCGGCCGAGCGCGAGTTCGACGGTGCCAAGCTGCGTCATAAGCTGGAAACCAGCTCGATGCTGGCCGGCCTCATCCGCCAGGGCATGAAGCTGGAAGACTTTGAGTGGTACCTCGGCTTCCACGAGCAGCACGACGTGAAGCTGCACAGCGGCGCCGGCGTGGGCATGGCCCGCGTGGCCCAGTTCATCCTCGGCCAGACGGACATCCGCGACTGCGTGCCCTTCCTGATTAACCGCGAGAACGTTATCTAGTACGCTCTGACGTTCGCCTCACCCCCTAGCCCCCTCTCCGATGGAGAGGGGGAACTAGTTTTTAGCACTATTGTCGTTTTTAATGGGGAATGGTGAGAGAGAAGGATAAGTGGAGTTGACTCGCAAGGGTAGTAGCTTTAAACAAGTCGTCAGGCTCCCCCTCTCTTTCGGAGAGGGGGCCGGGGGGTGAGGCGAACGTTAGAACAATACGACCTATGAAACTCGGCGGCATTACGTTACAGAATTCGGTGTGCCTGGCCACCGCGCCGTGGGACCTCGACGGGCCCGGCTACGAGCAGTTGGGCGCGATTTTCACCAAGACCGTAACCATGGAGCCCCGCGCCGGCCTGCCCGGCGACGACGGCATCCTGCAAGTGGCCGACCAAACCTTGCTCAACCGCACCGACCTGCGCACTGAGGGCGCCGAGGGGCTGGTGCAGGAGCACCTGCCGCGGCTGCGGCGCTTTGGCGTGCCGGTGTTCGTGAGCATCACGGCGCCGGGCGTGCCGGGCTTCCGCAAGATTGCGCGCTACCTGCAGCGCGAGGCCGGCGAGCAGCTGGCGGGCCTGGAGGTGTACATCACGGCGCCGCACACCGGGGCCGGCCCGGAGGTGACGGCCCGCTACGTGCGCGAAGCCACCGAGGCCGTGCGCACCGAGCTGCGCACCGACGCGGCCGTGATTGTGAAGCTGCCGCCCTGGCCCGACCACATCCGGGGCCTGGCTCTGGGCGCGCAGGAGGGCGGGGCTACGGCCCTGGCCGCCACCAACACCCTGAAGGTGCTGCACCTGCCCACCGACCGTGGCGCCGCCCCGCTGGTGGGCGGCCTCTCGGGCGAGGCGTTGCGGCCGCTGGCCCTGCGCTGCGTGTGGGAGCTGGCCAACGACGCGCAACTGCACCTGCCCATCTTTGGAACGGGCGGCATTTTCACCCTGCGCGACGTGGAAGACTACCTGCGGGTGGGCGCCCAGGCCGTGCAGGTGGCCAGCGGCGAGTGGCTCTCGCCGGGCCTCTCGGCGCGACTGGCGTCGGAAGTGGCGGTTAGCAGCTATTAGCCGTTAGCCACATGAGTTCTCCTTTTTTTAAGAGTTAAAAGTTAAAAGTGAAGAGTTAAAATTGGACGCCTGCTTTTAACTCTTCACTTTTAACTTTTAACTCGAATCTCCCGATGCAAAAGCTCCTGACTCGCGTTCAAACCGCTAATTCCCTGCTCTGCGTGGGCCTGGACCCCACCGGCGACGCCGCCGCGGTGGCCCAGCGGCTGCGCGAAGTAATTGCCGAAACGGCGGCTTACGCCGCGGCTTTCAAACCCAACCTGGCCTTCTTTCTGAGTCGTGAAAACGGAGTGGCCCTGCTCCAACAAACCGTGCAAAGCATCCCGGCCGACATCCCCGTGATTCTGGACGGCAAATTCGGCGACATTGCCAACACCGCCGAGCAGTACGCCCGCTTCGCTTACGACGTGGTGGGCGCCGACGGCGTGACGGTGAACCCTTACATGGGCGACGACACCATCCGGCCGTTTGCGCGGCCCGGCAAGCTGGTGTTTTCGCTGGCGAAAACTTCCAACAAACCCCAGCACGGCCTGCAGGACGCCGCCATGACCCGCGGCGGCTCCATTAGCGACTGGGCGGCCCGTCTGGCCAAGCTCATGGACGAGGAAATGACCGAGTCGACCGTAGGCTTGGTGGTAGGGGCTTCGGAGCCCGAAACCGTGGCCAAGCTGCGGGCCGCCTGTCCGCAGCAGTGGTTTCTGGTGCCGGGCATCGGCGCGCAAGGCGGCGACTTGTCGGCCACCCTCCGCGCCGGCCTGCGGGCCGACGGCAGCGGCCTGCTGATAAATTCCTCGCGGGGACTGTGGCAGGCCGAAGACGCGGGCGCCGCGGCGCGGGAACTGATGGAGCAAATCAACCAATTTCGGACCGTGACAAGCCCCGCCCAAGCCTGACTAAAAGAGCCGCCTCACCGCGGCTTTTTGCATCCTAGATTCTCTGCAGAAAATGAGTTCATCTCCCGAAATAAGTTCTCCCAACGTACTTGAAAGCGGCTTGCTGGAGCAGCAGCTCTTGCAGGAGGACGCGCTGCTGCGCGGGCACTTCCGGTTGTCGTCGGGCCTGCACTCGGACACCTACGTGCAGTGCGCCCGCTACCTGCGCCGGCCGGAGCTGGCCGCCCCTGTCGCCGCCGCGCTGGCCGCTCAGATTCAGGCTGCTGGCTTGCGGGCCGATGTGGTGGTGGGCCCGGCCATGGGCGGCGTGGTGATTGGTTACGAGCTGGCCCGGCAGCTGGGCGTGCCCGGCATTTTCACGGAGCGCGACGCCGACGGCCAGATGGCCCTACGGCGCGGCTTCAGCATTGCGCCCGGCGAGCGGGTCATCATCGCCGAAGACGTGGTGACGACTGGCAAAAGCACTCTGGAAGTGGCGCGAGTGCTGCGCGAGCTGGGCGCGGAAGTGCTGGCCGTGGCCTCGCTAATTGACCGCACCGGCGGCAAAGGCGGGCTGGATTTCCAGCATTTCGCGCTGCTTTCGGTGACGGCAGCGACCTTTGCCCCGGAAAGCTGCCCGTTGTGCGCCGCCGGTGTGCCGGTGGTGAAACCCGGCAGCCGGCCGGAAAAAGCATTTTGAGCGGTGCGTGTTTGAGTCGATTCAGAAATTGAAATAGAACGTCATGCAGAGCGCAGCGAAGCATCTGGCTCGCCTCGTTGCCATCAGCATAGATTGGTGCCCCAAGCAAGATGCTTCGCTGCGCTCTGCATGACGTTTTGAGTGATGTTGCATAATCCTTCAATGACCGATACCCACACCATCCAGCTTACCCTAAAACCCGGCCAGCACGACGGTGACGGCCAGCGCCTGGCCGAAGCCGCCGCCCGCCACCTGGGCCTGGCCACCGGCCGGGTGCGCAGCGCGGCGCTCTATACGGTGCGCTACCCGCTGAGTGAAACGCAGTTGAGTGATTTCGCCACCCGCTGCCTGGCCGACCCGGTGCTGCACGACGTGCGCCTGAACGAGCTGACGGCTGTGCCCGGCTTCGCCACTTACATCCTCGTGGCCCGCCGGCCCGGCGTGACCGACGACGAAGGCACCTCCGCTCAAAACGCCCTGGCCGACTTGCTGAACGAGCCGCTGGACACCCACACCCAGCACATTTTCAGCAAGCGCCTCTACCTGCTCGAACACGACCTGCCCGCAGCTGACCTGCGCCGTATCGCCGAAGAGCTGCTCGGCAATAAGCTCATCAACTGGCTGGAAGTGGGCCGCGTGGCCGACGGCATCCGCGACTACACGCCGCGCCCCGGCGGCGGCGCCGAAGCCATTACCGAAATTATTTCGCTGACCGGCCGCAGCGACGCCGAATTGGTGCAATTGTCGAAGGACAACATCTACGCACTGAACCTGGAGGAGATGCGGGCCGTGCGCGACTACTTCGCTGCGGCTGAGACGCAGACGGAGCGCCAGGCCGCCGGCCTGCCCGCCGACCCGACGGATTGCGAGCTGGAAATCATCGCCCAAACGTGGTCGGAGCACTGCAAGCACAAGGAGTTTTTGGCGCTCATCAACTACAAAGACCTGGAAACGGGCGAGGAGAAACAGGTTGACTCGCTCTTCAAAACCTACATCAAGGACGCTACCGCCGAGGTGGACCGCCAGTTGCGCGCCAACGGCAACGACTGGCTGGTGAAGGTGTTTTCGGACAACGCCGGGGCCGTGCGCATCAACGCCGACTCGCTGTTTGTATGGAAGGTAGAGACGCACAACTCGCCCTCGGCCATTGATCCGTATGGCGGGGCCATCACGGGCATTTTGGGCAACAACCGCGACCCGCTGGCCACTGGCATCGGGGGGGCGCGGCTGCTGTTCAACACCAACGTGCTGTGCTTCGGCAACCCCGAGTACGACGGGCCGCTGCTGAGTGGGCAGCTGCACCCGCGTCGCATCCTGGAAGGCGTGCGCAAGGGTATTGAGGACGGTGGCAACAAGTCGGGCGTGCCGACGGTGAACGGCGCCATTGTGTTCGATGACCGGTACGCGGGCAAGCCGCTGGTGTACTGCGGCACCGGTGCGGTGATGCCCATGCAATTCGCCGGGCTGGACTCTTGGGAGAAGAAGATTGACGCCGGCGACCGCATCGTGATGGCCGGCGGCCGGGTGGGAAAAGACGGCATCCACGGCGCTACGTTCTCCAGCATCGAGCTGGACGAAACTGCGCCCGCCACGGCCGTGCAAATCGGGTCGCCCATCACCCAGAAGCTGGCCATGGACTTCCTGCTGCTGGCCGCCCGCCGCGGCCTGCTCAAGTGCAGCACCGACAACGGCGCGGGTGGCCTCTCGTCCTCCGTGGGCGAGCTAGCCGGCATCAGCGGGGGCGCGGTGGTGGAGCTGGCGCGGGTGCCGCTGAAGTACCCCGGCCTGCGGCCCTGGGAGATTTTTGTGAGCGAATCCCAAGAGCGATTCACGCTGGTGGTGGAGCCGGGCAAGATGACCGAGCTGCTGGCCCTGGGCCAGGAAATGGAAGTGGAGCTGACCGACATCGGCCACTTCACCGCGGACGGTTTCCTGGACGTGCGTTTTGATGATGCCCCGGTGGCGCAGCTCAGCATGGATTTCCTGCACAATGGGGTGCCGCGCAAGGCGCTGGAAGCCGAGTGGATGCGGCCAGCGCTGACGGAGCCGGTGATTGCCTCACCCCCCGGCCCCCTCTCCTTCAGAGAGGGGGAGACTGACGGCACCCGAACATTTTCGTCTGGCTCCCCCTTCTCTGAAGGAGAAGGGGGCCGGGGGGATGAGGCCTCCGACTACACCGCTACTCTCACCCGCCTGCTGGGCTCGCTCAACATCTGCTCGCGCGAGTCCATCATTCGCCAGTACGACCACGAGGTGAAGGGCCGCACCATTGTGAAGCCACTGATGGGCGCGACGGGCCAGGCGCCGCAGGACGCGGCCGTGGTGCGCTTCAATTTTGAGAGTTGGGAAGGTGTGGCGGTGAGCAACGGCATTCTGCCGCGCTATGGGGATTTGGATGCCTACCACATGTCGGCCGGCGCGTTCGACGAGGCGGTGCGGCAAATTATTGCCGTGGGCGGAAAGCTCCCGAACCTGACGCCGGGCGACGGAATTTTTTGGTCGGTAAACGACAATTTCTGCGTGCCCGATTCGGTGTACGACCCCGTGAGCAACCCCGACGGTAAGCAGAAACTGGCCAAGCTAGTGCGCATGTGCGAGGCCCTGCGCGACGCCACGGCCGCCTACTGCATCCCGCTCACCAGCGGGAAGGACTCGATGAAAAACGACTTCAAGGCCGACGGCGTGAAGATTTCGGTGCCGCCGACCGTGCTTTATTCCATGACGGCCAAAATGGAGGACGTGCGCCGCGCCGTGACCTCGGACTTCAAGCAGGCCGACGACGTGGTGTACCTGCTCGGCGAAACCTACGACGAGTTGGGCGGCTCCGAGTTTTATGCTTTGCACGGGCAGCTCGGTGCCAATGTGCCCAAGGTTGATTTCGCAAAAGCCAAGGCGCTGTACACCCTCGTGGGCCAGGCCAACGAGCTAGGCCTGATTCAGTCCTGCCACGACCTGAGCGACGGCGGGCTGGCCGTGGCGCTGGCTGAATGCACCTTTGGCTACAGCTGCGGCGCGAGCATCACGCTGCCCGAGGCTGGCTTGGCGCTGCCGGTGCAGCTGTTCTCGGAGTCGCATTCCCGCTTCCTGGCCACGGTGGCGCCGGAAGATGTGGTGGCGTTTGAGCAGCTCCTTGGCAGCCGCGCGACGCGCCTCGGTGTTGTTACCGATGAGGCGCGCCTGGTGGTTAGCCACGGGGGCCGCGCGGTTATTTCGGCCGATGCGGCGATGCTGCGCCACGCCTGGACCAATGGCCCGGTAAACCAGCTGCTGGGCGTGGGCGACGTGGCCAACCTTTCTCCTTCAACTTCCCTGTAATGGCACAAGACTCATTTCCGTTGGCCCAAAAGCCCTTTGAGATGGTACAAGATGCCACCCGGGTAGTACATAACATTCAACCGGAAGCACAAGCTGCCGTATCGGAGGGAGCTAGTTCAGTACGGCCGCTGGTTCTGACGGGCTTCGGCATCAACTGCGAGGAGGAAGTGGCCGCGGCTTACCATTTGGCCGGTGCCACCGCCACCATCGTGCACCTCAACCAAGTGCTGCACGGGCAGGTGAGCA
The DNA here is from genome assembly GCF_031398885.1 of Hymenobacter sp. Lineage (GTDB taxonomy): Bacteria > Bacteroidota > Bacteroidia > Cytophagales > Hymenobacteraceae > Hymenobacter. The sequence continues at coordinate 32,748 of NZ_JANNOD010000104.1, forward strand.
TTCACGACTTCGACGTGCTGAACTTCCCCGGCGGCTTTTCCTTCGGCGACGACCTGGGCTCGGGCGTGGTGTTGGCCAACAAGCTGCGCTACCGCCAGACCGGCCCGGGCGGCCGCACGCTGCTCGACGACATCCGGCAGTTCATCGCCGACGGCAAGTTCGTGCTCGGCATCTGCAACGGCTTCCAGGTGCTGGTGAAGCTGGGGCTGCTGCCCAACCAGGGCGGCAACGTGACCCCCGAAGTAACCCTGACCCACAACGCCAGCGGCCGCTACGAGGACCGGTGGGTGACGCTCCGCGTGAACCCCAACGCCTGTACGCCTTTCCTCAAAGACATCGATACGCTGGAAGTGCCCGTGCGCCACGGCGAGGGCCGCCTCGTGGTGCCCGACGCCGCCACCAGCGCCGCCATCGAAGCCGGCGGCCTGAACTGCCTGAGCTACATCGACGCGGCCGGCGACGGCACCGACGTGTACCCTTTCAACCCCAACGGCGCCGCCCTGAACTGCGCCGGCCTCACCGACCCCACCGGCCAGGTATTCGGCCTGATGCCGCACCCGGAGGCATTTCTGTCGGCCTACAACCATCCCGACTGGGCGCGGCGACGGCGGCAGAATCCATCTGCTTCTGAGGAGGGGGCGGGGCTGCGGATATTTAGGAACATTGTGGCGCATGTGGCGCAGTTACGAATGCTTCACCCCCCCGGCCCCCCTCTCCTTCAGAGAGGGGGGAGCCTGGAGGCTTCTGCTGATGTTGGTGATGGCAAGGAGGGCATTGCCGACAGGGTTGAAGAGTCTGCGGCTGGGTATGGCAGTGGGGCATCGTCGCTGCATCTAACGGCTGATAAGCGGAGCTGGCATGGGCAGTTGAAGGGGTTTGGGCAGCAGATGCGCAAGCAGCCGACCCAAGCAGAAGAACAGCTGTGGCAGGAGTTGCGGGGCCGAAAGCTGGAAGGTTATAAGTTCCGGCGCCAGCACGCCATTGAGCATTACATCGTGGATTTTATTTGCCTGGAAGCCGGCCTAATCATCGAGGCCGATGGCGGCATTCACCAAGAGCCTGGCCAAGCAGAATACGACCAAGGCCGAACCCACGACTTGCAAGCTTTGGGGTATCGTCTCCTGCGCTTCAGCAACCACGAAATTCTCAACCAACCGGCGGCAGTGTTAGCCACCATCACGCACGAACTCCACCTCAAAACACCAAAATCAACCCCAACCACCACGCCCCAGTCTCCAGGCTCCCCCCTCTCCGAAGGAGAGGGGGGCCGGGGGGATGAGGCACTTGCTGAACAACCCGCATGAACACGCTCACCCACTTCGCTTCCCCCCAACTTCCCCTTCTGCACCGCGGCAAAGTCCGCGACAGCCTGCGCGCGCCTTCCGGCGACCGGCTCATCATCGTGACGGACCGGCTTTCGGCCTTCGACAGCGTGCTCGAAACGGCCATTCCGCACAAGGGCGCGGTGCTCAACGGCCTGGCCAATTTCTGGTTCGACAAGACCCAGCACATCATCCCCAATCACGTCATCAAGCTCGTGGACGCCAACGCCATGCTGGTGAAGGAAGCCGAGCCAATCAAGGTGGAAATGATTGTGCGCCAGTACCTCACCGGCTCGATGTGGCGCGGCTACCAGGCCGGCCAGCGCACGTTCTCGGGCGTGACGGTGCCCGACGGGCTGACCAAGAACCAGCCGTTTCCGCAGGCCATCGTGACGCCGACCACCAAGGAAGAGTCGGACCGCGAAATCACGCCCGACAATCTGGTGAGCGAGGGCTGGGTGAGCAAGGAGCTGTACGACCAGATGGCCGTGAAGTCGCTGATGCTGTTTGCCGTCGGCTCGCGGCTGCTGGCCGAGAAGGGCATCATTCTGGTGGATACCAAGTACGAGTTTGGCTTGCTGAACGGGCAGCTGATTCTCATCGACGAGATGCACACACCGGACTCGTCGCGCTTTTGGTCGGCCGAGGACTACGCCCGCAACCCCGAAACGGCCGAGCAGATGGACAAGGAGTACGTCCGCCAGTGGCTCATCGCCAACAAAAAAGACGGCCAGTACCTGCGCGCCCTCACCCCGGAAGTGGCCCAGGAAGCCAGCCGCCGCTACCTCGACATCTACGAGCGCATCACCGGCGAGGCCTTGCCCACCGCCGAGCCCGCAGCCCACGCCGACCGGCCCGGCTCGGGCCGCCAGGACGCCCGCGCCCGCCTGCTGGCCAACCTCGTGCAAGCCGGCTTGGTGAAGGACGCCTGGGTGAACATCGTCATGGGTTCGCCGGCTGATAAGGAACATTGCGAGAAAATCCGCCAGCAGTTTGAAGGCTACGGCATCTTCACGCAGATGCGCGTGACGTCGGCTCACAAAAACGGCGAGGAAATTGCCGGCATGGCCGACATCTGGAACAACAGCATCGAGCCCGGCGTCATCATCGCCGTGGCCGGCCTCTCGAACGGCCTCGGCGGCGCGCTGGCGGCCAACGTGAACGTGCCCGTCATTTCGTGCCCGCCGTGGAAGGACTACGCCGAGCTGGCCATGAACCTGAACTCCTCGGTCATCATGCCCAGCGGCACGCCCAACCTCACGGTGGTGCGCCCCGACAACGCCGCCCAGGCCGCCCTGCGCGCCCTGAACGTGCCGCGCCTGCGCGAGCGCCTGAACCAGGAAATCAAGGCCACCAAAGCCAAGCTGCGCGCCGCCGACGCGGAACTGCGGGTGTTATAAAATCTAGCGCGCCCAAAACCAGCCGTTGCACTGTGAGTGTTGCCATCCGACAGCTTGAGGCTACCGACCGCCTGGCCTACCGCCGTGTGCGGCTCAACTGCCTGCGCGAGTTTCCTGATAATTTTGGGTCTTCGTATGAAGAGCAAAGCCAGTTGGCGGAGCTTCCTTTTGAAGCAAACTTGGCCGTCGAAGCCAGTCCGTCCTTTCTCATGGGCGCTTTCGACGGCGAACAGTTGGTGGGCATCTGCGCATTCGTGCCCGAGACGCGGGCCAAAACCCGGCACCGGGGCGAGCTGCACCAGGTGTACGTCAGCCCTGTCCACGCCGGCCGGGGGGTGGGCCGGCGGCTGGTGCAAGCCACGGTGGAGGCTGCTTTTGCCCGGCCCGGCATCGAGCAGATTACGCTGGGCGTGATTGCCGGCAACGAAGCCGCCAACCGCCTCTACCAAAGCCTGGGATTTACGGAATACGGTTTTTTGGAAAACTCCCTGCTGGTAAACGGCTGCTATTTACCCCAACGATTTATGGTGCTCAAGCGCCCTTCCGCCACAACGCAAGCCCACTCGTGACCCAAGCCCCATCCATACTCCTCCTCGGCTCCGGTGCCCGCGAACACGCGCTGGCCGAAAAGCTGACCCGCGACAGGGCCACGGTGCACGTGCTGCCCGGCAACGCCGGCATTCCCAACAGCCACCCCGAGGTGAACCCGCTGGATTTTGCGGCGGTGAAAGCCTTTGCCGAGCAGCAAGGCGCGCAGTTGATTGTGGTGGGCCCGGAGGCGCCGCTGGCGGCGGGCATCACCGACTTTTTTGCCGGTTCCGACATCAAGGTGTTTGGGCCGACCCGCGCCGCGGCCCGGCTGGAAAGCTCCAAGGTGTGGAGCAAGGAGTTCATGCGGCGCCACGGCGTGGCCACGGCGCAGGCCTGGCCGTTTCGCAGCGATAACGTGGCCGCTGCCCGCGCCAAAGCCGCCGAGTTGGGCGGGCACGTGGTGGTGAAGTACGACGGCCTGGCCGCCGGCAAAGGCGTGTACGTGTGCGCGTCGGTGGCCGAAGCGGAGGCGGCGCTGGACGACTTGCAAACGAATTACACCGGCTGGTTTTCCTTTCTGCTCGAAGAGAAGCTGACCGGCCCCGAAATCAGCATCATCGGCCTCACCGACGGGCGCGAAATCAAGCTCCTGGCCACCTCGCAGGACCACAAGCAGCTGCTGGCCGGCGACCAGGGCCCCAACACCGGCGGCATGGGCGCCTACTGCCCCGTGCCCTTCGCCGACGACAACGTGCTGGCCACTTTGCGCCGCGACATCGTGGACCCCACCCTGCGCGGGCTGCAAAACGAGCAGTTCGACTTCTGCGGCTTCCTCTATTTCGGCATCATGCTCACGCCCGCCGGCCCCAAGCTGCTGGAGTACAACGTGCGCCTCGGCGACCCCGAAGCCGAAGTGCTGCTGCCGGCCCTCGACAGCAGCCTGCTCACCCTGATTGAAGCGACCCTGGACGGCACGCTGGCTAAGCAAACCGTGCGGCAGCGCCCCGGCGCCTTCGTGGGCGTGGTGCTAGCCTCGGGCGGCTACCCGGCCCCGAAGTTTTCCACCGGTTTCCCCATCTCGGGCCTGGACGGCCTGCCCGCGCACACCCGCGCCTACCACGGCGCCACCCGACGCGACGAAGCCGGCCAACTGGTCACCAACGGCGGCCGGGTGCTCGTCCTCACCGCCCACGGCGCCGACCTCGAAACCGCCACCGCCCGCGCCTACGAGGCCTGCGCCCACGTCACTTTCCAGGACGCCTACTTCCGACCTGACATTGCCCAACGCCCGGCGCCGGTGCTAACCACCAGCGTTGTAAATTGAAGCCATTAAGCCCCGCAATGACCCACGCCGCCGCCCCCGAACAAAACCGCCCGGCTCCTCCCTCTCCACGGGAGAGGGAGGTCGGGAGGGTGAGGTCCCGCCTGGCCATCCTGCTCTCCGGCCGCGGCTCCAACATGCTGGCCTTGGTGCACGCCACCAAAACCGGCGTGCTGAAAGACCTTGCCGAAGTCGTTGTGGTGTTCAGCAACAAGCCCGACGCGCCCGGCCTCGAAGCCGCGGCGGCACTGGGTTGCCCCACGGCCGCATTGCCCAGCCAGGGCCGCCAGCGCGAAACGTTTGATGCCGAAGCTGCGCAGTTGCTCCAGCACTATCGGCCCGACTTGGTGGTGCTAGCCGGCTACATGCGCATCCTCTCGCCGGCCTTCATTCAGCCGTTTGCGGGCCGCATCCTCAACATTCACCCCGCCGATACGCACCAGCACCAAGGCTTGCACGCTTACGAGTGGGCTTTTGAAAACAAGCTGCCGGAAACCAAAATCACCGTGCATCTCGTGGACGAAGGCCTGGATACCGGACCAATTTTGATGCAGCAAACCGTGGACCTGCGCGGGGCCGACACGCTGGCCGAAGTAGAGCGGCGTGGGCTGGCCGTGGAGCACGAACTGTACGCTAGCGCCCTTGCGGGCTTAATTAAAAATTAAAAATTATGGATTAAAAATGGCCCTTGTTTTTGCTATCGGGTGCCGTTTGGACATCACGACGGATGATTTTTAATTTTTAATTTCTAATTTTTAATTCAAACTGATATGTGCGGAATAGTAGGTTTTCACGGTCCCGATAACGTGGTGGCGGACATGATAGTCGGCCTCACCGCGCTGCAACACCGCGGGCAGGACGCCGCCGGCATCGCCACGTTCGACGAATCCTTCCACCTGTGCAAAGGGCAGGGGCTGGTGAACGACGTATTCAAGCGCAAGCACATCAAGAAGCTCAGGGGCCACACCGGCATCGGCCACGTGCGCTACACCACCCAGGGCGCCAACGACTCCGACCTGGCCCAGCCCTTCACCACCAGCTACCCGTTCGGGCTGGCCATGGTGCACAACGGCAACGTCATCAACTTCCGCGACGTGGCCAAGCGCCTGCACGACCAGTACCACGTGCTGCCCAAAACCACCAACGACCTGGAGCTCATCATGTACACCTTCGCCTCGGAGCTGCGCGTGAAAGACCTGAACCACCTTTCGGTGGTCGACATCTTCGACGCCGTCGAAACCACCCAGGCCATCGTGGAGGGCGCGTATGCCACCATCACCATCATTGCCGGCCACGGCTTGCTGGCTTTCACCGACCCGCTGGGCATCCGGCCGCTGGTGCTGGGCCGCCGCGACACGCCCAATGGCCCGGTGTACGCCTTTGTGTCGGAAAGCACGTGTTTCGATTATCTCGATTTTGAGTTCGTGGAGAACGTCGGGCCCGGCCAGGCCATCTTCATCGATAATAACTTCCAGGTTCACTACAAGAACCCCTACGAGCTGCCCAAGCACTTCTGCGCGTTCGAGCAAATCTATTTCGCCCGCGAAGACTCCGTAATTCACGGCCGCCTGGTGGCCCGCGAGCGGGTGCGCCTGGGCAAGCGCCTGGCCCGCAAGGTGGCCGACGCCGGCCTGCAGCCCGACATGGTGATTGACGTGCCCAGCAGCGGCTACTTCGCCGCCTCCGGGCTGGCCGAGGCCATCGGCGTGCCCTACCGCCGGGCGCTGGTGAAAAACAACCACATGGGCCGCTCGTTCATCGTGCCCACCCAGGCCGGGCGCGAGGACGTGGTGAAGAAAAAGCTCAACCCCATCCGCGAGTTCGTGGAGGGCAAAAAAGTGGCCGTGGTCGACGACAGCATTGTGCGCGGCACCACCTCGCGCCGCATCGTGCGCCTGCTGCGCGAGGCCGGCGCCACCGAGGTCTACTTCATTTCCAGCGCCCCGCCCATCGTGTCGCCCTGCATCTACGGCATCGACATGGCCATGAGCACCGAGCTGATTGCGGCCAACTACACCGAGGACGAAATCTGCCGCTACATCGAAGCCGACCGCGTCATCTACCAGGACCTGGAGGACTTGCAGGAGCTATTTTCCGAAGACAAAGGCCACGGCGGTAGCTGCTTCGCCTGCTTCTCGGGCCGGTACCCCACCGGCGACGTCACCCACTACCTGCGCCACGTGCAGGAGGAGCGCGCCAGCCACCGCGGCGGCAAAGGCGAGAAAAAAGGCCAGTCGGTGAGTGCGAAAGCGCCCGAGCCGACGGAGCACTGAGCGCCTCACCCCCCGGCCCCCTCTCCTTCAGAGAGGGGGGAGCCAAACGAAACTTGTCGTAACCAATACCAAAATACCCGCGCCGCCGTGGCTCCCCCTCTCTGAAGGAGAGGGGGCCGGGGGGTGAGGCCCCCGCCATGAACGACTCCCAAAACAACCCCGCCGGCTACTCCATCGATGCAGGCAACGCCGCCTCGCGCAACGCCTACGGCTGGGCCAAAAAAACCTTTGCCAACCGCGCCGGCCGGCCCGGCGAGTCCGCCCAGGACCTCGACGGCGGCTTCAGTAACGAAATCCGCTTCGGCGCCGAGCGCCTCGGCATCAGCTCCGACGGCATTGGGACGAAGATTGAAGTGGCCGAGCGCCTGAACCGGTACGACACCCTCGGCTACGACCTCATCGCCATGACGGCCGACGACCTCATCGCCGCCGGCTTCGTGCCCACCAACCTCTCCAACATCATCGACGTGAACCACCTCGACTACGACGTGGTGGACCAGCTGATGCGCGGCCTGCACGACGCCGCCAACTTCGCCAAAATCGCCATTACCGGCGGCGAAATCGCTGAGCTGGGCAACCGCATCGGCGGCTGGCCGGGCGCCAAGATGAACTTTAACTGGTGCTCCACGGCCATAGGCGTGCTACACCCGAGCCTGGCTCGGCCCCTGAGCGGCGAAACCGCCCGGGCCGGCCACGCCGTGGTGGCCCTGCGCTCGCCCTCGTTCCGCTCCAACGGCTACTCGCTGGCCCGCAAAACGCTGCAAAACGTCTTCGGCGACAACTGGCATGACGCTGCGCTTAATGAAGAATTAGGAATGAAGAATGAAGAATTGGGGACGCCGGCTCATTCCTCATTCCTCATTCCTCATTCCTCATTAAGCGCAGCGGCACGCGCAGCGCCCACCACCTGGGGCGAGGCCCTGCTCGCGCCCTCGCTCATCTACGCGCCCGGCGTCACGGCCCTGCTCGATGCCGGCCTGCCGCTGCACGGCATCGCCCACATCACCGGCGGCGGGGTGGCCGACAATTTTCAGCGCGTGCTCAAGAATGGCCTCGGCGCGGTGCTCGACAACCTATTCGAGCCCCTGCCGGCCATGCAGCGCCTCTGCGAAATCGGCCACATCACCGCCGAAACCGCCTACCTCTACTGGAACATGGGCACCGGCATGCTGCTGGTGACCGAAGAAGCCAGCGCCGCAGCCGTAGTGGCCTCGCTGCAAGCCAGCGGCTACGATGCGCAAGTGGCCGGCCACCTCACGGCCGAAGCTGGAGTTACGTTACGTGTGGGTGCGGGGGAGTTGCGGTATGCTTGAGAATTTTACTTCTCACTGCCTTCGTCTGCCAACCTCAAACCCGCCCCCATGCCTGTCCCGCCGCTGCCCCCGCTCATCGAGCAGTTTTTAACCCAAAACCCAAGCTTTGAGCAGCCGGTGCCGCTGCCCGACCGCTACGCCAACCCAGCGCAGTTCGACCTTTTTCAGGCCGGCTACCGCTACAATGCCAACACAAATGAATCCCTGGTGGGCACCAAGTTCGGTGACTTCCAGGAAAGCTGGTACGTGGTGGCTTCCAGCTACTTCGCCGACCCGTTCATCGTGGATTTAGACCAGGCGGCGGCTGGATATCCCGTTTACTACAGCCCGCACGGGGCCGGACGCTGGACGCTGGTTCCGGTGGCCGAAAGCCTGGCTGCCTTCTCCCGGCTCCTGGCCGATTTGAGTCGGCTTTTGCCCGACCGGGCGCAGGCCGCCAGCTATTTGCGGGCGCAGGTAGACGGGGAAAACGAGTTCTGGCAAGAAGTGCTGAGCGGTCTGGAAGAGGAAATGTGAGCGCCGCCAGTTGGCGGGGCGGCACCCTACCGGCCAGACTAAGCTGACAGTCATGGGCTAACTAAAAAATTAAGACATCCCAATCACGAAATCGGTAAAATAAAATCGTAAAATTGTACGTCGAAAAATCCTTGCCAGCAATGGTGAGGATTTTACCATTTTAACGAACTACGCGGCGGGGGTTCACGCCCCGCGCACCGGCCGCTTCTCCAGAATCAGCTGCGTGCGGTACTCGCAGAGGGTTTTTTCCAGGCCGACGGGGTACACGTGGGGGTTGAGGAAGCGGCGGATGCTGGGGTCCAGGCTTTGCACTTCGCGCTGGGCGTGGGCGCGGCTTTCGGCCAGGGTGGGCAGGTCGAGTACGCGCTGACCCTGGCGGAACACGGGCTCCAGTAGCTCGCGGAAGGTGGTTTCGGGCTTGATGACCAGGCGGCGGGTGTTGTCGGCCGGGTCGATGAGGGTGAGCTGGTCGGGGAGGGGCTCGGCGGTGTTGTAGAGCATGTCGGCGCGGGGCTTGCCGTACTCGTTGAGGTAGCGGCGCACCTGCAGGATGCCCGGAATGCTGGTTTTGGCCACCTGCTCCGAGAGCTTGATGGTGAAGTCCCAGCCCGAGCCGTCGGCCTTGCGCAGGGCGGCCAGCTTGTATACCCCGCCGAGAGCCGCCTGGTTGTAGGCCGTCACCAGCTGGGTGCCCACGCCCCAGGTGTCGATGCGGGCGCCCTGCTGCTTGAGGCTGCTGATGAGGTTCTCCTCCAGGTCGTTGCTGGCCACGATGCGCGTTGCCGTAAAGCCGGCCTCGTCCAGCACCGCCCGCGCCTCACGGCTCAGGTAGGCCAGGTCGCCCGAATCGAGCCGGATGCCGGCCAGCTCGTGGCCGTGGGCGCGCATCTCGCGGGCCACGTGAATGGCCCGGCGCACGCCCTCCAGGGTGTCGTAGGTGTCGACCAGAAACACCGAGTCGTCGGGAAACGCTTGGGCGTAGGCCGAAAATGCCTGCGTTTCATCCTCGAAGGCCATGACCCAGCTGTGGGCGTGGGTGCCGCGCACCGGAATGCCGTAACGCTGCCCGGCCAGCACGTTGCTGGTGGCGTCGGCCCCGCCCAGGTAGGCCGCCCGGCTGGCGCCCAGGCCGCCGTCGAAGCCCTGGGCCCGGCGCAGGCCGAACTCCAGAATCTGGTCCGCCGGCCCGGCGGCTTCGCGGATGCGGGCGGCCTTGGTGGCCACCAGCGTTTGGAAGTTGATGAGCGTGAGCAGCGCCGTTTCCAGCAGCTGGGCCTGCAGCAGCGGCCCGCGCACCCGCAGCAGCGGCTCGTTGCCGAACACCACGGTGCCCTCGGCCACGGCGTCGAGGTCGCAGGTGAACTTGAGCTGACGCAGGTATTCCAGGAATTCGGGTGGAAAAAGTACGCCGCCCTTGCTGCCGTGCAGGCCGCCCAGGTAGGCGAGGTCGTCTTCGGAAAAATGCAGGTTCTCGACAAAATCCACGACCAAAGCCAGGCCCGCCGCCACCGCGTAGCCGCCCTGGAACGGCGCCTTGCGGAAGTACAGGTGGAACACCGCCTCGCGGTCCTGCAGGCCCTGCTGCCAGTAGCCGTAGGCCATGGTGAGCTGATACAAATCGGTGACGAGGGCGAGCGAGGGCGCGTAGAGGCCGGAAAGCGGAGCTAAGTTCATGAATCGGAGTGACGGCAAGGAGGGCAGTTGGCGCCGCAAAGGAAACGAGTGCCGAGCCAAAGCCCCTAGGGCCGGCCTCGCCCATGCAGCGGCAGAAAGCGGCGCCGGCCAACCGCCCGCATCACGACCGCTGCGGCAGCAACGCTTTGCCGTGCCCACGCAGCCATCAGAGTAGTTGCCGAATCAGGGTGCAGGGCCTCGTCTCCGCTGCTTATTTCCTTCCTTTGCGCCCCGTGCCACCGCCTTCTTCAACCGCCTTTTTTCGCTTGGCCCACCGCTTGGGCCGAATTTCGGCCAAGTACCGCACGCTGATTGGCCTGCTGCTGGGCGGCACGGCCTGGGCCCTGGCCCCCGCCGGCATCGATGCCGTGAGCCGCTGGGTGGCGGCCTGGGACGTGTTCGCGGCCATTTCGCTGCTGCTCATCGGGGCGGCCATGTTCACGGCCGATGCCGCCACCATCCGCAAAGTAGCCAATAGCGAAGACCCCGGCCGGGCCGTGGCCTTCGGATTCGTACTGGTGGCAGCGCTGGCCAGCCTGATGGGCGTAGTGGCGCTGCTCGGCACCATGGACTCCCTTTCCGGCGCGGCCCTCACGCGGCATGTGGGGCTCAGCATTGCCGCCGTAGTCGAGTCCTGGCTGCTGGTGCACACCGTGTTTACGCTGCGCTACGCCCATATTTTCTACGACAGCGACGAGCAGGCCGGCGGCGACGTGGGCGGCCTGGGCTTCCCCGGCAACGAGCCCGAGCCCGACTACCTCGACTTCGCCTATTTCGCCTTCACCATCGGCATGGCCGCCCAGACGGCCGACGTCACCATTCCCGGCCGGCGGCAGCGGCGCACCGCCCTGCTGCACGCCATCATCTCGTTTGGTTTCAACACCGCCATTGTGGCCCTAAGCATCAGCGCCCTGAGCGGGCTTTTTTAGTGGTTAATGATTAGTGTCAGTGACTGACGGTTAGTGATGAGGAAGCTGTTTGATAATTCAAAAACCCCCGGCGGCGCTTGGCATCACCGGCCAATGAATTCCTGAACAGCTTCAAGCAGACCGGAGAGTTGCCCCCAATCGTTAACTGCTAACCGTTGATTATGAACCCCTAAGAAATGAGCCCCCGGCTCACGGCCAGCTTGATGAGGGCGGCGGTGTTCTTGGCCTGGGTTTTGGCGATGATGTTCTGGCGGTGGGTTTCGATGGTGCGTTTGCTGGTGAAGAGCTTATCGGAGATTTCGCCGTTGGTCAGGCCTTCGGCGATGAGCTTGAGCACTTCCAGCTCGCGGGCCGTGAGGTCGGCGCCGCCGGGGCCACCGGCTTCGTCCGTGGCCGGGCCAATCGACTGGGTTACGGCCTTGTAAAGCATGTTTATCCCAATTTCGGTGCACAAAAACTGGTTGCCGGCCGCCACCGTGCGGATGGCGTAGGTGATTTCGCTGATGGCTGCGTTCTTGAGCACGTAGCCCATGGCTCCGGCTTCGAGCATGCGGGCCACGTAGTTTTCGTGGTCGAGCATGGTGAGCACCAGCACCCGCACTTCGGGAAAGCGGCTGCGGAGCTCGGGCATGGTGGCGAACCCGTCCAGAACGGGCATTTGCACGTCCATCAGCACCACGTCGGCGGGCGTGGTTGCGAGCAGGGCCAGCACTTCGGCGCCGTTGCTGGCTTCGCCCACCACGTCCAAATCGGCGTCGGCCGAAAGCAGCGCCCGGATGCCGTCGCGCAAGATGGTGTGGTCGTCGGCGAGCAGTATACGGGTCATAGTGCAGGGCAAGTGAAGTTATCGAAACGCGGGGCAGCCGACAAAGTTGAGCCCACGGGGTATACGAAAAAGCCGGCTCCGTATTTGTACGAAATCGAAAGTCGCCACCTCGTTTTTTGAAGGGATTTATACGGTTTTTATTGCAGGCGCAACAGTTGAGCTTGCCTGAAGTGGTATTTTCGGGTTGGGAAAAATTGATTTACCGGCTCCCCCCCGAATTAATCGGTAATTGCAACTCTCTCCCGTTCCTCCCACCTACGCCTACCCATGATTCGCCTGCTCCTCACCGATGGCCACGCCCCCACGCGCGAGGCGCTGCGCATTGGCGCGGCGGCGGCGGGCCTGGAGGTTGTGGGCGAGGCCGGCACCGGCGACGAGCTGCTGGCCCAGCTGGCCGCCACCGCGCCCACCGTGGTGCTGCTCGACCTGAGCCTGCCCGGCCCCGACGCCTTTGCGCTGCTGCCCGCGCTGCGCGAGCAGTACCCCTTGCTGCGCGTGCTGGCCCACGGCGAGCTCACCAACGAACACTACGTGGCCCGGGCCTTTGACCTGGGCGCGCACGGCTACTTGCTGAAAAGCGCCCGTTCCACCGAGCTCATGCACGGCCTGGGCACCGTGGCGGCGGGCCGTCCGTTCCTGTGCTCGGCCATCGGGTTGGTGCTGCTGGGCCGGCTCTACGCGGGCAGCCCCGCGGCCGGCGACACCGCCCGCGCGACCCTGGGCCTGAGCAAGCGCGAAATGGAGGTGCTGAGCCTGGTGGCCGAGGGCTTGACCAACGCCGAAATTGCCGTGAAGCTTTTCACCAGCAAGCGCACCGTGGAAACCCACCGCCAGAACATCATGGACAAAACCCAGACCCGCAACACGGCCGCCCTCATCAAGCTGGCCGCTCGCCAAGGGCTGCTGCCGGAGTAGCGGAAGGGGACATTGGTCCCGCCTGCCACCGTGGGTTCGTGCAAACGCGAAACACTCGGAAGAAGGTAGGCCACCATTTCTGTCGCGGCCGCCGGCAGTGGGCACGGGCGCGCCAGTCCAGTAGGTAGCACGGGGCCCGCCAAATGACTTCCCCCGGTTAAGCAGCTAGTGCGGGTATTTTACTGCCGTAAATGGCGGCGAAAAGGAGCAGTCTGGGCTGTTCGTGGGGGTGAGAGGAAGCCCCGTGATTTTAGAATAGAATTGTAATTATCCCGGAAAGCGTATCTTAGCATTGCGAACAGACTACGCTTGTATCTTATGAAGAATCAGTTGAAAATAGCGGTTATAATGGCCGTTTTGATGCCGTTAGCATCCCAGGCTCAATCGAGCCGGGAGGCGATGGTAGCGGCAGAAATTGCATTTGCGGCCCAAGCCCTCCAGACCAGCACCGAAGCGGCTTTCCTGGGCAACAGCGCCCCCACGGCGCTCGTGGCCGAGGAAGGAAAGCTGGCCAACGCCCAGGAGGTGTGGCGGGTCCGCCCCGGCCGGCCCGGTAGCCGCCTGCAGTGGTACCCGACGCTGGCCGATGTGGCGCAGTCCGGGGACCTGGGCTACACCACCGGCCCGTGGACGCAGCTTCAGAATGAAAAGCCCCAAACGACCGGCGAGTACGTGACCGTGTGGCGCAAACAGGCCGATGGCCGGTGGAAATTCGTGGTGAACATGGGCACCGAGCGGGTGGGCACCGCGCCGGCGGCGGCGGCCGTAGTGCCCCAGCCGCGGCTGATGGTGGCCGCCGCGACGCCCAGCGTGGCGCCTTCCAACATCTTGCTCGACCTTGACCACAAGTTTGCCGCGGCCGAGCTGATGAAGCCCGGCGCAAGCTACCAGCTGTACCTCAGCACCGAGGCCCGCCTGTACCGTCCCGGCTTGTCGGTGATGCAAGGGCCCGCCGCGGCCGCCAACATGAAGAACCTGGACGGCGGCTACCTCTTCACCGCCGCCAGCGGCTACCTGGCCGCTGCCGGCGACCTGGGCTACGTGGTGGGCACCCTGCGCCGCGCCGCCGCCGGCACCAAGCACCCCGAGGAAAACGGCAGCTACCTGCGCATCTGGCGGCGCGAAGCCGTGGCCGGTTGGCGCATTGTGCTGGAAGTATTCAACTTTACGCCCACCACGGCCGATGCCATCGTGGCGCCCGCTACCCCGCCGGCCGATGGGGGCCGCGCCACCGGGCAGGGCCCGGCTGCCAAACCCGGGCAATAAGCACAAGCCCGCGCGGGCCGCGCGGGCTTCGCTGCTAACCATGGCTGCAAAAGCACCACCCCAAAGCCCCGCGCGGATTTTTCCGGCGGGGCTTTTTCTTGTGGGCTTGGGCCGGCCAGCGCCGGTGTAAGGTTGGTTGAGGGCAAGCGTCTGCCGGGCCGTTGGCTCGTCGGTGGCAACCGCGCCGAGGGCCCGTTCACCTCATTCATCCTGGTATCATGAAAATCTTATGGATAGCGGCGCTGCTCGCGGCGGGCTTGCTGGCCGCACTGGTCGCGCTGGCCTCGGCCCGGCCGGCCGCCACGCCCGCCGCCCGCCGCGTGCCGGTCGTCGTCGAGCTCTTTACCTCCGGGGGCTGCTCCAGTTGCCCGGCCGCCGACGCGGCCCTGCGCGCGCTCGAAAGCGCACAATCAGTGCCCGGAGCGGAGGTCATTGCCCTCGGTGAGCACGTCGACTACTGGAACCGCCTGGGCTGGAAAGACGGTTTTTCTTCGGCGGCCTACACCGCGCGCCAGCGGCAGTACGCGCAGGGCTTCGGCACCGGCTCTTACACGCCCCAGGCCGTGGTGAACGGCCGCTACGAGTTTGTGGGCAGCCGCCCCGGCGCCCTTGCCAGCACCGTGGCCCAGGCCGCCAAATTGCCCCGGGCCGCCGTGTCGGTCACGGCCGGCGGCGACGCGGCGCGGGTGCGCGTGACCGGGGTGCCGCCCGGCACGCCCGCCGCCGAAGTACTGCTGGCCATCACCGAAAGCGGCTTGGCCTCGCGGGTGGGGCGGGGCGAAAACTCCGGCCAGCTGCTGCGCCACGCCGCAGTGGTGCGCCAGCTCATTCCGCTGGGCCAGCTCCGCGCCGACGGCACTTTTGCGGCCAGCCCCGCGCTGAAGCTGAGCCCCGACTGGAAGCGCCCCAACCTGCGGGCCGTGGCCCTGGTGCAGGAAACCGCGTCGCGCCGCATCGTGGGTGTGGCGGCCACTGCGCTTTGATTCACCCCTTCGTTTCACTTCTTCATTGGGGCCTCGCCACGTGGCCCTGCGGCGCCGCAGCCGCGAGGGGCCCTGCTGCTGGGGAGAACATGCCGAGTGGCGCGTTTTTATTCAATAGCTCTTTTTGGCAAGCCCAAGCAGTTGTTATACTTTCGTGATGCTCCCATAATCTTGTGGTGCGACCTTCGCCGGCTTACTCGTCGCCCTGCATGACCCCTTCCGTTCCCGTTCCAACCCAGTGGCCCGGCCGCTACGGCGACGAACTGTACCGCTTTGCGCTGAGCCGAGTTTCTGATGCCGACGCAGCCGAGGAATTGGTGCAGGACACGTTCCTGAGCGCCCTCGACGGCTTGGCCACGTTTCGGGCCGAGGCCTCGGAGCGTACCTGGTTGTTCGTTATCCTGCGCCGCAAAATCATCGACCACTACCGCCGGCAGGCCCGCGCCACCCACGTGGGCCTCGACCAGCTCGGCGAAGGCGGCCCCACCGAGGCCGACTTTTTTGCCGCTGAAGACGGCCACTGGACCGGCCCACAGGCCCCCGCCAGCTGGCTCAGCGCCGACGCGGCCCTGGAACAGCAGGAGCTGCACGAAATCCTGCAACGCTGCCAGGAACGCCTGCCGCCGCAGCACGGCGCCGTGTTTGCGCTGCGGTTTGTGGAGGAATTGCCGGCCGAGGAAATTTGTCAGGAGCTCGGCCTCAGCTCGGCCAACTACTGGGTGATTGTGCACCGGGCCAAGCTGCAGCTGCGGCGCTGCCTTGAAAAACACGGCCTGGGAAAAAACTAACGCTACCGACTATGCTACGCCTTATTACTTGCCAGAACGCCACGCTGCTGCTGGAGCAGCAGGTTGACCAGCCCCTGGCCCGGGCCGTGCGGGTTGGCCTGTGGCTGCACTTGCGCTACTGCCCCTACTGCAGCCGCTACGCCCGGCAAACCGTGCTGATAGCCGAGTGGGCGCGTACCGCCGCCGCCGTCCGGGCCACCACCGGCCCCGTGTTGCCGGAGGCGGCCAAGGAGCGCATGCGCCAACGATTGGTGGCGGCTCGCTAAGCCGCCGGCCTAGCTGGCTCACTCGCCCAGGCCATAAAGAAAAAGTCCTGCTACGCCACGCAGCAGGACTTTTTCTTGTAATGCCGTTGGCGGTCAACTCGATGTCAGGCGCCGGTGGGGGCGAGGCGCACCACCAGCCCGTCGGTGCGGGGCGTGAGGCGAATCTGGCAGCTCAGGCGGCTGCCGGGGTGCACCACGGGCAAGGTTTCCAGCATGTCCAGCTCGTCGTCGCCGGGCTCGGGCAGGGCCGGGCCGGCCAGCACTTCCACGTGGCAGGTGGCGCACAGGGCCATGCCGCAGCAGGTAGCCATGATGTCGTAGCCGCTGGCTTTGAGCATTTCCATCAGGCTCAGGCCCATGTCGGTGGGCGCTTCGATTTCGCGGCGTTGGCCGGGCGCTTCTTCGACGTAGATGCGGATGTCTTCAGTCATACTTTGAATGAAGAATGAGGAACGAGGAATGAGGAATTGAGAACGGCTGTCAGAGCTAATTCTTTATTCTTCATTCTTCATTCCTCATTCTTTTACATGGAGGGCGCCCCGTTCACGGTCGTGTATTTGAGCGTGTATTTTTTGTCGGGGTAAATGTATTTGAACGCGCCCTGGCACATGAGCGCGGCTTCGTGGAAGCCGCAGAGGATGAGCTTGAGCTTGCCTGGGTAGGTGTTGATGTCGCCGATGGCGAACACGCCGGGCAGCGAGGTGCTGTAGGCCTCGGTGTCGACCACGATGGCGTCGTCGGTCAGCTCCAGGCCCCACTCGCCGATGGGGCCGAGCTTGGGCGTGAGGCCAAACAGCGGGATGAAGTGGTCGAGCGGCACGGTTTCGGCGGTGCCGTCGTTGCCGGTGATGGTGACCTCGGCCAGCTTGCCGTTGCCGTGCAGGTGCGTCACGTTGGAGCTGAGCACCAGCTTGATTTTGCCGGCGTCGGCCAGGGTTTTCACCTTCTCGGCCGAGTCGGCGGCGCCGCGGAAGGTGGTGCCGCGGTGCACCAGCGTCACGTCGGCCGCCACGTTGGCCAGGAAGTTGGTCCAGTCCAGGGCCGAGTCGCCGCCGCCGGCGATGACGATTTTCTGGTCGCGGAAATGTTCGGGGTCGCGCACCATGTAGTGCACGCCTTTGCCGCCCTCGAACCGCTCCAGGTTTTCCACGGCCGGCTTGCGGGGCTCGAACGAGCCCAGGCCGCCGGCAATGGCCACGGCCTTGCACTGAATCTCGGTGCCGTCGGTGGTGTAGAGCTGGAACGAGCCGTCGTCGAGCTTGGCAAACCGCTCCACCCGCTCGCCCAGCGTAAAGGTGGGGTGGAAAGGCTCGATTTGCTTCATCAGGTTGGTCACCAGGTCGCCGGCCAGGATTTCGGGAAAGCCCGGGATGTCGTAAATCGGCTTCTTGGGGTAGATTTCGGAAAGCTGCCCGCCGGGCTGGGGCAGGGCGTCGACCACGTGGCAGCGGAGCTTGAGCAGGCCGGCTTCAAAAACGGCAAACAAGCCGACCGGGCCGGCCCCGACGATGCAAATGTCGGTGGAAATGATGTTGGGCATAAAAACGAATAGTGCCTGACCAGGCGCCGAAAAAAAGCGGCCGCGACCGTGGGAAAGCCGTGGGGCAAAGGTAAGGTGGGCGGCCGGGGCTGCCAACCGCGGCCCGTTTCATAACAGCCGGACGGGCAAAATCGTTGGCCGCTGGTCCGGCGAACGGGGCTGCTCAGAAGTCGTCGAGGAACTGGTCGGCCTCCCAGAGGCTCAAAAACTGGCGCACGGGCATGGCCTGGCTGGTGGTCACGGCGTCGCAGTGGCGGCGGGTGGGCCAGCCGGGCACGTGAATCTCGGCCACCATGCGCACCTCGCGTGCCACGATGAGCCGCTCGACGGCCTGAAACGTGGCCAGCAGCGCTGGGTTGCCCTGGTTAACGACCTGCATGTCGCTGAGAATGCAGAAGCCCGGGCGCACTTCGGCCAGCGCGGCGGCCCAGTCGGTGAGGTAATGGGGCAGGGACACGGCGCCCCGCATGGGCCCAAAGTTTTGGTAAAAAATGCGGTTGTGAACGTCGTCCACCGTCAACTGGTACTCGGGGCGAAGAGCGATGAGGTGCATGCGGCAACGGGGCGGGGCGGGCGTAAAGGTCGGGAGTTGCGGGCAAAGTCGCGCGGCGCCCCGGGGGGCCGGGCGGCACGTCAGGCGCGGGTAAGCGGCCCGGGACTGGCCGGGAAGCGCCAGTATTGCCAGGCTTTTGAGCCCGCGTGCCGCCAGCGCATGGGGTACGCTTTGGGCGTCGTGGTTTTCGGCCGGCGGGGCGCTTGGCTGCGTAATGCCTATACTTCGCCCCGAAACCTGTTTTGCCTTGCTTATGCTGCTAGTTGATTTCGCGGGGCGGCCCGCGTCGGTCGCCACTCGCCCTTGGGGCGCGCTCAGGGTTCTGGTCGGCGCCGCTGTGCTGCTGAGCAGCTGCGGCGGTGAGCCCGCCGAAACCACGTCTACGTCGGCCAAGCCCGGCAAAACGGCCCAGTCCGCCCCGGCGGCGCCCGCCGCCCCCGCCCCGCTCCACGTGAGCGTATTTCTGGAGTACTCGGGCGGCATGAAGGGCTTCGTGCCGCGCGGCGGGGCCGACCAGCCGGCCACCGAATTTCAGCAGCGCATCGGCGCGCTCATTACCGAGACGCAGGTGAGCCCGGCCGTGGCCAAGCGCACGTACTACGTCTGCGAAAACGCGGCGCCCCGGGCCGTGAAGTTTGACCAGTTGCGCAGCCTCGTGCAGGGCAATGTGGCCCGGGCCGCCCTGGGCACCGAGCTGCCCCAGATGCTGGAGGGCATTCTCAACCGGCCTAACGCCACGGACGAAGTGAGCGTGGTGATTTCCGACTTCATCTACGGGCCCGAAGACCGGTCGGCGTTTTCGCAGCTGCCCAACCTCATCCGCACGGCCATCGCGCCCGTGAGCCAAAAGCAACTGGCCGTGGCCGTGTTCGGCGAAACCTCGAAATTCTACGGTACCTACCACCCGGCCGTGAAAACGCCGGTGGCCAAGCGCACGCTCAAGGGCGAGAAAGTGCCCTATTACGTGTGGGTAATCGGGCCGCCCGCGCTGGTGGCGCGCTACGCCGCCGAGGTGTTCAAGAATGCGCCGGCTCAGCAGGCATTTTTTGGGTTAAAAACCACTACGCCGGCCTTTGCCCCGGTCCTGACCAAGCTCACCGACGTAAAGCTGAAGCCCAGCGGCAGCGTGTACGGCGAAGGCAACGGCCTCACCCTGAATGTTTCGGACGACCCCGCCGACTTTTCGGTGGGCCTGAGCCTGAAAGAATTGCCCGCCGCGTGGCAGCAGCCGGCGTTTTTGGCCCAACATCTGCAAGTGCGCCTGCCCAATGGCCAGGCCAGCGTGGTGCCCGGCTCGGTGCGGGTCCTCACGGCTATCGAGCAGGACGGCCAGCCCGTGCTGGCGCCCTACACGCACGTGCTGCGGCTGCGGGTGAGCCAATTGGCCAGCCCCACGGCCACGCTCAGCCTGGCCCTGCCCGCCCCGGAAACGCCGGGCTGGGTGGCGGCCTGGTCTACGGTCAATGACAATACGCCGGCCCCGCGCACGTTCGGGCTCGACCAAATCCTGGCCGGCGTCCGGCTTTCGTATCCAACGCCGCTGCCACCCGTATTCACGGTTCAGCTTCCGCTTAAGAAAGACTAGTTATTAGCGGTTAGTGGTCAGTGGTTATTTGTCAGTGCGTTCTGCCCACGCAGAACTAACGAATAACTGCTGACAGCCGGCTGCTAACAACTAACCGCTAACAACTAATCACTGACCACTAATCACTACATGCAAAGCTTCTTCACCAGCCTGTACTCGGCCCTGATTTCCATCTTCCAAAGCCAGCGCCCGGCCGACTACGGCTTGTACAAAACCGATCTGTTCGGGCTGGTGGGCTGGAGCACGCTGGGCGTGAGCCTGCTGCTGGTGGTGGCCTTCTACTACGTGTTCAACTCGGCCCTGCGCACGGGCTTGTTCCGCATGCCGCACTGGGCCCTGACGCTGGCTTTGGCCGCCGGCATGGGCGCGTTCATGGCCAACAGCCTCAGCAAAAATCACGGCGCCGAGGCCAGCAGCTACCTCGGTTATTTTATGGTGGTGAACCTGCTGGTGGCGTCGCTCTGGTTCCTGCTGCTGTCGGTGCTGCTGAAGCGCTGGAGCACCTACGCCCGCACCACGCCGTTTGTCGGCCCTTTTTGACAGTGGTTAACGGTTAGTGGTTAGTGGTTAACTGGTAGATTTTCTACTGACCACTAACCGCTAATTACCAACCGTTCACCACTAACCGTTAATCACTAACCACTAAAAATGAAGTTATTCATCTTCGCCGTGGGCGGCACCGGGGCCCGCGTGCTGCGCTCCCTCACCATGCTGCTGGCCGCCGGGGTGCGCATCCCCAACTGCGACCAGGTGGTGCCCGTGCTCATCGACCCCGATACCCAGAACGGCGACGTAACCCGCGCCGTGGCCCTGCTCAAGCGCTACGCCCGCATCCACGAGGCGCTGTACGGCGACGGGCAGAAGGAAAAAACCGGCTTTTTCAGCCAGCCCCTCAACACCCTGGCCAACCTAAATACGAACGGTGGGGCGGGAGAGGAGCTGCGCGACTCGTTCGTATACGATTTCGGGGGCATCAGCCAGCCGTTTCGGGACTACCTGAAGTACAACGACCTTTCGGTGGAAACCCAGGGCCTGGTCGATTTGCTCTTTACGTCCGACAGCCTCGCGGCCAACCTCGACGTGGGCTTCCGCGGCTCGCCCAACGTGGGCTCGGTGGTGCTGAATGCGGTGGTGCAGAGCAAGGAAATGCGCTACCTCGCCCAGAGCCTGCAGGACGGCGACCGGGCGTTTTTCATCAGCTCGATTTTTGGGGGCACGGGCGCGGCGGGCTTCCCGCTGCTGGTGAAAAACCTGCGCGACACGTCGGGCGCTTCTTCGCTGGCTCACCCCGAGGTGCGCCGCCGCCTCAAGGCCGGCGCGCTGGTGATGCTGCCCTACTTCAAGCTGCAGGAGCCTTCGGCCGACGAGAAGGCCGCTGGGCAGGATTTCATCGACTCCAACACCTTCATTACGAAGACCAAAACAGCCCTCTCGTACTACGCCGACAACCTGCAGGGGCTGGAGGCCCTGTACTACCTCGGCGACCAGCCCGGCCAGCCGCTGGCCAACCACCCCGGCCGCGCCGAGCAGCGCAACCAGGCCCACCTGCTCGAAATGCTGGGCGCCCTCGCGGTACCGCACTTCATGGAGGTGCCCGACAACCAACTCGACGGCAACCAGCCGCTCTACCACGAGTACGGCCTGAAATCAGACGCCGCCGACGTGGACTTCGGCCAGCTGCCCACCGACCTGCGCCAGGACGTGGCCCGCCCGCTCATTCAACTGCACTACTTCGCCCGCTACTTCCTCAAGCACACGCCCGACGACGCCAAAGCCCCCTACTACGAAGCCGGCGACCTGGCCGCGCAGCTCCGTAACAACCGCGCCCTGCGCGAGCTGAACGACTTCTTCGGCGAGTACAACGAGTGGCTGCGCGAGCTGGGCGTGAACCAGCGCCGCTACACCGCTATCCGCGCCGAGGAAATGGACTTCAACAAAATGGTGAGCGACAAGACGGTGGAAACCGGCATTTTCAGCAAGGGCATCACGCCCGGCTTCTTCCGTGACGAATTGACCAAAGCCGTGGGCAAAGTCACGCTGAAGAACCCGACCGAGAACGAGGCGCTGCGCTGGGTGGTGAAGGCCTTCGAGGAAGCCACCGGCGAGATTCTGGACAAGAAACTGCAGTACTCGTAACCGTTCACCTCACCCCCGACCCCTCTCCCGCGGAGAGGGGAGCCTGACGACGTTTTGACGAAGTAACCTTTTGAATCGAAAATAGAGGCCAATTCCAGCCAGCATAAATTCCTCTCGGCTCCCCCCTCTTTTGGAGAGGGGCCGGGGGTGAGGCGAACGGCGCCTCTTTCAACCCAACACATGGCTAAAATCCTGCGACTACACGACACCGGCTCCAGCACCCACGAAGGGTGGGGGCCGACCGGTAAAATTGGCCCCCACGAAGTGGAGCGGCTGCTCGACCCCCAGGGCGGGCGCGCCGCCAAGGTGGCCGTGTCCATTCCCTCGCCGTTTGCGCGGCTGCATTTGGTGGAAACGGCCCTGCGCTTTGTGGGCCAGGGCGGCACGGGCCAGGACTCGGTGTACCACCAGCTGGTGAGCCACTTCTGGGACGTGTGGGAGATGATGTTCAATGTGCACCAGCGCAAGCTGGCCAGCCAGCGCCTGCAAATCCGGGCCTGGCGCAAGGACGAGGAACTAGCCAAGCTGCGGGCCAACTCCGCCACCCGGCCGCTGGCCGACGTGCTGAGCCTGTACCTCGACGGCCGCTTCGCCAAGCTGACCGAGCTGCACCTGATTTACTTTCCCGGCGCCAACGGCGTGCCCCAACTCATTGGCGGCACTTCGCCGCTCACGCTGTTTTTTCCGGCGCCCAACCTCCGGCCGCTGCCGGTGCAGCGGCCGCAGGGCGGCGGCTATTATTTCGACAGCCAGTACGTGCCGCTGGCCAGCCGCGAGGCGGCGTTCCGCGACTTCGTGTACCAGCAGTTCGTGGGCGACCCGGCCCTGATGGCGCTGGCCCCGCTGGTGCGCGACACCCTCGACCGCGGCCTGCTGCAAAAGTGGGCCCTGGACGGCACCGCCAACCTCGCCAATTTCCCGGTGCTCACCGACGCCTCGAACAACCAGATTGACGTGGCCGGCGTGCTGCTGCGCGTGCGCCCCGACGAGGGCACGGTGCGCAGCTCCGACCTGTTCATACAGCCCACGCGGGCGGGCCTGGTCGGGCCGCTGCCCATCGTGCTGCGCCCGGGCCTGAAAGCCGTGGGCAAGAAGTACTACAACGAAACGCTGTTTGCCGACGGCGGCGCCATCGTCGTGCCCGTCGCCGATGCCCGGCCGCTGAAGGAGCGGACGTTGCCCGGCCCGGAGGTGACGTATCCGTACCTGACGGTGAACGACTTGCTGGAAGAAACCCTGCTGGCCGTGCCCTACGAGGTGGACGAGGCGCGGTTCTACTGCGGCAGCGTGAGCATTGCGCCGGGCTTTCGGCCCAGTAACTGGCCCTTGCTGCCGCTGCGCCCGGCCTACTTCGACTACTTCTCGGCTCAGGACTTGGCTGAGCACCTGAGTCTGGAGTTGGACCCGGCCTGCGTGCGCGTGAAGCTGCGCGTGCCCGTGAGCGGCGGCGGTTTCGTGGATTACGAGCGCGCCTACTACCCCAACCCGCAGGGCGACAACGTGGGGCGCCTGCGGGTGACCAACGTGGCGCTGTCGGTGTTTCCGTTCGTGAAAGTGGCCGACGCGCCCCAGTACAACGACTTCTACAAGGTGATGCTGGTGGACGCCAACAACATCGACCCGAGCCTGGTGACCAAGAAAGTCGACCTGAAATTTTGGGTCGGCACCCACCCGCTGGGCGAAACCGGCACCGGCCAGAGTGCCACCCGCTACGAGCGCACGCCCAAGACCAGCCAGGACGAAGGCAGCACCTACTACGAGGTGCGCGGCACTCACTTCGACTACCTGGAGGTGCTGAACCCGGCCCCGGCCGAGGGCCGCGCCTTAGTCATTCCGCGCTGGCCCGAGGTGCGGCAGGGTACCAAAGAGTACCGCTTCGCCATCGACTTCGGCACCACCAACACCCACGTGGCCATGCAGGACAGCCCCGGCCAGGAGCCCAAGCCGTTCAGCTTCGGCCTGGCCGACACGCCGGTGGCCCTGCTCAAGAAAGCCACCGCCGAGCCCGACCGCAGCGCCTACGAGCGCCTGTACCGCGGCATCGACGACGACCCGGCCAACTTCGTGCAAATCAAGCGCTGGCAGCAGTACCAGGAGCGCGAGTTCGTGCCGCCCATCATCGGGGCCGATAATTCGCCCTACGCCTTCCCAGCGCGCACCGCCACCTACGAAGCCGCCAACTACGCCACCCAGGAGCTAAGCGTGCTCGGCAACATCAACGTGGCTTTCGGTATCATCACCGAGGAGCAGCGCCGGCCCCACTACCACACCAATCTGAAGTGGGACAATACGTTGAATCAGGCCACCAGTAACCGCGTGCGGGCCTTTTTCCAGGAAATGCTGCTGCTCTGCCGCGCCAAGGTGGCCCTGAACGGCGGCAACCTGGCCAGCACCCAAATCACCTGGTTTGCCCCGCTGAGCTTCTCCACCTACCAGCGCAACTTGTACCAGCGCGAGTGGGACTCGCTGTTCCACGAGGTGTTTCACACCACCAACTCCATGCCCTGCATGGTGGAGAGCACCGCGCCGTACTACTACCTCACCCGGCGCAACATCGTGACGCTGGGCCCGGGCGAGAACGCGGCCTTCATCGACATCGGCGGCGGCACCACCGACGTGCTGCTCTACGCCGACCGCAAGCCGGTGCTGAGCACTTCGTTCCGCTTCGCCGGCAATGACCTGTGGGGCGACGGCGGGGCCGAAGTGCGCGGCGCCAAGGACAACGGCCTCGTGCGCTTCGGCGTGGCCGGGGTGCAGAGCGCGGTGCTCTCGCCGGCCGCTCGCCGGGCCCGCGAGTACGTGCTGGTGGCCGAAGGCACCGACAACTTCGGCTCGGAGGACGTGGCCAGCTTTCTGTTCAACTACGACCAGTTGCTGGGCTTCAGCGAGCGGCTGCTGCGGGCCGAGCACCTGCGGGTGCTGTTCTACCTGCACTTCGGCGCGCTGATTTACCACGTGGCGCAGGTGGTGGCGGCCAACGGCCAGCAGCTGCCGCGCTACCTCTGTTTCACGGGTCGCGGCAGCCTCTACGTGCGCCTGCTGGCGGCCGGCACCAACCTGCAGCCGGTGGAGAAGCTGGCCCGCCTCATCATGGAAAAAGCCACCGGCCAGGCCGTGCCGGCCGATTTTCGCATCAAGCTGGCCGACGACCCCAAGCAAACCACTGCCAACGGCGGCGTGCTCGCCACCGGCCAGATTCCGCAGGACCCGCCCCTGGTGCGCCCCATCGGCGTGCTACCCGATGCCGATAACCCGCAGGCCGACCGCGGCGAGCACCACCTCGAAGCCACGGCCGTAACCGACGACATCAAGCAGGCCGTGCTGGCCAACGCCCGCGCCTGCCTCAAGCTGCTGCTCGAAGACCCCGAAGTGAAGCGTCAGCAGGCCGACCTGGGCGTGAAAAATGACCCCGGCCTGGTAATGGCCACGCTGGAGCGCCACCTCGGCGACTCCTTCAACCTCTACCGCCAGCAATACGCCGACGTGCTGCGCGACGGCGATACCGTGCCCGAAACGTTGTTCTTCCTGCCCTTTAAAAATGCCTTGTATGAGCTATCCAAGGTGCTTCATGACGCGCAGCCGGTCAGCTAAGCTGGCGGTGGGCCGCTGGGCGCTGCTGGTCTTGCTACTTGGTGGCGGGCAGGTAACGTACGCCCAGCCCAAGGCCGAGCAGGCGCAACCAGCGCCTCCTAGCTCGCCGCCGCCGGCGGACTCCGTGGCCCCGGCTCCAGTTACTGGCCCGTCCTTCAGCTGGCTGTGGGCGCTGCTGGGCGGGGTGGCGCTGGGGGTGCTGGGCACGCGGCTGTGGGCGCGGTCATCGGCCCGCCCGGTCGTGGTTGGCTCCGCCGCGCCCGCTGCCGCGCCCGAACCGGTGCCGCCGCCCAAAGCCGAAAACGTGGTGAAGGCGCCGGTGGTACAGTCGCTGCGCAAGGTGCAGGGCACGTCGGCTCCGGCAACCCCGTCGAATCAGCCCGCGAAGCAGCCGGAAAAAAGTAAAAAGCCGAAGCCCAACTTCACTCCCAGAAATACGCCTTCTGACCGGGCTTCCTCTTGGCCGCCGGTCGCGCCCCGCCCTGCCGCAATGAACCCCCCGCCTCCGCCCCCGCCTCGCCCCGCCGACCAGCCGCTCGAAACCGGTCAAACCGTTGAGTGGACCGCGCCCACATCCACGCCGCCGGCCATTCAGGAACTGATTGACGCCACGGCCGAAGCTCCAACGCAGCTTGCATCGCTGGAGCCCGGCGTCGCCCCCGAAGCAACTGCCCCCGCCGCGCTGGTGGGCCCGCTGCACTACTACGCGCCCGCGCCGGACGTGCCCAGCATCGAGCACCGCAAGCTCAGCCCCGCCCCGCTGCCCCAGATGCCGCTGCTCATCACACTGCCGCACGCCGAGGCGACTACGGCGCAATTTTCGTTCAGCCCGCAGGCCGACCAGTCGCGCATCATCGGCAACGGCGTGCGAGAATTGAAGGAGTTTTTCGCGTTCGAGCTGCCGCCGACCGAGCAGTTCACCGTCATTCGCAATCTGACGGCGGGCCAGCTCGAAAAGCGCGACGACGCCTGGCACGTGGTGCAAAAGGCCGAAATTGCCCTGAGCTAGTGCGCCGGTCGGGGGTAGATTCGGCAATTATCCAACCCTTCACATATGCTCGTAATTGAAATACTGTTAATCTTGGCGCTGGTGGCCTGGCAAGCCGTGGTGTTCTGGCGCAACCGGCAGCTCACCGACCGGGTAGCGGCCATGTACCCCCGGGCGGGCGCGGTGGCGGTGCAGCCCATTCCGTTCACGGCCGCGAACCCCGAGAAGAACTTCGACGTGCAGTACGACGCCCTTATCACCCGCGACGCCTCGCCGGAGTTTGGGCAAGTTGTGATTGATACAAACGAATACCTGCTGAACAACCGCGGCGCGGCGGCCGACTTTGGCATCCTGAAAGACATTTCCGAGCGCCACGCCGAGGCGCTGGACGAGGAGATTCAGGCCCAGATTGCCACGCCGTTGTACCTGGGTTTGCTGGGCACGTTTGTGGGGGCCATCCTGGGGCTGGTGGCGCTGGTGGGCAACCCGTTTGCCGAAGCCGCGGCCGACCCGGCTCAGGATACCTCGTTCAGCAACGGCGACGTGCAGCGCTTCCTAGGGGGCGTGCTCATCGCCATGATTGGCAGCCTGTTTGGGCTGGCCTTCACGCTGGCCGGCAACCAGCTGCTCAAGCAGGCCCGCGCCCTGCGCGACCGCCACAAAAACGCCTACTATACCTTTTTACAAAAGGCCCTGCTGCCCAAGCTCAACTCCGACATGCAGGCGGGTATGAGCAACCTGAAAGCGGTGCTGGACACGTTCAACACGGACTTCTTCAGCCAGATTCAGAACGACTTTTTTAGCAAGATTCACGAGTTTATGCCGCTCATTGCCAGTATCACCGAGAACGTGAGCGTGCAAAAGCGTTTCCTGGAGCAGCTGGAGAAAATCGGCTACTCGGAGCTGGCCAACGCCACCATCAAGGTGTTTGACAGGGTAGACGAGAGCGCCCAGACCTTCGAGAAATTTCTGGGCTACCAGCAGGCCCTGAACAACACCGTGACCCACGGCGCCGAAGTGGCCCAGGTCATCACCGCGCTGCTCAACCGCCTCACCGCCCTGGAGCAGGGCCTGGCCAGCGTGCCGCAGTACCTGCAGCAGCACGACGATGCGCTGCGCCAACAAGTGGCTTTTTTCAGCCAGCACGGCAAGCTGCTGGCCGACCTGGGCGCCCAAATCCGGCAGGGCGTGAGCGAAGGCACCCACCGCATGGACGCGGCGCTCGACGGCCGCTTGCAGGAGCTGCAGCAGGAAGCCACCGAGGCGCACGAGCAGTGGCAGCGCCACTTCCGGCGTCTCAACGAAGACAACGTGTACCAGAAAATCACGGAATACCTGAACCCGTTCACCCAGCTGCCGGCCCAGCAAAGAGACCTCAACGTGCTGCAGGAGCGCCAGGCCGCCCTGGCGGCGCAAGCAATGCAACGCCTGGAAGCCCGCCTGCTGACCGATGCCCAGCTGCAAAAGCAGCTCTTGCAGCAAGTGGACCGCACCAACGCCGTGCTCGAAAAACTCACGCAGCCGAGCTGGTTTCAGCGGACGGTGCTGGGCAAGAAGTGAGGTCGGCGCGGGGGAACCTCACCCCCTGACCCCCTCTCCCAAAGAGAGGGGGCACCGGTTTTGGTTCGGTTAAAGGTGCAGCGTTAAAAGTGAAAACTGACCACCTACTCTTTAACTCTCCGCTTTTCTCCGCTTTCAACTTTTAACTGACTTTCGGTGCCTCCTCTCTTTGGGAGAGGGGGTCAGGGGGTGAGGTTCCCCCGCCCGCGCCGCTAAAAAACCGTATCATGAAACAGAGCAAGGACTTCTTCTGGCCCAGCTACGTGGACCTTATGACGGCCTTGTTTCTGACGATGCTCGTGCTGTTCGTGCTCAGCTTCAAGCGCTTCAAAGACAAGCAGCGCGACAACGACCAGCTCATTTACGACCTGAAGGTGCAGGTGCAGGAAAAGCGCAAGCTCGACGAAATCAAGGCCGCTCTCAAGCGTCTGGAAAGCAACTACTTCGAATATAACCCCACCTACAAGCGCTACGAGTTGAAGTTCTCGGTCACGTTTGCGCCCAAGAGCGACGTGCTCCCGGCCAATGCCCAGATGCCGCTGGTGAAGGCCGGCCGCTTCCTGCTCAGCCAGATGCAGAACCTGAAAACCGACGACGTGCAGTACCTCATCGTGGTGGAGGGCCGCGCCGCCAAGGACCTGCGCTACCCGCCCAACGACCCCCACAACCGCGACGGCCCCGCCGTGCGCCAGCTCAGCTACAGCCGGGCCCTGGCCGTTATTCGGCTCTGGGAGCAGGCCGGATTGCGCTTCCCGGGCAACCTGGAAGTGGTGGCCGCCGGCAGCGGCTTCCGCGGCGCCGGCCGCTACACCGGCGCGCAGGAAGCACTCAATAAGCGCTTCATCATCCAGATTCAGCCCAAAATTGGCTCCATCGGCAAGTGAGACGCTGACGCTGCGCTTAATGAGGAATGAAGAATTGGCCGTTGGGTCCAAAATTCCTCATTCTTCATTCTTCATTAAGCCGCAGGCGTCACGGCCGGCGGTTGAGGCAGTTCAGGTCTTCGAACGCCTGCCTGAGGCGGGCGGCGAAGGTTTCTTCGCCCTTGCGCAGCCACACGCGCGGGTCGTAGTACTTCTTGTTGGGCGAGTCGGCGCCGCTGGGGTTGCCAATCTGGCCCTGCAAAAAGCCTTCGTTCTTCACGTAGTAGTCCTTGATGCCTTCCCACAGCGCCCATTGCAGGTCGGTGTCGAGGTTCATCTTGATGGCGCCGTAGCCGATGGCCTCGCGGATTTCGGCCTGGCTGGAGCCCGAGCCGCCGTGAAACACGAAGTCGATGGGTGAGGGGCCGGTGCCAAAATGCTCCTGCACGTAGGCCTGCGAGTTTTTGAGAATTTTGGGCTGGAGCTTCACGTTGCCGGGCTTGTACACGCCGTGCACGTTGCCGAAAGCCGCGGCAATGGTGAAGCGCGGGCTCACTTCGCTCAGCTCTTTGTAGGCAAAAGCCACTTCCGAAGGCTGGGTGTACAGCTTGCTGGAGTCCACGTCGGAGTTGTCCACGCCGTCTTCTTCGCCGCCGGTCACGCCCAGCTCAATTTCTAGCGTCATCCCGATTTTGGCCATGCGCTCGAGGTAGCGCTTGCAAATTTCAATGTTCTCCGCAATCGGCTCTTCCGACAAGTCGAGCATGTGCGAGCTGTAGAGCGGCTGGCCGTGCTGCTGGTAGTACTTCTCGCCGGCGTCGAGCAGGCCGTCAATCCAGGGCAGGAGCTTCTTGGCGGCGTGGTCGGTGTGCAGCACCACGGGCACGTCGTAGAGCGCGGCCATGAGGTGCACGTGCTGGGCGCCCGAAATGCCCCCCGCGATGCTGGCCCGCTGCCCGTCGTTGGCCACCGACTTGCCCGCAAAAAACTGCGCGCCGCCGTTCGAAAACTGCACCATGACCGGCGAGTTCACCGCCCGGGCGGTTTCGAGCACGGCGTTCACGGTGTTGGTGCCCGTCACGTTCACGGCGGGCAGGGCAAAGGCGTGGGCCTTGGCGAGTTGGAAAAGCTGTTGAACTTCGTCGCCGTGCAGGACACCGGCCCGCAGGCCGGTAAGGGTTTGGTCAGCCATAACAGGGGGCTAGGCGGCAGCGCCGCGGTGGGAAATGGAAGTCGGAAAAAGCCGGGCCGCTCGGGGCCGCCCGCCCAGTGGCAAAGTACGGTCGGCGCTGCCTAACCTGAAAGGTCTGGCCCGAATGAGGGCGCCAGCGTCCGCACCGCCCGGGCCCAAAAAAGAGGCCGACCGTTGCAGCGGTCGGCCCCGGGCCTCACTCACCTCTCCGCACGCATCGGTTCGGCCTAGCGGGCCGTCATGGTCTTGCGCTGATGGTACTCGCCGTGCTGGTTGGTGACTCGCAGCTGGTAGGCGTAATCGCCGGCGGGCAGCCCCGCGCCGCGCAGATTCAGGGCAATGCTGTGCTCGCCGGCGGCCAGGCCGTTGCGGATGACAACCGCCACCCGGCGGCCCAGCGGGTCAAGCAGGGTGAGCCGCACGTCGGCGGGGTGGGCGAGGGCAAAGGGAATGGCGGTTTCGTCCACGTACGGGTTGGGGTGATTCTGACCCAGCACAAACTGGCTGGTGGAAGAGCTTGGCGGTGGCCAGGCGGCGGCGTGGGCCACGGCGGGCAAGAACGCGCAGCCGCTCGCCACCACCCCGGGCAAGGGCGTACCGGGCGCAGCGTAGGGTTCAGAAGCAAACATTTGCGGTACTAGACAAAGGTGGGCAGGCGGGAGTGAATTTGTAATATGAGCAGGAAGGAGCAGGCACGATGCTGAGACAAATGTTGGGGCACTAGCGTTTGGAAAAGACTAATAATCGATGGTTTGGGGTAAAAAGTCGGCGAATGTTCAGTCATGTGCTGAAAATTGCATCATTTAAAGACTTAGACGAGTGTTTCGGGCCGCTTTGCTTGGCGTAACCAGCCGGCCAGGGCCAGGCAATCGTCCGGTGGGCGAGCGAGAGGACCAGCGGTGCCAGCTGCTCGGCGACTTAACTCGGAGGTGGCGTTTCTGGGGCGAAAATTCACCCTGCCTTAATAATTTACCCGCTATCTTGCAGGGCTTATCTCGCAGAGCTTATGAGCCAGCCCTCTTCTGATTTGTTTGACACCGATGGTCGCCCCGAGCCGGCCGCCAGCGCCGAGGCCGAGCGCCGGCTGAAGGTGTGGGCCGTGCTCAACGCCGTGGAGCAGGGCCTGATGGGCGCCGAAGAAGCCCGGGCCGCCTACGCCATCAGCGCCGAAGAAATGGAGCGCCACCGCGCCGGCCTGCACGACTTCGAAGCAGGGAGCCGCTAATGGGACGCGCGCAGCGGCGGCGTTGAGTCTGTCTGGTCTTCGGGTAATCGTGGTTGACGCTTACTCGGGCCATTGGCTGCGTCCCCAGCTTGAGCGCGAAGCGGATTCTGAGCAGGCGACCACGCCCGCCATCCCCGACCGGTCGCCAATGAAAGTGCCGGTCCCAAAGACTCAGATTCCGGCCGTGGTGAAACCCAGCACCGGCGCGTCTTCGCCCTCACCCAACCGGAACACCGGCTCGGCGACGGCCATTTCGTAGCGCACGGCCACATCGGTTTCAAAAGCAACAAAGTATTCGCAGAGCAAAGCCAGTGCTTTGGCCGGCCATTCTCCCGCCAGGTACGTTTCCAACTCGCTCACCGAGAGGCCCTTCAATGTGATTTCAAGAGCGGGGAGTGTTTCATGGTAGTCGCCGCCCAGCACGAGGTCGCGGCCCAGCGCCAGGTTGCCCAAGGCGCCGCCGCCGGGTTGCGCCGTTTGTGCCAGCGGTAACGCGTGGCGCTGCGGCGCCACCGTGCGCAGTTGCACCGGCTGGGCCAGCACGCTCTCAAAGCACAATTGGGTGCGTGCCAGGTCCCCGGTGATGCCGTGGGCCAGGGGCAGCAAGTACAGCAAATTGGTGAGCGGGCCGGGGGGCAGGCCGCAGTCGGCAATGCCCCAGAACCGGGCCAGGGCCTCGTTGTACCAGCGCGCCGACAGGTTGGTGAAGTAGCGCCGCTCTTCCTGCTCGATGCGCACGCGGCACCGAAAGAATTCCTGCTCAAAAGGGAGGAAGAACTGCCGCGTTGCCTTCTCCTTGCGGCGTTGGTGCCGAATGTCCTCGACCATGGCCCGCACCCCGGGCGGGCCGTCGGTGGCGGCACCGCCGGGCTGGTGAAACACTTGTTGCGGCAGGGCATCGTACAAGCCTTCGCGGTGCAGTTCCAGCACGGTGCGCACCACCGGCCTGCTCCCGCGCTCGAATGGTTCGTCGCTCACGGCGCCCAAGTCGCGCCGGTAGCGCCGGGCAAACAAGCCCACCGGCCGCACCAGAAAGTCATCGAACGAATAACCGAAAGCCAGCAATTCGGCCATGATGACTTCGAGGCGCAAGTCGAAGGGAAGGCGGCGCAGGTGCGCCAGCAGGCGATGAACGGAAATGGTTTCGGGCACGGCGGGCAGGCAGGTGGAGGTAAGGAGGCGCAAAGTACAGTTTCCTCGGCGGCCTTACGCTGCCCCGCGCCCCGGGTTGGGCAGGGCCGGCTGGTGGGGGCGTGGCCCTGACTTGAAATTTTCCGTACTTTGTTCAGCTCCCCCCAACCGGTATAGAAGAGGCCCGGCCTTGACCACCCACTCAATTGCTCCTACCCCCAATGCTTCCCAATCCTGCTTCTCAGGCCCGTTCGGTCACCTCCAGCGCCTTGTCCAATGTCACTTCGCGGGTGCAGGGCAGCAAAGTTTTCATCAGCAGCTTCCTGTACGTGCTGCTCACGGTGGTGGGCTTTGGGCTGCTGGGTTTGGCAGCGGTGCGCAGCCCGTGGGCGTTTCCGGCCACGCTGGCCCTCTTGCAGCTGGCCGTGGTGCTGCTGGGCTGGCTGTACGCGGCGCAGCTACCAAACTGGCTGAAGTGGTACGAGGCCGAGAGCCGCTGGCAAAACGTGCTCATTCTGGTGCTCACGGCCGCCCTCGGCGCTGGCGCCATTCTGGCCCTGCGGTGGGTGCCCTGGGCCAAGGACCAGCTGCCGCCCACTGGCTTTGCCATGGCTGTAATTCCGTTTTTGCTGCCGTACTTCTTCCGGGAATCGTACCGGGCGTGGCAGGCCATTCCCTACAAACAGTACAAGCTGTGGCATTACAACCCGCTGGCGGCCAGCCCCGATTTGTCGCGCATGGACCTGAACCACTTCATGGTCATCCATTTTTGGATGACGCGCCGCTACGGCGAGGCCCTTTACCACGACTTTTCCTCGAAGGCCCCCTACCAGATGCGGATGAGCGAATTGTTCGCCATCTTCCTCTCCGACTACAACCAGCTCAAGCCGGAGCAAGCGCTGCAATACCTCGACAACCAAGGCCAGCCGTACGGGTGGCTCTTCTACGCCAAGCGCGCGTGGTGGCGCAGCCGCCACTACTACGACCCCGATTATACCTTCCAGGATAATTTCCTGCGCCAGGGCAGCATCATCGTGGCGAAGCGGGTGCCGGCCAGCCCGGCCGGCGAATAAGCCGCGGCGCGGTCCGCGCCGGCTTTTTTCCTTTACTT
The DNA here is from genome assembly GCF_031398885.1 of Hymenobacter sp. Lineage (GTDB taxonomy): Bacteria > Bacteroidota > Bacteroidia > Cytophagales > Hymenobacteraceae > Hymenobacter. The sequence goes on from NZ_JANNOD010000104.1 coordinate 66,546, forward strand.
TCGTCTCTCTTTCGCGGTTATGATTCCTGAAATTACTTACTACCCGGTAAACTGGGTGGATGGGATGAAAATCTCCCGCCGCCATTTCGCCGAAACCGAGCGTTTCACCACCGACCACCTGCGCGATGCCACGGCCCTGCACCTGCGCCCGGATAACTACGGCCTGCTGCCCGTGACCAACGAGCTGGGCAGCCCCGCCGCCTTCGAACTCCTGCTCAACGTCGATGCCCAGCACGAGGTGCAGGCCCGCCTCACGCAGTGCCGGGCCGTCACGGCCGGCGGCGCCCGCATCGAAATCACCGCCAGCAGCACGCCACTCACGGCCCGCAGCAACCTGGCCCAGCTGTTGGCCGCGTTCGGCCTGACTGCCACCGAAGGCTTGCGTTTCAGCGTGGTGCTCACCGCCAACCCGTTTGAGCGGGCGCCCACCGGCACCCCTTCGCCCGAGGAAATACCGCCCCGCCACCCCTACACCCGCCCGGCCTACGAGCTGAGCTTTGTGCCTACCCAGCAGTTGAGCGGCCTCGCCAGCGGCGCGTTCACGCTGGTGGTGGGCGAGCTGCTCTACGCTGAGGGCGAGCTGCGGCCCGTGGCCCAATTTATTCCGCCCAGCACGGCCCTGGCCAGCCACCCGGCTTTGCTGCAAGCCCTGCACCAGCTCGACTTTCAATTGACGGAGCTGGAAACCGACGCGTTCAAAATCATCCACAAGGTCAAGCTGCGCACCGACAAGCGCAGCCACCTCGCCGACATGGTGCGCGAACTGGCCGAGCGCACCGTGTTTGCCCTGGCCCAGCAGCTCACCACGCTGCGGCTGATGGCCGCGGCCCAGCCGCCCATCTACCTGCTCGATGCGCTGCTGCGGGTGGGCAAGCAATTCAAAACGTCCCTCGACGGCCTCACCGAAGGCGAGCGCGAAGAGCTGCTCAAATATTTTGAGCAGTGGTCCGAAATCCTGCCCGCCACGCTGCTGGGGGCGCTGCAAGCGTCCGTCACGCTCGCGTACAACCACCACCAGGTGCACGAGCACTTGCGCCAGCAGCAGCAGCTGTGGCAGCTGATTGGGGCCATTTTCCGGCAGCTCAGCCAGCTTGAGTACATCGGCAAAAATAAGGAAGGCTGGCAGTCCTTCATCAACGAGAACCCGGTGGCCGACAAGCCGCTCAGCTCCCCCGTTCCGGAGTCGTACCCCAACGGCGCCCCGCGTTGGAACCCGTTCACCACCTAACCCGCCGCTGCCCGTCGTCATCTTCTCCTCTGCATGAAACCCCTCAACCAACCCGAACGCCGCACCCGCCTGTGGCAGTTTACGTTGCTGTACCTGTTGGCGCTGGCCACTCCGCTGGGCGCCTCCTACTACCTGTTCTCCAACAAGAGCATTGCCGACGAAAACGCCCGCCTCAAGAAAGAGCTGGACCGCACGCACGAAGAACAGGCCCGCCTCATCACGCAGTTCGATACCCTGACCCATCACCTGCAGCGCATCGACGCGGTGGACCAGCGCATGCGCGTCGAATCCAACGACCTCGTGCTGGGCAAGCTCGCCACCAACAACCAGGATTACCTCAATTCCATCGCCGTGGGGTTGAGCCAGTTGCGGCTTGATTCGGCCCAGATGCAGATTCCCGCCCACCGCCTGCTGGCCCGCAACGTGCTGCGCGACTTTGACTTGTTCCGTTCCAACCGCAGCACCATCGACGTGCTCCGCCAGGAACTAGCCAAGCGTGGCGACGACGCCCGGGGCAGCGAGCGCACCGCGGCCGAACTAGCCCAGGCCCGGCAGCAAATCATCATGCTCCAAGCCAGCCTGAGCCGTCCTGCGCCCATGCCCTCGGGCGGCGGCGGGAGCCCGGCCCCGGCGGCTCCCAGCGGCTCAGCCCGTCTCCAAATCGCGTTGCTCGGCGACCAAATTGCTTTCGCTGAGGCCGACTGCCTGCGCCAGCGGGCCCTCGACCACAAAGCCCGCAGCAAGGAGCGCAAGCAGCTGCTGCAACAGTCGCGCACGGCCTTCATTCAAATCCTGCAAGACCCCGCCACCGAAGACCTCAAGCAAAGCATCGAGAAGACCCTCGAACCCATCAACCTGGAGTTGGGCCGCCCCGCCCGCTTCTTCGGGCTGCTGTAAAGCGGGGTTGTACGAACAAGTGGCTTCGGGTCCAGGGACGAATTACCGGACCCAATCCTTGCTTGCGCCGCACCCAGCCGGAAAAACAGGCGATATGGGCCGCACGGCGGGAACAATCGGCTGCTCCTCAAGACGGTGCTGTGGACTGCCCGCCACGGCGCGGCGCATGCGGCTGGAACCGGGCCGTAGCGTCAGCTTTTCACTGCGGCGGCAGGCAGCGTGGTTGTTGGCCGCCTCCAGGGGCTCAAACGTGACCAGTCGGCCGTCGCCCAGGCGCATGTTCATCCGGCCCGCCGGGTCCTGCCACAACACCCGGTCGTAGCGGTGGTGCCAGCCGTGGCCGAGCGGGCCGCATTCAGGCCGGCGCCAGCTAGCTTGAGGGTAGGTAGGTGTCGGCCTTGTCGAGCAGAGACGTATTTTCAGGCGTGCCGGGTGGGCGAGCGACCGCATGGCCACGAACGAAAAGAGCAGGTTTTGGTTTTGCTTTAATTCGCCAAAGCAAGAGGTTCAAAAATTGCGGGAAGTGCACTGCAGCCAGGGCCAAACATCGTTTTCACGGCTGCGTCATTCGTGCATTTTTCTACAAATTGATGCAGGTTTTCAGCCCCGTACCGGATGCCTCCCATTCGACTGGCCAGTATGTAGATGGGGAACTCGCCGTCGGAGGCACGGTGGGCCGTGTCCCAGGCCAGGTATTCGCCGTTCTCGCTCGCGCCAAAGGGAACCAACGACCGGTCAATGCTCTCGTACCCGTCGGGTTCCAGCAGAAAAGGGTCGTGCTCCATTTCCTGATAGAACTCATTCATAAACTGTCTGATTTTGGGGCTTTGCACCAGCCAGGAGTCGGGATACGGCCCGAGGGGCACGTATATCAACAACAAATCGCAGAGCCTGCCCCAACCCAGTTGGGTGGCAAAGTCAATGTAAGAGGGCGGAAACCCGCCGCCATCGGCCAATCTATGCGCTTGCAGGTACTCCGCATCGGCGGCCGCGATTACTGGTTGTTTCTTGAGGTGTTCGAAAGTGTGCAAGGGGCAGAGTAAGTGAGTAGTCAACCCCTTGAACCACGGCAGGCCGTATTCTGCTGCAGGCCATTGGAAATTGTCCGGTCAACAAGTACGTTGCCGTTATGGTCCAGGGCGCACATCGTAACCCTGTCGGGAACGAGGCTGTTTGGGGTGGTTAGCTAGAACGGACAGCCAGAAGTCTTACCTTCCGCTGCCCATAATTAAAAAAACTGAATCCTGGTGGGCGGGCGCTGGTGCTACCTGGCCACGTGGCGCGATGCCTGCCTGCGCGCAGTGGGCTGGCACCTGGCCGCGCAGATGCCCACCGAATTGGTCCTTACGGCCTTGGAACAGGCCCTAGCCTTGCGCCAGGCCTGCTTATTCACGCCGACCGGGGCAGCCAGTACACCAGCGCGGCCTGTCGCGCCCGCATCGAACGGGCCAAGGCCGTGTCCAGCTTCAGCCGACCCGGCAATCCCCACGATAACGCGCAGGCAGAGGCTGGCTGGAGCACGCTCAAAACCGAGCTGCTGGCCCCACGGCACTGCCTGTGCCTGCCTCAAGACAGCCCGGCTGGCTGGCAAGTGGCCTACTACCTCGATACTTACTTTAATCTCGACCGCCGCCATTCTGCCTCGGTTACCGCTCACCGCACCACTTTGAACACGACCTGAAAAGCAACCTACCTCAGTTCACTGTCCGTTTTTACTAGGCCACCTCATGCACAACACTACGTTCGTTGCTAAGCCAGCGGCAACTTCGGTGCGCTAGGCCGGCATTTCTGGCAGCGCGAGTGTTTAGCCAATTTGCGCTGCTCATGGACAGGACTACCCCTTATTTAATACGCCTTTGTATATAGCCGGAGCGGGCTCTTCCAGTCGGTGCTCCATCTCTTGAATAAACTCTGGCAGTGTATAAAAATCAAACCCCGCAAACTTCTCTGCCTTGATTGCCTGCTCGATTTCCTCATTGCAAATGAAGGAGTACCAGTAATTTCGGTCGTCTAAGAAGAAAAAAGGAGGCGGAGTGGTGCCTTTGCGAAAAATAAATTCGGTGTAGTACTCCCGTCTCGGAGCTGTCTTCGCCAGGGGTTTGTGCCTGGATGGCACGCGTGGGCTGCGGTCAATGTCAATGAGGTCATTGGCATTGCCAAACAGCCGCAGCAGAAAATAGGGCTGGTCGGCAATGGGTTTGCCGCTGGTGGAAACAAGTGTCAGTTCGCTTTGCTCGTACTGTGCTTCCAGCAAGTGACGGCTTTGTAAAAAAGATAAAAACCGGCCCGATACTATCCACTCGGTTGGCTCATCGGAATAAAAATCGGCAGTAAAGGACTTGATTCCCTTGCACACCAGCCAGAGCTTGGCTGGTAATTGCAACTCCTTTGGCGCGGGCACGCCGTCTTTGTGCCGATTATAAAACAGCCAGTCGCGCGAATAAATGGGTTGCATGGGCCGCTTTTCGTTGAATTCCTCCGTGTAGACGCGAGCCATAAAGACCGGTAGGCCTTTTTTCTCAATGTAATGTCGGTAAGCAACATAGAACATAGGGACTGAGTAGTAGGGAGATTAAAAATGCAAATGCGATGAAGCGGTTGCGCCTGTATCATTCAAGACTCTGCATTGACGTAAATCGTCGAAGCATCAGCCATGCTAAGAATTCAGCGGCCACGGAAAGATGTTCACAGGAATTTACAGGCTCTTGCAGGAATAAGTCTTTGACTCCTATTGGGAACGTTCGTAGCTGCGATACTCGTCGCGATACCGTCTCTCCTGCGAAAACTGACCCAAAGTATAAAATTCAAAACATAATAATTCTCCCTCTTCTAAGGCTTGCTTAATTTTGGCGTCGCAGAGAAAAGAGTACCCAAAGCATTCTTCATCTAGCAATAACATAGTCGACGTATTCGCTTCGTTCTTGAAAACTAAATCAATATGATACATTCGTGGGGAGTGTTCTTAGTTTAAGGCTTTTGTTGCGACAGTATTTTCGTATTATTCTCAAAATTAATAAGGTCGTTGTCTGCCTAGTTTGGACGTAATAAATAATAAGGCTTGGCAGTAGTTGAAGCTTTTTGAGTGGATAACACCATTATTCTGCATGCCCAAAATGTCCTGATGATAATTTCTTTTTAAGAATAAAGTGATAGAAACGGTCTGAAACTATCTAATGGTTGGAGCCGTCGGTAAAAAAATCAGCAACAAAGCTTCTAATCCCTTTAAAAATCATCAGTAATTTGTTAGAGAGCCGCATATTTTCAGGAACGGGCTTGCCATCTCGATATGAATTATAGAATGCCCATTCGCTATGATAAATGGGCGTCATAGGGTTTTTTCATTGAATCCCTCAGTGTAAGTATGAGCAATGAAAGTTGAAAGGCTTTGTCTATCCTGGGAGACCCTAGGGCAAAAAGCAACAAAGAGCATAAGTAGATTGGTGCTTAATTAAGTCTTGCACAGGGACCGGCCACGGTATTGCGTTTGCTCAGCCGTTTGCGTTCCTCTTTTTGCAACGCGCTAATTTCCTTACGTGCCTGGGTTCGAGTAATGGCCCTCGAATTGTAGCGGTCTCGAATGTCGGCTACGTTCGTGGCTGTGTTGTTATTGTAGGTGGCGTGGCTGCCGCTGTGGTAGTTTTCAAACCCGTAGCTCTGCCCCACGGCCTCGCTCTTGGGCAAGAATACGCCGTTGGCGGCACGGTCTTTGGCACTACCCAGGCCGATGTTGTCAAAGAAGCGTTGGTTTTGGGGCTGGGTCCAGACGTCGTGCGGAATGACGTGGTGGGCGCGGAAGTCGCTCCGGGGGAAGGGCGAGATGCCGTGTTCAAAGGAGGAAGGCGTGCCGGCCCGGGACATGCGGTTGCCCAGGGTGGTGCTGCCTTCGCTCAGGCCAAGCGGGTCAATCTGCGTGAGCGGGTCGGCCACGTATGCGTACGGCGCGGGCCCCCCAGCCAAGCCGATGGGGTCCTGCGAGATGTAGCCTCCCGTTTCAGGGTCGTAGTAGCGAAACCGGTTGTAATACAGGCCGGTCTCAACGTCCTCGTACTGGCCCTGATACCGAAAAGCGCAATCTTGGGGATGGCCCTGTCCCTGGCGCACGGCCCCGTGCGTGTCCATGTCCAAGCCCCAAACTTGGGTGCCCCGGTCGTTGAAGAGGGCGAGGGGCGCCCCAACCTGATTGGCGGCCACATCAAAGTTGCCTCGGGCTGTCAGCTTCGCACAGGGTATCGAACCGCCTTCCTCAAACAGCCAAGTTGTCAAGGCCTCGATGGCGTCCGGGCCGGCGCCTACAGCTAGCTCGTGCCACTCGTGCAGCACATTGTCGCCGTCCCATACCCAGCGGGTCACCCGGCCCCGAAAGTGCTTGCTGACGCGCCGGCCCAGTGCGTCGTAGGCGAAGGCAACCGCGTAGCCGTCGGGGCGAATTACCCGCGCCAATTGCCCGGCACCGTTCCACTCGTAGCGCCACGTCTGGCCATCCGGGGTGGTCTTTTGGCTTAGGTTGCCCTCGGCATCGTAGCGGTAGCGGGTGCCATTGGCCTGGCGTAATTGACCGCCGGGTCCGTAGGCGCGGTTCGGTTTGTCGGCAGCAACGAATGGAGAGCCTGTTGCATCGATATGGCCGAGGTTATCGGCGCCCTTGGGATACTGAGCAGTTGTCAAGGCACCAAAGGCATCGTAGCTAAAGCGAGCTGTGCCAGCGAAACTGTCTTCAATTTCGGCCAAGTTGTTGCCCGCTTGCCACTGGTAGCGGCGCTGCCGAAGCGTGGTATGGCCCCGCATGATGCGCTGGCTACTTGGGCGGCCCACAGCGTCGCGCTGCCAGGCGATGCAGAGGCTGCTGCTCATCAATCGCTGCAATTCCAGGCCTTCGGCGTCGCGTTGGCTGCTTTGGTGCCAGTTGCCCGCTCGCACCTGTATTACGCGTCCCATGAGGTCGCGCTCAAAATGTACGTCGGCGCCCAGAGAACTATGCAAGCGCTGGCGGAAGCCCAGCCGGTCGTATTGGCTTTCCACTACGTGGCCGTCCTGGATTTCGCGCAGCAGCCGGCCCAGTGGGTCATACTCAAACTCGGTGCGGGAGGCAGCGGTAGCGGCCACTGCTAGCAAGCCATCGGCCCGGTACCGAAAAATAACGCGTTCAGCCCCATCATGAGTTATTTCCGTAACCCGGTCGGCCGCGTCGTAGGCGTACACGGTGCTTTGGCTCCCAGAGCGGTACAAATGGCTAACGCGGCCGGCCGCGTCATAGGCATAGCGGCGGGTGAGGTCGTCGAAGCCCGTTTCCTCGACCACTTGGCCGGCTGCATCCAGCACAAAAAGGTGCTGCTGGCCGGCCTCGTTGCGCACGCCCACCAGGCGTCCTTCCCGGTCATAAAAAAACTGGGTTTGCTGACCCTCCTGGCGGCGAACGGCCATACGGTTCACGGCAGTATAAGCAAAGCGCACGTCTTGTTGGCCATCCTGGGCCCGCACAATGTTGCCTTCGCCATCGTAAGTCAAGATGCTTTCGTGGCCGTCGGCCTCGCGTAGGCGCGCCAAACGCCCCATTCGGTCGTACTGGCGGTGCTCCGCGTTGCCACGGGCATCGGTCAGGTGAATTAGTCGGCCCAAAGCATCGTAAGCAAATGAACGAACCTGTTCGTCGGGAGAAACGAGGTGCGTGAGCTGATGGTCGGCTCCGTAGCGTAGCCGGGTAGTGTTCTCGTTGGCATCCACGATTTCGGTTAGCCGGCCGTAGTCGTCGTAGCGGTACGCCGTGGTAGCAGCGTCGGGGCTGAAGCGACTGATTAAGCTGCCGACCTCGTCGTAGCGCCATTGCCACGAATTACCATTGACATCGGTTGCGGCTACCAGCAAATCCTGGTCGTTGTGCGCCATTGCCGTGCGGGTGCCGTCCGGATAGCCGATACCGGTTTGGTTGCCACGCGCATCGTAATCGTAGCTGGTTGCATTGCCCAGTGGGTCGCGGGCCAGCTCCAATTCATTGTGTGCGTTGTAATGCCACTGGTGTACTGCTCCCACCGGGTCAATGTAGGTAGTTACTAAGCCATTTTCGTGATAATATTCGTGTTTGGCTGCTGGCTCTTCGTTGTAAAGCGTCGTTTGGCCTGGCTCGTATACAAAGCGACCGTTATAATAATTTTCATCGCCCCAGGTACGGGTGCAGCGGGCCTGGGCATCGTACTCAAAATAGAAATGGGTGCCTTCCCGAAACGTTTTTTTGACGAGCAGATAACCTTCGTAAGCGAAGTGTGTCGTGTGGCCTTCGGCATCAATCGCGGCGGTCATATTCCCGGCCTCATCGTATTGATACTGCACTGCTGAGAAGGTTTTTTGGGCATTATTAGGGTCGGGCAGGTCAAGGCTTCTAATGCGGCCCGCCGCATCGGTTTGAACGCCAATAATCCGCCCGGCACTATCCGTGATGCTATTTAGGTAACCTTGGTGGTCGTAGGAGAAGCGCAGAGCATTTCCGCTTGCATCCGTTACTGCCTGCAACAAGTGAAATATTGTTTCGGTGGGGGCATTGCCGGCAGGTGCGAAATGATACGTCAGCCGTTCTCGACCATCGAACACGGCGTAGCCCGTGGCGCCAATAGTGGCGCGCCGTAGCGTCAGCTTTTCACTGCGGTGGTAGGCAGCGTGGTCGTTGGCCGCCTCCAGGGGCTCAAACGTGGCCAGTCGGCCGTCGCCCAGGCGCATGTTCATCCGGCCCGCCGGGTCCTGCCACAACACCCGGTCGTAGCGGTGGTGCCAGCCGTGGCCGAGCGGGCCGCAACGAGTGGAGTTCGAGTACCACGTCCGTTCCCACGTAAACGGCACCGGTCCGGGCAGGTCGATGTCGACGGCATCGAAGAGCATTGCCCCGGTGGTCACGTCCACGGGGTCGCACTTGCAGGTGCGCTTGTTCTTGGCCGCGCCTTCCACGGTTTCCAGTTCTTGGGCTGCTTTTTTAGCAGCCGCTTCTTCAGCCGCTTTGGCGGCGCGGGCGGCGTCGGCAGCTTTGTCGGCGCCGGTGGTCACCTTGCCCACCGCGCCGGCTTTGCCGGCGGCGTTGCTGGCCTCGGCCGCTTTGCCGGCCAGGTTGGCGGCGTCCAAGCCTTTGTCGGCCAGGCGGGCCACATCCAGGCCTTTGTCGGCCAAGTTGGCCACTTCGCCGGCCTTGCTGAGCAGGTTGGCGGCCGTGCCCGCCTTGCCGGCCACGTTGGCGGCCGTGCCCGTCCCGCCGGTGCCCACGGCCAGGGCCACCTCGAACGTGGCCCGGCCCCCGATTTTGCCCCAGTCGCGCGGCGACTGCTGGCCGGCCCATTCCGAAGCCCCGTCCCAGGCCTTGCCCCAGTTTTCGCCGTGGCTCGCCCAGTCAGCCGCCGAGCTGATGCCGTCGCCGGCCGCGCCGGCGGCGTTGCTCCAGTTCTCGCCCTTGCTGGCCCAGTCGGCCGCGCTGCTAGCGGCATTGCCGATGGCGTTGGCCGTTTCCACGGGGTGGGTGGCGGCGTGCCAACCGCCCTTGGCCAGGCCCCAGAGGCCTTCCGCCATGCTTTTACCGCCGGCGTACAGCCCCTCGGCCATGCCCATCTGGAAGCGGGCGTAGTCGCCGGCCGGGCCCAGGGTGGCCAGGTAGTCGTCGGCCTTATCGAGTAGGGTTTTTTCGACCGGGGCGGGCGGGCAGGCGGCCTGGGCCGCGGCCAGCGAGAAGAAAATGCTGGCCTTGCCGCCGGCGCTGCACTGCAGCTTGGAGTCTTCCAGCAGCAGGCGGTTGTTGCCCACTACCACGTCGTTCTGCACCGGGTTCCAGAGCACCGGCGCGGGCACGCAGGGCCCCTTGGTGATGGCGCACACGCCCATGGGCTTCACGTTCATCATCGGCACCTTGTCGGCCTCGGTGGCTAGGCTTTGGCCGTAGATGGACGTGTTGGCGTTGAACGTGACGCTGAGCTGGCTGGGCAGCGTGCCCTTGTCGCAGGTCAGAAAAACGCCCGCCGGAACATATTTTTTTTCCATGTGCGTGGTGCCGGTAGCAAAGGAAGGTGGTGCGGTAACGGGGGTTACCGCGGGGAAGAAAGGGGGGCTGCTTTGAGGGTGCTTACTACCTGAGTGGAAAATACGCCAGTTACCCGGTAGTCGGTGAGCTGGGCGCCGTACACCAATTCGTGGCGGCTGTCGAACTCGTAGCTTTCCTGGTGGCGCACTTTCAGCGTCACGTCCAAGTCAAACTGGTCGGTGATGGTTCGGACGGCTTGCCGGAGCTCGTCAGCTCGAAACCCGGCTTCGTCGACTTCGCCCGTCACGTACACCCCGTCGGCCACGTCGGCCGGTACCGTTGCGGTGCGCGCGGCCGAAGTGCGCAGCGGCAAGTCCACGTTGGCCAGAATCCGGGGAATGAGGCGGTGGCCCAGGGGTTCGGGGGTGGCGGCGTACGCCCGGCCGTACAGGCCCGGAAACAGCAAGCTGTACTCCGGCGACGCATTCAGTACGTCCTCCAGGTACCCATCGCCTTCCAGCACCAGCCCCAGGTTGTTGATGATGGCGGGCGTGATGAAAGGCGCATCCGCGTACTTGCGCAGCAGCACGGGCCGCAGCTCCTGAAACCGCTGTTTCAGCTGGCTTTTATTCAACACGCGGCGCAGGCGGCCCGATTCATCGGTTTCGATGACCAGTTCGTTCTTCAGCTTCACCATGTCCTCGTCGAGCCGGTTGAGGCCCCCGGTATTGGTCTGCGTGAAGCTGCGGATGACCAGCCGAAACGCGCGTCCTTCGGCGCCCGCGCTGAGCAGGGTTTTCTCGAAAACCGTTTCCGCCGTGTTTTCATACGCCCGATTGCCGAGGTGATGAAACGTTTGACACGTGACCGTGCACAGCTGGCCAGTGGGCAAGACGGGCGGCAGCAACACGTCGGGTACCGCGACGAGGGAAGGTGGGACGAATGCCATGCGCTAAGGCCGCAATTACGAGTTGACCTTGACTTTGCCGGCCTTGATGTCGACCTGCGTGCCTCCGCTGATAGCGAGGCCGTTGGTTGTGGTAATGGTCTTGCTTTTGGCCTTGAGGTCCATCTTTTCCGTGGCATCAGCCGAGATGTTCTCTTTGGCTTTCAAGCTGATGCTCTTGGATTTGGACGACAGCGTAAACTCCTCGTCCGCGTCCATGGTAATGGTTTTGGCGTGCAGCTTGATGGTGCCTTTCTCCCCAGCTTCCAGCGTAATGGCGGGGCTGAGCACCGTCACCGGACCATTGCTCTTGATGGTGATGCTGCCGTCGCCCTTGAAGCCGACTTCAACGGCCGTGCCCTTGTTGTTGGAGTTAGAAAGGTGGATGGTTTGCGCGCCGGGCGTGTCCATGAGCACGACTTTGTTGCCGCCGGCGGTTTGCAAGCCCTTGCGGTAGTTACTGTCGGTGGTGTACTTGGCTTTCTGCTTATTGTTAGAGTGAAACAGGTTGCCTAACACAACCGGAGATTCGGCCAGGCCATTTTCGTGGCCCACCAGCACCTGTGACCCTATCTCGGGCACGAATAGCTGCCCTTTGCCGTCGCCGGAATAGGGGGTAAGGGTACGCAGCCAGTCGCTCTCCGCGTACTTGGGCTCGGCTACGGGCCAGTAGTAGCGCACCCGCACCCTTCCTAGGTGGTCAGGGTCTTGCGTATCAATTACTTCGGCCAGCTCCTGGACGCCTCCGGGCGGGGCGTAGTGGGGGTTCAGCGGGGGTAGTTCCAGCAGGTGGGGTATTGCCGTGAATGAATTGTTGTAATTTCCTTCGGCGTCGAGGCGGTGCGTTACTTCCACGATGCGGTAAGCACCAAAGTCGGCGGGTGCTACATGATTGCTGCCCAGTCCCTTGCCCCTTACATGAATCACGCTGCCCAATTGCAAGCTGGAGTTGTCGCTGCTGCCCTGCAAGGCTACCAAATCGGCTACCCGCTGGGCTTTGAAGGCCTTGGCCTCCTCCGTAATCTCGCCGCCGCTCTGGATGGCCACCTCCGCCAACGTGTGCGATTCCTGGGAGAAAAGCTGGTCCGACTGACTCAGCACCAGCTTGCCAAAGGGGTGCTGGCTCATTGTGGGTACGGCCTGCGCCTGCGTGCTGGCCGTGTAGTGCTGGTGCTGCTTGTAGTTGTATTCATAGAACTTAACCTTGGTGGCGTTCAGCGACAGCCCTAGGTGAAAGTTATTATGCACCCCGTCGGCCACAAATTCTACTTCCGCCGCGGCCGTTGGTGGGCCCAGTCGGAGCGTGCTGCCGTCATAATAAAACCACTCGGCATACTCCGTGGCCAGACGACTCAGAAACGCAAAGTCGCTTTCCTTATATTGTGCCACGTACGGAATCGGTGCGGCATGGCGCGGCTGGAGCATCTTGGTGAGCAAGTTGCCGGAGTAAGGCTTCAGCACCTGCTCGAAAATGGATTTTAGGGTTTGCTTGATAAACGTCCGTTTCTGCACGCCCCCGGCCAGTAGGCAGCACGCGCTGTAGCCCTGCACTGTGATGCTGCTGTCGCCATCCGAGTCCTGGCTCGTGCCCATTTCGGTGACCAGGCCTTTAAAATGAAAGCCGGCCCCTTTGTCGAAACCAAAGGCTTTATCGGGCTCAATGGCCACGGTGACGGGCTGGCCTAAAAACCGGCTGGGAGCCTCGTTGAGAAAGGCCGCCTGGCTGCCTTCCACGCTGTCGAAGGGGACGACTATCGATAGCGAATGGTGGTCGAATAAAGTCTGATGCAGTTGAAGAGCCGTAAAATCCTGGCCCGGTGCCAGTGTTTGGCCAGCACATTGTACCGTAACAACAACTTGACGAGCCATAGAAGATGGGGTGCGGTGAAAAGTAAGGAAATTGCCGTGGAACCCGCTAAAGGTAAAGAGAACTCCGGGCATATGTACGCCGTTCCTACGTAATTGCTGCTAACTTGGTCCTAAATATGGCTTCCTTCTCCAACCGTCAGTCGCCCTCGCAACCCATTAGCGGCCGGGCCACCGTTGCCCACCTGGGCCAAGCGCCGCAGCCGCAGCCCCCGCTGCTGAGCGGCCGGGCAGCGGCGGGGCACCTGGGCGTGGGCCGGCGCTACACGGGCAGCGGTGACCTGCTCACCCCGCGCCAGTTGCCGTTGCCCGCCCCGCCGCTGCCCGACTTTGCCCGCCTGCGGGCCGACGCCGAGCGGCTGCAGCGGCAGTTGGCGGCCCACGACCGGCAGGTGGCCGCCGCCTACCGCCCGCTGGTGCTGCTTTCGCCCGCCGAACAAGCCCGCCGCCGGGCCGAGGCCGCTGCGCAGCAGCGTGCCGCCGCCCGGGCCCGCGCGCAGTTCGAGCAGCGCCTGCTGGCCGAGTACAACGACCTGGCCCAGTCCGGCTACCTGCCCGCCTTTTTGCGCCAGGCCCCGCCCAAACCCAAGCCCACCCCCCTGTCCGCCGGGGGCCGCGACTGCTTCATGCCCCTGACCTTTTGGAAATCCCAGAACCCGACGGGCGACCCCAAAGTAGGCTGGGCGCAGTGCTGCAACACGGTCAAGAAGATGGTGGGCTACAATTCCGACCTAAAAGACCGCATCCAAATCGTGCGCGAGCGCGGCAAGACGCTGGTCGGGCAGCCCACGGCCACGGCCGGCTTGGCGATGCTCGACCAGTACCTGGCCCTGCACAAGCCGGTGATGGCGGGCGTGCACCATAGCTACGCGAGCGGTTACAACAAAGCCGCCCCCGACTACGAAACCACGGACCACTTCGTGGCCATCGTCGGCACGGGCACCGACGCTAAGGGCAAGTACTACCGCTTCTTCGACGTGGGGACAAAGGATGTAAATAAACGGCTGGGTGTAGCCAAGAGCAACCGCCTCTACTACGACGCCCGCACGGGGTCGTACAGCGGCAAAAGTGCCGTCAACGGCAAGACGTATACCATTTCCCAGCTCCGCTTCAAGCCCGGCACTTTTTAAGGCCCTGCCCCATGCTTTCAGGTAAACACGTCGTGTCGCTCGGCGCGCTCTACGCCGCTTTTCTGCTGTCTGGCTGCTCGGACCCACAGCGCCCGCCGAACAAACAACCAAGCACGACAACAAAGCCTGCGTTTGCTCCTCCCTTAAAGTCTTCTGTTACAGCAGACTCCTATGTGTATAATATCGCAGCATTATTGGGCCTAACAGCGGACGAAATCCCCGCCCGCCTGGGCGGGCCTATTAGCGATGAACGGGAAAGTATCGACGAGCAGGTAAAAAGTTTGCGCTACCAGCGTAAGGGGTACGATTTATCCATTGAGTACGACGTGCGGTCCCGCCGAGTAGTCAGGTTTTTTGTCAATCTCAGCAAATCAACGGAGGACAGTCAATCTTTGTTGAATGCGATAAACATCAACCCAAGAGACAGCCGGTTTGCGGTCGAATACCTGAATGATGAAGATGGACGCTACGGTGGAATCCTTATTGTGCCTGACAGTGCTGTGTTAGCAACTCAGCGTTAAGTGGGCAGTCTGCCCTGCACAAGCCGGTGATGGCGGGCGTGCACCACGGCTACGCGAGCAGCTACAACAAGGGCGCCCCCGACTACGAAACTACGGACCACTTCGTGGCCATCGTCGGCACGGGCACCGACGCTCAGAGGGTGTTTGGGATTTACGCCGGGCATAATCGGTTGAGGCACATAGTCGAGTTGGCAATGAGCAGCCACGCTTGATGGCTGGCGGGGGTAAATTCGTAGTCAACGGCCAAGCGCCGAAAGCAGGCCAGCCAGGCAAAGG
>NZ_JANNOD010000127.1:0-14208 GCF_031398885.1 Hymenobacter sp.
TCGGAGGCGGGGGCGGCCGGGCGGGGCTCGTTGCGGCGCGCGGCGGCCGGCTCGGCGGGGCGGTTGGCCGCGGAGCCAGCGGGTGGATTTCGGTATCGGTTATCGGCCATTCGACAAGGGCGTAAAGGCCAAATTTACGCAATTAACCCGCGCTCCCGGTCTTTCCCACGCCAAACCGTAACGCCGACAACTCCCGGCCAGCGCCCGGCCGCCGAAAACCCGGAAACCTGCTGCCCCCGCCCCTACTCGATGGTCGTCTCGGACGCCACGCTGGCTTGCATCTCGTAGCCGGCCGGAATGGTGGCATCCTTGCCCTTTTTCAGCAGAAACAAGGGGCTGACCACCACGGCCAGCCCGATGGCGGCGCCCTTGGTATCGTTGCCGGCCGAAGTATTGCCGCTGCCGGTCAGGGGCACCATTTGGCCGTCCACGGCCTGCACCACCGTCGGCTTGATGGCCAGGCTACCTTCTTTGCCCATGCCCTTGCGTTGCTCGGCGCTGGTTACCTGCGCGCTACCGGAGGCCCCGGCTTTGATGACGGCCCGGCCGCTCACCATCACGTCGTACTTCACGCGCAGGCCCACCGTCTGGCCCGTCTGAGCATCCCTCGACGAGAGCAAGGTGGTGGTTTCAAGCACCACGAGCGTGCCGGCCTTGAGCACCGTGCGGGCCGGGGCATGGGCCTGGGAAATGAGGCTCAGCAGCAGCGTGCCGCTGGCCAGAAGCGGGCGAAAAGAGGCTTTCATATCAGAAAATGAGGTTAAGGCATTGCAATATATGCCAATAATTTAGCACTCGCAACAGCCGCACCGGACGGTCATTTTTCTAGCTGCGGGGGTGAAATTCGGTGATGACTTGGCGCAGGTAGTCGCGGTCGAGGTGGGTGTAGATTTCGGTGGTCGTGATGCTGGCGTGGCCCAGCATTTCCTGCACGGCCCGCAGGTCGGCCCCGCCCTCGATGAGGTGGGTGGCGAAGGAATGCCGCAGCGTGTGCGGGCTGATGGTTTTGCGCAGGCCCGCCTGCTCGGCCAGCTTTTTGAGCGTGGTGAAGACCGTGATGCGCGAGAGCGGCCGGCCGCGCTGGCTGAGAAACGCAAAATCTTCGCTGCCGCTCTTGATGTCGAGGTGCCCGCGCACGCCGCTGAGGTAGAAGTTGAGGTGCTTGAGCGCCTCGCGGCCAATGGGCACCAGCCGCTCCTTGTTGCCCTTGCCCACCACTTTCACGAAGCCTTGCTCGGCGTACATGTTCGACAGGCGCAGGTCGCACAGCTCGCTCACGCGCAGGCCCGACGAATACATGACTTCGAGCAGGGCGCGGGCCCGCAGGCCGTCGTTGGTGCTCAGGTCGATGGCGGCCAGCAGCTGCTCCACTTCGGGGTAGCTAAGGGTGTCGGGCAGGTGACGGCCGGTTTTCGGGGCTTCGAGGGTATCGGTGGGGTCCAGCTTGAGCAGGTCCTCCATGATGAGGAAGTTGAAGAAAGCCTTGAGGCCCGACAGCGTGCGGGCCTGCGAGGTGGCGCCCAGGCCCAGGCCTTGCAGCGTGGCCAGGAAGTCGCGCAGCACGGGCGTAGTCACCTGCGTGGGGCCCACGTGCAGCCGCGCCAGCACCAGAAACTGCTGCAGCTTGGTCACGTCACGCACGTAAGCCTCCACCGAGTTGGGCGACAGGGACTTTTCGAGCTGCAGGTAGCCCTGAAATTGATGGATGGCAACGGGCCAGGTCATTTTTTCAGTTATCAGTGGGCAGTGAGCAGTGAGCAATTGCGGCGCACAAGTCTAGCTTGCGGCTGCAAAGGTCGAGAAACGAAGCTGGCTGGTTGAACGCGCAAACACCGCTCCCGCTGACCATTGCTAACTGCTCACTGATAACTGCTCACTAAAAAATGGACATTCTCCTTCTCAACGGCCCGAATCTGAACCTGCTGGGCCGCCGCGAGCCGGGCATTTATGGCAACCGCTCGTTCGAAGATTTTCTCCCCGAGTTGGAAGCCGCGTTTCCAAAGCTGAAGCTTACCCATTTCCAATCGAACCACGAGGGCGCGCTCATCGACAAGCTGCACGAAGTAGGCTTTTCGCACCACGGCATCGTGCTCAACGCCGGGGGCTACACCCACACCAGCGTGGCCCTGGCCGATGCCGTGGCCGCCATTGCCGCGCCCGTGGTGGAGGTGCACCTGAGCAACCTGGCCGCCCGCGAAGACTTCCGCCAGAAAAGCCTGCTGGGGCGGTACTGCGCGGGCAGCATCAGCGGTTTCGGGCTGGAAAGCTACCGGCTGGCGGTGCAATGGTTCGTGAACCAGCAGCCCAAGCGCGTCGGGTTTCGGGTGTGAGCCTGCCCGAACCGCGGATTGGTCGGATTGCACGGATTGGTCGGATTTCGGAGACGATGCGCGGATGCCGGCCAGCGGCACGGCTTTGGAGCCGGCTTTCCGGCCAGGGCCGCAAAGAAGAACCGCCGCGGCGCACGAACTTTGCCCCGCGCACCGCCGCCGGTACTCGTCCCCAAAATCCGACCAATCCGCTTAATCCGATAACTCCGTGGTTCAGAAATACACCTTCAACCCCGGGCCCGCGGCCGTGTACCCCGCCGTGCGCCAGTACCTGGCCGACGCCTTCGACGAGGGCTGGCTCTCGGCCCCCCACCGCTCCGAGAAGGTGACCAGCCTGGTGCGCCAGACCGTGGCCGACCTGAAAATCAAGCTCAACGTGCCCCAGGACTACACCGTCCTGTTCACGGGCTCGGCCACCGAGAGCTGGGAAATCCTCGCCCAGAGCCTGACGCCCCGCCGCAGCTTTCACCTCCACAACGGGGACTTTGGCGAGAAATGGCTGAAGTACGCCCAGGCCCTGCGGCCCGCCAGCACCGGCCTGGCCTTCGGGCTGGAAGAAGTGCCCGACGTGGCGGCCCTCCCCTTCGCGGCCGACGACACCGACCTGGTGTGCATCACCCAAAACGAAACCAGCACCGCCACCCAGCTGCGCGAGGGCTTCGTTCTGAACCTCTACAACCGCCTGGGCGGCGCCCTGCTGGCCGTGGACGCGACTAGCTCGCTGGCTGGGCTTAACCTCAAATACATCAAGGCCGACGTCTGGTTTGGCTCGGTGCAGAAATGCTTCGGGCTGCCGGCGGGCCTGGGCGTGCTCATTCTCTCGCCGCGGGCCGTGGCCCAGGCCAAGGCCGTGAACGACCGGGCGCACTACAACGCCCTGCCCGCCATGCTGGCCCAGATGCTCAATTTCCAGACCAACTACACGCCCAACGTCCTCGGCATTTACCTGCTGGGCCGGGTGCTGGCCGACCGCGAGCCCATCAAAGCCGTGCACCAGCACCTGGTGGACCGGGCCCAGAAACTGTACGACTTCTTCGAGCAGGCCACGCCGCTCCAGCCCCTCATTGCCAACCTCGAAACCCGCTCCACCACCGTCATCGGCCTGAAAGGGGAAGCCAGCACCATTGAGGAAATCAAGCGCAAAGCCCTCGAAGCGGGCCTGCACCTGGGCAGCGGCTACGGCCCGCTGAAAAACACCACCGTGCGCATCGCCAACTTTCCGGCCGTGCCCGATGCCGCTTTTGAGGCGCTGGTGCAGTTTTTTGCCAAAGAATTTCCAGGGTAAGGGGATGGGGGGAAAGGTAATGAAGTGATGAGGCATGATTAATTCCTAACTCGCTCGCCCCCTTCATCACTCCGTTGCCCCATCGCCTTGCCACCTCACCACCAGCCATGATTCACCTGTTCACCGACGGCTCGGCGCGCGGCAACCCCGGGCCGGGCGGCTACGGCGCCATCCTGCGCTACGGCCCCCACGAAAAGGAGCTGACCCAGGGCTTCCGCCGCACCACCAACAACCGCATGGAGCTACTGGCCGTCATCGCCGGCCTCGAAGCCGTGACCCGGCCCGAGTTGCCCATCCGCGTGGTATCGGACTCCAAGTACGTGGTCGATGCCGTGGAAAAACGCTGGGTATTCGGCTGGGAAAAAAAGCCCGACTTCGGCAAAAAAGCCAACGAGGATTTGTGGCGCCGCTTTCTGAAGATTTACCGCCAGCGCAAGGTCAGCTTCCACTGGATAAAGGGCCACGCCGGCCACGCGGAGAACGAGCGCTGCGACGTGCTGGCCGTGCAAAGCGCCCTGGGCAAGGGCCTGCTGGTGGACGAAGGCTACGAGTTGATAATGAACGGTTAGAAGGTAGTGCCCGAGCTGCCCCGTCGGCGGAGGCAAAACGCGTGAACCGGGTTGGTCAACTCAAGCGAGTTAGGCTGGCAGTGCCGCAGGGCCCCATTTGACTTGCCCAGCCAATAGCAGAACTACTAATGCATCCTACTTTTCAACCTATGAAACCTGTTTTGGCACCCGCTGCTTCCCGCCTTCGGCAATTGCCCGCCCGCCTGGGGGAAGTGCTCATCTGGCTGAGCGTGCTGCCGTTTTTCGTGCTCTGCTGGTTTGCGCATCCTTCGGCAGACGACTTTCTGCAGGCCAACGACGTGGCCAAGCACGGGCACTGGGGCTACGTGAGCTACCTGTATTTTCACTGGACCGGGCGCTACACGGCCATGCTGGGCTGGAGCTTCCTCAATCCGGTTTCGTACGGGCACGACAAGGCCGGCTACGGGCTCGTGTGCTTTCTGCTGCTCGGGGCCATGCTGGGTGCGCTGGTGTGGCTGCTGCGCACGCTGCTGCGCGGGGCCGGCCTGACCGCGCGGCAGCTTGGGCAAGCCGGGGCGGGCCTGCTGCTGCTAATTGCTTTCCAGTTGCCCAACACCGCGGAATGGGTGTACTGGCTCACCAGCGCCTTCAACTACCTGGTGCCGGGGATTTTATTGCTGCTGGCGCTGGCGACCCTCACGCTGCATATCCGGCAGGAGCAACCCGCCCGACCCTATCACCTGGTGAGCACGGCCGTCTTGCTGGTGCTAGCCGTGGGTTGCAACGAGACCATTGCCGTGCCCGTGCTACTGACCACCTGGGGCGTGGTGCTGCACGCATCGCGGCAGCAGCGGCGGCCGGTGGGCTGGGGAGTGGCGCTGGCCGTGAGCGCGGGTTGCGCGGTGGCGTTTCTGGCGCCCGGCAACACCGCGCGCGTGGTGGAGGAGCAAGTCGCGTCGCCGGGCGTGGTGGGGTGCGGGCTGCGCATCATCAACTTCGGGACTTACTGCCTGGTCAACTGGCTGGGCAACGGCGTGCTGGTGGTGGTCACGGTGTTGCTCGTGCCGGTGTTTGCCCGGCTGGCCCGGCGGCCACTGCCCCTTCACCAACTGGTGCGGCAGCCCCTGCTGCTTACGTTGCTGGTTCCGGCTTTCCTGGCCGCCGGCCTTTTTCCCGTTATCTGGGTTAGCGGCAACGTCCCGCCGCCCCGCGCCCAAAATCTGCTCTACCTGTGCTTCACCGTAAACTGGCTGCTGGCGGCCTACGCCTGGGTGTTCTACTTTGTCAGGAGCGCGCCCGATTTGGCCTTGTTCCGCTTGCCCGCTTTCGCCCGGTGGTTGTTGCTGGCGTGGCTGCCCTTGGTCTTATTTACCGATTACAACCACCACCAGCGCGACCCCGGCTACCGCTTCAGCACCAACAACACCTTGCTGGCCTACCGCGATTTGCTGCACGGACGCGCCACCCGCTACGACCAACAGCTCACGGCTCGCTACCGGTACCTACGCTCCACTCCCAGCGCCGACGTACGGATAGACACGCTAGCCGACCGGCCGGTTACCATTTTCTTCAGCGACATTTCGCCAAATAAAGACAACTGGGACAACCGGGCCTACGCGGAGTTTTTCCGCCAGAAATCCATCGTTGCCGAACCAGCCCCACCGTGGTAATCGCCCCTTGGAGCGGAGCACCAAATCCACCCGCTGCGCTTGCTTCCTGGGGTGCAAGGTGGTGCAAGACCGGGTTGAGTGGCAGCATCGGGGCAGGACCCAACTGACGATGGCCGTAGCTGCGGGCCCCGGTGTGCCGCCCGATGGCCCGGCTACAAGGCCGCCGGTGGGGGACGCAGCTGCGGGCAATCCGGCGTGGGGGGGGCCATTTAACTGGTCCAACCAATAGCAATTCCTAACAGTGGTCAGGGGCTGATGAGGGGGGAGTAATTTAGCGCGCCCATGACCAATCGTCAATCACCAACGGGTAACTACTTGCACCTCCTTGCCCAACGACTACTTCCAGTTCCAGCAATTCCGCGTTGAGCAAAGCCGCTGCGCCATGAAGGTGAGCACCGACGCCTGCCTGCTGGGTGCAGTGGCCGACCTCGCTGGCGCCACCCGCCTGCTGGACATTGGCACCGGCACCGGCCTGCTGGCCCTGATGGCCGCCCAGCGGCACCCCACGGTCGTCATCGAAGCCGTTGAGCGGGAAGCCGCCGCCGCCGCGCAGGCCGCCGCCAACGCCGCGGCCAGCCCCTGGGCTGCCCGCATCCGCGTGTGGCCGCTGAGCCTGGCCGCGTACGCGGCCAGCCGCCCCGCCGCGTTTAGCCACGTGGTGTGCAACCCGCCGTTCTTCCGGCAGGCGCTGCGCTCGCCCAACGCGGCCCGCACCACGGCCCGGCACGAAGCCGCGGACACGCTCACCTTTGAAGCGCTGGCCAGCTTTGCCGCCGACTTTCTCGCGCCGGGTGGCCGGCTCACCGTATTGTTGCCGCCGGCGGAAATGAGAGATTTTGAGGAAACTGCGGCCGCGGCGCAGCTGTATCCGGCCACGCGGCTAGTGGTGCGGCACCGGCCCGACGGCCGGCCGCTGCGGCATATCGTCGGTTTTCAGCGCGCGAAGGTGCTGATAAGAGCTACGGAAATGACCGTGCGGGCCGCCGGGGATGACGCCGTTTACTCGGCCGAATTCCAGGCCTTGCTCGCGGGCTTTTACTTGGCGCTTTAGCTACCCGAAGCGCTTACCCGGCTCTGTTTTGTTGGGCGGGCTACGGGCCGGAAGTAACCATCAGCGCATCAAGCAGCCCCAGCTTTTCCTGGTGTAGGCTATTGAGCAGGTCCTGCTCCAGCGTGGCAAACTCGGCGGCGACGTAGTGGCGCTGCACGCGCCCGGCCACCAGCACGGTGATTTCGTCGGCCGTTTCGGTAAGGGCCCCTAGCAGGTGGGAAGTGAGCAGGATGCCCGTCCCCCGGTTGCGCAGGCGCCGCAGCATTTCCTTGAGCAGCAGGTTGGCTTCCAAATCCAGGCCGTTGAAGGGCTCGTCCAGAATCAGATAGTCGAAGTCCTGCACCAGCAGGGCGAGCAGGGCCAGTTTTTTGCGCATGCCGGCCGAGTATTCGTCGGCGTACTGGTCGAGCGGCAGCTCCAGCAGGCGGTTCCAGCCGGTGAAATCCGTCAGGGGCCGGTTGCGGGCTTGAAGGCAGAACTCCAGGTACTCGCGCCCGGTGAGCCGGGGGTAGAAGTAGGGTTCGTAGGGCAGCAGGCCGGTGTGCTCGCGGATGGGCCGACCGGCGGTGTCGCACACGGTGCCGCCGAAGTCCGTTTCCAAGCCGCACAGGCAGTTCAGCAATGTGGTTTTGCCCGCGCCGTTGGCCCCCACCAGCCCGTGAACGGCGCCCGGCAGCAGCGCCAGGCTCACGTCGTGCAGCACCACGTGCCGGCCATAGGCTTTGCGTAGATTCTTTATTTCGAGCATGGATGATGCAGATTATTATTGCTTAAATCTCGACCCAATGCTCACGAATCAACCCTTTTTGAATATCCCAACACGGCCCGCAGCCGCCGCTGGCTCTGCCAGATGAGCCCGCCCGCCGCCACCAGCAGCAGGGGCGGGTACACCGGGTTGCCCGGCAGTGCCATTGCCACTCCAACCACCAGCGCCTGGATTGTGCGGATGTGCATGGCGTTGGGATAGAAGGCGTATTTGGCCAGAATAAGCAGCCCCAGCAGCCCCAGCCAAGCCAGCATCACGGCCCCCGCCCCGCCCACCCCGGCCGGGCCCGTAGCCAGCAGCCACCCAAACGGCGCCGCCGTGAGCGCCGCGTAGCCCAGGCCCAACGCCAGGCGCCGTCGCAGGAATTGTCCGGGCCCGCGGGCGGCCAGCACCAGCATGGTCACGGGTTCGGGCACGCCGTAGCAGGCCAGCAACACCAGCAGCCAGCCGGCCAGGGCCAGCACGGGCCCCAGCGGCGAGGCGTGCTGCCAAAGGGCGGCGGCCAGCAGCACCAGCCAAGCGCCCCCCCCGCCCGCTCGCATCCCGCTCACCCACTCAAAGGCCTCGCTGCGAAACACGCTGCGGGCGCGGTGACGCGTGCTACGGGCTTCCCGGGCGGCGGGCAATGCGGCCGCCCACGGCGCCAGAAACAACGTGAGCCCACTGGCGCCCCAGTCTCCGAAAACCAAAAGGAGCAGGGCCACGGGCGAGGCCCAAACCAAGTACTCCACCGCGAGCCAGCGCCGGAAATCAGGCGCGCTGGTGGCCAAGAAACGCAGGTCGGCCCGCTGGCGGTGCGCCGAGGCGAGCAGCAGCGCCACGCCCACCGGCACGGCCCACTGCCCCCGCGGGTGCGTGGCAGCCGTACCCAATGCCCGGCCCCCGGCCGCGAGCAACATGGGCCCCAGCACAGCCAGCCGCACCCACCCGATTTCGCGCAGCTGGCGACCAAGGAGCCGGCGGCGCATTCTCAAATAAGCTAAAATAAGCTAGTAGGGCGGGCATGGCGCGGCCTTAACGGACCCAACTGGCGCGGTATTGCACGGGCCGGGCTCAGCGCTCTTCCTCGGTGAAGCTTATGCCATACTCCGCCGCCAGCTCGTTCAGAATGGGTTCGTAGAGCTTGGCGGCGGTGGGCAAGAGCACGCCACGCGACGCTACTTCGCCCCGCGCCAGCCGGCGCACGGCCATGCCCAACGGCAGGCCCACGGTCTTGGCCATGCCGGTGTGGGTGGCGTCTTCCCCCACCACGGCCAGCGAGGAGGTCAGGTGCCGGGTGGCGCCACCCAGCTCAAACCCGAACCGGTGCTGCATCACAATCAGGTCGTGGTCCTGGGGCTGAAGCTGCCATTTTTCGCCGAGCAGGCGTTCGAGCAGTTGGGCGGGCGTGGCGTGGGCGTGCCCCACGGGCCGGGCCGAGAACAGCCCCAGCCAATGCAGGCGGCCCATTTCTTCACCGATGGGGTTCAGGCCCAGGTAGGCGGCCAGGCGCGCGGGCAGGTCGAGATGCGGAATGAGGGAGGCGGGCAGGTAGGCTTCCACCAGCTCGGCCCAGGTCATGGTCGCGGCGTTGCCCAGGTTCACCGAGTCGTCGGTCAGGCCCAGGCGCACCAGCGCGTGCCAGGCGGCGCAGTAGCCCGGCCGGCGCAGGGTGCCGCGCAGGATGGTGGGAATGTCATCGAGCCCGTAAGGCGCGCGGTAGCCGAGCGAGTCGCGGTTGGCGTAGCCCTCAAACTCGCCGTGCCCGGGCACGGACAGCGTCTCGGTTCGGGCAAATAGCTGCTGGTAAGGCACGAAGCGCGGCCGGCCATTTTCAAGGTACATGGCGGTGCTCTGGCCGGCCAGCACCACGTTGCGCGGGTTCCAGGTGAATTTGTACTTCCAGGGATTGTCGGCCTCCGCCGCCGGAGCCAGCAGCCCGCCGCAGTACGACTTGAAGGAAGTGAGCCGCCCGCCCCGCGCCCGGATGTGCTCAATGGCCCGCATGGCCGACATGTGGTCGAGGCCGGGGTCGAGGCCGCACTCCATGAGCAGCGTCACGCCGGCCGCCACGGCCGGCTCGTGCAGCGCCCGGATTTCGGGGCTCACGTAGCTGGCCGTGGCCAGGTGCCGCCGGTGCCGCACGCAGGCCCGCGCCACCACCGGGTGCAGCGCGGCGGGCAGCATGGAAATCACCACGTCGGCCTGCTCCACCAACTCGTCCAGCAGCGCGTCGTTTTCGACTCCGAACGGCACCGCCCGGGCGTATTCCGAATGCGCGGCGAGCACCGGCACCAAATGAGCCGGGTTGGCGTCGGCCACGGTCAAAAACCAATTTTCGGTGGGCGCGTGGCGCAGCAGGTACTGAATGAGGGAAGCAGCCGAGCGGCCGGCCCCGAGCAACAACAGGCGGGTGGTCATGCGGCAAAAGTACGGTTGGGCGCTGCGCTCAGGAGTGAGCAGTGAGCAGTGAGCAGTGGGCAGGGAGCAAGGAGCAAGGAGCAAGGAGCAAAAGGAACGTCATGTCGAGCTTGCCGAGACATCTCGCGCGCTTCGTTGCCCGATTGAGTTACTGCCGCACGCGAGATGCTTCGGCTACGCTCAGCATGACGTTCCTTTTGCGCACTGCTTACTGCTCATTGCGCATTGCGCATTCTTCATTCCTCATTAAGCGCAGCGTCATTACCTTCGCCGCCCCCTTAGCCCGACCGCATGGCCCGCAATTCCCGCCAGCAGCTTATTACCTACGAAGAGCTGGACTCCGCCACCGACCTCACCGGCCCCGAGCAGGCCGCCTGGCAAGCCGCGCGCGAGGCCACTGCTGACGCCTACGCGCCCTATTCCGGCTTTCACGTGGGCGCGGCCCTGCTCCTGGCCGATGGCAGCATTTTCCGGGGCACCAACCAAGAGAATGCGGCTTATCCGTCCGGCCTCTGCGCCGAGCGCACCGCCCTCTTTGGCCTGGCGGCGGGCCAGCCGGCGCACGGGCCTATCGTGGGCATGGCGGTGGCCGCCCGGCCCAGCGGCGGCGATTTTGGCCCCGCCTTCCCCTGCGGCGCCTGCCGTCAGGTGATGCTGGAGTACGAGAGCCGCCAGGGCCAGCCCATTCCGCTGCTGCTGCCCGGACGCGACGGCACCATTCTGCGCTTCCAATCGCTGGCCGCCCTCATGCCATTCAGCTTTTCGGCCGATGATTTACGAAGTGAGTAGCTTCTGCGGGTTCCTCGCCGGTTTGGGCTGGCTGAAGGACCAATCCTGAACACTGACCGAGCAATTTGCAACGCCAAAAATGGCCGAACATCACCTCACCGTCACCCGCTCGGCCCGCTACCAGCAGCTCGGGCAACCGTCGCCCCAAACCAAACGCGTGTGGTTCGTGTGTCACGGCTACGGGCAGCTCGCGGCCTATTTTTCGCGCCACTTCGCGTTTCTTCCCGAAGCCGACCCAGCCACCGTCGTCATCGCCCCCGAAGGACTGTCCCGCTTCTACCTCAGCGGCAACGGCGGGCGGGTCGGCGCCAGCTGGATGACCCGCGACGACCGCCTGGCTGAAATCGACGACCACATTGGCTTTCTCAACCAGCTGGTTGACAAAATACTGGCCGAATGCCCCGCCGGTGTTCACGTCACGGTGCTGGGCTTTTCGCAGGGCACGGCCACCGTCAGCCGCTGGCTGGCCCAGGCTTCTTTCCGCCCCGCCCACCTCATCCTCTGGGCCGGTGGCTTTCCCGACGACTTAGCGCCGGACAGCGCCCGGCGCTTGCTGCAAGGCCTTAGACTAAGCTTGGTGGTTGGCACCGGGGATGAACACATTTCTCGCGCCCAAGCAGCCCAACAGCAGGAACACCTTCAGCAGCAAGGGGCTACCCCCGAGCTGCTCACCTTCGTCGGCAAGCACGAGCTAAACCGAACCATGCTGGAGCACCTCGCCGCAGTGGATAAGTAGCTTGCCGCAACGGGCCCCCATGCAGTGCTACGAAAGAGGAAGGTCCCACACTCAGGTCATTCCCGGCCGGAACCGGGGTTCACTTACGCACGATGGTAGTGGCGGCGCCTTGCGCGCCGGCCAGCACCAGCACCTCGGCAATGGTCACGCGCGGCGGCCGGGTCACCATGAACACGATGATGTCGGCCACGTCCTCAGGCTGCAGGGGTTCAAAGCCCTCGTACACCTTGGCCGCCCGGGCTTCGTCGCCCTTGAAGCGAATCCGAGAAAACTCGGTTTCCACCGCGCCGGGGTTCACTTCGGCCACCCGCACGCCGGTGGGCAGCAAGTCCAGGCGCATGGTTTTGGTGAGCATGGCCACGGCCGCTTTGCTCGCGCAATACACATTGCCGTTGGCGTAGGCCTCGTGCCCGGCCACCGACCCCACGTTCACAATGAAACCCGTCTGTCGCGCCGTCATGCCCGGCAGCAGCGCCTGGGTCACGTTCAGGAGGCCGCGCACGTTGGCGTCCAGCATCAGGTCCCAATCGGCGGGGTCGCCGTCCTGGATGGGGGCCAACCCGTGGGCGCCGCCGGCGTTGTTCACCAGCACGTCGGGCGCTTGCAGTTCGGCCGGCAGCGTGGCCACGGCCGCCAGCACCGCCGCCCGGTCGCGCACGTCAAACGCCAGCACGTGCACCGGCACCGGCGCCAGCTCAGCCGCCAGCTCTTCCAGTCGCCCACGCCGCCGGCCGCACACCACTAGCCGGAAACCGGCCCCGGCCAAAGCCACAGCCGCGGCCCGGCCGATGCCCGACGATGCGCCGGTGATGAATGCAGTTTTCATTGAATAGTTGGCAGTTGGCAGTTGCTCGTTGTCAGTTTCCCGTCAATGTTTTCCAACAACTGACAACGAGCAACTGCCAACTAATTCTGAATGTTGATGTACAGCGTGACCGAATTGGTGCTCATGCTTTGCAAGCTGCGGCTGAACACGTCCCTGCGCGTCTCCAGCAAATTGCGGAGCCCGTGCGAGAAGCGCAGCTCCGGCGCCAGCTTAAACAGCGGGTAGAACAGGTCCAGCCCCACGCCGTACTCCAGGGCCAGGTCGCTGTCGAGGGCCCGCAACTGATTACGCTGCGGGTCGCTGCGGCGGGTGCTGGCCGTGAAAGTGGGGTTGAGCCCGGCAATCATGTACATGCGCGCGTTGCGCCGCCGGTCCGACTGGTACTTGAGCAGCAGCGGAAACTGGACGGTGGTGGAGGTGATTTCCTGGTCCTGAATCGAGTCGGGGTTGGGGTAGCCCCGCGGCTTGAACTCCACTTTTTGGGTCAGAAAGACGACGCCGGGCGCGAGGCGCAGGATAAAGGGCGAATCCGGCCCGCCCAAACGCGCGTCCCCGATGAACCCCACGCCCAGACTGGGGCTGTAAATGGGGTTGGCCGTGATGTTTTGCCGCTGAATGTAGTAAGCCGACTGCTCGATGCGGTAGCGGGAAGCCGTGAAGGCCAGGTACATTCCGGGATGAAGCCACCGGTCGTCGTAGGCCGGTAGGTTGTTGACCGTGATGGACTTCACCTGGCCCGACCGGTTGCGGTTGGCCCGCGAACTGGCTTTGCGCTGCGCCACCGCTACCGTGGGCAGCAGCAACGCCAGCAGGCCCAGCAGGAAAAAGCGGTTTAATTGTGCGCCGTGTAAATGGAGCTGATGCCGAAGGTGAGGGGTTGCCATGCAGGTTCTTTGAAGCCGACTTTGGCTAGAATGGCCAAAAAATCGGAGCCGTCGGGAAATGCTTGCACCGAGGCGGGCAAGTAGGTGTAGGCGGATTGGTCCTTGGAAATCATCTTCCCAAAAACGGGCAGTACCTGACGGAAATAAAAATTATACGCTTGCTTGAGCGGAAACGCGGTGGGCTTGCTGAATTCCAGAATGACCAGCTTGCCGCCCGGCCGCAGCACGCGGCGCATTTCGGCCAGCCCGGCCTCCAAATGCGCGAAGTTGCGCACCCCAAACGAAGCCGTGACCGCATCAAACTCGCCGTCCGCAAAGGGCAGGTTTTCCGAGTCGCCGAGCTCCAGCCGAATGCGGTGGCCCAAGCCCTTGGCGGCCAGCTTGCGGCGGCCCACTTCCAGCATTCCCTCCGAGATGTCCACGCCCGTCACGTGGGCATCGGGGGCGACGGTGCGCAGGGTTTCAATGGCAAAGTCGGCGGTGCCGGTGGCAATGTCCAGGATGCGCGCCGGGCGCAGGGCCTTGAGTTCGTTCACCGCCTTGCGCCGCCAGTAAATGTCGGTGCCGGCGCTGAGGAAATGGTTGAGGAAATCGTACTTGCCCGCGATGGAATTGAACATCTGGGCCACCTGCGATTTCTTGTCGGCGGAATTGTCTTTGTAGGGTACTACGGCCATGAGCGGGCGCAAGGAACGAGGATGAAGCGGAAAAATTGTCCTTCCCCAACGCCGAACCGGGTCAGTTTGTTGGCAAAGGTCGCCGCAAAAGCCGCCCGGTGGGCCGGCCCGGCCAGTCAAAAAAACGGGCCGGACAAATTGCCCGGCCCGCTCCCCTGCTTATTGACCTAAACGAGCACTAGTTTTTGGCCTTAATCTTGGTTTTTTCGCCGCTGGCGTCCTTGGCTTTGCCGTCCAACTCCCCGTCCTTGGTGGTTGTCTTGG
>NZ_JANNOD010000009.1:0-21019 GCF_031398885.1 Hymenobacter sp.
TCAGGCGCTAAAGCCCCGGCGGGGCGACATTCGTCGGCCGAGTGTCGCCCCGCCGGGGCTGGAAAAACGGGTTTAGAACGGGTTGACTACCAACGTGCCGCCCCACGGGGGCTACCCTTCTGTAGTCCGCAACTTGAGTTACTTAGTGGCCGGCGCGTGCTGCGCGAGTTCTTCGAAGCGCGGAAGAACGACGCCGGCGCCGGGCTGCCGATACTTGCGGCGGCCTCGGGGTTGAACGCCCGCGTAGCCGTCGGAAAGCCTGGAAGCTGTTCGGCTTAAAACGAAAATCCGTTAAAGCGAACGGTGTGGACGCATCCTGGCGTCTCGGCGTTGAACGACTCCCGCGCTGAGACGCCAGGACGCGTCGCCACGCGGAGTCCACTACCTCAAACAGCTCATTAGCGAGGGTTACAGTTTCCGCTCAGGTCAAGGCCGGCCGCCACGTTCGTTGCTTGATTTGGGCGAAAGGCGCCTAGCTTTGATGATTCGCATGGGGTTTTTGGCCGGCCTGAGTCGCGCGGGGCCACCCCACAGATTTTATGAAACCCGCATTGTATCCGAACCTGATTCCGTCCTATGAGCACGAGCGCCTCGCCGCCCTGCAGCCTTACCAGGTGCTGGCCACGCCCGGGCAGGAGCTGTTCAACGTGTTCGTGGGCATCGTGGCCAAGCTGCTAGAGGCACCCATTGCGCTTGTTTCCTTGGTGCGGGCCACGGACGTGGTCTTTGTCGGCAACGAGGGCCTGCCGGAAGCCACCATCGTCGACCGTGAGGACAGCATGTGCTCGGTGGCCATTTTGCAGGACGGCCTCACCGTGTTCGCCGACATCGCGACCGAGCCGTGCGCCCTGGTCAACCCCTTCGTCGCGCAGCAAATGCAGCTGGGCTTCTACGCCGGGCAGGCCCTGCGCACCCCCGCCGGCGTGGCCATCGGCAGCCTGTGCGTGCTCGACCGCAAGCCCCGCCGCTTGACCCCGGCCGAAGGCGAGCTGCTGGAGCAGTTGGCCCTCGTGGCTCAGGACCTGCTTCGGCTGCAAGCCACCCGTGCCGCCGACCCGGCTCTGGTCCCGGCTCTGCGCGCCCGCCTCGACGGGCCCTTGCAGCAGTCGCTCACCCGCCTGGCCACCCTGGCCGAATTGCACGCCTGGGAAACTTCCGGCGACGCGGCCGAAGTCCAGCGCTACACGGCCTCCCGGCTCGACGAGGCCCGCCACCTCACCCAGGCCATGCACCGCGAACTGCAGGCGGCGCTGGGAGAAGCGGGGTAGGCGCCCGTCGCAGCATAATGTAAGTTGCCCTTGTGACACAACTGCTGCTGCGAAAGCGAAGCAGTTACGGTACCCGGTCCCACACTTCGCCCGCCAAGCTCACCATGCGCACCAGGCCCGCTTGGCGGTCGTAGTACAGTTCCTGGAGGCTGGACGGCTTGGGAAGGGGGCAGCCGGGTCCCCGGGGGGTACCAACAAAAATGACCACTTCGCCGTACTGCTGGCCGCGCACGGTAAGCTGGGCAAAAGGACCATCCAACAAAGGGCCGCTGGGAAACTTCAGCCCGTCACAACTGAAGTAGTCGCTGATGAGGTCGGTATTGCCAACAAATCGATGCCATTTGCCTTTGGCATAGAACCGGCTGGTATACTTGTCAGAACCGCCGGAATAAAGATTTGAACGAAGGGCGGCGCCGCGATAAAAACGAAATTCGCCGCCGGAACCCGCCCCGCTGGTGTCCGTCCGAAACGGACGGAGCACCGCCGCATCGTAATAATTTACCAGCACGGCGCGGTTGCTCAGCAGTCCGGGCCCGGTAAACTCCGTGTGCTCGGCCTGAATTTCCTGGTTCACAGATAAGCGGTAGGTGTGCCGGACGCCCTGCCCGTTTTCAAAAATCCATTCATCGCCCTGTCGGGCCCGGAGCCACAGGCGGTCGTTGTCGGTGAAATGGTAGTAAGGTATTCCTTTTACAAAGGAAAAACCACTTGTTTCGGGGTACTCTTTTTCGCAAGAAGCCAAGCAGAGAAGCACCGGTCCAACTAACAGGCACGAAAGGTAGCGAGGCAGGTTCATGACGGGAAAAGTGAGTAGCAACAACGAAATATAGACACTGACTTACGGCAGCGACAAGGCAAAAACTAATGAAAAGAGACTTTGCCACCAGGCAATAGAGCAGTGTAACAAACTGTTTAATAGCAGGCTGACGTCACTTTTGAGGACATCAATGGTGTTGCGTCGCCCGGGGAGCAGCGCCAGGAGATACGGCGGTCGAATGTGCCCCCGACGGTCATCTGCCGCGGCCTCAAAGGGCAAGTGATTGCCGGAGTTGCCAAAGGCACAAACCCGACCTTTTCCCCGGTTACCTTTGTTGATTCCGCGCGCCGAATTCCGTCGGCGACATCTGCATCACCTGCCCCATCCGTGATAGTCTGCATTGCCGAAAAGCCCAGCGTGGCCCGCGAGATTGCCACCGTGCTGGGTGCCACCCGCCGCCTGGATGGCTACCTGGAGGGCAACGGCTACCAGGTGACGTGGACCTTCGGCCACTTCTGCCAACTCAAGGAGCCCGACGACTACCAGCCCGAGTGGAAGCGCTGGAACCTGCACAGTTTGCCGATGATTCCCGATACGTTCGGCATCAAGCTCATGCGGCGCGACGAGGGCGTAGTGAAGCAGTTCAATACTATTAAAAAGCTGGTGAGCGAAGCCACGGAGGTCATCAACTGCGGCGACGCCGGGCAGGAGGGCGAGGTGATTCAGCGCTGGGTGCTGATGGAGGCCAAGTGCCGCAAGCCGGTGAAGCGCCTCTGGATTTCGTCGCTCACCGAGGAGGCCATCCGCCAGGGCTTTCAGAACCTGCGCGAGGCCAAGGAATTCGACTCGCTGTACCAGGCCGGCAAGAGCCGCGCCGTGGGCGACTGGCTGCTGGGCCTGAACGCGACGCGCCTCTTCACCCTCAAATACACCACCTACCAGGACAAGCAGCTGCTGAGCATCGGGCGGGTGCAAACCCCCACGCTGGCCCTGTTGGTGGAGCGCTGGCACGAAATCCAGAACTTCCGGCCCGAGCCGTATTGGGTGCTGCGGACCGAGTACCGGGGCACGATGTTCAGCCACGTGGCCGCGCCCGAGCAGGCCAAAGACGCCGACGCCGCGCCCGACACCAAGAGCCGCCTGCGCGCGCTGGGTTATTTCGTGACCGAGGAAGAAGCCCGGGAAGCCCTGGAGCAGGTGCGCCCCGCCCCGCTGCGGGTCACGGACGTGGAGATTAAGAAAGGCCGCGAGTCGCCGCCGCGGCTGTTCGACCTGACCTCGCTGCAGGTGCAGTGCAACAACCAATTAGGCTTGTCGGCCGAGGACACGCTGAAAATCGTGCAGGCCCTGTATGAGAAGAAAGCCGTGAGCTACCCGCGCGTCGACACCACGTTTCTGCCCGACGACCAGTACCCGAAAATCCCCGGCATCCTGCGCGGCATTGGCTACGAGGCGCTGACCAAGCCGCTGCTGGCCACGAAAATTCCGAAGACGCCCAAGGTGTTCAACAATAATAAGGTCACCGACCACCACGCCATTATTCCGACCGGCGCGGCCGGCCCGGGCGGCGGCCTGGAAACCAGCGTGTACGACATCATCGCGCGCCGCTTCATCGCCGCGTTCTACCCCGACTGCGAGGTGAGCAACACCACCGTGCTGGCCGAAGCCGCCGGGCGCCCGTTTCGCGTGCGCGGCCGCCAGATTCTGAACCCCGGCTGGCGCGTGGTGTACGGCAACGAGTCAGTGAACAGTGAACAGTTAGCAGTTAACAGTTCACGGGCGGGACAGCCTGACAACGGACAACTAGCAACGGACAACGACGACGTGGTTGCCACCGTGCTGCCCAGCTTCGTGAAGGGCGAAAGCGGCCCGCACGAACCCCGGCTCGACAGCAAAACCACCCAGCCGCCCAAGGACTACACCGAGGCCACGCTGCTGCGCGGCATGGAAACCGCGGGCCGCCACATCGATGACGAGGAGCTGCGCCAGGCCATGAAGGAAAACGGCATCGGCCGGCCCAGCACCCGCGCCGCCATCATCGAAACGCTGTTCAAGCGCAACTACATCCGGCGCGAGAAGAAGCGCATCGTGCCTACGCCCACGGGGGTGGAGCTGATTGGCCTGATTCGCAACCCCACGCTGAAGTCGGCGGAGCTGACCGGCCAGTGGGAGCACAAGCTGCGCCAGATTGAGAAGGGCGAATTGTCGTCGGAGAACTTTCTGGGCGAACTCTCCGGCCTGGTGCGCGAGATGGTGCAGGAGGTGAAGCAGGACAACCGGGGCCGCATGGTCACGTCGGGCAGCGCGGAGTTGGAGTTAAAAGTTAAAAGTGAAGAGTTAAAGAATGCAAGCGGAAAAGCTGTTGGCGGAACGGCTAATAACTCTTCACTTTTAACTTTTAACTCTCCTCCGGGGAACGGCCTGGGCTACTGCCCGGCTTGCAAAACCGGCCACGTGGTGCGCGGCAAAGCGGCCTTCGGCTGCGTGCGCTTTCGCGAAGGCTGCACCTTCCGGCTGCCCGCCGAAATCCACGGCAAGAAGCTCAGCGACCCGCAGGTGAAGGCCCTGCTCGCCAAGGGCCGCACGCCCATCATGAAAGGCTTTGCGGGGGCCGAGGGCCAGAAGTTTGACGCGGCCATCGGACTCGATACCGCGTTCCAGCCCTTGCTGATGCAAGTGGCCGACAGCAAGCCCGGCGCGGCGCCCGACTCCGGCCAGATTCCGTGCCCGGCGTGCAAGCTCGGCACCATGCTCAAGGGCAAGGCCGCCTACGGTTGCTCCCGCTTCCGCGAAGACTGCCAGTTCCGCGTGGCCTTCGAGTGGGGCGGCAAGGCGCTGACGGAGACGCAGCTCAAGCAACTGCTGCGCCGCGGCGAAACGGGCGTCATCAAGGGCTTCGTCTCGGCCAAAACCGGCAAAAAGTACGACGCCGCGCTGAAGGTAGAGGACGGGCGCGTGGTGCCGGTGTTTGGGTAAGAACGGCTGCCCCAAAACCGTGCAGTGCGGACGTGCCGGAACGAGTGGCAGGGCGCGGGCTTTTCGCGTTTACCCTACATGCCGTACTGCACCAGGTTCCGCACCATGCCCTTGAAGATGATGCCGTGGAAGGGCAGCACCGAATACCAGTACAGCCGCCCGAACAGGCCGCGGGGACGGTAGGCGGCCAGCTGCTCCACGGCGTGGGTGCCGTCGGGTTGGTCCAGGATGCGGAACTGCAGCCAGGCCTCGCCGGGTAGCTTCATTTCGGCGTAGAGCAGCAGGCGCTGGCCGGCGCGGTCGGCCACCAGCACGCGCCAGAAGTCGAGCGGGTCGCCGGCGCGCAGGCGGCTGGGCGAGCGGCGACCGCGGCGCAGGCCCACGCCGCCCACGGCTTTGTCCATGAGCCCGCGCAGGCGCCAGAGGAAGTCGGTTTTGTACCAGCCCCGGTCGCCGCCGATACGCCAGATGTTGTCGAGCACCTCGGCCGCGGGCCGCCGGAAGGGCATCAGCTGGCGGTCGAAGAACATGCCGTTTTTGGGAATCTGGATGGCGTCCATGTAGTTCTGGCGCATGGTGCCCGAGCTGAGCGCGTCGGACCAGGAGCTGACCACCTCGTTCTGCTCGATGCGCTGAAACGCCAGGGCCAGCGCCGCCCGGTAGCTCATGCACTCGTGCGGAATCACAGCGCTGATGCTCCGGCTGGGGTCGCCCACGGTGTCGTTTTTCAGACTCTCCACCAGGCTTTGGGCCAGCGAGAACGTGGTGCTCGTGACCAGGTACAGCCACCACGACGACAGGCGCGGGGTGAGCACGGGCACGGTCACAATCCAGCGCTTGTGCCCGCGCTCGGCGGCCAACCCCAGCAGCATCTGGCGGTAGGTGAGCACGTCGGGCCCGCCCACGTCGAAGGCCCGGCCGAAGCAGGCCGGGTTGTCGAGCACCTCGGTCAGGTAGTACATGATGTCGCGGATGCCAATGGGCTGGCAGCGCGAGTTCAGCCAGCGGGGCGTCACCATCACCGGCAGCTTCTCCACTAGGTCGCGGATGATTTCGAACGAGGCCGAGCCCGAGCCGATGATGATGCTGGCCCGCAGCACCGTGAGCGGCGCCCGGGCCTGGCTCAGGACGTTTTCCACGGCGCGGCGCGAGCGCAAGTGCACGCTCAGGTCGTGGTCGTTGGCAATGCCGGAGAGGTACACGACCTGGCGGGCGGGGGTGGTGTTGAGGTACTGCGCGAAGTGCTGCGCGGAGCGTTGTTCGAGGTCAAAAAAGTTTTCGTCCGAGCCGCTCATCGAGTGCACCAGGTAGTAGGCGGCGTCGATGTCGGTGGGCAGGCGGGCCAGCGTGGCGGGCCGCAGCAAATCGCCGCGGGCCACCTGCACCCGGGCGTGCAACGCCTCGGGCAGCGTGTCGGGCAGGGCAAAGCGGCGCGGGTCGCGCACGAGGCACACCACGTCGTGGCCGGCCGCGGCCAGCAGCGGCAGCAGGCGCTGCCCAATGTAGCCAGTGGCGCCGGTAAGCAGGATTTTCATGGTGCGGGAAGACGTGGGGAGGAAGCCGGAACAAAAGTAAATGTCAATATCGCGCAGCATGCGGCATGACCACCCACTGGAGGCACGCCCTGGCGGATACCAACCCGTTGGTTAGCTGCGCCCTGCGTGGCCGCCGCCTTTGCAACCCTGGCGGAGCAGCACAATCCTCGCGGAGCCTGGCCTTAGTCTGAACGGGCCACACGCGCCGTTGTTTGCTGCCCGGTGTAAAACCGCGCCAGAACTTCTGCAACATCAGCCACCAACCAGCATCTTTGCCCGCATGAAACACGTCGTCTATTTGCTCGCCGCCAGTCTGCTGCTGGCCGATACGGCCCAGGCCCAGACCAAGCTCACGGCGCCGCCGCTGAGCCCCACCACCCACATCCGCCAGGACTTTTCCACGTCCTACATCGACCTGACCTACGCGCGGCCCTCGCTGCGGGGGCGCGTGGCCTTTGGTAACCTCGTGCCCAACGGCACGGTGTGGCGCGCGGGCGCCAACTCGGTCACCAAAGTGCGCTTCGGTGAGGAAGTGAAAATCAACGGTCAGGCCGTGCCCGCCGGCGCCTACGCCCTGCTCGCCATCCCCGACGCCAAGGAGTGGACCTTCATCCTAAACCGCGACACGGCCCAGTGGGGCACCTACGAATACAAGCCAGCCCTCGACGTGCTGCGCGCGAAGGCCAAGCCCACCAAGCTGGCCGCCCCGGTCGAAACCATGGCCCTGACCGTGGAAAACCTCCGGCCCAACGCCGCCGACCTGGTCATCAGCTGGGACCGGACCCGGGTGGCGCTGCCCCTCACCGCCGACCCCGACCGCATTGTGATGGGCCAGATTCAGGAGGCCATGAAGGGCGAGAAAAAGCCGTATTACACCGCCGCCCAGTACTACTACAACACCGGCAAGGACCTGACCCCCGCCATCGGCTGGCTCGACGAAGCCATTGCCGCCAAGCCCACCTACTACGGCTACTACTGGAAAGCCAAGCTGCTGCAGAAGCAGGGCAAAAACAAGGAGGCCATCGAAGCCGCCAACAAGTCGCTGGAGCTGGTGAAGGACGATAAGAACGAAGTGTCGAAAGCGGAATACACGCGCCTGAATCAAGAGGTGTTAGCCGCGGCGGGCGGAAAGAAATAGCGCAACCCTGCGCTGCAAGCAAGAAGCCCCGTCGGATGTCCGACGGGGCTTCTTGCTTGCAGCGCAGGGTTGCACATCCACCGCAAAGTCGAAAAAGAACCTTGTGCCGGGCGCGGGTCAAGGCAGGTCGGCGCTGCCGGTGTTACTGCACCACCACTTTTTGCCGGGCGGTGCCGCTGGCGGCTTGCACTTCCAGCACGTAGAGGCCGGCGGGCTCGCGGCTCAGGTCGAGGGCGAGCGGCGCGGCGCTGGTCCAGGCCTGCTGCTGCACCAGTCGGCCCGTCACGTCGAGCACGCGCACGGCGGCCGGGCCGCTGGCCGGGCGGGCGGCTTGCAGCGTGAACCGGCCGCCAACGGCCGGATTGGGCGAAACGCTCAGGCCGGCTTGCAGCGCCGCATCGGTCCGGGTGCCCAGGACCGTGCTGGCAAAGCGGTGGGCGCCGGTGGTAATTTGGTTGCCATTGTTTATTTGAAGGCCAGCCGACCAGCCCACGGTCGCGCTCAAAAATTCAGCCGTGAGGTGGTTGAAGGTGCTTTCCAGCGCCACCCAGGTCTGGCCGTTGTCGCGCGAAACCGACGAGCCCTGGTCGCCATTGTCCAAGTTGCTGCCCGTCGAAACGTATTGGCTGGTGCCCGGCACGGCGCTCAGGCCAAGGCCGCGCAACGGCCCCGCGTACGCCACCGGGGCCCAGGTGGCGCCGCCATCGGCGGTGCGGTACAACGAGTGGTCGGTGCCGTTCTCATCGAATATGCTTAGCAGCCCATTCTGCGCGTCGCGGAAGGCTATCGTGCCGGTGGGCTCGGGTGCGTTGGGGCCCAGGCTGGCCACGGCCCAGGTCAGGCCCTTATCGGGGGAGCGGAATACGCGGCCCCGGTCGGTAACGAACCAGATGTTGTTGCCAAACACGGCGGGGGAAAGCACGCCAATGTTTTCATCGTTCAGCGTAGCGGGAACATTGGTCACGCGCGTCCAGGTCTGGCCCGCATCGGCCGTGGTGTAGGTTTCGAAGCCACCCCCGGTGGTCAGGTCACCGCCCACGGCCACGCCCTCGGTGGCGGAGAAAAAGCGAATCAGCCCTGGGAAGCTATCGGGGTTGCCGAACACGGCGGGGCTGCTCTGGGTGGTCCAGTTCTGGCCGCCGTCGGTGGTGCGGTAGATGTAGCCGCCGCGACCATCCACCGTCGTCGGCGTCACCCAGGCCGTCGTCGTCACCCAGGCCGTCGTGGAGCTGATAGCCGCCAGGGACGTTACCTCTTCCTCCCGGGTGGCATTTACGGGTAGGTTGGTCACCGTCCAGGTTTGGCCGGCGTCCACGGTCCGTGCCAGCTGGGGCACCACGTAGGTATTTGCAAAAATGCCAACGCCCACGGTCCAGGCCGCGTTGGCATCCACCGCGTCAAAGTACAAGGTGGTGGCGTCGGTTGAAGCGAAGCCGATGGGTTGGTAGACCCACTGAGCTTGGGCGGTAGAACCCAGCAGGCACAAGCCCAGGCAGGAAAGGAAGTGTTTTTTCATAAAAAGTTGGTGAAGGGGAGCATGAATGTAAAGTGAATTTGCCAGTACAGAGCGTCGAACCAGCCCTGGGGTTGGTTGTTGCGCCAATTAAATTTTGGGCGCGGCTGATTTTCCGCGCTCAAACACCATTCTCTGACCCATTCCTAACGAATTCTACCGCGCCATTACCAGCGGTGCGACCGGTTACATTGGCCCGTCTGGCCGTATGCACCGCAATTCCGGCTAAGGTAAAATCGTCCTTGCCGGTGGCAAGGTCGGCCCGGGGGCAGTGGTGGGGAAGCGCTGGCAGGCGCCGCCGTGCCGGAAATTTACGATTGGTGCGAGCGTAGTTCCGGCGGTGTTAGGCGGTGGGCTTGTTGCCTTGTTCGACCATCTGCGTGAAACTCTTGGCCGCGTTCGAAAACTCCGAGGGTAGTAAGATAACCGTCGTGGTATTGTTGTCGATGCCGATTTCCGACAGCATCTGCATGCGCCGCAGCTCCAGCGAAAACGGGCTTTTCTCCATTTCCAGGGCACCCTGCGTGAGCTTGATGCTGGCTTCCAATTCCGCTTCGGCCTTGATGATGCGGGCGCGCTTCTCCCGGATGGCTTCGGCCTCGCGCGCCATGGCGCGCTGCATGGACTCCGGGATTTCCACGTCCTTGATTTCAACCAGCTCAATCTTCACGCCCCAGGCCTGGGTGGCGGCGTCCACGATTTGCAGCAGGGCGGTGTTGATTTGGGCCCGTTCGCGCAGCACCTCGTCCAGTTGGTGCTGGCCAATGATGTTGCGCAGCGCCGTGACCGAGAGCTGGTACACGGCTTGGTTAAAATTGGCCACCTTGATGATGGCGTCGGCCGGGTTCACCACCCGAAACCACAGCACGGCGTTCACCTTGATGGTCACGCTGTCCTTGGTAATGGTTTCCTGCTGCTCCAAATCCACCGTTTTGGTGCGGATGTCAATGGTCTGCTGCCGCTCGATAAGCGGGATTATCCAGTACAGCCCCGGCCCCCGCGTGTCCACAAACCGGCCCAGCCGAAACACAATGGCCCGCTCGTACTCCTGCGCAATGCGCAGCCCGGACAGCAAAATAAAAACGATGATGAGAACAACGACAAGGGGCGACATGGCTGATTAGATTAAGTCAACGCATCTATCGCCGAATGATGTCAGAAAATTACAAGTCAACCAGAGTATTATTCGCTGCAAACACCAATATGACGGGGCAGCTAACAACCAGTTGGCTTAATTAAAATTGACAACAGTTGTGTCGTTGTAAAACACTGTCCTGTACCGATTATCCCAGGTCTCATCCCGGTATTCCACGTTGCCCGAGTTTAGCCTCAATCGGTTAGATGTTATTTTAACGAACCGATAATCTCGATTTGGCAGCACCTTAACCGTTTTTGTAAACACGATTCGCTGGCTTGTCCTCGCAGAATCACTGAAAATCGAACCTCTGTAATCACTGCCCTTCTGGTCCCACGCAATTAAAAAGAACTCGATATTTGTTTTGCCATTCTTGCTCGAATTGGCATTTACTGTAACCGTTTTATAGGGAGTTACTTCAAGATTTAACTTGTTCAAACCACGCTGAACTTTGAAACCATCAGATTCCGGAGGCGTGGTTAGGGCATAGTAATCTTGATTTGTCTCAACTTTCACGAGGTATTCCCCTTTGCTGGCAGCGTCAAAAGAAAGGCTGTACCGTCCTGCAGGGTCGGTAGAAACCATGGTTATGGAATCGAAGCGACTGGTACCATAGTTCCCATAAATGTAGCGTTGCACAGAAACGCGAACCGCCCCTGCTGGCTGGCTGGTGTATCTGTTCGTTACCGTCCCTTCTACTATTGTTAAAGCATTCTCCTTGTCAGTGTCGCAGGAAGAAACCACACACGTCAAAACGCTAATCAGAAACGAGTAGGTTATTTTCTGCATAAGCCTTTACCTGCGGTGAGACTGTCGAAAGACGTTATAAGAGAATTAGTACATTAAAAGCAAGTGTTTTGTTGATGAGTTGTATTGCTCGTCCTTGGGTTTTGAAGTTTTAATAATTCTACCGCCCCACCACCGGCAGCACCGGCACGCTCTCGTGCCCGGCCGCGTCCACCGCCGCCACGCCGAAAATGAAGTTGTCCTTGCTGATGTCCAGGTTCGCCGTCAGGTCGGCCATGGGGATGCGCTGCTGCCACTGCGGGGCGCTGGTTTCGCGCACCAGCACCACGTAGCCGGCCGGCTTGGGGCCGGTGGCGGGCGCCTGCCAGCGCAGCTCGGTGCGGTTGGTGAGGTTGGCGGTGAGGACTTCAACCTTGGCGGGGGAGGCAGGGGCCAGGGCCAAGCTGACCATGGTGGCCAAGTTCACGCCGGCGTTGCGGCGCAGGTAGGCAAAGTCCACGCCCTCAATCACGTCGCCGTAGGGGCGGCCTTTCTCGGTGCGCAGGTCCTGGTGCTGGTGGGTGTAGTCCTCGTTCATCTCGGTGAAGCGCACGGCCGGGAAGCCCTGCTGGTTGAAGGGCGTGTGGTCGCCGCCGCGCAGGAACCGGTCGGGGCGGTACTCCAGCACCACCTGGTGGCCCTTGCCGTAGAGCTGGGCCGTGCGCTGGGCGTAGCGGGCCAGCTGGCGGCTGATGCCATCGTTCTCGGAGCTGAGCTGGCGGCGCTGCTTGGCCTGCTCGGGCGTCTCGTTGGCCGGCACGCCCTCGCTGAACACCCGCAGGCGGGTGGCGTCGTTTATCACCGGGTCGAAGCCGTGGGAGTTGCCCACGATGTCGTTGTTGAGCATGGCCACCAGGTTCCAGCCTTCCTTCTTGGCGCGCGCGGCCAGGTGGCCCGAGCCGTAGAGTCCCTGCTCTTCACCCTGCACGGCCACGAACTTGAGGGTGCAGGGGAATTTCTGGCCGGCCAGCACGCGGGCCAGCTCCATCACCAGCACCGTGCCCGAGCCGTCGTCGTTGGCGCCGGGGGCATCGGCGGTGGCGTTCATCACGTCGCTCACCCGCGAGTCGAGGTGGCCGCTCACCAGGATGATGCGGGTGTCGGTGGGGTCGGTGCCGGGCAGGGTGGCCAGCACGTTGGCCATGAGCACGGGCTGGTTGATGCGGCGGCCGTCGGGCTTCACCGTGAAGGTGTCCATCTCCACGGTCAGGCGCCCGCCGGTGGCTTTGCTGTACTTCTCAAATTCGGCCTTCA
The DNA here is from genome assembly GCF_031398885.1 of Hymenobacter sp. Lineage (GTDB taxonomy): Bacteria > Bacteroidota > Bacteroidia > Cytophagales > Hymenobacteraceae > Hymenobacter. The sequence goes on from NZ_JANNOD010000009.1 coordinate 12,363, forward strand.
CGTAGTTGCGGGCCGCGCCGATGCCGCGGGTGGGGCTCTGGGTGTCGCTCAGCGTGTGGCGCGTGCCGAAGGCGACGAGCTTGCGGGTGTAGTCCTCCAGGTTTTTGGCCGAAATCTCCTCAACCAGCTTCTGGATTTTGGGGTCGGCCACGGGGAGCAAAGGACCGGGCTTGGTTTGGGCGAGGGCGGCAAATGGCGCCAGGAGCAGGAGTACGGCGAGTTTCATAGCCGGAAGGTAGGGCGAGACGTCAATAAATGGGAATAAACAAAAAAGAACGTCATGCTGAGCTTGTCGAAGCATCTCGCGTGGATTAGTAATTTAACCGCTTAACGATTCAGATTACTACCCCGAGCGAGATGCTTCGACAAGCTCAGCATGACGTTCTTTTTTGTTTACTTTTCGTTACCCGGCCTTATAAAACGGCTCCACGGTGCGGAAATAGGGGTTCACGCCTTCGTCCGAAGTCTTGTCCAGCAGCATCAGGTCCACGAACTGGTAGGCGTTGGTCTGGCCCTGGAGCACGGGGCCCAGCTCCTGCAAAAAGCTCGGGTCGGGACTGCTGCTCTCAAAAGCCAGCAGCAGGCGCGGCACGTCGGGGTTGTCGGCGAGTTGCATCTGGGCCAGGTAGGCGGCTTCGATGTGCGGCTGGGTGGCGGCCCAGGCGGCCAGGGCGTCGGCCACGGCCGTGGGGTGCTCGGCGGGCGCGCTGAGCAGCACCTGGGCGTCGCCGCCGGCCGGGGACAGCGGCCCGGTGAGCTGCCCGGCCAGCAGGGCGGCCAACTCGTCCTTGGGCAGCAGCTTGCCGGCCGGCGAGAAGGGGTTGAGCACGCAGTCTTGGCCCTGCACCATGCTGAAGAAGGCGTGGCCGGGCAGGCGCACGTAGCTCACCAGGCCGTTGTCGACGCCGCCGTCCGTCAGGCGGGGCACCGAGGTGAAGATGGGCAGCTTGCCATCGGCCAGAATCTGGAGCTGGATTTCCTGCCCCTCGGTGAGGACGACCTCGCCGGTGGCCACGCCTTCCGCGGGGGCCAGTATCATCAGAATTTCCTCCTGCAGCAGCGCCTGGTAGAAGGCCGGGCGGGCGTTTTCATCGGTGGCGGCCAGCAGCAGGAGTTGCTCCAGCACGTTCTCAGGCTCGAAGGGGAAAGGCTCCGGGGCGGGCAACTGGAAGGTCGGGGTGGGCTCAAGCGGCGCCGTGAACTTGGAGCCCTGGTAGCGCGGCCCGCAGGCGGGTTTGTCGGCCGGCGGCGTGGCGGGAGCAGTGGCGGGAGCCGACGGGGCATCAGCGGGTTTATTTTTCAGGAAGTCAAACAGGCCCATAACGATGAAATATGCGAGTGGATTGGGGGTGCAATCTACGCCAAAAAACGCGTTGGCGGGGCCAAAAAGACCCTAAATTCATTCCGCCACCGTGGGCAGGCGGCAGGCGTCGAGCTGCTGCTGCACCTCCCGAATGGTGCGCGGCGCCGCCTCGTTGCCCCAATGGCTCTCGATGTAGTTGAGCAGGTTGGTGAGCTGGGCGGGGCTCAGGGCTTTGTTGCCGGGCATCACGTTGTGGTAGCCGATGCCGTTCACCACGATGACTTCGTTCTGGCCATTGCGCAGGATGCAGGCCAGCTCGGCGCGGTGGTCCACCAGGTAGTCGGCGCCGGCCAGGGGCGGGATGAGGCGGGCCAGCCCCTGGCCCTGCTCGCCGTGGCAGCCCGAGCAGTGCTGCACGTACAGCCGCTGGCCCTGGTGGCGGTTGTTGCTGAAGCAACCGGGCAGCGCAGCGGCCAGCACCAGGCCCACGGCTAAAAAGCGGAACCAGGCGGGCATCTACTGGCGGGCCACGCCGGGCTGGCGGGTACTTATTTCGGCCAGCAGCGTGGGCAGCTCGGCCAGCAGCCGCTCCATTTCCTTGGCATTGAGGCTGTCGTAAAGCCCGCGAATGTGGCCCTGGTCGTCCACGAGCGCGAAGGTGCCGTTGTGGGCAAAGCCGCCGGGGGCGTGCTGGTCGGGCTCGGCGGCCGTGAAGTAGGCGCGGGCCAGTTGGAACACCGTGTCCTTGGCCGCGGGCACGCCGCGGGCGCCGGTGGTGGCAAAGTACCAGTTGCGGGCCGCGCCCATGCCCAGGCGGTCGGCGTAATCGCGCAGCACCGCCACGGTGTCGTGCGCGGGGTCGATGGTGTGCGAGAGGAAAGCCAGGCGAGGGTTTTTGCCAAACTTGGCGTACACCTTTAGCAGCTCGCCCTGCATTTTGGGGCAGATGCCGGGGCAGGTGGCGAAGAAAAAGTCGGCGATGTAGGCGCGGCCGGCGAAGGTCTGGTTGGTGATGACCTGCCCGGTCTGGTCCGTCAGGCGGAAGGCGGGCACGGTGGCAAACACGGTATCGGCGGGGCCGCCGTCGGCGCGGGGCCGCACGTCGCGCTCGCCCAGAATGGGCAGGCGGGCAACCCGGGGTTCGGAGCAGGCGGTGAGCAGGGCCGCGGCCAGCACCGGCAACAGGAAAAAGCGTTTCAACATGGTTACTTGGGAGGGGCGGGCGCCCCGGGGTGCTGGCTGATAAACAACGTAGCCGAGTCTATCGTTGCCCGATATTGCAGTTTAACCCGGGCCAGCACCTGCTGCTGCTGCCGGAAGTAAGCCAGGCGCGCCGCCGGCGCGGCCGTGGTGTCGGGGGCTTGGTACTGGTGCATCCAGTCCATCATGGCGGCGTCGGCCGCCGCCAGCCCGCGCAGGTACGGGCCGGCGGCGGGGGAGTGGGTGGCGTTGATTTTGGCCTTGAGCGAAAAGAGCTGGTCGGTTTGGGCCATCAGCGAGTCGTGCCGGGCCATTACGGCGATTTCGGCGGCGGCGACGGGCGAGGGTGCGCCGTTTTCGGCAATGGGCCGGGTGGGGGAGGTGCAGGCGGCTGCCAGCGCCAACGGAACGGCCAAAGCCACCGCCCGGTACTTGAGTTTGAGACAAAATTTCACGCCGTAAAAGTACGTCCGGCGCCGGTGCGCGACACCCGCGAAGAAGCGCATAAGTCGCGTGGAAAAAAGTAAAGCGGCAGCACCAAGCGGTAATTCGGAGGTCTTAAGCGCGGTTTTGGCAGTTTCAGGGCCGGCGGGACACCGCGGCAGTTCACCGCCCGACCGCCCGTGCGAATTCTACGTAGCACTACGCTGCCGCCCCGAGTTCTTTCTCTATTCTCTTGTTGATTACACCGACTATGAACACCCGCCAACTGGGCCGCTCCGGCCTCACCGTTTCTGCCCTGGGCCTGGGCTGCATGGGCATGTCCGACTTCTACGGCGGACAAGACGACGCCGAGAGCACCCGCACCCTGCACCGCGCCCTGGACCTGGGCGTGACTTTCTTTGACACGGCCGACATGTACGGCCCCTTCAAGAATGAGGAGCTGCTGGCCCAGGCTTTCCGGGGCCGGCGCGACCGCCTCGTGCTGGCCACCAAGTTCGGCATCGAGCGCGACCCCAACGACCCCGCCAAGCGCGGCATCAACGGCCGGCCCGCGTATGTGCAGGCCGCCTGCGAGGCCAGCCTCCGGCGCCTGGGCACCGACCACATCGACCTGTACTACCAGCACCGCGTGGACCCCACCACGCCCATCGAGGACACGGTGGGCGCCATGAGCCGCCTCGTGGACCAGGGCAAAGTGCGCTTCCTGGGCCTGAGCGAAGCCGCCCCGGCCACCGTGCGCCGGGCCGCGGCCGTGCACCCCATTGCGGCCTTGCAAAGCGAATACTCGCTCTGGAGCCGCGAGCCGGAAGACGAAATTCTGCCCGCCATGCGCGAGCTGGGCGTGGGCTTTGTGCCGTACTCGCCGCTGGGCCGGGGCTTCCTCACCGGGCAAATAACTAAGTTTGAAGATCTCGAAGCCGACGACTACCGCCGCCACACCCCGCGGTTTCAGGGCGAGAACTTCCAGAAAAACCTCGACCTCGTGGCCCGCATCAACGACCTGGCGCGGCAGAAGCACTGCACCGCCGGCCAGCTGGCCCTGGCCTGGGTGCTGGCGCGGGGCGAGGACGTGGTGCCCATTCCCGGCACCAAGCGCGTGAAGTACCTGGAAGAAAACCTGGGCGCGCTGGAAGTAGAGCTGTCGGCGGCCGAGCTGGCGCAGCTCGACGAAATCGCCCCCAAAGGCACCGCCGCCGCCGGCCTGCGCTACCCGGCGGCCATGATGGGATTGGTGAACGGGTGAGCAGCGTTTGGAGCGGCTCTCAGATTAATACGGCGCGGCCGGGGAACCTCACCTCTGGACTTTCTCCAAAGGAAGAAAGGGGAGCCGGATGCCCAGTGCATTAATCTAAGAATCATCGTAATTTGAAGGAAAAGGAGGTGGCGGGCGACTGTTTATTCGTCACAGGTTGTAGCGCAATCCTACGCCGCCGCCGCCGCCTACTGGCGACCCGGATGTGCCAAATAATCGGGCAATGCATAGTACCCATGACACGTGTGCGCTAGCATCCGCAGTTAACTGTAGGTGACGACTGATTCTGCAACTAGCCGCTAGTCCTGCGGTCATGGGCAGGTCGCCTAAACTGCGCCGCTTCTCGCGCGCAGGAAAAGTTACTCCTGAATTCAGGGATAACGCGTAGTAATATTTTTCAGTAAAGTGGGTCATCACATAGGTGAATCCAAATCTCCCATCGAGCTGCCAGCGGCTATTCGCAGCAGGAGGCAACAGCGGTGCGCGTAGCAGCATTGAGGCAGCAAAAGCCTTTACGGCCTCGTTGGAGTAGTAATAAAAATCGTCGTCACTTGTATACACAGGGTCGCTGTTTACTGGCGCAGCCCGCTGGTATCGCATAAATCCTGCTTCTAAGCTAGGCCCCTTGAGGAACCGGTGCCCAACCAGCACCTGCGCTGGTTGCAGTTAGTAGGGCGAGGAAGTTCCGTTGCTATGCACGGTTTCGGGCTGCGCATATCGCTGATATGACGCTCCGACTGCGACATACCAGGACGAGGCAGGGGCTGGAGAAGTTTGAGCAACGGCCCCCACTAAACTTCCAACCACCAAATAGCTGGTCAGCGCGGGCAAACTGTACAGAGGGCGCATGGGAAGTGCTTGAAAAGGTGTTTGCAAATGAACACGGCACCCCAATGGAAACAGAACTAATATGTTGGAAAAACAGACTTTATAAAACACCTGATTTGGACGACCTGATTGATTAAGCTAAGGCCAGGAGGTTCCCATCTCGCCCCTAGAGCTGACTTTTCTTACTGATTTACCCATCTTAGTTGTGAAATGCCGTCAAAAAAAAGATTTTTCAGCTATGGTTAAAACGCTCAGTTAAGTGCGCACTTCGAAAGACGAGCCTGCTCAGCTTGCCCGTCCTTCGGTCTACTGTCCGCACACCCCTCCAATCCCCGCAATTACAGGCTTCGTTCTAGCTCGGCAGCAGGTCAATCCAGCCGTCTTCGCTGACTACGATGGCCAGGACGGGGTACTTGCTGCTGTTGACGTAGCGCAGGGCGCCGTTGTAGCGGGCGCCGCGAGAAGAGTCGCCCTTGTCGGTGGCCAGGCCGTCGAGGATGGCGCCGATGCCGTGGCACATGGCGCTGGGCTCGATGAGCACGGCCCCGTCGATATTGGTGACCAGGCGCAGGACCGAGGGCGTCATGATGCGCGGCACCACCCGGAAGCACTGGCGGTTGAGGCGCTTCGCTTCGTGGGCCGCCCCGGTGGTGATGACCAGAATGGTGCCGTTGGGCTGGGTGGTGGCCTGCTGGGCCAAGTCCCAGAGGTAGCCAATGCTGTCGGCGTCGAGCGCGGGGAAGACGATGCGCACGGTGCGGGCAAAGTTGTCGGCCGCCACCTGGCCCTGGGGCAGGCGGGGCGTGTTGCTCACCACGCGCATCAGCACGTGGCCGGCGTGGCTCATCTCCCAGCTGTAGTGGTTGGTGAAGTGCACCGTGACCAGCGGCTCGAATTGCGAGTCGGACTCGGGCGCGAGCTGGCCCAGCCCAAACACGTGCGAGGCGTCCGAAATCAGGGCGGTGTGGCCCTCGCTCAGCTCCAGCAGTTTGCGGATGGAGCGGTGGTCGCGCATGGGCACGGGCGTTTCCAAGGTGAGCACGGGCACCACGGCCGGGTGCAGGCGCCGGCTGATGAGCATGGTGCCCACGCCCTCGTCGCCCTCGTGGCGCAGGGCGGCCACGCCGTTGCAGGCGTCGTAGAGGCCGTGGGTGCCGGCGGGGGCCACGCGCAGCATCAGCCGGCGGCCGGCCGAGCGCAGCAGCTCGTTGTGGTCGCGGTCGAGCACCGGCTGGTCGTTGTCGGCGGTGTCGGCCTCGCGCAGGGCGCGGGTGCAGTCGTTCAAAAACTCCAGCACCGCCGCGTGGGGCAGGTTGGACGGACGGCCCGCGCCGGGCTTGGGCAGCGCGTAGTAGCCGTCGTAGCAGTCGGCGGCCACCTGCAGCACCACCGTCACGAGGTAGCCCTGCAGGCTCACGGGCACGGCGCAGAACGAGCGGCGGTTTTCGCCGCGGGCGGCCGTCAGGCCGCGCAGGGTGGCCTCGGTGGCTTGGCACACCAGCTCGTACCAGTGCTGCTTCTCGAACCGGTCGTGGTCGTTGGGGTGCAGGTGGTACACCGAGCCCTTGGGGCCGGCGTCGGCTTCGAGGGCCGCGGCCTGGTCCTTGACGTGCTTGAAATCGGCGGGGGCGTAGCGCAGGGAGGCCGGCTCCAGCACCACCGCGTCGGGGGCGTCCACTTCTTTGGCCGAGCCAAACCCCACCAGAAAAACCTCCGGCCGCAGGCCGCGGTCGAGCAAATTAAAAACTCCGTCGGCGAAGAGCTGGGCCGAAACGCGAAACAGGCTTTGGTGTTCCCACATGGGCAAATTCAGGACGGCCGGACCCCGTTGCGGACCCGACTTCGCCCCGAACTACGGAAAAAAGCGCTGGATAGTGGCTTGGCGAAACAAAATTCCTCTGCGGGCGCTTCCTCCTGTGCACCCCACGTTGTATCTTCGGGCTGGCGCCAGCCCCCGTAGTCGCCTCGTCCTCACCCCGCCAACCCCGCAAGCCTATGCTCTTCATCGACATGCTCTTCGTGGTGGCGGTGGCCATTTCTTTTATTCCGATTCTGACCGGCTACTGTGCCCACAGCCGGGGCCGCTCGTTCTGGCTGTGGTTTGTGCTGGGCTGGGTGCTGCCGCTGGTCTCGTTCTTCCTGCTCTTCGCCCTCATCGCGCGCGACGAGCTGCACCCCGGCCGCCGCTTGCTCGGCGAAGCCCGGCAGATTCTGCGCGACGCTGAGGAGCAAGCCAAGGCGCTGCGCCTGATGAGGAACAAAGACTGAGCAATGGTCATTGCTCATTCCTCTTCAAGCGCCGCGCCACTCCCCGCGCCACCCAGGCGCCGGTGCTGAAGCAGCCTTGCAGCAGGTAGCCGCCGGTGGGGGCTTCCCAGTCCAGCATCTCGCCGGCCACGAAGGTGCCCGGGCGCTGCCGCAGCATCAGGTGCTCGTCCAAGGCGGCGAAGGCAACGCCGCCGGCGGTGGAAATGGCTTCGTCCAGGGGGCGCAGGCCCGTGACAGGCAGCGGCACGGCCACCAGCAGCCGGGCCAGGGCTTCCGGGTTTAGCGCGTTCACTTCGGGCTGAGCCTCGCGCAAAAGGGTTGAAACGGGGGAATTCAGACCAAGGGCTTTGCGCAAAAAGTCGGGCAAGGAGGCGCCCGGCCGGCGCTGCCGCAGCTTCGCAAGGAGCGCCGGCGGCGGCAGGTCGGGCTTGAGGTTCAGGTGCAGCACGGCGGGGCCGCCGCGGGCCAGCGCCGCCCGCAGCGGGGGCGTGAGGGCGTACACGGGCGGGCCTTCGAGGCCGTAGTCCGTGAGCATGATTTCGCCGCGCAGCTCGGGCCCGTCGTTCACGCGCAGGGCAATGTTTTTGAGCGGCGCCCGGCCGACTTTTTCTTTGAAAAACGGGGACCAGCTCACCTCCGCGCCGCAGTTGGCCGGCGCGAAGGGCGTGACCGGCACGCCAATTTGCCGAAGCAGCGGCACCCAGGCGCCGTCGGAGCCGGTTTTGGCCCAGCTGGCGCCGCCCAGGGCCAGGACCGTGGCGGTGGGCTCGATAAGAAAATCCCGGCCGGCCTCCGGCCCCGGGCGTTCGGCGCGCAGGCGCAGGCCGGTGGCGCCCGCGAAGCCCAGCCAGCGGTGCCGGGTGTGAATTTCGACGCCCAGCTCACCTAGCCGGTGCAGCCAGGCGCGGAGCAAGTCGGCCGGCCGGTGCGCGGCTTCGGGGAAGATGCGCCCGCTGGTGCCCACAAAAGTTACGATGCCCAGCGCCGCCGCCCAGGCCCGCATATCCGCCGGCGAAAAATGACCCAGCAGCCCGCGAAAGCGGGATTCTTCCGCGCCGTAGCGGCTGGCGAAGCGGCTGGCTTCCTCGGCGTTGCTCAGGTTGAAGCCGCCGTGCCCGGCCACCAGAAACTTGCGGCCCGCGGTGGCCTGCGCTTCGAACAGCCGCACCCGATGGCCGGCCTCCGCTAGCCGCTGCGCCGCCATGAGACCGGCCGGCCCCCCGCCGATTATTGCAATGAACAATTAGTAGTTAGCAATGAGCAATTGTGCACAGATGTAGGAGACAATTCGAAAAATAAAAAGCACGTCATGCTGAGCGCAGCCGAAGCATCTCGCCCGCTTCGTTCGGGCCGTTGCAACGA
>NZ_JANNOD010000012.1:0-12933 GCF_031398885.1 Hymenobacter sp.
CGCACGTTGTGGACACGGAAGAGCGTGGCGCCCTGCGCCCGACACCACGCCAACGCCGCGGTCGTGCCGGCAAGCCGCTGCTTGGCGAGCCCGCCCGTGACCGCCCCGATTACCTTCTTGTTGGAGATCGGGACGAACACCGGCCGGCCCACCACCTTCAGCTCGGCGAGGCGGCGCAGCAGATCGAGATCCTGCTCGGGCGACTTGCCGAGACCGATCCCGGGGTCGAGCACAAGCCGTTCGCGGTCGATTCCGGCCGCCTCTGCACGTGCCATCGCCCGGTGGGCCCAGTCGATGACCGCCGCAGTGACATCGACGCCGGGGAACGACCCGGGACGGACCTTGGGCTCGCCGAAGAAGTGCGTCATGACGACACCCACCTTCGCGTCGGCCACAACGTCGCCCATCGCGTCGTCGCGAAGCCCCGTGGGGTCGTTGAGGATGCTCGCACCCGCGGCGATTGCAGCGGCTGCGACCGGGGCCTTGAACGTATCTATGCCGACCGGAACGTCGATCTGGGTGACGAGGCGCGCGATCACCGGGACGACCCGTTGGATCTCCTCGTCGACCGACGTGTACACGGAGAACCGCAGTGACTCGCCACCCACCTCGACGACGCTCGCCCCCTGCCGGGCGAGCCGAACGCCGTGTGCAACGGCCCGATCGACCCCGTAGTAGGCACCCCCGTCGGTGAACGAATCCGGCGTCGCGTTGACGATGCCGACGAGGTGCCCACGCGCGCAATCGATGCTGCCGTTGGCATGGCGCCACCGCATCGTCAAGGCCGCCGCCGACCGGATAACGGCCCCCCAAAATGACCGTGCGAATGGCCGGACCAGTTCTGTACGGAAGGGTCGTTTCGCGCCCGGGAATCCCTTTGCACGAAAGGGTTCTCCAGGGTTTCGTGTCTGACACACTTTACCAACGCTTAACGTGCGCCCAGGCGGCCGGTGACGGAGCGGAGGGCGGTCAGGACGCGGTCGACTTCGTCCGGGCTCGTGTAGTGCAGAAAGCCGATGCGGACGCCGCCGCCGTGGCCTTCGAGGCCCAGGTGGGTCATCAGCTCCGGTGCGTAGTAGTTGCCGTCCCAGACGTTGATGCCGCGCTCGGCCAGGCGCTCCGCCACCGCCCGGGGATCATGGGCGTCCAGCGTGACGCAGAACGTCGGGGTGCGCTCGCCGACGCGCTCGGGCACCCCACCCCGCTCCCCCTGCTTCCCCTTCTCCCTCCCCCTCATAACCGTTTCCGTTGTTACTTGCCAGCGCCTTTGCTTCCGCGTTCCATGTCTGCGCCCCTTGCCGAAACCCTTACCCAGCTGCGCGTCGGCAATCAGAAATTCCTGATTGACTTCTACCAGCGCAGCCGGCACCTGTTTGCGCGCTGGGCCCAGCGCCAGCACCGGCTTCCCGCCGCCCGGGCCCACGAATTGCTGCAGGACACCCTGCTCGACTTCTACGACCAGGTGGCCGACGGCCGCATCACCATCATGCCCGACGACCTGCGGGCCTACCTCTACGGCATGGCCCGCCAGCGGCTGGCGGCCCAGGTGCCCGCCCACCAGCCGCTGCCCGCCGCCGAAGCCAGCCGCCGCCAGCGCCTGTTGGCCCAGTTCAACCAGCTCGGGGCCGACGCCCAGCAGGTGCTCACCTACTTTTACTTCCAAGGCTACGGTTTTGAGAAGCTGGGCGGCAAAATGGGCTTTGCCAACGCCACCGTGGCCCGCCTCCAGAAAAGCGCCGGCCTGCGCAAAATTTACGAGCTGTTGAAATGAGCCCTTCGACGCCGGCTGGCCCCGACCTCCGCCCTTATTTTGACGAGCTCGAACGCTTCGCCGACGGCCAGATGGCCCCGGCCGAGCAGGAAGCCTTCGAGCTGCGCCTGGCGCAGGAAGAAGCCCTGGCCGACGCCCACGCCGCCTACGAGCAGCTAACCGCCGACCTGCGCTGGGCGGCAGGACACGACACCCTGCGCCAGCGCCTGCAGGCCCTCGACGAGCGCATGAACGAGCGGGGCGACGCCCTGGCCCGGACCCAAAGTCTGGTGCTGCGCCGCCAGCGCCGCTGGGCCGTGCTGGGCACCCTGGGCGCGGTGCTGCTGCTGGCCGCCGGGGTGGCCGCCTGGTATTTCAGCCGCCCCAACCCGGCCCGGCCCGCCCGCAACTGGGAAGCCTACTACCAGCCCGACCCGGGCCCGGCCGTGACCCCCGCCCTGCTGCACCGCCACCCGCTGCTCAGCGAAGCCCTCGACCAGTACCAGTCCGGCCACTACCCGGCCGCCCTACACTCGCTCGGCCGCGTGTCGCCGGCCAACGTCGGGGCCGACACGCTGCTTTACCTGCGCGGCCTCATCCTGCTGCGCCAAGGCCAGGGCGCTGCCGCCGAGCTTTACCTACGCCGGGTAAGCGAAACCGGCGCGCCGCCCGAGCTGGCCCGCCGCGCCCGCTACCACCTCGGCATGGCCCACTGGCAGGCGCGGGAAATGGCCCCGGCTCGGGCCGCGCTCCGCGCCGTGGCGGCCGACTCGCTCAACCCCTACCGGGCCTCGGCCCGGCAGGCGGTGGCGGCCGGCGTGCTGGAAGGCCAGTGAGCGGTTGGGCGCGCAACGGCCGGCGCTCCCGGCCTTGAGGTGAGTTTGGCTTGCTCCAGTCCGCTCAGCAGCTGTTTGAATCGGCGGGTGCGAGGTAGAGACGCATACTTGCGTCTCGCCGTTTGCGCCATCCGCGCTGTTATCATTCAACGACGAGACGCAAGTAGGCGTCTCTACAGCGTTCCTACTTCCTAACCCAAGTTGCGGAGTAGTTGGGGCATAAAAAAGTCTGTTCGGCGTGAACAGGCTAGGTTTGAAGTATCTGACCCCTTCATTCCTGCCCTGCCATGCGCGAACAGACCGCTGCAAGGTACTGCTTCCTCGACGATTTGCTGGCTCGCACCCGACCCGTCTGGGCGCGCCCGGCCGACCCGCGCCGACGCTTGTCCGACGCTTGTCCGACGCGCAGGTGCTAACCACGGCCCTGGTGGCGGCCCGCTATTTTGGCGGCAATCTGGTGCTGGGCCAACGTTACCTGGAGCAGCACTGGGGCCAAAACCGACTGGACAAGAGCGGGTTCAGCCGTCAACTGCACGGCCTGGCCGACACGCTGGCCGGTTTGTTTGCCACGTTTGGCGCCCTGCTCAAGGCCTTGCACACGGACGCCCGCTACGTCATCGACTCGTTTCCCGTCGCCGTGTGCCACAACACCCGCATCCCCCGCTGTAAATTACTGCAAGACAAGGCCTACCACGGGCGGTGCGCCAGCAAGCGCAGCTGGTTCTACGGCTTCAAGGTCCCGGTCGTCGCCACCACCGACGGCGTGCCGGTCGAGTACTACGTCCACGCCGGCTCGGAGGCCGACCAAACGGGCCGCCACGGCTTGGCCCAAGACCTGCCCGCGGGCAGCGTCGTGTACACCGATGCCGGCTACACGGACTACGTCGCCGAGGACCTTTTCGAACAAGCGACGGGCAACCGCCAGCAGACGGCCCGCAAAAAGAACAGCACCCGGCCCCACGAACCGCACGAAAACTTTCTGATTCAGCACCTTCGCAAAGGTATTGAAACCACTTTCAGCCAGCTCACCGCCCGTTTTCCCAAGCACATCCACGCCGTGACGGCCGCGGGTTTCGTTCTCAAACTCGTGCTTTTTATTTTTGTCCACGCCTTGGATAGAGCGGGGGTATAGTCCGCAACTTGGGTTTGCTAGCTTAATAAATCACCAGCTTGCGCGTCTGCGTCCCGCCGGCCGAAGTCAGCGTGTAGGTGTAGCAGCCCGCGCGCAGCGCGGCCGTGGCCACGGTGAGCTGCTGCGGCCCGCTCCGCTGCCAGCCCAGCGCGCGGGCGTCCACGACCTGACCCGTGGCGGTGCGCAGCACGAACTGCACCGGGCCCGGCGCGGGCAGCGTATACGCAATGGTGGTTGCGGCCCCGGCCGGATTGGGGTAGTTGCCCAGTCGCAGGGCGTCGGCGGGCCGCGCCGCGCCGGTGGCCAGCACCAGGCCGGTGATGCGCCGCAGCCGGCGGGGGCTGGGGTTGGTTTCGGTCACGTAGAGCGTGGCGCCGCCGTCGGCTACTGCCAGCCCGTTGGGCCCGTCGAAGCGGGCACTGGCGGCGGGGCCGTCGGTGCTGCCCGCCGCGCCGGTGCCGGCCAGCACGGTGGCGGCCGGCGTCCCCAGCAGGTTGACGCGGTAGATTTGGTTGCCGCCAATATTGGTGGCGTAGAGGTTGTTGCCGATGACGGCCAGGTAGCCGAGGGGCACCGCAAAGCCGCCGCCGCTGAGGGTGATGAACGTGCTCACGGCGCCTGCCGGCGTGACGCGCTTTATCTGCCCGTCCACGAAGTTGGACACGTACAGATTGCCGGCGCTATCGAAGGCCAGCCCGCCGGGGTAGAAGAAGCCGGACGCGTAAGTGCTCACCTGACCGGCGGGCGTGATGCGCGCCACGGTGGTGCCTCCCACCGTCGTGCCGGTGATGGTCACGTAAAGGTTGTTATTGGCGTCGAACACGATGCCGGTGGGCCCATTCAGCCCTGTAACAAACGGGCCAAGCACGCCCTGGGCCGTGCGCCGGTAGATGATGCCGGTGTTGTAGGCGGCCACGTAGAAGTTGCCGGCTTGGTCGAAACCGGTGCCGGCCGGCCCGCTGCCCGCCGGCAGCGCTACAAAAACCGACACGTTGCCCGCGGGCGTGATTTGCAGCACGTCGCTGCCGTTGCCGTTCGCGCCCGTGCCCGTGCCGGCGTAGTCGGAAGCGTACAGGTTGCCCGCCGCGTCCGCCGACAGGGCATCGCCCGCGGCCCGCACCCCGGCCGGGTACGTCAGGGCGGGCGTGCTCACGGTTTGGGCCGCGCCGCGCACGGCGGTGCCGGTCAGGAAGACCAGGAGGAGTAATGATTTGCGCATGAGAAAGTGGTTGGGGTTGAGCCCGAAATAACTCCCCCGCCCATCTTCCAACCAAGCAATTTGTGACGAGCCGGACCCGCGCGGGCCGAGCCGGTCAGGGGCGGGCCCAGCCGGCGGGCCGGCTCAGAGCGGCACGCCCAGCGCGGCGCTCAGCCCGGCGCGGTAGCCCCGGCTGAGCGCCAGCTCGGTGCCGTCGTGCAGCACCACCGTAAAGTCGCCGTGCGAGGCCGGGTGCAGCGCCCGCACCTGGCTCAGGTTGAGCAGCGTGGACCGATGAATGCGCACGAACTGCCGCGGGTCGAGGCGCTCGGCGAGCTGCCCGAGGCCGTCGCGCAGCAAGTGGCGGCCGGCGGGGGTGTGCAGCCGCACGAAGTTGCCCTCGGCCGCAATCCAGTGCACCTCACTCACCGGCAGCAGGCGCACCTGCCGGGGCGTTTTCAGCGCGAAATAGACCTGGTAGATGGGCGGAGCCGGCGGCAGCGCCCGGAGCAGGGCCTGCAGCTGGGCCACCGGCTGCTGACTGGCCCGCAGCTCCCGTACGCGGGCCAGGCTGCGGGCAAACCGGGCGTGGTCGTAGGGCTTGAGCAGGTAGTCGAGGGCGTGGTGCTCGAAGGCGGCCACGGCGTACTGGTCGTAGGCCGTGACGAACACCACGAGCGGCACCTGCGCCGGCGCCAACTGGGCCAGGGCCTGGAAGCCGTCCAGCCCGGGCATCTGAATGTCGAGCAGCAGCAGGTCGGCGGGCGCCTGGCGCAGGGTTTCGACGACCTCGTAGCCGTTGCCGCACTCGGCCAGCACCGCGCAGTCGGGCTCGGCCTCCAGCCAGCGGCGCAGCTTGGCGCGGGCCAGGGGCTCGTCGTCGGCCACCACCACGCGGAGCCGCGCGTCGTTCGGGTTAATCAGCATGGAGCAGCGGGGCCGCAACGGCCTGGTAGGGCAGGTGGATGGTCACGGCAAACTGTTGGTTGGGCAGCTGCTCGGTGCGCAGCTGCTGCTCGGGGCCGTAGAGCTGCCGCAGCCGGGCCCCGGTGGCGCCCAGCCCGTGGCCCATCGGCGCGCCGAACCCGGCCTCGGGCGGTGGCCCCCCGTCGTTGACCAGACGCAGCCGCAAGCGCCCGTCGCGCAGGGTGGCATCCAGGGCAATGCAGCCCGGCCCGATGCGGCGGGCAATGCCGTGCTTCACCGCGTTCTCGACCAGCGGCTGCAGCAGCAGCGCCGGCACCCGCGCGTCGCGGGCGGCCGGCTCCACGGCCAGCACCACCCGCAGACGGTCGGCAAAGCGGATGGCTTCGATGTCGAGGTAGCGCTGCGCGAAGGCCACTTCCTCGGCCAGCGAGACGAATTCAACCTGCGAGTTGGCCAGAGTGAGCCGCAGGAAGTCGCCCAGCCGGGCCAGCATCTGGTCGGCGGCGGCCGGGTCGGTTTGCAGCAGCGCCGAAATCGAGTTGAAGGTGTTGAACAAAAAGTGCGGGTGCAGTTGGGCCTTTAGGGTCTGGAGCTGGGCCTGCGCCAACTGCGTTTCGAGGCGGCTGCGGCGCAGCTCCACCGTTTGCAGGCGGCCGTAGTAGGCGCGGGCCGACGCCACGGCCACCAGGCCCCAGTACGTGACGGTGCCCAGCAGCACCCCGGGCCCCACCAGGTAGTAGCCAGCCAGCTGCCCGCTCAGGTCGGGGAGCAGGGCGGGCCACGCCGGCTGGCCCAGCCACCACCCCTGGGCGGTGCGCAGCCCGGCGTAGGCCAGCAGGTAGCCCCCATAGGCCAGCAGCGGCACCGCCAGGCTGGCCAGGGCGTGCGCCCCCCACGCCCGGCGCCGGCCCGGGCCGCCCACCGGCCAGCGCCGCGCCAGCCAGAAGATGCCCAGGGCCGCCCCGCCCCAGGCGTACCAGAACAGCAGCTCGGGCCCCAGCACGTCGCCCCAGGCCAGGGGTTTTCCCCGCGCCCACGCCTGCCCCACGCTGACCCCGGTCGTGAGCCCGCCCAGCGCCGTGCACGCCGCGGCCACCCGCAGCTCGTCGCGGCCCAGGCCCCGCCCCTTCAGCCTCCGCAGGAAAAAGTTTGCCATGCTGCTGGTTTGCGTCTTGCAACGCAATTGGTTGAAAAGCGCGACGCCCGCGCCGGCATTTTTCTATTAAGTAGTCGTCCAGAAGTAAACGAGTTGTCAGTTGTTCGTTGTTCGTTATTAGTCAGATATTTATCAAAGGGCTAACAACTGACAACTAATGCCTGACAACTTAGGAGGGTATTCCTGTACGGCCCGCGCCGGTTGCTCCTCGCGACAACAAGGTAGCCCCGGAGACGCTATGTTGACGCGGGTTTCAAAATTTCAAACAGCGGCGTATGCTGTTAGAAATTACGCAGTTGGTCTGGCAAATCAAATTCATGCACGAGTAAGGCGGTCGCCGCCGGGAACCACGCTCCGTTTTTGGTGGCCAGCCTGGGGCGGTGAGCGGCACGGCCGTCGCCCGCATCCGCGCTGGGCCGGTGGTGGCCCACGAGGCCTACACGCGCCGGCGGCCGGCCCTGGCTCACGGGCCTCAATCGCAATCGGCGCATCACTCCCGATGGGTAGGGCGTGCGCCCGCTTCAGAGGGATGCACTGGCGGCGAGCGGCGGGCAGCGACGGGCTCCCGGGCTACGGCCTCGTGCGCAGCTTCCGGTTCGCGGCTCCAGCCGGCAACCCGGCAGAGGCCGGCTGCTGGGCCAGCAGCGCCCCGGACCTGCGCGCGAGCCGATGGGCTCCGCGGGCGGCCCTGGCCTGGGGCACCAGGCGGTACCGCCGCAGCCTGAAGCAGTGCTGCGGGGTGGGGAAAGCCCAGGTCCGCGCCGCCCGCGCCCAGCGCAATTCCATCAGCTGCGTTTTGCGCGCCTTCTTGCGCCTCGAAACCCAGCGCCCGCGCACTGGCTGCAACTGGTACGAAGCCAAAAAATAACTCCTGCGCGACGTTATCCGAGCCTATTTGGCCCACCCTATCCGCCTCTTGCACCCGGTAACTGCCGTAGGCTCTACTGTTAAAAACCGCTGCTTGACTTGCCGCAGGCGTGGCCGCCTGTCACCACGCGTGCAGCAGGCGCCGCACCAGGATGATTTCGCCGGTGTGGTAGGAGGCGTGGTCGCCGATGAGCAGGGCTTCCCGCAGAATGGTTTGGCCGGTGCCGTGCGGCAAGGGCGCCAGCAGGTCCGTGTCGTCCGCCTGAAGCAACTCAATAAAACGTTGGCGGTCGGTGCGGATTTGCGCCAGCGTGGCCTGCCAGACTTCCTCGTCGGCGGTGGCGTCGTGGGCGGGCCAGTAGCCGGCGGGCCACGCCGGGGACTCGTGCTTGGGGTCGAGGCAAAACTCCAGGATGTCCCACTGCGCGATGCGCACGTGCTCCGCCAGCTGCCAGATGGTGTAGGGCGCGTCCGGCAGGCGCTGGTTCCACTGCGCGGGCGTCAGGTCGGCGCAGGCGTCCTCAAAGGTGACGTGCGCGTTGCCATCTTCGAGCAGGCTGATTAGCTCGGCTACCAAGCCTTGGTTTGTGGCGTTGTCCATTTGGCTCACTTCTTCGTGCATCAAAGAATCGGTTACGTCCAGGGTTCGTATTCCATATCAGCGGCCCGCCGCGAAGATGGGTTGACCACATCTGAGGTGGGCGGTAGCGTAAAAGTCGACTATTCGGCCAGCCATTGCGTGGCCCGGTACTCGCCCGGCCCGAGGAACAGCCGCAGCAGGTCATCGGTCATCTTGGGGCCGTTGGAGCTGTTGGTCAGGAACACCAGGCTCTCTTTTTTGCCGGGCAGGGTGAGGTAGAAGCCTTTGAAGTTGCCGTTATCGCCCCACTGCCACTGGGCCAGGCCCTGGCTGGTAGTGGCCAAACCCACGCCGCAGGCCCAGGCAATGAACGGGTCGGTGGCCGTGGCGGGCTTGCCGCAGCGCAGAGCGTCGTTGGCGGGCGTGAGCAGCAGTTGCGCCGTCGCGGGTTTCAGGCCCCGGCCGGCCATCAGCGCCTGCAAAAACCGGCCGTAGTCGGCCGCGGTGCTGAGCAGGCTGTAGGCGCCGTAGGGCTCCGGGAAGTGGCTGATGGGCACGGGCTGACCTTTGCCGTCGTGGCCCGAAGCGGCGTTGGCCGCAAACTTTTCCTGCCACACAAAGCTGCTATACGTCATGCGCAGCGGCCCAAATACTTCTTCTTGGGCCAGCGCCTCGAACGATTTTCCGGTGAGATACTCCAGCGTTTTTTGCAAAAACACGTAGCCTTCGCCCGAATAATTCCAGCAGCTGTCGGGCGCGTATTTCAGGCGCAGAGGCGCGGTGACCCACTCTGGACTCAGCGGGTTGGCCGCCCAGTTGAGCAGGCCGGTGGTGTGGCCCAACACCATGCGGGCGGTGATTTTGTCGGCATTGGGAGCGCCCCGTAGGCGCGGGTAGGCGTAATAGCTCAGCAGCGGCTTGTCAAGGCTGAAGACACCCTTATCAAGCAGGCGGAGAGCAGTGTAGGCCAGCAAGGCCTTGCCCAGCGAGGCCGCCTCGAAGGTGGTGGTGGCATCGACAGCCGCCGCGCTGCCGGCCGTGCGCCGGCCCAGGCAATAGGTGTGTTCCCGGCCGCCGCGGGTGTACACCAACTGCATGCCCGGTACGTTGGCCTTTTGCATCAGGGCCAGCAGCGCGGCTTCGGTGGGCGCCGATTGCCCCAGGCTCCACGTCGAGAATCGAAGCAGCAATAGCAGCGGAAGGAATCCTTTCATGGCGAGCAAGATAGTGCGGTTGCTCTATTGCTGGCGTGACCGAGCCCGCTATTTATCAAATTACAGATGACAAACGAGAGACGTAGAACAAGCCTACGGCCAAGGCCTACATCTGGAAGCAGCAGGTTCCTGGAACTGCGAAAGAGCCCGAAACTCCTGACGTTCCGGGCTCTTTTGGCGGTGTGATGAAGTTCTGACAGCTGGGCTCGAACCAGCGTCCGCCCGGTCCCAGAGCCGGGTGCTCTTCCGCTGAGCTATGCCAGAAGCGTGATAAGGGCTGGGCTCGAACCAGCGTCCATCCGGAGGGAGAGCCGGACGTTCTACCACTGAACTACCTTATCCAATTGGAGGCGCTTTTAGGGGTGAGTCGGGCGCAGGCTTACCGGAGAAAACCCGGTTTCGCCGCAACACGCGGGCAAGGTACGGACTGGCGATGCTGACGCCGTGCACCAGCTCGGGCGTGGGCCGAAACGGGACCACGCCGTGGGGCCGGGGCGCCAGCCAGCCCGATGTGGCGGGGTCGAGGCCCGCGTGGCGGCAGGCCTCGGCCACGAGCGGCTTGGTGCAATCCGCCGCGCCGCTGAGCACTTCCCACGGAAAGGGCAGCGCGGCCCACACCTGCGTGTTGGGGTCCAGCTTGCCGCCGGTGTTTAGGTGCCAAGCCACCACGTCGGCGGCCATCAGGCGCATCACCTTGCCGGGGCACACGTCGTCGAGCACGAAGTCCATGCCCAGGGCGTACAGCAGGTTCACCCAGTTGTCGCGGGCCTTGTTCCAGGCGCCGGCGGCTACATTCCAGGTGGAAGAATCATCCCCCCGCTTGACGACCATGGATTCCCGCCGGAACGTATTGGCCGCCCAGGTTTGCCGCAGAAAATCGGCCAGCTCGTTCAGCAAGGCGGTCCAGCGGCCCAGCAATTGGCCTTGCTGCTCCCCGGGAAGGCGGGCCAGCACTTCCGGCTGCGGGTACACGTGCGCAATGGCCCACCAGTTGGTGGTCGTGGGGGGCGGCAGCGGGGGCGCCTTCGTTCGCCACCGCAACAAAACGGGCCGCGGCGGCTGGCCGTCGCGGCAGCGCCGAAACAGCAGGTCGCTCACGGCGTCGTAAGGCCGCTGCTGGCCGGCTATGGTGAACTCGCTGCGCAGGTTGCAGCGGGCGGTGTAATAGGCCACGAAAGCGGCGCTGAACAAGTCGCGGGCGAAATCGGCGTAGGAAATTTCGTGCGCGAATCCGTGCTTGCTCACCAGCTGAAAGCCGCGCTGCTGGCCGGCCTGCAGGAGGCGCTGCCGCTTGGCTTCGAGGTGGCGCAGGATGCGGAACAGCTTGTTGTAGCGCCGCCGCGACAAGCCTTCCAAGCCGGCCGCCCGGCGGGCCGGACGGGCCAGGCGGTCGGCGAGGTAATTGTTCTGGCCCGGGGTTTTGCCGATGCGCGGGCTCAACTCCTCCAACAGCTGCTGGAGCTGCGCCGGGTCGGAGTAATTTGGCCCCGGCGCTTCGGCCGAGGCAGCCGGCAAGGAATGCTGAAACAGCTCCGCCGCTTTGAGCGCCTGCTTGGGGCCGCCCATGGGCCGCGCAAAATCCTCCGCCATGGACGTGTATTGCCAAATGCCCCGCCGCACCGACCCCGCCGCCGCCTCGCTCAAAGTGGCCAGCTCCCGGGGCGTAAGCTGGTCGCGCAGCAGCGGCAGCAGCAGTTCGGCGATGTCTTCCGGGCGGCGGCGCTGGTCGAGCGTTTGGTAAAGCGGGAGGAGGTCCATGCGGGAAAGGGTAAAACCAGGGCCGGGCACCCTAGCAACTGCAAGAGGCAAGCTAAGGCATAAGCCACACATTTAATGCGCCTGGAGCCAGTTGCGGCCCGTGCCCACTTCCACCTCCAGCGGCACGCCGCGGGGCAGCAGCAGCGCGGTGGTCATCAGCTCCTTGATTTTGGGGGTGATGTGGGCCACCTCTTCCTGCACGGCGTCGAACACGAGTTCGTCGTGCACCTGGAGTATCATGCGGGTCTGGAGCTTTTCGGCGCGCAGCCAGTGGTAGATGTTAATCATGGCCATCTTGATGATGTCGGCGGCCGTGCCCTGGATGGGGGCGTTGATGGCGTTGCGCTCGGTGTAGCCGCGCAGCGTGGCGTTGCGCGAGTTGATGTCGCGCAGGTAGCGGCGGCGCTTGAGCAGGGTTTCGGCGTATTCCAGCTCGCGGGCCCGGTTGATGCTCTCGTCCATGAACTGCTTCACCGACGGGAATTCCTGGAAGTAGGTGTCGATAATCTCCGTGGCTTCCTTGCGGCTGATGCCGATGCGCTGGGCCAGCCCGAAGGCCGAAATGCCGTAGATGATGCCGAAGTTGACGGTTTTGGCCTTGCGGCGCATCTCGCCGTCCACGGCCTCCAGCGGCACTTTGAACACCTTGCTGGCGGTGCTGGTGTGAATGTCCTGGCCCAGGCGGAAGGCTTCAATCATGGTGGCGTCGCCCGAGAAGTCGGCCATGATGCGCAGCTCCACCTGCGAGTAGTCGGCGGCCAGCAGCACGTGCTGGTCGTCGCGCGGCACGAAGGCTTTGCGGATTTCGCGGCCCTTCTCGGTGCGGATGGGGATGTTCTGCAGGTTGGGGTTGGTGCTGCTCAGGCGGCCGGTGGCCGTCACGGCCTGGTTGAAGCTGGTGTGCACGCGGCCGTCCACCACGCTCACCAGTTGGGGCAGGGCCTCCACGTAAGTGCTGCGCAGCTTGGTGAGCTGGCGGTATTCGAGGATGAGGGCGGCGATGGGGTTGTCGGCGGCGAGCTGGCTCAGGATTTCCTCGCCGGTGGCGTACTGGCCGGTCTTGGTCTTCTTGATTTTGCCGCCGCCGATGCTCATCTTATCAAACAGCACCTCGCCCAACTGCTTGGGCGACTGCGCGTTGAGCGGAGCGCCCGCCAGCGCGTCGATCTCCTTCTGCAGGCCTTTGAGGGCCTTGAGAAACTCCACGGACAATTCCCTCAGATATTCGTCATCCACCAAAATGCCCGCGCGCTCCATGCCGAGAAGCACCGCCGAGAGCGGCATCTCGACGTTCTCGAACAAATCGAGGACTTTGACTTCCTTCATCTTCGCGACGACCGCCTCGCGGCCGGAGCAAGACGCGGCGCGGGCCAGCACGGCGGCCTCCGCGTCGGCCTCCTTCGGGTCCTTGGCGGAGCCGGGGTCGAGGCAGTAGGCGGCGAGCTTGTAGTCGAAATCGGGGCCGCTCAACTCGAAACCGGCGACATCGAGCGCGCGGCGCGCGCCCTTCAAGTC
>NZ_JANNOD010000016.1:0-4040 GCF_031398885.1 Hymenobacter sp.
CGCCATGCGCCGCGCCGACCGTTTCCGCTCCTTCCTGGACTATTTCACCACCAACTTCCCGGAACCCAAAACCGAGCTGGCCTACGGCAGCCCGTACGAGTTGCTGGTGGCGGTGGTGCTCAGCGCCCAGTGCACCGACAAACGGGTAAACCTGGTGATGCCCGCCCTGCTGGCCGAATTTCCCACGGCGGCGCACCTGGGCGCGGCCACGGCCGACGACATTTTTCCCTTCATCCGCAGCGTTTCCTATCCCAACAACAAAGCCAAGCACCTCGCCGGCCTGGGCCGGATGCTCACCGAGGACTTCGGCGGCGAGGTCCCGAGCCAGATTGACGAGTTGCAGCGCCTGCCCGGCGTGGGCCGCAAAACGGCCAATGTGGTGGCTTCCGTCATCTACAACCAGCCCGCCATGGCCGTCGACACGCACGTGTTCCGGGTTTCGCACCGCCTGGGCCTCGTGCCGAAAACGGCCACCACCCCGTTGGCGGTGGAGAAGGGCCTGGTGCGGCACATCCCCCGGGAGTTAGTGGCCAAAGCGCACCACTGGCTGATTTTGCACGGCCGCTATATCTGCGTGGCCCGCTCGCCCAAATGCAGTATTTGTCCTCTGGCCGCCAGCTGCGCCTACTTTGAAAAGAACTTTGGCCAAGCCCTGGCCCATGCGCCGCTACCTGCCGCGTAGCACCGCCCTGCACCGCTGTGCACCGTTACGAATGTGTTCGAGCCACCAGCCAGCACACCCAGGCACAAGCTCAGCTATAAACAGCACAAAACGTTGCATGTTACAGTGTAACGTGCACCAAAGGCTTTATACTTTCCCGGCGACTATTTCCAGAATCTGCTGGACCTGCGCGGCCAGCCGTTGCCGGTCAAATTCTACCACGGCCAGTTCCCGTCCCTTGCCACCCGCGGCAGCCAACTCGTGAGGCTGCGCCAGCAGCGCCCGCAGCTGCGCCGCCAGCGCCACGGCGTCACCGGCCGGCGCGTACCAGCCGCAACCGTACTGCTCCACCAGGCGCTTGGTCCAGCCCTGATTGGTGACCACCACCGGCGTGCCTACCGCCAGCGAATCGTAGAGCTTGGCCGGCGAGTTGGCATCGAGCACCGGCAGGCCCAGAAACGATACCATCGATACCGCCGCCAGCGCAAACCACGCAAATACTTCGTGCCGCGCCTGCCCGCCCACCAGCCGGATGCGCCCCGGCCAACGCGCCGCCGCCGCCGCAATCAACGGCTCGAAGAAGCCGTGGCCCAGAAACACCCACGTTACGTCCGCATCCACGGCGGCCAGGGCTTCGGCTGCGGCTACCAGCGTCGGGATGTCGTTGGCCCGCCCGAAGGTGCCGGCGTACAGCACCACCTGCTTGCCCGCCAGGCCATGTGCCTGGCGCAGTTGGGCCACTGCCGCGGGCGTGGCGCGGGCCGCCAGCTCCAGGTCGGTGCCGTTGAGCACGGTCGTTACCTTGGCGGGCGCAATACCCAGGTCCGTCACGTAGCGCGCCATGTCCGGCGACAGCGGCAAAATGTGCCGGGCGCTCTGGCAAAGCCTTTTCTCCATTCGGTAGAGCTGCTGCCGGGCCAGGGCCGTGGGCACGGCCCCCATGGCAATGGGGAACGACGGCCACAGGTCCTGCACTTCGAACACCCACGGCACCCGCCGCTGCCGCGCCACCCGGGCCGCCGCCCAGGCCGCCGTCAGCGGCGTGCTGATGCCCCAGATGACGTCGGGCCGGTCGAGGCGCAGGCCTTCGCGCACGGCCCAGGCGGCGTACTGCGCAAAGGCCAGCGCCCGGCGAACGGGGCCCATTTTGTTGTCATAAGGCACCCGCGCCTCGCGGATTTCCACGCCGGCCGGCACCCACGGAAAATCCCGGGTCAACCGTTGGCTTTGCCAGGCAGGCGTGGTCAGCAGTGTCACCCGGTGCGTTTTGGCCACGTGGGCCAGCAGCGCGTAGTGCCGGCTGGTGGCCGGGCAGTCGGGGTTGGTGTGATACTGGCTGAAAACGGCGATGTGCATGAAACGAGTGAACAGTTATCAGTGAGCAGTTATCATCAATTTTCTGGTTATTAACTGCCCACTGATAACTGTTCACTGCCTTTTCGGTCGGTAATGCGACTCGTTCAGAAAGCGCTGGGCGTTCTTCTCGGCCATCAAACGCCCGAGGCTTATTTCGGGATGCTCGGCCACGTACTTGCGCACGATTTGCAGGCCCACCCACTGGCCCACCCGGCCGGGGCAGGTGTGGTCAATCTCCGGTACGTTGGGCCGCTCGCCCACGTACTTCTGCACCAGAAACGGCGTGGTCGAGTATAGCAGATTTTTTTCCAAGAAGTGGCCCCACACCCGCGCCTCATTGGCTTCCAGGCCCGTCATCTCGCGCCCAGTGTAACCCAGCAGCAGGGAGTCGGGCGTGCAGGGCAGCATCTGGCTGGCGAAGTAAAGCGCCTTTCCCGAATGCACCATGGCGTCGAGCACCGTGTTGGCGGTCAGCTCGTGGCGGTTGTACTTGCTCGCCACGCTCTGGGTGAGCAGCGGCAGCAGGCCGGCCGGCGTGTAGCGACGCAGCATGTACTGCGGCAAGTCCGGCCGCTTGCTGGCTTTCGGCCCCGCAAACCAGTCCAGACTGAGCACCAATAGGCTGTCGTTGACGTAAATGTCCTTGCCCAAAAATCCGCTCACGTACGTCACCGCCCGCGGGGCCCGGAAATCCGGGAAGTAGTAGTGCACCCGCCGGAACATCTCGCCCAGCTCACGGCGCAGCGCGGCGCTGTCGGGGAAGGCGGCGGCCGTTTCGCGGCCCAACTGCTGCAAGGCAGCGTTTGTAGCCATCTGGGGCAGGGTGGTGGTCAGGCGCTGCTCGTTGGCGGGCTGGCGCTGCAGGTAGTAGCGGGCAAAAACCGGATACGCGTCTAAAAACTGCCGCGCATCGGCGGGCGTTTTCAACCCGAAGAAGGCGGGCTCCAGCCGCTGCAGGCGCACAGCTACGGCGGGCGCGTCGGCGGCGGCATCGTCCCGGCAGCCAGCGGCGGGTCCGCTTTTGCACGCGCTCAGCCCGCAACCGAGCGCCAGCAGAGAAAGCAGTGCTGGCCGCCAAACAAATTTTTTCTTATTCACACGTCGTTACTTTGATGCAAAATTAGCCCAAACCATTCGGCCGGTGGCAAGTGCCAGCGGCCCACAAGGTCTTCATTCCGAATGAAAAAAATTCTGCTATCACTACTGGCCCTCACGGCCGCAGTCACGAGCGCTTCGGCTCAGGTTGAGATTGGCCTAAAAGTCTCGCCTTCTATCACCAGCCTACGGGCCGAATCCACGTCGGCCCAGGCTTTTTCCAGCGACGGCAGCAAACTCAGCTTCGGCGGCGGCTTGGTAGTAGATTATTTCTTTGGCGAGAACTATGCCTTTGGCACTGGCTTGCTGCTCACGGGCAAAGGTGGTACAATTTCTTACACCGAAACCTCTGGTGGAGTCAGCGGCCTGGGGGGAAATGTCACCCAAAAAATCAGCATGCAATACTTGGAGGTTCCGATAACCGTGAAGCTATTTACCAACGAGGTAGCCCCCGACGCGCGGCTGTACTTCCAGGTGGGCGGCTCCCTAAATGTGCCCATTGGCACGCGCGTCAACGAAGGCAAGTTTTACAGAGACCCAGCCACCATGCAAGAAACCAAAGCCAGCGACCACATCACCTTTTACGACGCCGACGTGTTGGCAGGCCTTGGGGCCGAATACCAACTGGGCCAGAGCACCAAGGTGTTCGGCGGCTTCAGCTACCACCGCGGCCTGGCCAATATCGACAACTACTTTGACGACACCCGCGGCTTCAGCGACGTTATCATAAAAAATAGCTCCGTCAATCTGGACCTCGGCATCAAATTTTAGGACTTGCCTCGCGGCCCCCAGCCCCGTTTTTCCCCGCGGCAGACGCAAAAAAGCCCCGCCTTGTTTAGGAGGGGGGGGGGTTTTTCGTGTGCCGCACTTATTGGCTGGCAAGCAGCAAAGCGACTGTTCTCAGTCCACAAATTCCACATAGCGGTCC
>NZ_JANNOD010000019.1:0-15594 GCF_031398885.1 Hymenobacter sp.
GCCCAGCAACCCGGAAAAGAAAGTCGAAGGCAGCACCGAGTACGTGCCCTGGGGCGACGACAACCTGTTTCCGCAGGCCGTCATCAAGGACATCGAGAAGAGCACCATGCTGCCGGCGATTTTCGAGAAGAAAACCGACACCATGTACGGCGGGGGCCTGATGTACGGCACCATCACCGGCGTCGACGCGGCCAACAACCTGGTCTTCAAGCGGGCCTACGACCCCGCCATCGAGGCCTGGATGACCGGCACGGCCCTGCACCTGTACGCCTACGAGGCCCTGCACGACATCAACACGTTTTCCAATGCCTTCCCGGAAGTGATTCTGAGCAAGGACCGCACGAAAATCGTGGCCATCTCCACCCAGGAGGCCGCCTGGTGCCGGTACCGCAAGCCCAAGAAGGGCAAGCTCACCGACGTGTTCATCAACGCCAACTGGGACAACGGCGGCACGCCCGACAGCCCGGACACGGTGACGGTGCCCATCATCGACCCCTACTACAACCCCACCGAGGCCCTGCGCGGCCAGAAGGGGTTCAAGTTCATCTACCCGGTGAGCGTGCCCTCGCCCGACAAGGCGATGTACCAGCTGGCCAGCTGGAACTCGGTGCGCCGCAGCGGCTGGCTGAAGGTGGCCGAGCTGATTCCCGAGTTCAAGAAGATGCTCTTCGAGAACCAGGTGTCGGTCAAGTACCTGATTACCGTGCACTCGGCCTACTGGGAGTGGAAGTACGGCGACTGGGACGCGCTGACCCGCGACGAGAAAAAGAGTTTGCTGGAGGCCGAAATCAAGGCCTTCGACGACGTGATGGCCGGCACCAAGGGCGCCGGCAAAACCATCATGTCGACCACCATTCTCGACAAGCGCACCAACCTGGAAGTGCCCGCCTTCACGATTCAGGCCGTCGACGACAAAATCAAGGACGGCATCTACATCGAGGACTCGCAGGAGGCCAGCTCGCACGTGTTCACCGCCACCGGCTTTGCCCCCTCCCTCATGGGGGTCTCCCCGGGCAAGGGCATGGGCGCCGGCGCCGGCGGCGGCTCCGAGCCGCGGGTGCTCTTTTCCAACTTCGTGAGCACCGCCCAATTCAAGCTCGACCTGGTGCTGGAGCCCTTGAATTTCGCCATGCGCTACAACGGGGCCACCGTCGAGGGCCGGCCCGTGGTGTGGCGCTTCGTGAACCCCTACGTGATGACCGAGGCCGCCAAAGAAACGCCCTCGGCGCCCGCTCAGCAAGAAACCAAGTAAGCCCATGACGCTGCTCCGCACCATCGAACAGTTCCGCGACCACGTCGTGGTGAACATCAACTCGGACTTTGCCAGCTTCGCGCCCGACGTGAAGCTGGTCGAGGCCGAGCGCCTCAAGCCGCTCATCGGCCCGGCCCTCTACAACGAGCTCAACGCCCTGAGCACCGAGGACCTGGCCGCGCTGGGCGGGCCCATGGGCGAGCTGCGCGATGAGCTGCTCTGCGCGGCCGCCAACCTGGCCGCGGCCGAGTACCTGCCCATGCAGCAGGTGCAGGTGACCGATTCGGGCGTACACATCCTGAGCACCGACACCAAGAAAACGGCCTTCCAGTGGCAGATAAACCAGCTGCTGGCCGCCTTCCGCCGCAAGGGCTTCAACGCCTTGGAGCGGGCCCTGACGCTGCTGGACGAACACATCGACGCGCCGGTGTTCGCGGCCTGGGCCAGCTCGGCCGCCGCCACCGCCTCGCACCAGTTCTTCCTGAACACGGCGGCGCAGTTCAGCGAGCACTACGGCATCAACGGCTCGCGGCTGACCTACCTGGCCCTGCTGCCCACGCTGCGCAAGATGGAGCGCTTCGCCGTCGAGCCGGTGCTCGGCTCCGCGTTTTACCTGGAGCTGAAGGAGCAGGTGATGGACCGGGACCTCTCGGCCGACAACGTGCTCGTGCTCGAGCAGTACGTGCGGCCCGCGCTGGCCCACCTGGTCATTGCCAAGGCGGTGCCCGAGCTGGGCATGGGCCTGAACGGCGCGGCCATCGAGCTCAACGTGTACCGGGCCGACAATTCCAACGAGAAGGAGGCCGACGCCGGCATCGACGCGCTGCTGGCCATGAAGGTGGAGCAGGCCGACGCCGACGGCCAGGTGTACCTGACCCGGCTGCGCCAGTACCTGAACAAAGCGGCCTCGGCCACCCGCTACGCGGCCTATTTCACTTCCGCCGCTTACCAGGACCCCAGCGGCCCGCGCCCCGTGGTGCGGACCGAAGTGGCCGGGCGCATTTTCGGCTTCCTCTAAGATGGCCTTCGTCGACATGGCCAGCCTGGGCTGGGAAATCGCGGGTGCCATGGGCATCTACACCATCGTGCGCAACCACCTGCAGGACAGCAAAGCCACCAAGGAGAAGAAAGAAAAAGCCTTTGCCGAGGCCGTGGGTCGGATTACGCACTGCGAAAGCCGCCTCGACCAAGTGAACCGGGACATCAACACCCTGGCCGACATCATCAAAAAATACGCGGACCTGCACGTGCTCGTGGCCACGCTCTCGACGAGCGTCAAAACGCTGGAGACCGGGCTGCAGGACGTGAAGATTTCCTACCGCGACCTGAACAAGAGCATCAACGAATTTTTCCGCGACCACAGCCTGCGCTAGGTCTAACCCCCATCCCTTATGCCCATTCCCAATTACCTCCGCCGCGCCGCGGCCGGCGTGCTCATCACCGGCCTCATCTTCCTGCTCATGCCGCCGGCCCTGCGGCTCATCGACCCCACCGCCGCCGGCTTCAACGTCGACGTGCTCAACGCCCTGGGCCTGGCCGCCATCCTGGCCACCGGCGGGCTGCACATGGCCCTGTACGCCTACGAGAAGTTCCTGCCGCGCTTCCAGAAGTACCAGGCCGAAAGCCTGGAGGGCGAAGCCAAGCTGTTCGAGAACCTCACCGATGCCTTGGCCGACCCGCTCTACCAGGAGGCCAACATCTACCCCGCCCGACTCAATCAACTCATCGAGCGCCGGAAGGTGGCTCAGTTTATTTTCCTCATCCGATGCGTCAGATTATCCTTCTGCTTGCTTTCGTTGGCCTATTTGCTGCACCTGGCCACGCAAATGATCACCCTGGCCATGACGGCCGTGCCGGGCTCCGTGCCCGCGTTGTAGCCGAAGGCCGCCGGTTGGTCGGCATCCGGGAGCAGGGCTTCAACCGGGGCAAGGAAGTCGAGGCCCTCATCCGGGAGGCCGGCGGCCGCATCGGCGACGCCTGGTGCTCCTGGGCCATGGTGGTGGTCCTGCGCCGGGCCGGGCTGCGGGTGCCCCGCTTCGGGGCCGCCCGCTCGTGGTTCGACAAGGCCCACACCGTCTGGCGCGGGGGCCGGGTGGCCGGCCGCTCCGCCCCGGCCCCGGGCGACCTGCTCGGCTACACCTGGGGCCGGCCGGCCATCTGCCACGTCGAGCTGCTGCTCGTGTGGGGCACGGGCCCCAGCTGCCGGGCCATCGGCGGCAACACCGGCGGGGGCGGGGCGCTGCAGCGCGAAGGCGAGGGCGTGTACGAGAACTGGCGGCTCAAGCGCATGGTCGCGGCCGTGGCCAACGTCGTCGACAACCCCAACTACTGATTCACTTCTGCACTTCACTTTTTCCGCTTAACCCGATGAAACACTTTGTTCTGCTGCTTTTGCTCCTTTGCGCGCTCGGTGCGCAGGGGCAGCCCCAGGGGCCGCCCGCCAAACGCGAACCCGCTGCCCCGATTTTGACTGCCGGCGCGGCTCAGGATTCGGTCTGGGCCCTCTACTGGGTACGCCGGCAGTTGCTCCAGGCCCGCGAGGAATCCGCCATCTACCAGCGCGCCTTTGGCCACACCCGCGACTCGCTCACGGCGGTGACCCTACGCCTGGCCCGCGTGCGGAAGGCGCATCAGGTGGAACTGGGCCTGCAGTCGATTCGGCTAATGAGCAAAAAGAAGCGGTAACCGGCCAAACTATCATGAAAAAACTGCTTATCCCGCTGCTCCTGGCCGGGGCCAGCGGCTGCGCCCGCGACCAGTGGCGCGCCCCCCTGGCGCCGCCGGCAGACTCGGCCGCGCAGCTGTTGGCCCTGCCGGCCGGCGGCAAGTACAAGTTCAACGCCCCGGTGAACATCGTCGTGCAGCAGGGCACCGGCAACGTGGCCACGCCCACGGCCACCGGCAAAACCAAAGCCGACGCGGCCGCCATCGGCCCGGGCAGCTCCGCCGCGAGCACTAAGCCTGCCGGCACCGCCTGGTGGGTGTTCGGGTTGGTGGCCGCGGTCGGGGCGGCCGTGTGGGAGTGGCTGCGGCGGCAGCTCTCTTTCCTGCCGTTTGTGCGCTGAGGGCCTATCTTCGCTCCGCTAACACCCCAGAAGTACCCCACCACCGAGGCACCTCGGCCGTCAGAAAACGGTCGGGGAGTAGAGCGGGAGCATGACCCGTATGCTTAGGTGTCTCGATAGGGACTTCTGTGTGTTAGCAGCGATTTCCCCGACTTGCCCGACTGCTCATGGCCCCCGACGAAAACCCGGAAGAAGTACCCAACCTGCCCCTGGTGGCCGTGCGCGGTGTCAAGGACCATGACGTGTGGAAAGCGTTTGACCGCTACAACATCCAGTTCAACCCGCCCACCGACACGGAGCGCAAGCTCTGCGAGGTCATCCTGGCGCTGGAGGAAGCCCTGGAAGAATCGGAACGAACCGCCACCCGGCTCCGGCAGCGGCCCCTGGCCTAAACGAAAAAGACCCCCGCCGAAACGGGGGTCTTCCTTTTTCAATCACCAACCGGCTTTCTCACTTACACCGGTCGATGCGCCAAAGGTAGAAACTTTTGCCCACGCGGGCACTGTGCCAGTCGACAATTCCACTGTTCCTGGAATCTGCGCCGAATCTCTCGAAAACGAGCTTTTCGGCTTGACTTGGGGGCCGGAAGGTGCGTTATTTGTTCTATTAAACGGCAAATAAACAACACCTTACGCCATGACTGCCTACGAGATTCTCAGCGCCCCCGGCACCACCAAGACCTGGAAGATGCAGCAACTCTTCGAAATGGGGTATAACCGCGTTGAGGTCGCCGCCGCGATGAGGGTCGGCTACGGCTTCGCCCACAACGTGTACGCTGCCTGGCTGGCCGCCTGATGCCGACGCCCGAGTACCTGGCCGAAGAGCGGCGGCAAAATGCCCGCCGAACCAACCGCGAAAGCCTGTGGGCCGCTGCGGCCCTGGTGGGCCTGGCCCTGCTCATCTGGGCGTGCGGCGGCGCGGGTGCGTTGCTCTAAAGTCGTACGGGTTCGCTGCCGGCACGGGGCGTTTCTTGTCCTTTTTTGTCGTGCGCCGGGGCGGGAGCTTTGATTTCCCAATCCAGCTCCCCATGCACGAAGTGTTTATCAACGGCCGGCGGCGGCCAGTCGAAGCGTCCTGGAACGACTTCACCCGCACCCGTCTGCTGGCCCTCATGCCGCTGCTCTACGCGCCGGCCACGACCCTGGTGGCCCTGCAGCTGCGCCTGCTCGGCTTTCTGCTGGGGCTGAGCCCCGCGTTCTTTGCGCAGTTCGTCACGCCGGTGCAAATGACGCAGCTGCTGTGGCTGACCGATTACCTGCTGGGCGAATCCATCGGGCTCACGGCCCAGCGGCTGCCCTGGCTGCGGCGGCCCCGCACCTGGCGCCGGCCCCTGCCGGGCAAGTTATGGGGACCCCGGGAGAGCCTGCGCAACGTCAGCTTTGCCGAGTTCATCTTCGCCGACGCCTACTTCGTGGCCTACGCCACCCGCCAGCAGGCCGGCGCCCTGGACAAGCTGGTGGCCGTCTTGTACCGGCCCCAGCGCCGGGAATACCGGCCCCATGCGGCCAGCTACGGCGGCGACCGGCGCGAAGATTTCAACGAGCACCTGGTGCCCGGGCGCGCCGCCCAGCTGGCGGGCTTGCCCGATGCCACCAAGCTCGCCGTGCTCACCTGGTACCGCGGCTGCCGCGACGAGCTGCAGGCCCATTTTCCGCTCGTGTTCAGCCCGCCCGATCCCGAAGCCGACGAGCAGCCCACCACCTCCAGCTGGGGCCAGGTGCTGCGCGAGCTGAGCGGCGGCGCCTTCGGCCCGCTCGAGGCCACGGCCCGCCAGCCGGTGCGCCTGGTACTGGCCAAGATGGAGGACGACGCCCGCCGGGCCAAAGAACTCGAACGCCGCCAAGCCGAACACCTCCGCAATCCGTCTTAACCCATGCGCCACTTAGCGTACACCGCCCTCTTCCGCGACCTGGCCACGCGCCACGTCGACATCCGCCACGCGCAGGACGACGGCGGCACCCGCTTCCTGCGCATCCTCATCAGCTCGGACCCCATCCAGCGGCAGTTGGATTTGAGCGAGTTTCACGGCAGCCTGCGCAACCGCCTCAAGCTTGCCGGGGGCCAGGCCTGCCTGGTGCTGGAGAACTACGAGGTCGACTACCTCGACAGCGACGGCGACTACATCGGCCGCGTGCACCGCGGCGCCTTTCTGGTGCTCAAGCTCACCAAGGCCGACGACTACGACGGCCGCGACCGGGCCGTGGACGACTGCGAGCGCATCGGCGAAGAGGTCATGGGGGCCGCCATCGCCCACCTCCGCGGCCTGGGCCTGCGCATCACGCCGGCCGACGTGCTCGGCGAGTGCGTGGGCCCGGTCGGCGACCACTTCTACGGCTGCCGCTTCAGCTTCACTTACATGTCCCACGCCACGGTGGACATGACCTTCAACCCCGAAAAATTCAGCACGTAATGGCCGGCGAACGCTTAGCTCAACAAACGATTTTTATCACCAGCTCTGCCCTGCTTGACGGTGACTGGGTGGAAATCTGGCTCGACGGCGGGTACCGCCGGTTCACGGCCCTGCTCGGCTCGGGCACGACGGTGCCGGCGGGCACGGTCCAGACCTTTCAAATTTCCACCGATTCCAACGCGAATCGCCCCGACCAGCAACGCTTCACGGCGGAATCGTTCATTTACGCCCTGCGGCAATGGATAATTGCCCGGGGCGTGACCACGCTCTACAACGTCGAGCCGGTCATCGGTACCGGCTTTCTCGCGGGCGAGACGGTGGGCTGCGTGATTCAGGTGCTGGTGTACGACCCGTTCTATGATTTCCCGTTTCCGCTCGGTTCGGCAGGAGGGGCGAGGGGCATTAGCTGGTTCGTGTCGCTGACCAACACCATCCGGCCGGTGCAGGTGGCCGTGCAGCAAACGCCGGCCGGCAACTTCGGCGGCGCCAGCGGCACCATCACCCTGACGGCCAGCAACGGCACCGACGGGGTCTACGCCTACACCTGGGCCGACGGCGGCCCGCCGGTGGCCGCCCGCACCGGGCTGGCGGCCGGCAGCTACACCTGCGTGGTGCGCGACACCAGCGGGGCCTCGGCTTCGGTCACCGTGGTCATCGTTGAGGAGGACCGCATCGAGGTGGTGGTGGTCTACTCGGGCAACAGCGTGCAGCTGGTCGTAACCGGCGGGGTGGGGCCCTACGCCTACGCCTGGGGCGACGGGCCCACCACCCCGGCCCGTGTGAACCTGCCGGTGGGCACCTACGCGTGCACCGTCACCGACGCGGCGGGGGCCACTGCCCAGGTCAGCTTCGCCCTGGCGCCCTACCGCTTCTACTGGTCGCGCAACGCCATCGCGCTGGCCCTCGACGCCGGGCCGGCCTACCGGCTCAACCCGGCCACCAAGCCCAACCTGAGCTTTCTCTGCGAGGTCTGGGTGGAGCCCGACTACCGCAGCGGCGTCTTCGTGCAGGTGGGCGCCACCAACGAGCAGCCGGCCGACCGCCAGGGCCGCACCACCTTCGAGGTGCAGGCCCTGCTTGACGCCTACGTGAGCGAGCACCTGCCCGAACTCAACCAGCGCACCATCTCCCGCGCCGACAGCCTCTTCAAGCGGTTTTACCTCCAGTACACCGAGCGCTTCGGCGAGCCGGCCGTGACGAGCGCGGCCTTCTCCACCCAGGCCCAGCACTACGTCGTGCACGGCGGCCTGGACTTCTTCGAGGCGGCCGCGGGCACCTGGTTCGACTCCTACCAGGGCGCGGCCCGGCCGTTTCTGACCTGGGAGCCCAACGACAAGAAGTGCCTGCCGGCCCAGCCCCAGTACCTGTATTTCATGGTCGACTCCTTCGACCTGCCCGCCTTCAAGCAGTGGGTGCGCCTGCGCTACGCCGACGGCTCGGCCCAGGAGTACGTGCACGGCGAGCGCAGCAGCTGCCTGCGCTACGAGGTGTACTGCCTGCCGGCGGGCTTTGCCCAGCTGGGCCTGGGCGCCGGCCCCGCCCGGTTCTTCGACCTTGACCTCGACGACGCCGAGGCGCCGGGGAAGCTCAAGGCCCGGTCGGCCAAGGTCGTGGCCTGGGAAATCTACGTGACCGACGCGGCCAACGTGCCCGTGAGCGAGGTCCGCCGCTACGTGCTGGACACGGCCTACGTGCCGGCCGGCCAGCAGCGCTTTTTTCTCTACGCCAACTCGCTGGGCGGGGTGAGCACCTTCGCGGCCCTGGGCCAGGCCAAGCGCACGCTCGACCTCAAGCAGGAGGTGGCCGACCGGGCCCAGCCCGCCGGCTACGACCCGCTGCTCGGCGACGCGCAGGTGCAGGACAAGTCGGGCCAGCCGGTGCTGGCCGTGAGCAGCGGGCAGCTGCGCCGCGACCAGCTCATCGCCGCCCAGGACCTGGCCCTGAGCCGGCGGGTGGTGCTACAGCGCGGCGACCGGTACTGGCCGGGGGTGCTCAAGCCCAAGGCCTTCCCGGTCGACGACGAAACCGAGACGCTAGCCGCGCTGGAGTTTGAGTTTCTGCTGCCCCGGCAGCGCCAGTTTTCGCCGCGCCTGCCCGTCACGCCGGCGGGGCTGGTCATTGCGCCCGTCTCGGGCGGGGAAGGGGCCCAGCCGTGATTCGCCTGCTCACCGCCGCCGGCGAGCTGGAGCTCCCCGACCAGGACCTGAGCCTGGACATCGCCAACCCGTATTTTCAGACCGACGCCATCCCCGGCACCACCACGCTGCCCTTCGACCTGCCCTGGAGCAAGGCCAACCTGCGCGCCCTGAACTTCCCCGACCGCTACCGGGGCCCGGGTGGGCCCCCGCCGGTGGCCGCGCAGCTCTACTTGGACGGCCCGCTCTACCGCACCGGCAAGCTGGTGTACCAGGCCCTGGACGCCAAGGCCCGCAAGCTGAGCTACACGTTCGTGGCCGACGCGGCCGACCTGGCCACCGACATCCGCGACGTGCTGCTCACCGCGCTGGACCTGGGCACGGTGCCGCTGCAGCGCACGCCCAGCACCGCCGACTACGCGCTGGCGCCGGTGCGCAACGCGGCGTTCTGCGGCGAGAAAAACCCCGCCTTCACCAGCGGGGTGGTGAATTACTACGCCGGCGGGGCCTTTCCCCAGGGCGCCGGCTACCCGCTGGCGCCCATGCCCTACGTGCTGCCCATTCTGCGCAAGGTGCTGGCCGCGTTCGGCTGGACCCTCACCGGGCCCTGGCTCGACGACCCCGAGGTGCAGACGCTGGTGATGTACTCCGACTGCATGCTGGCCACGGCGGCCACCGAGGTGGTGCTGGCCCGGCACGTGCCGGCCATCAGCGTGGGCGCCTTCCTGCTGGGGCTGCAGAACGCCTGCTGCCTGGGCTACGATTTCAACCCGCTCCGCAAGGAATTGCGCGTCAAGGCCCTGCGCGAGGTAGTGGCCGCGGCCCGCGCCGGCTACGTGGACCGCGAAGGCACCCGCCAGAAAGCAACGCCCAACGAGACGAACGGCTTCTGGTTGCGCTCGGCCCCGGACACGGAGGACGAGCTGGACAAAACCCTCGACGTGGCCTGGCAGCAGCTGCGCGTCGGCGCCGGCGGCGAAGTCGTCGAGGGCGGGGCCGGCAGCCTGCACGAGGTGCGGGCGGGCGACAAGCTCCTGCCGGCGCGCACCTGGCTGCTGCCGGCCATCGAGGCCGCCGGGGCCGGGCCCGAGTTTGAGATGGGCGAAGACAGCCGGGTGGGGCTGCGCCTGCTCTTTTACCGCGGCCTGCAGCCCGACTCGCAGGGCAACGCCTACCCGCTGGCCAGCCGCGAGGCCGCCAACCTGGCCGGCGACCCGGTGGGCGCCTACGCGCTCAGCTGGGCCGGCCCCAAGGGCCTCTACGCCCAGTGGCACCGGCCCTGGCTGGACTTCCGGGCCCGCGCCGTGGCCAGCGAGTACGAGACGCGCTTCCGCATTGCCGACCTGCAGGCCTTGGACCCGGGCGTGGCCGAGCGCCTCGACGAGCACCTGCATTTCTGGGAAAAGATTAGTGTGAAGGTGCGCGGCGACCAGCGCCTGAGCACCGCCACCGTCACCTACCGCGAACTGTTGTGAGCGAACAACCGAACCTGCTGGCCCAGCAGCGCGAACTGGGCGAAAAGTGGCTCGACATCAGCATCGAGCGCTACCGGGCCAACCTCAAGAAGCAGCGCATCGGCCAGACCCAGGAGCTCTACAACAGCTTCCAGGGCAGGGTGAGCAGCAACACCGAGACCGAGCTCAAGATGCGCCTGGTCTACGCCATGCAGGGACTGTACGTGGACGCAGGCCTGGGCCGGGTCAAGGGCGCGGCCTCGGCCGAGGAGCGCCGCTTTCGCAACAAGCGGGGCCGATTCCAGCGCCAGGGCCGGAAGGCAAAGCGCTGGTACGCCAAGCAGGCGGCCAACGAGGTGCACCGGCTGGGGGTCCTGGTGAGTGAGCTCACCGGCCAACTCATGGTGGCCAGTGCGCAGGCCTCGCTGCCCACCGATCCGGTAACTGTGAGCTTCTAACAATTAGCTTTTAGGGTAAGTCTTGCCGGGCATTTGCGCTGCTATTTCCTGTCCTTTTGGGCGCGCACGCAAGAACGGAGCTTTGCCGGTGTTGAACCAGTGAAGTTGAGCTATGGCCGCGCCGAAGGAGGAAAGAACCGTTGAGATTATCGTCAACGGGCAAAAGGCTTTTGCGAGCCTGAAGGAAATGAACGCGGCCGCGGCCGTGCTCTATTCCCAGTTTCAGAAAATGTCGGGCGACGACCCCGGCCGGGCCAAGCTTGTGGCCGATTACCAGGGCCTGAAGGGCAAGATTGCCGACGTGAAAACGGAGCTCACCGGCGTGAGCCAGGGCGCCGGCGTGATGAAGCAGGCCTTCGCCAACGCGTTTGCCCTGTTCACTGGCGGGGGCATCCTGGGCCTGGTGCAGCAGGTGTTCGGCTTCCTGAGCAGCGCCAAAGACGAGTTTCAGGGCAGCGCCAAGGCCTCGGCCGATTTGGAAGCCACCCTGCTGGCCACCAAGAACGCGGCCGGTCTGACCGCGGCCGAGATTCGGGCCATTGGCGAAGCCCGCGCGAAGGTCACACTCTTCGACGACGACGAAACCAACCGTGCCAGCGCCATGCTGCTCACGTTCAAAAACGTGAAGAAGGGCGTGTTCGAGGACGCCATTCCCGCCATTCAGGACCTGGCCACCAAGATGGGCGGCGACGGCCCGGCCGACATGAAAGGGGCCAGCATTCAGCTGGGCAAGGCCCTGAATGCGCCGCTCACGGGCATCACGGCCCTCACGCGGGTGGGCGTCACGTTTACCGACCAGCAGAAAGAGCAGATTGCGGCCATGGTGAAGGCCGGCGACGTGGCCGGCGCGCAGCGCGTCATCCTGGCCGAGCTCAACTCGGAGTTCGGGGGCTCGGCCGAGGCTGCCCGCAAGGCCGCCGGCGGCATGGCCACGCTCACCATGCGCTGGGGCGAGATGAAGGAAACCGTGGGCGGCGTGGTGAGCGGCGTGCTCAACGACTTCAGCCAGTGGCTGGGCCGGGTGCTCGACGAGGCGCAGCCCCTGGTGGACCTGCTGGCCGACATCGGGGCGGAGTTCGCCACCTACTACCGCGAGGTGATGGACGTGGTGGAAGGCATGGGCCTGTTCTCGGAGAAAACCGACACCGCTAAAATCGTGGTGGAGGTGCTCAAAACGGCGCTCACCCTGCTGATTATGCCCTTCCGGGCGGTGCTGCAGGTAAGCAAGGCCGTCGTCGATACGTTCATCGACTGGTACAACAAGAGCGAGCTGCTGCGCGGCGTCATCGGCGGCCTTGCCGCGGTGGTGACCAGCACCTTCAAAGCCATCAAGGACGACGCCATCAAGTACCTGGGCGGGGTGGGCGATATCCTGGTGGGCATTTTCACCCTCGACAAGGACCGCATCCTGAAGGGCTTCCGCAGCACGATGGAGGCCACGGCCGATTTGGCCCTGGGCCAGGGAGAACGGGCGGCCAACGCGTTCATGACCGGCTACGAGGCCAACAAAAACAACAAAATTGTGCGCTCGGTGAGCGTGGAAACCAGCGAGACGACTAAGAGCGGGGGCGGGGCCCCGGTCGGTGGGGGCGAGGAGCCGGCCGGGGAGTCGGCCAAGGACAAGAAAGCCCGCGAAGCGCTGGAGAAAAAGCGCCTGGCCGCGCTGGAAAAGGCCCACAAAGCCGAGGCCGAGGCCGAAATCAGGCACCAGCAGATGCTCATCAACCTGGCAGAGGCGGCCCTAATTGCCAAGGGTACGCAGCGGGAAAGAGAGTTGGGCGCCATTACGTTCGACGCCCAGCGCAAGGCCCTGACAGTAAAGGGCACCGAGGCCGAGAAGCACGCGGCCATTGCCCTGATTGAGGCCGAGGCGCAGGTGAAGAAACAGGAGCTGCAGGCCCGCTTTGACGAGGAGGACCGGGCGCAGCGCCAGCAGCACCTGGTCGACCTGCTGGCCGACGAGGATGCGGCCGAGGTGGAGCGCGAAGCCGACTTTGCCGTCCAGTTCGAGGAGGCCCTGCTCAACCAGCAGCAGTACGACCAGGCCATTTACGACGCCAAACACGCCTCGCTGGAGGCCAAGCTGGCGCTGGAGGAACAGTACGGCAGCACCACCAGCAAACTCTACCGCGCCACCTATAAGGAGCTGCAGAAACTGGAGCGCGACAAAAATAAGGAGGACCTGGAGGACGCGAGAAAAACCTCCGAGGCCAAGCGGCAAATGGCCATGCTCGGCCTGAAGACCGCGGGCGACGTGGTGCAGACCACCATCGACCTGCTGTTTCAGGACGAGGCGGCCCGGAAGAAGCACCACAACCTGTACACGGCCCTGGCCGGCGCGAAAATCATCCAGGACGGGGTGCAGGAAGTGGCGGCCATCTGGAGCTACTCGGCTGCGCAGGCCGCCAACGTGCCCACCGCGGGCCTGTTCGGTACCATCCTCGGCGGGGTGCAAACGGCGCTGGCCGTGGCGCGCACGGCTTTCGGTCTCTCGCAGCTGCAAAAGTTCAGCTTTGCCCAGGGCGGCCGCACCGGCGGCGGCATGATGATGGGCAGCCAGGGCATGGAGCAGGGCGGGGGCATGGTTGTCTCGCCCGTGGGCCAGCTCATGGAGATGTCGGGTATCCGCGTGGGCTCGAACGGCAAGCTCATCGACGACACGGGCTTTGCCGTGGCGGGCATCGTGCACCAGGACGAGTACGTGGTGCCGGCCTGGATGCGAAAGGACCCCGAGGTGGCGGCCGTGGAAAACTGGCTTGAGGCCCGGCGCCTGCGCGGCTTCGCCGACGGCGGGGCCACGACTGGCGCGGCCAGCCTGCCAGTGCCCAACCCGCTGCCGGAAACCGAAGCCGACCTCAACTACGCCGTGCAGGTGCAGATGCTGGCGGTCCTGCGCAGCCTGGAGACCACGTTCGGCGACGTGCGCCAGTGGCAGCGCGAGCTCAAGGTGCACCAGAACCTGCAGGAGGTCCGCAGCGGGCTCGACACGCTCAAGCGGGTCGAGCAGGAGTCGGCGATTCGGGCGTAGGCGGGTGCCCATTTAAGGGTGCTGAAAACGCCCCGCCAAAAGTGGTCTGCCGGCCGCTTTTTGGCGGGGCGTTTTGCTGCCCATAAAAGACCCGTTTAATGGGCGTAGCTTTATGGTATGAAAGACGACCAATTTTTAAGCTCATGACTGGGACAAGCAAGTACTTGCCATCGGAAGAAAAGCTGATGGCTTTCGGGATGGCACTGGACTGGCGTGCGCCGCACGCTATTAAGTACCACCGGCCAAATAATGCGGTAGCAAAGCAGTGGTGGTCATCCATTACACTGTGCGTGCCCGCCTACGCTACGGAACCGGATTGCATCATGATTTCACTGCCGATTCAGAATTACCTAATGTCCTTCCGGCCACTCTCGGAAGAGTTTTTTGACCAATTGTTGACCGCTGTTGGATTGCTCCCATTGCCTCTTGTGCCGCAGTCGTCCATTGTGCCACAGGAGGAAGCGGAAAAAACCAGGCTCTAATTAATGAAAGTAGCCATCTACGCCCGCGTCTCGACCAAGGACAAAGGCCAGTCCACCGACAACCAGCTGCCCGACTTGCGCCGTTTCGCTGAAGCCCACGGCTACACCATCTATCGGGAGTACGCCGAAGAGGAGTCGGGCGGCACGGCCCACCGCGAGCAGTTCCAGCAGCTCTTCCGCGACGCCCACCAGCGCCGCTTCGACCTGGTGTTGTTCTGGAGCCTGGACCGCTTCAGCCGCGAAGGCGTGCTGCCGACGCTCCAGCACCTCAACCAGCTCGAGCAATGGGGCGTCGGCTTCAAATCGTACACGGAGCAGTTCCTTGACTCAACCGGCATTTTCAAGGATGCCGTCA
Source organism: Hymenobacter sp. (assembly GCF_031398885.1). Classification (GTDB taxonomy): domain Bacteria; phylum Bacteroidota; class Bacteroidia; order Cytophagales; family Hymenobacteraceae; genus Hymenobacter. The sequence goes on from NZ_JANNOD010000019.1 coordinate 14,640, forward strand.
TTTCCATTCTCGCTGTCGTGGCCAAGCAGGAGCGGGTACGCCTGAGCGAGCGCACCAAGGCCGGGCTGGCCCGCACCAAGGCCAAAGGCACCGTGCTCGGGCGCAAGGCCGTGGCGCCGGCCATCATCGACCAGATTCGCGCCTTGGGCAGGGAGGGCAAAAGCGAGCGGGCCATCGCGGCCGCGCTGGAGGTGAGCAAGGGCGTGGTGGGCAAATACCTTAAACTAGGATAACTACCGGCTTTTGCCTGTCCTTTTTCTCGGTGCCGGCGGCGGCAAATCTTTGGGCTCAATTTTTTCCAACCCAAACCTAATTGCCCAACGCATGAGGAAACTACTTGCGATGCTCTTGTTGAGCATCGGCCTGGTCACGGCGCACGCCCAGGCCCCCCCGCCCCCCGACCGCATGGTCCCCAAGCCGGAGCACGCCCTGGTGGCCACGCCCAGCTTCCCGCTCACCGCCCAGGCCGCTTCGGTGGCCAGCGAAGCACCCATCACCGCCGCGCCCGTCCCCACGGCCGCTCAGCTGCCAACCCCCGCCCCCGGAGCGGGGAAGCGCTACCCCGTGAGCGAGGTGGTGGCCCCGCCCAGTTCCGGCGATTCAGTTGTCCGGGCCAGCACGGTGCCCAAGGCAATGGAACCCAGGCGACCCGCGCGTCCCGACCCCGGCCGCCCCCGCAAAGGCTATAATTATCGCTAGTCGGCGTATCTCGTTATGCAAACAAAAAGGCCCCGGCTGTTGAGCCGGGGCCTTTTTGTATCTGCCACCCTTTTTGCCACCTTTTTCCAGAAATGTGCCTTTAAGACGATTCAGCCCAATTCAAATAATTCTCAGCCAGAAGCCGAGGGAGTAGGGGCGGGAGGGATTGGCAACGGGCATGAGTGCCACAAAGGTCGGTGCTGGGCTGCGCACGGCTTCCTCCCTTCCGCTCCCCCCGCTGGCGCGCGTCTGCAAC
>NZ_JANNOD010000026.1:0-10240 GCF_031398885.1 Hymenobacter sp.
CATTCCGAACAGAGCCGTTAAGCCCCGGTGCGCCCATGGTACTGCCTTCACCGGTGGGAGAGTCGGTCGCCGCCAACCTTGTTTCCCCAACGCCCCCGCCGCTGCCCCCAGCCGCCGGGGCGTTGTGCGTTACCACCCCCCGCCCCGACCCCCCGCGGCGCTTAGACCGTGACTCGAAAGGCGTTGAACAAAATGATAGCAACTTGCTGTAGTTAGTTATAAATATTCTTTAGTTATAAATATTCTCTAAAATAGTAAATAAATTGCTCAGTACAATAACATGCAATTCGTGTATCCTTGGTTTTTGGTCGGCCTATTGGCAGTAGGCGCGCCTATTGTCATACATTTATTACAGTTGCGTCGACCACAACGCTTATTGTTTACCAATACTTCTTTCATTCGAGAGTTTGAACTGGTAACTAAGCGTCAGCGCAATCTAAAAAACCTTGCTATTCTGCTCCTACGGGTTTTAGCCATTGCGGCTCTTGTACTTGCTTTTGGTCAGCCTTTCATTCGTGCAGCGGATGATAAAGAATCACTTGGAGCCAACAGTGTGGGAGTAGTGGTAGACAATTCATTTAGTATGCAGCAACCAAGTGTTGCGCAAAAATCACTATTAGAAGAAGCAGTTGTACAAGCGGGGAGATTAGGAGAATTGGGCTCAGGTGGAGAGCAGTTGCAATTACTGAACACTGGCAGTGAATTAAATAGAGTGGGGAACTACCAGGAAAAGTTAAACGCATTAAAGCTTTCGGTCCAGCCTTCATTGCTATCAATTAATAGTTCGATAGGTAGACGCGGCGCTGATGCGAAGTCGGTGTATTTATTTTCGGACTTCCAGAAAAACGAGTTTAGTGCTGCGCAAGCAGAGCAACTGGGTAAAAGGCGCGCAATAATTTTAGCCCCTGTTGTGGGGACTGGGTCTGGTAATGCGTATGTGGACAGCGTGTGGCTGGATGACGCATTCGTGCGCGTTCGGATAAATGTGGGGTTGCGCATCCGTTTGCGAAACGGGGGAACCTTACCACTGAAAAATTGCCCAGTTAAGGTGTTCTTAGGGGCTCAGCAGGTGGCAGCCTTTCGCGTGGCGGTGGAGCCAAGACAGGCCGTGACTTCTGTGGTGCAACTGCAACTGAATGACGGAGCTTTGGCGTTGGGCCGCGTGGTGACGGAAGATAATCCGGTTCGCTTTGACAATACGTTCTATTTCACCATGCAACCCGCGAAGGCCATCCGGGTGTTGGAGGTGGGGCCCGAGCCGGTGGCGCAACGCCTGTACGCGAATGAGCCACTTTTTACGTATTCGTTCGCAAAGCCGCAGCAGGTGGACTACAACGCCATGCGGCAAGCCAGCTTGGTGGTGGTGCACGAAGTGAGTGAGCTGGAAGCCGGGATGCGAAACGCGTTGCGGGCGGTGGTGGCGCGGGGTGGCAGCGTGGTGGTAGTGCCCGCAGCTGCCGTTGCTGGTCACAGTTCGTATGAGCAGCTTTTCTGGGAGTTGGGGCTGGGGGCGGTGCAATGGGAAGCCAAATCTGCCGCTCCTGAACTGCGCGAAGTGGCAATGCCCAGCCCTCAGGAGCCTTTTTTTCGAAACGTGTTTGGGGTACAGCAACGCGGGGTAACCATGCCGCGGGCAGCCCCGGTGCTGCGGTGGTCGCGGACGGGTACGGACATTCTTCGCTTGAAGGATGGAGAAAGTTATTTGGCGGAGTTTACGAGCGGGCCGGGTAAGGTCTATGTTTTTTCGGCGCCTTTTACTGCGGGGTACTCGGACTTTACAAGGCACGCGTTATTTGTGCCGGTACTGTACCGGATGGCTATGCTGAGCTACCGCGACGAACAACTGCCGGCTTACCGATTGACTCAGGGCACGGTTGCACTGCGGCTGCCGAGTGAGACCAAGGCCGCAGAATCAGCAGACCGGAACGAGGCAAGTTTTCGCTTTGTAAAAGACAGCGTGACGCTGATTCCGGCGCAAAGGGTGCTGGGCCAGGATGTACGATTGGAAGTGCCCGTGGGAATGAATGCGCCCGGATTTTACCAGGTACAACGGCGCGGCCAGTTGCTTACTACGGTGGCATTTAATCAGGACAAGCGGGAATCGGAGCTCGCAGCGTATTCGGCCGCTGAACTGCGGCAATTAATAGGGCCGAACCGACCCAACATTCGGGTGCTGGAAGGTGATGCGGACGGAGTGGCCTTGGCAAAGTTCCAGGCCGGACGAACGGAGCAGCCGCTGTGGCGCTATTGTTTGGCCGTGGCCTTGGCTTGCCTGCTTGCGGAAGCACTGCTGCTGCGTTACGGAAACCGCCCCCCCGAAGTGAACCGCGCCGCATAGGCTGTCAAAGCTCTCGATTGAAGCGGGCGCAGGACGTATCTTGCCGCTTTAACTGGCTACCCATGGCTATTTCCTCCACCGAACCGAGCACCTCCACCCTGGATTCGGGCGCGGGGTTGGCGAGGCGACTGGGGCTGCGTTTCGGGGCTGGCGTGGGGCTGGCGTGCGTGGTGTGGATGGTGGGGCTGCACCTGACGGGCAGCAATGGATTCGGCCCCAAGCAGATACTGGCGCAGTTGCTGGTGCCACTGACAGCCGTGGCGAGCCAATGGCAATTGCGGCGGCAGTTGAAACCGGCGAAACCGGGTCTGGGGCGTTCCTTGGGCGTGGGTGGCCTGACGGTGCTCACGGCCGCCGTGATTTCGGCGGGGGGCGTGTTGGGGTTGGCACGCGGGGCCGGCGAAGCTGCCCTGGCCCGCAACCGGGCCGAAGTGCTGGAGATAGTACGGGCTCAGCAGCGGGAAAATCCGAAAGTGGGGCTCAACGACCAGCAGCGGCGGCAGCAATTAAATAACGCGCGGAACATCACGGTTGGAAACATGGCAATTAGTAATTTCACCCAGGTTCTGCTGCTAGGATTGGTGCTCGCCTTGCCCGCCGGAATATTTCTGCGGGAATAAATTCGTTTACTTTCGGCTCACTTCACTTAAATTCCCATGGAAACAAACGCTACTGCTGTGTCGACCACTTCGGTGGGGCTGCGTTACGGCCTGCTAACGGGCCTGGTCAGCATACTATTTTCCTTCGTCTTGTACGTGACTCAATCCGACCAGTCGCCGGTGCGGTGGCTGGCGCTGGTTATTCTGATTGGGGCCATGGTGCTGGCCCACAACGCCTACAAGCAGGCCCAGGGCGGCTTTATGAACTACTCCGAAGGGCTGGCCATCGGAACCGTCATGAGCGGGATTTCGGGTGTGCTGTCCACCGCTTTCAGCTACGTGTACATGACTTTTGTGGACCCGCAATACATGGGCCGCGCCATGGAAATAACGCGGACCAAGATGGAAGAGCAGGGGCAGATGACGGACGAGCAAATCGACGCGGCCGTGAACATGGCGCAAAAATTTAGCTCCGGGGGCTGGCTGGTGGTGTTTGGGGTCGTAGGGTCTTTGCTGCTTGGATTCCTGTTTGCGCTGGTGGTGTCGGCCTTTACCAAGCATTCAAAACCCGAGTTTGAATAAAATAGCCGCAACATTCCCGGTGGAATTATCCATCGTTATTCCGCTGCTCAACGAAGCAGAATCGTTGCCCGAGTTGACGCGCTGGATTGCCCGGGTCTTGGAAGCAAAGGGTCTTTCCTACGAAGTGCTGCTGATTGACGACGGCTCGACGGACGACTCCTGGGCCGTTATCGAAGCATTGGCGGGCGAGGACGCGACACTGCGCGGCATCCGTTTCAACCGGAACTACGGCAAATCGGCGGCGTTGAACGTGGGCTTTGAGGCGGCGCGCGGCCGCGTGGTGTGCACCATGGACGCCGACTTGCAGGATTCGCCCGAGGAATTGCCGGAACTGTACCGGATGATTACGGAAGACAAATTTGACTTGGTGAGCGGGTGGAAGCAGAAGCGGTTCGACCCGCTATCCAAAACCATCCCGACCAAGCTGTTCAACGGCGCCACGCGCTGGATTTCGGGCATTCAGCTGCACGATTTTAATTGTGGACTGAAGGCCTACGACCAGCGGGTGGTGAAAAGCATCGAGGTGTACGGCGAGATGCACCGCTACATTCCGGTCATTGCGAAGTGGAACGGCTTCCGCAAGATTGGGGAAAAGGTGGTGCAGCACCAGGAGCGCAAGTACGGCGTGACCAAGTTTGGGCTGGAGCGGTTCGTCTACGGCTTCCTGGATTTGGCCAGCATTACGTTCGTGAGCCGGTTCCGGCGGCGGCCGATGCACTTTTTTGGGACGTTGGGAACGTTGTCGTTCCTGATTGGCATGTTGCTGACGCTGTGGGTAGTGGGCGAAAAAGTGTGGCTCTCGCTGCATAACCTACGCGCCCGCAACGTGACGGACCAGCCCTTGTTCTTCCTCGCACTAACGGCGGTAATTATAGGGGTAATGCTTTTCCTGTCCGGTTTTCTGGCGGAAATGGTGCAACTGAACGGCCCGCGGCGAAACGACTATTTAGTGCGAGAGAAAATCAATTAAAAATTAAGAATTAAAAATATATTGCCAGAGGGAATTACACCGTGCCATTTTTAATTTATAACTCTTAATTTTTAATTGATTTCATGCGGGTCGTGATAATCGGGCCGGCCTACCCATTGCGGGGCGGGCTGGCCACGTACAATGAGCGGCTGGCGCGGGCGTTTGCCGAGGCTGGGGACGAAGTGCGCATCGTGACGTTTTCGCTGCAGTATCCGGATTTTCTGTTTCCCGGTCAAACGCAGTTCAGCACCGAAGCCCCCCCGGCAGACGTAGCCATTGAGGTGAGCCTGAATTCCGTGAATCCGCTTTCCTGGCTCAGGGTGGGGCAGCGGCTCCGGGCCGAGCGGCCCGATGTGGTGGTGTTTCGCTTCTGGCTGCCGTTTATGGGGCCGGCGCTGGGCACGGTGGCGCGGCTGGTGCGGGGCAACGGCCACACCCGCGTGGTGGCCATCACCGACAACGTGATTCCGCACGAGAAACGGCCGGGCGACGGGCCGCTGACGCGCTACTTTCTCAGCGCCTGCGACGGATTCGTGGCCATGAGCCGCAGCGTACTGGGCGACTTGCGGCGGCTGGGGTTCGGACGAAAGCCAGCGCTGTACCGGCCGCATCCGCTGTACGACAATTTCGGGTCGATTAAGCCTAAGTCGGTGGCGCGGGCTGCGCTGGGGCTGCCGGATACGACGGGGTATTTGCTGTTTTTTGGGTTTATTCGGGCGTACAAAGGGCTGGATATTATGCTGGAAGCCCTGGCGGATAAACGCCTGGCCGAATTGCCCATTAAGCTAATTATTGCGGGTGAATTTTACGAAGATGCCGCGCCGTATGAGGAATTAATCCGACGCCATCAATTGGAAGACCGGATTGTGCGGGCGACGGATTTTATTCCCAATGAAAAGGTGGTGGACTATTTCTGCGCCGCCGACCTGATTGTCCAGCCCTACAAAAACGCCACGCAGAGCGGCGTGTCGCAAATAGCTTATCATTTTGAGCGGCCCATGCTGGTGACAGACGTGGGCGGGCTGGCCGAGCTAATACCGGACGGCGTGGTGGGCTACGTGGTGCCGCCAACCGCCCAGGCCATTGCCGACGCGGTGGTGGACTTTTACGCCAACCAGCGGGAGGCGGCGTTCACGGCGGGGGTGCGGGCCGAGAAAACCAAGTTTTCGTGGCCGGCCATGGTGGCCGCGCTCAAAGAGGTGGCGGGCCGGTGAAGCCCCGGCCGCCCGTGCCCGATGCCCCGCGGCGGCACCCGGTGTGGGCGGTGCTTGCCGAGCTGTACCTGGACGTGGAATTGCAGGAGGAAGACTACCGGCGCATGGCCGCCGTGTGCGCGGCCAGCGGCTTTGGGTGGCCCGAAATCCGGCAAATGAATTACGATGAAGTGGCCCCGGTGCTGTGGGCGAACCTGCTCAGCGTGGCCGGTGAGTGGGCGGGCTGGGACGAAACCTGGCTGATAGCCACCCTGACGGCCCGCTACACCGGCAAACGCCACCGCCTGCTGGGCTTGGAAAGCCTCTGGCGCCGGGCCGTGGACTCTTTCACTGCCGAGGGCATGGCCAGAGTCGCGGCGCAGCTACCCTAGCGGCAGGCTGGCGCGCACGGCGGCCAGCACCTTTTCGGCGGGCAGGTCTTCCATGCAGCTGGTGCCCAGCCGGCAGGTGCCGCGGTAGAAGCACACGCAGTCCTTGTCGGGCTGCACGAGCCGGCCGCGGCCGTAGAGGTCGAATTCGTGGGGGTTAAAGATGTTGTTCATCAGCACGGTGGGCTTGCGCAGGGCAATGCTGATGTGCATGGCCATGGTCACCTGCGTCACCACGGCGTCCATTTGGTGCATCAGGTTGATGAACCGGGGCAGGGGGAAAGTGCCCGGGTAGGCCGCGCCCGTGGCGGCGTGCAAGTCCTGGTTGCGGGCGGCTTCGGCTTCGCCGCCGAGCAGCACGGGCATGTAGCCGGCCATTTGCAGGCTTTCGATGAGGGTTATCCACTTCTCGTCGCTCCAGAGGCGGGTGGTCCACCGGTCGCCGCAGCCGGTGTTGAGGCCGACGCGGGCCCCGGCGGGCGGGAGGTGGCCCCAGTCGTAGCCCTGGTCTTCGTGGGTGTCGAACACGTACTCCTCACCCCGAAAATCAAACCCGCACAGTTCGAAAATTTCCTGCACGTAGGGCTTGGTGTTGGCCTGGCTGATTTGGTCGAACACGCCGGTGAGGAATTTGTGCTCGGCCAGCGCATTCACGGGCCAGGCCACGCCGTCGTGGGGGCGCAGGGCGTAGCCAAATTTCTCTTTGGCCTGAATTGTATTCAGCAGGGCGCAGGCCTCTTTTTCCTTGTCGAGGTTGATAACCACGTCGAACTCCCGGGCCTGAAGCTGCAACGCGCTGGCAAAGTCGAACTTCAAAATCTCCTCAATCTCGGCCTGGGGCAGGATGGCGGGCGTGAGCGTAAGCCAGGTGATGGCGCAGCCGGGCCGCTCGGCGCGCAGCCGCCGCAGCAGCGGCGTGGTCCGAATGACGTCGCCAATGGCCCCGAGCTTGATGATGAGGATGCGCTGGGTAACGGGTGTGTACACCGGGCAAGTGGCGCACACGTAGCCGTCGGTTTTGTTGGGCCGGCAGGGCAGGTCGCCGCGAAAGTGGCGGCAGTCGGGGCGCAGGGAGAGGTCGGAGAAAGAAGGCAAGGGCGGCGGGGCGGATGAGCCGGTAAAAGTAACAGGCAGCGCCGCCCAACAAAAAGCCGCCGCTACCCGGACGGGCAACGGCGGCAGTCAAGCGAAATACCTGTTGTAGCTTACAGCTTGACGTTGAACTTGCCGTTTGTCAGCGTCTTCGTGGCAGTGCCTCCCGATTCTGTACCGGTGAAGGTAAAGGTGCCGATGATGTTCGTGGCTGACACGCTGCTCACCACGATGCTGCCGGAAGTAGAATCATAAATTTTACTTGCCCCCTGGGTAGGAGTCACGACGTAGCTAGCCGATTGGGCACTCATGCTGGTGAGGGTGTACGTACCCGCGGTTTTGGGCACTTCAAGAAAGACGCCGCCAGTGGCACTGGTAGCACCCCCGATAATAACATCGTTGCCCGATGCTTGAGCCACTGCGGTGTTGGCCGTCACGTTGGTGCCGTCCACGGTCCAGCTCATGCCAACGGCATCGGTGGGGTTGGGCTTGGGGTCATCTTTGGAGCAGGCGCCCAACGAGGTAATGGCGGCCAGAGCCGCGAGTGTGCGAAAATAACGGAAGCGGAGCAGCATACAGAAAAAAGGGTTTAAGGCCAAGCACACGCCTGGACGTTGGCAAAGGTAGGGGAAGATTGGGACGGGAATGTTCTATAAAAATTAGTATTCCCGCTTTGCTATGTGCGGCGCGGGGCAGTGTTGCTGGCGCGAGGTCTCGGCGAGCGGTCTGCTATTAGCCGACCCAAGCTCGCGCCAGGATGTGGCAAGTTATCGCGTGGCAATTTTTTATGCCACACACAAAGTTGCCACGTTCAGTGTGGCAACTTTGTGTGTGGCATAAAAAATTGCCACATCGGCCACTACACACTTTATCAGTACTCTGCTCATGCGCAAGTTCTCTCACCACCGCGGCCTGCGGGCGCATCATACCTTATTGCAGCGCATCCAGGCGCATTTCGGCTTCACCCAACAGGAGGTGGCCGACCTGCTGGACGTGACGCGCACGGTGCTGAGCATGAGTGAGCGGCCCGGTCGGACGCTGCCATTTGAGGCCTGGAAGCGCCTACAGTGGCTGCTCGACGCCTTGCCCGCTGAGCCCGCCGACGGCTCCACCCTGGCCCCGGCGTTCTCGGACGATGAGCGGGAAGGCCTCGACCTGCGCCGGCGGAGCCTGGAGCTACAAGCCCAGGCGCTAGGCCAACAACTCGCCCGTAGCCAGACCCGACTGGCCCAGGCCCGGCTGCGGCAGCAAGCCATGCCGGGCTTACGAACCACTTTCCCGGCCACTGACGAGCTGGCCCAGGTCCGGTTCACCATCTGGGAGCGCCGGGCCGCCGCCACGGTGCGCACCGAAGGCAACGCCGCGGCAATGCTCGCGCTGCGGCTGGCCGTGCTGACGTTTGAGGCCACCGAAATCGGGCGGCTGCTGGGAGGAGGCGGGGTGAATAAGGACGAAAAAATCCCGGGCCACGCACAGTGAGATGAGGGTCAGTGTACGTTCCAGGATAGCGTTAAAAACGGAGAGCTAGGGGGTTAAAAGGTGCCTCTGCGCTTATAACTCGCGCAAACTGCCCCAAAAAAGAACACTCGACCACCAGCGCGACTGCGCTCTACCGCCCTACGTAGCTATGCGGTGTGATTCCGCGCAGCTCTTCCTTCACCGCTTCGCTCACGTCCAGGCCGTCGATGAATGCGCGGATGCTGGCGGCGGAAATGGCTTCGCCGGTGCGGGTGAGGGTCTTGAGGGCGTTGTAGGGGTCGGGGTAGGCTTCGCGGCGGAGGATGGTCTGGATGCCCTCGGCCACCACGGCCCAGTTGGCTTCCAGGTCGCGGTGCAGCGCCGACTCGTCGAGGGCCAGCTTGCCCAGGCCGCGCTGCAGGGCGCCGAGGGCGATGAGGACGTGGCCGAGGGGCACGCCCAGGTTGCGCAATACGGTGGAGTCGGTGAGGTCGCGCTGGAGGCGGGAGATGGGCAGCTTGGCGGCGAAGTGTTCGAGCAGGGCGTTGGCCACGCCCAGGTTGCCCTCGGCGTTTTCGAAGTCGATGGGGTTCACCTTGTGGGGCATGGCCGAAGAGCCCACTTCGCCGGCCTTGATGGTTTGCCGGAAGTAGCCAAGCGAGATGTACTGCCACACGTCGCGGGCCAGGTCGAGCAGGATGGTGTTGAGGCGCTTGAGACCGTCGCAGTGGGCCGCCAGGTGGTCGTAGTGCTCAATCTGGGTGGTGGGGAAGGAACGGGCGAGGCCCAGCCGGTCGTTGACAAAGGCGGTGGCGAAGGCGTGCCAGTCCACCCGCGGGTAGGCCACGAAGTGGGCGTTGAAGTTGCCGGTGGCCCCGCCGAACTTGGCCGCGAACGGCACCTGGGCCAGCAGCGCCACCTGGGCGTCGAGCCGGGCCACGAACACCTCAATTTCCTTGCCCAGGCGGGTGGGAGAGGCCGGCTGGCCGTGGGTGCGGGCCAGCATGGGCACGGCGGCCCACTCCCGGGCACGGGCGGCCAGCTGGTTGCGCACCTCGGCGTAGGCCGGTAGTAGCGTGCCCGTCAGCGCGTCGCGCAGGCTGAGCGGAATGGCCGTGTTGTTGATATCCTGCGAGGTGAGGCCGAAGTGGATGAACTCGACAAACGCCCCCATGCCGAGGGCCGCGAACCGGTCGCGCAGCCAGTATTCCACGGCTTTCACGTCGTGGTTGGTCACGGCTTCGTGGGCCTTGATGGCCTCGGCGTCGGCCTCAGAAAACCCTTCGTAGAGCTTGCGCAGGGCGGGGAAAGACTCGGCGGCCACGCCTTGCAGCTGAGGCAGCGGCAACTCGGCCAGGGCAATGAAATACTCGACTTCGACCAGCACGCGGTAGCGCATCAGGGCCATTTCGGAGAAGCGGGCGGCGAGGGGCGCGGTGGCGCGGGCGTAGCGCCCGTCGAGGGGCGAAAGGGCGGTCAGGGGGCTGGGCATGGGGCAAAAGTACGGTAGGGGAGAAATGGGGGAGGAGGGAAGGAGGGAATGGGGGAAGAAGGAACGTCATGCAGAGCGCAGCGCAGCATCTCGCGTGCTTCGTTGAACGATTGAGTCACTACCACAC
>NZ_JANNOD010000031.1:0-136335 GCF_031398885.1 Hymenobacter sp.
GCTGGACACCGATGGCGAAGCCCTGAAAGCCCAAACCATGGGTGTGCTGGTGGACTGGCCGGGTGAGGCCGCCTACCCGCAGCGTTTTGTCTACCTGTCCAGCGAATCCAAACCCCCGGCCTGTGTGGCCGATGTGCTGGCCATCGAGATCGACAAGCGGCTGCTCGATCTGAGTGACACCGCAGAGCGCGCGGCATACCTGGCGTTGTGGCCTACGGGCAAGATGCCCCTACTGGTGGACCGGGGCCGGAATAGACAAAACGCACCCGGGGTTGCTCCCCGCAGCAGCAACCCCGGTTGCGTTTTGACGGAGCACCTGCCGGGCCTTCTACTACGCCAAGTTTCTCCCGATGCCGGCCGGGCGGATGGCGGGGCGGTAGAAAAAAGCAGATATCTGTTAGCGGGCTTGTGAGTGAGTCTCTGTGAAGACGGTAAGGGAAAAGACGGTAGCTTTGAGTAACTAAAAAACGGGTGCAGGCGTTGCGCTTACTGAAGCTACGAGATGAGTAGACGTGATAAACTGACCGACAGGATTTGCAAGCGGCCGAAGGACTTCACGTGGGAAGAGCTGGAGAGGCTGTTGGCTGCTTATGGTTTCGTACCGCTAAAGGGCGGCAAGACGGGTGGCAGCCGGCGCAAGTTCTACAACGAAACCAGCCAGGAGGTGCTGGATTTGCACCAGCCTCACCCGGGCAACATTCTAAAGCCCTACCAATTGAACTTGATTATTGAAAAGCTGAACATCTGTCAACCCGCAGTGGACCCCAGCAGGGGCTAGTCAATTCATTGAATAATAACCAGCCGGCCCGGCGTCAAAGGCAACTCGCAATGGACAACGTACTCACCCATAAAGGCTATTTCAGCATCGTAAAATACAGCCCGGAATCTGAAATCTTCTATGGGAAGATTGAGGCCATCGTGGACCTGGTGACCTACGAGGGTGAGACGGCTAAAGAAGTCAAGGCGGCTTTCGAGGGAGCGGTGGAAAGCTACTTGGAAACCTGCGTGCAGGTGGGGAAGAAGCCTGATAAGCCTTACACCGGCACCTTCAACGTGCGCGTCAATACTGAACTGCACCGCAAGGCGGCCATACTCTCCAAGCAGCGCAACATTAGCCTTAACCAGCTAATTGGGGAGGCGCTGACCCGCTACGTGGGAGCCTAGCGTGGGGGTAGTGGCGGCACGAGTCGCCCCTGCCTGGCTTTCACCACTCGAAGTTTCGCCAGGTGCCCGCCAGCCGTTTTTCAGGCACCCACATTTTTCCGTGGGTGCCTGAAAACCCTTTTACGGACCCTCCCAGAAAAATATAGGTGCCCGTAAAACGCTCTACGGGCACCCACGGAAAAATGAGGGGCTCTGAAAAACGTTTTACGGGCACCCACAGAAAAACCTAAGCCCCCGCGGGGCCCGGGGCGGGAGCGGGGGTGGCGTCGGCATCTGGGCGCGGCGGGTGGGGCAGCAGCGAGAAGTCGAAGTAGGTTTCGACGCGCTCCGGGGTTTTGTAGTAGAAGGCCAGCAGGGCGGCGTAGGCGCCGAAAAGCTCCACCAGCAGGTCGGTTTCGTCGGCGTTGAGGTCGGCGCTGGCCGACTTCACCTGCTTCTTGCGGGCGTCCTGCGCCTCGCGGGCCCGGGCGTACTGCTCCGCCAGGGGCTGGGCGGCGGCGAGCAGGGCCGCCCCGTCGGGCACCTCGGCCTGGCGCTCGCCCAGCGTGGCCACGAAGCGGGGGAAGGTCGTGCCCATGCCCTGGCGCGAGGCGCCGGAGTATTCGCTGCGGCCGGCCGGGAAGAATTCCTTGAACAGCGCGGGGTTGTCTTCCTCCAGCGCGGCAAAGTGCTTGCGGTAGGCCCGGCGCATGAACAGCTTGATGAGGTCGAAGACGGTGTCGGCTTGCAGAGTTTGCGAGCCGCGCCCGGCGCTGGCCCCGGCCTGAATGGTCAGGCCGGTGTCGAAGCCGTCGTAGAGCGGCTGGAGCCGGTCGAGTTGCGCCTGGAACCGCTCGCCGTCCTGCCGCAGGGCCTGCAGGGTGTAGCCGGCGATGGACTTGAGGTTTTGCCGCGACACGACGAGGTAGAGCAGCCAGTTGCGGAATTTGCTGCTGAAGAGCTTGCTTGGGAGCTTGGCCATAAAGAGAAAGGGAACTGTGAGGGGCAGGGTTGCCCCCGGTGGCCAAGGTAGCAGGAAAAGCGGGGCCGTAGGGGCCCGGCCCGGGGGCGGTTTGGCGCCAGCTTTGGGCCCGCCTCCGTTGGCGGCGCGGGCCGGGCGCGCCCCGCTCTGAGCCGCTGGTAAACAATTCAGTAAGCTTGAGCTTGATGCTGTATTCTTTCCGCCCCGCTTCACCTCTTGCAAACCAGTACCCCCCATGCCCAAAATCATTTCGCCCCAGGTTGAATACGCCGCGCTGCTGGCCCAGGTGAAGCAGCTAGCCCCGGAAATCTTCACGCCCGAGGGCGGGTTTTTTAACCTGATGGAAGGCCGCTGGCAGGAGCCCGGCCAGCCCCGCGCCTTCCGCTCGCCCATCGATGGCACTCTGTTGGGCAGCTTGCCCATGCTGAACCACGACACGGCCATCCGCGCCGTGGTGGCCGCCAAGCAGGAAGCCCCCGCCTGGGCCGCCACCGACCCCGCCGAGCGGCGCGCCAAAGTTCAGGCCGCCCTCGACCTGCTCCGGCCCCAGGTCGAGCTCATCGGCAAGCTGCTGATGTGGGAAATTGGCAAAACCTACAAGCTCGGCTTCACCGACATCGACCGGGCCGTGGACGGCGCCCAGTGGTACGTCGACAACCTCGACGCGATGCTGGGCCGGCGCACGCCGCTGGGGCTGGTGAGCAACATTGCCTCCTGGAACTACCCCATGTCGGTGCTGCTGCACGCCGTGCTGGTGCAGGCCCTGTGCGGCAACGCCGTCATCGCCAAAACGCCCACCGACGGCGGCTTCGTCTCCCTGAGCCTGGCCTTTGCCCTGGCGCGCCGGGCCGGCCTGCCCGTGACGCTGGTGAGCGGCGCCGGCGGCGAGCTGAGCGACGCGCTGGTGAAGCACGCCGCCATCGACTGCCTGAGCTTCGTGGGCGGCCGCAAAAACGCCCGCAACATCGCCGACGCCCTCTCCACCACCGACAAGCGTTACATGCTGGAGATGGAGGGCGTGAACGCCTACGGCATCTGGAACTACAGCGACTGGAACACCCTGGCCGACCAGCTCAAAAAGGGCTACGACTACGGCAAGCAGCGCTGCACGGCCTACGTGCGCTTCGTGGTGGAGCGCCGCCTGTTCCCGCAGTTCCTGGAAACGTACACCGAGGCCCTGCGCGGCTTGAAGGTGGGCAACCCCACGCTGGTGGACCACGCCGACGACAAGCTGCCGGAGCTGGCCTTCGGCCCCGTCATCAACGCCGCCCAGGCCCAGGACCTCGACCGCCTCTACGCCGACGCCCTCAAAACCGGCGCCACGCCCATCTACGAAGGCAAGTTCGACGACGGCCTCTTCCTGCCCGGCCAGGACCGCTCGGCCTACGTCATGCCCCGCGCCCTAGTGAACCTGCCCCGCCAGAGCGAGCTGTACTTCAAGGAGCCCTTCGGCCCCATCGACAGTATCGTGCTGGTCGACCGCATGGAGGAGCTGGTAGGGGAGATGAACATCTCCAACGGTGCCCTGGTGGCCGCCATCGCCTCCGACGACGAGCAGTTGGCCCAGCGCACGGCCCGCGAAATCCGCTCCTTTAAAGTCGGCATCAACAAGCTGCGCTCGCGCGGCGACCGCGAGGAAGTATTCGGCGGCCTGGGCGAATCCTGGAAAGGGGCCTTTGTGGGCGGCAAGCTGCTGGTTGAGGCCGTAACCAACGGCCCCGCCGGCCAGCCCGTGCTCGGCAATTACCCCGACGCCACGCTGCTGCCGGAGAAAGCGTAGGAACCCACTGAGTTTGATTATGGAATAAAACCAGGGCATAGACCCATGTAAAACCTCAGTCGTGTCCGCGGCTGGGGTTTCTGGTTTAACGGCAGCCGGCGGGCCAACCGCTCCCAAGGCCGCCGGCCGGGGCCACTGTCAAGGAAACTTCGGCCCGCCGCTTGCAAAAGCTCTGGAAGCCTGCTACCTTTGCACTCCCAAAAGCTGGGGAAGGCCCCAAACCATTTGGCAGGTTGCCAAAAGAAACCATTGGCTGCACCGTCGCCGGGCGTGCCAAGTAGTCTTAACCGAAATTTCGTTGGTCCCGTTGGGCACCCGACGAAATTTTCTTATCTTTGCGCTCCGAAAAAAGCGGACGTAGCTAACTCTCAATGAATACCGACCCCATTGCCGACTACCTGACCCGGGTGCGCAACGCCATCAAGGCGAACCACCGGGTGGTGGAAATCCCGGCCAGCAACATCAAAAAGGAAATCACGAAGGTGCTCTACCACAAGGGCTACATTCAGTCGTACCGCTTTGATGATTCTTCGGTGCAGGGCACCATCAAAATTGCCCTGAAGTACAACCCGACCACCAAGGCGCCCGCCATTACCAAGCTGCAGCGCGTTTCGACGCCCGGCCTGCGGCAGTATGTGGCTGCCGACAACCTGCCCCGCGTGCTCAGCGGCCTGGGTGTCGCCATCATCTCGACTTCGAAAGGCGTGATGACGGAGAAAGAGTGCAAAACCGAGAACGTGGGCGGCGAGGTGCTGTGCTACGTGTACTAGTCCGGAACCGCTTTAGCTAACTCAATTATGTCACGTATTGGTAAACTCCCGATTTCCGTCCCTGCCGGGGTCGCTATTTCGGTTGAGAAAGACAACGTGGTAACGGTGAAAGGCCCCAAGGGCACGCTAACCACGCAAGTGGACCGCGACATCAACGTTGCCATCGAAGACGGTACCCTCACCGTTACCCGCCCCACCGAGCAAAAGCGCCACAAGGCCATGCACGGCCTGTACCGCTCGCTCATCAACAATATGGTAGAAGGCGTCAGCAAAGGCTTCGAGAAGAAGCTGGAGCTGGTAGGCGTGGGCTACAAGGCCTCGCTGGCCGGCACCACGCTGGAGCTGGCCCTGGGTTACTCGCACAACGTGTTCATCGCCCTGCCGAAGGAAGTAACCGCCACGGCCGTTACCGAGAAAGGCAAGAATCCGATTGTCACGCTCAACAGCATCGACAATCAGTTGCTGGGCCAGGTGGCCGCTAAAATTCGTTCGTTGCGTAAAGTCGAGCCTTACAAAGGCAAGGGCGTGCGTTTCGTGGGCGAAATCATCCGTCGCAAAGCTGGTAAAACGGCCTCTAAATAAATTCGCATCATGGCTTTTGATAAAGCAACTCGCCGCAAGCGGATTCAGCGCATCATCCGCACCAAGGTGGCTGGCACGTCCGAGCGGCCCCGGTTGTCGGTGTTCCGTAGCAATACGGGCATCTACGCTCAGATTATCGACGACACCACCGGCCACACCTTGGCCGCGGCTACGTCGAAAAAAGTAACCGCCGAGGGTGGCAACGGCGTGGCTTTGGCCGCTGCCGTAGGCCGGCAGATTGCCGCCGTCGCCCAGGAGAAAGGCATCACGAAAGTGGTATTCGACCGCTCGGGTTACCTCTACCACGGTCGCGTAAAATCATTGGCTGAAGGAGCCCGCGAAGGCGGCCTCAATTTCTAAACTATCATGGCGCAAGAACGCGACAACAATCGTCCTGGCGGAGACCGTCAGCGCAGCAACGACCGCGACCGGAACAAGGACAACTCCCGCATGGGCGCTGATTCCGACTTCAAGGAAAAAGTAGTTGCCATCAACCGCGTAGCGAAGGTGGTGAAAGGCGGCCGCCGCTTCAGCTTCTCTGCTATTGTGGTGGTAGGCGACGGCAACGGCAACGTGGGTTACGGCCTCGGCAAAGCCAACGAAGTGACCGACGCCATTGCCAAAGGCATTGACGATGCCCGGAAGAACGTGGTGAAAGTGCCCATGTATAAGCACACCGTTCCTCACCTCATGGAAGGCCGCTACGGCGGTGGTTTCGTGCTCATCCAGCCCGCCGCGGCTGGTACGGGGGTAATCGCCGGCGGTGCCATGCGTGCCGTGTTCGAAAGCGCCGGTATCAAGGATGTGTTGGCGAAGTCGAAAGGCTCGTCGAACCCCCATAACGTGGTAAAGGCCACGTTCGCGGCCTTGGCCAAAATGCGGGACCCGTTGCAAATCGCACAGGCCCGTGGTATCTCTCTTGCCCGCGTTTTTAACGGTTAATTGACATGGCACAAATTCAAGTAAAGCTCGTGCGCAGCGCCATTGACCGCCCCGAGCGTCAGAAGCGCACCGTTCAGTCCCTGGGCCTGAACAAAATGAACAGCACCGCGCAGCATGAAGTGAACCCGTCCATTATGGGCATGGTGCACAGCGTGAAGCACCTGCTAGAAGTAACCGAACTGTAAGACTATAACTCGTCATGCTCAATCTCAGCAATCTATCGCCCGCCTACGGCTCGACTAAAAACGAGAAGCGGATTGGCCGGGGCGAAGGCTCCACGCGCGGTGGCACGTCGACCCGTGGTCACAAAGGCGCCAAGTCGCGTTCGGGCTACAAGCGCAAGTCCGGCTTTGAAGGTGGCCAAATGCCCCTGCAGCGCCGGGTGCCCAAGTTTGGTTTCACCAACATCAACCGCGTCGAGTACAAAGCCATCAACCTCGATGTGCTCGCTACCCTGCTCGAAAAGAACAGCGCCACCACCATGGATGCCGCTTACTTCATCTCGAATGGTTTGGTGTCGAAGAACGCCAAAATTAAAATCCTCGGTCGTGGCGAAGTTTCCACTGCCCTGGAGGTTCATGCCCACGCATTCTCGAAGTCGGCTGCTGAAGCCATTGAGAAAGCTGGCGGCAAAGCCGTAACGCTCTAAAGCCTACCTTCGGCAATGAATAAGTTTATCACGTCGATAAAAAACATCTTTGCGATTGAGGATTTGCGCACGCGAATCCTCAATACGCTTTTTTTCATTGCCATCTACCGCCTCGGTTCTTACGTAGTGCTGCCCGGCGTAGACCCTGCTCTTTTGAAGACTGGCGCGGAGGGACTATTCGGCATTCTGGACACGCTGCTCGGCGGCGCGTTCAGCCACGCCTCCATCTTTGCGCTGGGCATCATGCCCTACATCTCGGCTTCCATCGTGCTGCAGTTGCTCACGATTGCCGTGCCGTACTTTCAGAAGCTCCAGAAAGAAGGAGAGTCGGGTCGGAAGAAGATTAACCAGTACACGCGCATCCTCACCATCCCGATTGTGCTCGCGCAGTCGGTCGGTTTCATTGCCACCATCAACGCGGAGGCCATCATCAACCCGGGTACGTTCTTCACCATTTCGACCATGATTATCATCACGGCCGGAACGTTGTTCTGCATGTGGCTGGGTGAGAAAATCACGGACAAAGGCATCGGTAACGGTATTTCCATGATTATCATGATTGGCATCGTGTCGCGCCTCCCCGGTGCCATCATTGGGGAAGCGGCTGCCAAGGGCGTAAACAAGTCCCTGATTTTCCTGCTGGAAATGGTGGTGTTGTTCCTCGTAGTTATGGCGGTTATCGTGCTTACGCAGGCGGTTCGCCGCATTGCGGTGCAATACGCCAAGCAAGTTGGCGGCACCACGCAACTCGACGCACAGCGTCAGTTTATTCCCCTCAAGGTGAACGCGGCGGGGGTGATGCCCATCATCTTCGCGCAATCGCTGATGTTTGTGCCGGCCATTGTGGCGTCGGTATGGCAGAACCAGAGTGACTTGGCAACTTACATCGGCGTGAAGTTCTCGGATTACACGTCGTGGCAGTACAACGTGACATTTGCTTTGCTCATCATCGTCTTTACCTACTTCTACACGGCCATCAGCGTCAATCCTAACCAGATTGCCGATGACCTGAAGCGGAGCGGGGGGTTCGTGCCCGGCGTGAAGCCGGGCCGCGACACCTCGGAGTACATCGATGAGATTTTGACCCGCATTACCTTGCCGGGTGCCATTGCCTTGGCGCTGATTGCCATCTTCCCGGCCATCGCGCTGCTGCTTGGAGTGACGCGTCCGTTCTCGGCTTTCTACGGCGGCACGTCACTCATTATCATGGTGGGGGTGGTGCTGGACACCGTGAACCAGGTGCAGAGCTACTTGCTGATGCAGCACTACGACGGCATGATGAAATCGGGGAAGCTGCGCGGTCGCACGGCCCAGTCTATTTCAGTAGCCTCGTAAGCAGCAATGGCCAGCGGCAGCATACAATATAAAACCGAAGAAGAAATTGACCTCATCCGTGCCAGTGCGGTAGTACTGGCCAAGGCCCACGGCGAAGTCGCGGGCATGGTGAAGGAAGGAGTGACGACGCGGCAGCTCGACAAGCGCGCGGAGGAATTCATCCGGGACCACGGCGGGGTGCCATCTTTTAAAGGCCACAATAAGTTTCCCTACAGCCTGTGCCTCTCGCCAAATTCGGTGGTGGTGCACGGGTTCGCCACCGACGAGCCGCTGAAGAGCGGCGACATTCTTTCGGTGGACTGCGGGGTTTTTCTGAATGGTTTTCATTCGGATAGTGCTTACACCTACCCAATCGGGGAGGTAGCACCGGAAGTGCTGACGCTGCTGCGGGAAACCAAAGCGTCGCTCTACAAGGGCATCGAACAAGCGGTGAGCGGCAACCGCGTGGGCGACATCAGCTACGCTATCCAGAACCACGTGGGCCCGCTGGGCTACGGGGTGGTGCGCGAGTTGGTTGGCCACGGAGTTGGTGCGAAGCTGCACGAGAAGCCCGAGGTGCCGAATTACGGCAAGCGGGGTTCCGGGCCGCTTTTGCAGACGGGTTTGGTGTTGGCCATCGAGCCAATGGTGAACCTGGGCAAAAAGGACGTGGTGCAGGAGGCAGACGGCTGGACCATCCGCACCAAGGACCGCAAGCCCTCGGCGCACTTCGAGCATACCGTAGTAATTAGAAAAGATAAGGCGGAGATTCTCACGTCTTTTGAATACATAGAAAAAGCATTGCAGTAGCCCTTATGGCAAAACAAGCCTCGATTGAGCAGGACGGTACCATCCTCGAAGCCCTTTCCAACGCCATGTTCCGCGTGGAATTGGAGAACGGCCACCAGTTGATTGCCCACATTTCGGGCAAGATGCGGATGCACTACATCAAGATTCTGCCCGGCGATAAGGTGAAACTGGAAATGTCTCCCTACGACTTGTCGAAGGGCCGGATTAAGTATCGTTATAAATAGAGATAATGTATAACAATTGATTATGCCATGCTTTTCGTCGATAACATTGGTTTAGTCATTTTATTCTATTTTGTCCTTATTGGCCTAAGCGTTTTAGGCTTGAAACTGCTAATGAATCTTGCTCGCTGGCTGAAAACAAATCGCAACAACAGGCACAACGAAGAAACCTATAAGCAACAATAGCGACTCTCAGTTTTAAAACAGTAAATCGTATTTGTCATGAAAGTCAAAACCTCCGTTAAAAAGCGTAGCGTGGACTGCAAGCTGGTCCGCCGCAATGGCAAGCTCTACGTCATAAACAAGAAAAACCCCCGCTTCAAGCAGCGTCAGGGTTAATTCCATTTTAGAACCCCGGAACCTTGGGTACTGAGAAGGTGGTTATCCACTTTCCCGCCTTCCAAGCAGTTGCCGGGTTTCTGTCCGCAAACACATAACCACATACAATGGCTCGTATCGCAGGGGTTGATATCCCGGACAACAAGCGCGGCGAAATCGCCCTGACTTACATTTTCGGCATCGGCCGGAGCAATTCTCAGAAGATTCTAGTGAAAGCTGGGGTCGACATCAATAAGAAGGTGAAGGATTGGACCGACGAGGAGTCGGGGGCCGTCCGCGCCATTATTGCTGCTGAGCACAAGACGGAAGGCGTGCTGCGCTCGGAAGTGACGACGAACATCAAGCGTTTGATGGACATCGGTTGCTACCGGGGCTTGCGTCACCGCAAAGGCCTGCCGGTTCGTGGTCAGCGCACCAAGAACAACTCGCGTACCCGCAAGGGCAAGCGCAAGACGGTGGCCGGCAAGAAGAAGGCAACCAAATAATTCACAGCGTCAATCGTAATTAGTTGTCAGTTGCTAGTTGCCAGTTGTTAGTGAAATGAGCGTCTTCGTTCGACTAGCAACTGGCAACTAGCAACTGACAACTAAAAACAACAACTGCCGCATTTTTTGCGATAACCAAATGGCACAAAAAAGAAAAGACAAAGCCAAGAAGCGCGTTGTCGTGGTGGAGCAGGTGGGCCAGGTACACATCCGGGCCTCGTTCAACAACATCATCATCTCCATCACCAACAACAACGGTCAAGTTATTTCGTGGGCTTCGGCCGGCAAAATGGGCTTCCGCGGTTCGAAGAAAAATACGCCCTACGCCGCCCAAATGGCCATGAGCGACTGCGGTAAAGTGGCCCACGACCTGGGTATGCGCAAAGCCGAAGTATTCGTAAAAGGTCCGGGTTCGGGCCGTGAGTCGGCCATCCGCGCCCTCGGCAACGTGGGCATTGAGGTGACCACCATCCGCGACGTAACGCCGTTGCCGCACAACGGCTGCCGCCCCCCCAAGCGTCGTCGCGTTTAGTTTTTCACTTCAGATTTTAGATTAAGATGGCACGTTATACCGGCCCTACCTCAAAAATTGCCCGTCGCTTCAACGAGCCGATTTTCGGCCCCGACAAAGCGCTCAACAAGAAAGCCTATCCTCCGGGCCAGCACGGCCGCGGCCGCCGCAAGAAGCAGTCGGAATACGCGGTCCAGCTGATGGAGAAGCAGAAGGTGAAGTACATGTACGGCATGTTGGAGAAGCAATTCGAAAACCTGTTCCACAAAGCAGCAGCGCTCCCCGGTATCACCGGCGACAACTTGCTCGCGTTGCTGGAGGCCCGCTTAGACAATGCCGTGTATCGTTTGGGCATCGCCTCGACGCGTCGCGCGGCCCGTCAACTGGTGGGCCACAAGCACATCACCGTGAACGGCGAAGTGGTGAATATTCCTTCGTACCATCTGCGTCCCGGCGACATCGTGGCCGTGCGCGAGAAGTCGAAGTCGCTCGAAGCCATCACTACGAGCCTGTCGGTTCGCAACTCGCGCCAGTTCTCCTGGCTGGAGTGGGACGGCAAGGAGTTGGCCGGCAAGTTCATCAGCGCCCCCGCCCGGGAGTTGATTCCGGAGAAAATCACCGAGCAGCTCATTGTTGAACTGTATTCGAAGTAAGTAGCGCTACTGGTAGCGGCCCGGCAGTTTGCCGGGCCGCACTTGTGCTTATACTTCACCAACTTTTTTTCAAATTTTTTACGCCCCACATATGTCAATCTTAGCTTTTCAGATGCCGGAGAAAGTGGTGATGGAGAAATCCGACGACTTCACCGGGACGTTTGAATTTAAGCCGCTCGAGAAGGGCTACGGCGTCACCATCGGCAATGCGCTGCGTCGCATTCTGCTGTCGTCGCTGGAGGGTTTCGCCATCACGTCGGTTCGCACGAACAGCGTGCTGCATGAGTTTTCGACCATTGAAGGGGTGATTGAGGACATGTCCGAAATCATCCTGAACCTGAAAATGGTCCGCTTCAAGAAAACGAGCGACGCCATTGCCGACAAGATTACGGTGCGCGTGAAGGGTCAGGAAACCTTCTCGGGCGGCGACATCGGCAAGTTCGCCAGCGGTTTTGAGGTGCTGAACCCCGACCACATCATCGCGCACGTGGACCCGAGCAAGGAGCTGGAGTTCGAGCTGACGATAGCACGGGGCCGCGGCTACGTGCCCGCCGACGAGAACAAGCCCAACGACCAGGTCTTCGGTCAGATTGCCATCGACGCCATCTACACGCCCATCAAGAACGTGAAGTACAGCATCGAGAACACCCGCGTGGAGCAAAAGACCGACTACGAGAAGCTCATCATCGAGATTCAGACCGACGGTTCGATTCACCCGGAGGAAGCGCTGAAAGGTGCCGCCAACATCCTCATTCAGCACTTCATGCTGTTCTCGGACAACACGATGACCCTCGAAGGTCCGCGCGTGACCGAAGACGAGCCGATTGACGAGGAAACCATGCAGATGCGCAAAATGCTCAAGACTCCGTTGGAGGACATGGAGCTGAGCGTGCGCGCCAAAAACTGCCTCAAGGCCGCCGACATCAAAACGATGGGCGAGCTGGTGACCCTGGAGATTGCCGACATGATGAAGTTCCGCAACTTCGGCAAGAAGAGCCTGACCGAGCTGGAAAACCTCGTGGAAGAGCGTGGTTTAGAGTTCGGGATGGACCTGGGCAAGTATCGCTTGGACGAGGACTAGATGATTGATTGAAAGATGTGCTGATGTGCTGGACATTCCAGTGTGTTGGCACATCTTCTTTTTATCAGCACATCAGCGCATTAATTCATCAACACATTAACCAGTGCGCCCAAGGGGCAGCGGTTCTAATGAGGCCTTTGAGGCCCGCCGTGGTCGCCGCCCGCAAGCGCACACTTTTTCAAACGTCCAATGAGACACGGAAGAAAGATTAACCACCTGGGCCGGACTACCGCCCACCGCCACGCCATGTTGTCGAACATGTCGTCGTCGCTCATCCTCTACAAGCGCATCACCACCACGGTGGCGAAGGCCAAGGCCCTGCGTAAGTACATCGAGCCCCTGCTGACTAAGTCGAAGGAAGACACGACGCACTCGCGCCGCATGGTGTTCGCCGCTTTGCAGGATAAAGAATCCATCAAGGAGCTGTTCGGTACGATTTCGGGCAAAATTGCTACCCGTCCCGGGGGCTATACCCGCATCCTGAAGCTGAGCGATACCCGTCTGGGCGACAACGCCGAGATGTGCATCATCGAGCTAGTGGACTTCAACGAGACGCTGCTTGAAGCTAAATCGGCCGCTGCGGAGAAGACGACCACGACCCGTCGTTCGCGCAGCCGTGGTGGCAAGAAAGCTGCTGGCGACACTGCTACTTCGGCTACCGAAGTGAAAGGCGAAGCGGTGGCTCCTGCTGCAATTGTGGAGCAGTCGGCTCCGACTGATACGGCTACCGAGACTGTTAAAGACGGCGAGAGCCGTGAGGAAGCTAAGGCTGACGAGGCTGGTGCTTAATTAGGCTTAATTGCTTTGCTATTTAAGGGGACGCGCCGTGAGGTACGTCCCTTTTTTGCTTTGAGCCGAGCACATGGTGGTGTCGTGCTGAGCAAATGAAGCATGAGAGTTGGGGCAGTGGGAAGCACCGAGAGAGGTTACATGATGCTGTTTTAACGTTATAATCGTGCGTATGCCGGCCGATTCCCGTAGGTTTGCAGCTCATTCAACCGCTAACAACGACCCGCTATGAGCTTCATTTCGCAAATTCACGCCCGCCAGATTTTTGATTCCCGGGGCAACCCCACGGTAGAAGTTGATGTGACCCTGGACTCGGGCGTGATGGGCCGGGCCGCCGTGCCGTCCGGCGCCAGCACCGGCAAGCACGAGGCCGTGGAGATGCGCGACGAGGACAGCACCCAGTACATGGGCAAGGGCGTGCTCAAGGCCGTGGACAACGTGAACTCCCGTATTGCGGAGGAGCTGGTGGGCTTCTCAGTGTACGAGCAGGCGCTGCTCGACAAGATTATGCTGGAGATGGACGGCACCCCTAACAAGGCCAACCTGGGCGCCAACGCCATCCTGGGCGTGAGCCTGGCCGCTGCCCGCGCCGCGGCGCTGGACGCCAACATGCCGCTGTACCGCTACGTGGGCGGCGTGGGCGCCACGACGCTGCCGGTGCCCATGATGAACATCCTGAACGGTGGCTCGCACGCCGACAACTCGATTGACTTCCAGGAATTCATGATTATGCCCACGGGCGCTTCGTCTTTCTCGGAAGCGTTGCGTTGGGGCACGGAGATTTTCCACCATTTGAAGAATGTGCTGAAAAAGCAAGGCTTCAGCACCAACGTGGGCGACGAAGGCGGCTTTGCGCCGAACATCAAGTCCAACGAAGAGGCCATTCAGATTGTGTTGCAGGCCATTGAGACGGCCGGCTACCGGCCGGGCGAGGACGTGTTCATTGCCATGGACGCGGCGGTGTCGGAGTTCTACGAGGACGGCGTGTACCACTTCAAGAAGAGCACCGGCGACAAGCTGACCTCCTCGCAAATGGTGGACTACTGGGCTGACTGGGTGAAGAAATACCCCATCATCAGCCTGGAGGACGGCATGGACGAGGACGACTGGGCCGGCTGGAAGCTGCACACCGAAAGCCTGGGCAGCAAAATCCAGCTCGTGGGCGACGACCTGTTCGTGACCAACGTGGACCGGCTGCAGCGCGGCATCGACGAAGGCATTGCCAACGCCATTCTCATCAAGGTGAACCAGATTGGGACGCTGACCGAAACCATCGCGGCTGTGAACCTGGGCCGCCGCAACGGCTACAAGAGCATTATGAGCCACCGCTCGGGCGAGACCGAGGACAACACCATCGCCGACCTGGCCGTGGCCCTGAACACCGGCCAGATTAAGACCGGCTCGGCCTCGCGCTCCGACCGCATGGCCAAGTACAACCAGCTGCTGCGCATTGAGGAAGAGCTGGGCGAGGTGGCCTACTTTCCGGGAAAGAAAATGTAGTTGCCCTCGTACTTGAGAGCTGGAACGGCCGGTTTTGCAGTAGCGAAACCGGCCGTTCCCATTATCTTTACCCCCAATGCAACTGCCGCCTTTTATTAGCCCAGTGCTGCGCGTGGCGCGTAGCTTCTACTTCCTCACGGGCATGGGGTTTTTGCTGTGGATGCTGGTGTTCGACGCCAACGATTTGGGCAAGCAGCTTGACATCTACCGCAAGTGGCAGGAGCTACGCAGCGAGAAGCAGTACTACCTCGACAACATTGGGGTAGTGAAGCGGGAGCGGGCCGAGCTGATGAGCTCGCCGGCTTTGCTGGAAAAATTCGCGCGGGAAAAATACCTCATGAAGCGCCCCGGCGAGGACGTGTTCGTGCTGGTGCCCGCCACCACCGAGTAAGACCCGGGGCGACCGAAGCACCCGACGTCAGACCGGCGCCGGTGTGCCGGTGCCCCCAAAAACCGCTCATTTTCCTAACCAACAACCAGCCGGGTACGCTGTACGGCCCCACGGCCCCGGGGGGCACTGACCGTGCGCCTGACCTCGGACGGGGTGGTGCAGTACAACGGCTATTGGGCGCGTGGCCACGGTGCCGCCGCAAGCCCGGGCCGCTTTGGCCCTGCAGGGCGCGTCGCGCTCGCCGCTGAGCGTGGCGGCGGGCGGCAATCTGTCGGCCAGCTGTTCGATTCATAGCCGCTCGGGCGCCACGGCCAGCAGCAGTACCGCCGTGTTTGAAGCTTGGCGGGCCGCCCCCGCTTATTTTTGGACATGCAAGCACTAGTGGTCCGGTGGCTAGGGCGTGGGCGGCCGGCGTGGATTATTGGACTCGTGTTCTGGGTGATGGCCGGCGGCCGGGCCGGTGCCCAAGCCCCCGCGCAGAAGCCCCCGCCCCGCCGGCCCAGCCAAGGGCAGGCCGCGGGGCAGTTCCTGCGGGCAGTGCTCCGGGCCGACTACGCCGCTGCCTACGGGCGCCTGGCCCCGGAAGTACGCCGCTCGGTGAGCCTCGGGCGCTTCGAAGCGGCCGCCCGGCCACTGTGGCGGAGTGGGCAGCGGCGGCACCAGGACATTGAACTGTACAAGCTGGGCATGCGGCTGGGCGACGGTGGGGCGTCGCGCCTCTTCTACGCCTTCGCCTTCGCGGCGGATTCGAGCCTGAAAACGCCTCCCGTGCTGCTGGAAGTGACCTTTCGTGACACGGCCTCACGGGCCGTGCTGGGCTTCGGCGTGCGCGCCGGCCAGGTACCGGCAAAGAGGGGGAAGTAGGCGGCTACGAGCAAGCGCCCGGGTCGTTAACGCAAAACTTCCGCTGGCCCCGTCTCCCGAAAAGAGGGGGAGCCTGACGAATCAGGATGGGCTTCTGGCCGAAGCGGGAAGTAAAAATGTCCCTCAGCGCGAGCATTTGAGGTTTTCTCACACTTTTTCAATTCTCGGCAAATGTGTGAGAACAGCAGCGGTCTCACACATTTGCCAATAATCGAAAAAGTGTGAGAAAAGTGCCCCTGCACTTACTGAAGGGCTGTTTGCAGCAATAGCTGCGTCGTTGCCCGTTCCACTAACTGACCTATAGCCGTTTTCAGGTCAGTGTATACGTTTTGCTTTCCATTTCACCTCACCCCCAGCCCCTCTCCCGCGGAGAGGGGGGCCAACCGTAGGTCGGGAGCGGCTCCCCTCTCCGCGGGAGAGGGGCTGGGGGTGAGGTGAAAGGTGTACACGAACCTGAAAACCGCGTTAGGACTTCATCTTCGCCCCGAAGCGAATTGCGAAAACGGGCAGGGCAGGACCCCGTGCCTTATTGCGCGACCAGAGTAATTCAACCAGCCGCTAAGCATCCGTTTGAGTTAATTTTTTAACCTGTTTGGCGGGGGTAGGGACGCAATATTTTGCGTCCCTACTCCGTGCTGGCCAGCGCAAACAGCCGCTAGGGCAGGCAGATTTTGCCGAGACTGAGGTTGGGGTGGCCGGCAATGGTTTCGTTGGCCAGCACGGCAAACAGCACCGCTTCTTTGGCATCTGCCGGAATGCCCAGCGCATCAATGGCCGCGAAGCGGGCGGCGGGCAAGTGGCGCTGCAGGGCGGCCATCAGGGCAGTATTGTGGCTGCCGCCGCCGCTGGCGTATACGGCGAGGGCCCCCCGTTCTGCTTCGGTCCCGCTTTGCTGGACGGCTTGCGCGACGCCCGCCGCACTCAGCTCCACCAGCGTGGCCAGCAGGTCGGCCGGGGGCAGGGCAGTGGTGCGGGTGCGGGCCTGCGCCGCCTCCAGGTATTGGAGGCCGAAGAGCTCCGGCCCCGTCGTTTTTGGCAAAGCCGCTAAAAAGAACGGGTGCGCCAGTAGCTCCTGCAGCAGCCCCGGGTGCACCGACCCTTGGGCGGCAAGGGCGCCGTCTTCGTCGTAGAGCCGGCCCGGAAAGTGCTGGCGGGTGACGGCATCCAGCAAAGTGTTGCCCGGACCGGTGTCCGTGGTCAGGCCCGGGCCGGGGGCAGCGGGCAAGTAGGTAAAATTGGCAATGCCCCCCAGATTGAGCAGCAGCCGATTTTCCGTGGCGCTGCCGAACAGCAGCTTATCGCTGTAGCCGGCCAGCGGCGCTCCCTCCAGGCCGTGGGCCACGTGTTTCTGCCGGAAATCAGCCACGGTGACGATGCCCGTGAGCGCGGCCAAGTGGTCGCCGTCGCCGATTTGCAGCGTGGCGTGGTGGGCAAAATCGGTCCGCTGGTGCTGGTGGCGCGGGGCGTGCCAAACGGTTTGGCCGTGGCTGGCCAGCAGGTCCACGTCCGACGGAAGAACGTCCCAGGCCGCGAGGCAGTCCAGCACGATGCGGGCGTGCCGGCGCGCCAGCTCGGCGTGCAATACCGTCAGGTCCTGCAGCGCCACGGTGAGTTGCGAGATGGCCCGCAACCGCTGCTGCAAATCAGCAGCGTAGGGGACGGTAGCGAAGTGCTCCAGGGTCACCCGCAGGGCCGGGCCCTGGCCCTGGCAGCGGCACAGGGCCACGTCCAGCCCGTCGAGCGAGGTGCCCGACATCAACCCGATGACCCGGCGGGCGGGTTGCTGGGCCAGGGTAAAAAGACGGGCGAGAACAGGGTTCATTAATAAGCCTGTGAGAACTTTTGCGCGGGTACAAAAACAGGCTTGTGCCCGGGTGTACTGCGCGTACTGACGCTAGCCGATTTTCTTGCCCGCCATGGCTTGCTGAATGGAGATGTTCATGACCCGCTCGGCGTAAGGCCGGGTCAGCTCGTCCAGCTCGTCCATGGCTCGGAGAATGGGGTCGCGCTCGGGGCCCCCAAGCGCCGTGCGGACCTTTGCAACTTGCGCTTCGGTGGCGGAAAGTTCGGTTTTAGTGAGGTGCTCGCGGTTTTTGCGGGTAAAGTTGCCAACCTGGTACAGCAACTGCTCGGCGGCAGTCCGGACTTCGATGAGCAGCCGGGCGGCCACGTCGTCTTTGGCGTTCACCAGCGAATCCATCAGCATCTGCTCCACTTGCTCGTCGGTGAGGCCGTACTGGGGCTTGATTTCAACCTGCTGCCGGGTATTCGACCGCAACTCGATGGCCTCGACCTGCAGAATGCCGTCGGCGTTGAGCAAGAAATTGACATCGACCTTGGGCAGGCCCGCCGGCATGGCCGGAATGCCGCTGAGCACAAATTCGCCCAGCTTGCGGTTCTGGCTCACCAGGTCGCGCTCGCCCTGGTACACGGCAATTTTCAGGTTCACCTGCCCATCCACGCTGGTGGTGTACTGGCGGCCGGCTTTGGTCGGAATCTTGGAGTTGCGCGGGATGATGGGGTCCAGCAGTCCGCCCAGCGTTTCGATGCCCAGCGTGAGGGGGGTCACGTCGAGCAGCAGCACGTCGCGCCGGTTGCCGGCCAGGATGTCGGCCTGGATGGCGGCGCCCAAGGCCACCACTTCGTCGGGGTTGAGCGAGTTGTTGGCCGGCTGGCCAAAGAACGCCGACACCGCCTCGAATACCAACGGCACGCGGGTGGAGCCGCCCACCAGCAGCACGGCGTCCAGGGCTGGTTGCCGGTTGCCGGTTGCCGGTTCTTGGGTTTCACCTAAGCCAGCAACCAGCAACGAGGAACCCGCAACCCCAGCAGCAACCCCGATGCCGGCATCGGCCAGGGCCTGGCGGCAGGCAGCTATCGTGCGGTCCACCAGCGGGCGGATGAGGTCGTCGAACTGCGCGCGGGTGAGCGTGACGGGAAATACCCGGCCGGTGTCATCGGTCAGTTGGGTGGTAAAGTCGTCGTGCTGGCTGAGGTACTTCTTGGCCATTTCGGCGGCCAGGCGCAGCTGCTGCTGCAGGTGCGGGTCGGCTTGGAAGGCGGCAGGCAGCGCGAAAGCGGCCGCCCAGTGCTCGGCCACCACGCGGTCCAGGTCGTCGCCGCCGAGGTAGGTGTCGCCGTTGGTGCTGAGCACCTCGAAAATGCCCTGCTGAATGCGGAGGATGCTGATGTCGAAGGTGCCGCCGCCGAGGTCGTACACGGCCACGGTTTTTTCCTCGGCCGGGTCGAGGCCAATGCCGTAGGCCAGCGCGGCGGCGGTGGGCTCGTTCACGATGCGCAGCACTTCGAGGCCCGCCAGGCGGCCGGCGTCGCGGGTGGCCTGGCGCTGCGAATCGTTGAAATACGCCGGCACGGTGATGACGGCGCGGTTCACGGGCGTTTTGAGGGCGTGCTCGGCGCGGGCGCGCAGCTCTTTGAGGATGTCGGCCGACAGCTCGATGGGCGAAAAGAACCGGTCGCCGACCCGGATTTTGACCAGGCCTTCCGAATTATCGTCGATGACCTTGTAGCCGAGCTGGGCGGCGTGGGGGCCCAGGTCGCGGTAGCTTTTGCCCAGCAGCCGCTTCACCGAGTAGATGGTGCGCCGCGGGTCGGTGAGCAAAAAGTCCCGCGCCTCGGTGCCCACCACCGGCTCGGCCCCGTCGGCGGGGAAGTGCACCACCGAGGGCACGATGCTGCCCCGGCCCAAGTCGTTGATGGCCACGGGCTGGCGGGTTTCGGGGTGCACGTAGGCCACGAGGCTGTTGGTGGTGCCCAGGTCGATGCCCACGATGATTTCCTCCTGCTGGAGGCTGCCGGTGGCAATATTGATAGCTACAATGGCCATGTCTGCGCGGGGCCGCCGGTGCCGCAGCCCGAAAAATTGCTAAAAAACGCGCCCGGTTGGGCCACGCAAAAGTAGGCGTTAGACCCGCTGAATTTTGAAATAAAGCAATTAAAGAGGCCTGATTATTGTGACGAAAAAAACATTTCGGGAATATTCTTGTCGATTTCCAAACCGAACACTATCCCCGGTTCGTACGAAGATTACCAGTGCCCGAAACTGATTACGAAAACGGACCGCCGGGTGATTCCGGTCGTCAGGGCTCGATTTTTTCTTTCCACCTTTTTTTTACCCCAACCAATTTTCATCTTATGAAAAATCTGCTTACCCGTCCTCTTTTCCACGTTGCTCTGCTCGCAACGTCGGTGGGAGGGATGCTGGCCTGGAGTGGCCAGCACAACGCCCTGGAGGCTTCGAGCCACCGCGAAGCCCCGCTCATCGGCGACGACCCGCTGGCCGACAACACCGACCTGTACGCCTTCCGCAGCCCGGATTCTCCCGGCAACGACGGCAACGCCAGCGTCACGATTATCGCCAACTACATTCCGCTGGAGCTGCCCCAGGGCGGCCCGAACTACAACAACTTCGGCGAGAACATCCGCTACGAAATCCACGTTAAGAACGACCAGGCCACGGCAGGTGACGACATCACCTACCGCTTCGTGTTCTCCCAGACCAACCAGGACCCGACCACCTTCTTCAACATCCGCCTGGGCCAGCAGAACCTGAAAACCACCTACACCTGCGAGAAAAGCGTGGCGGGTGGGCCCTTCGCCCCCATTGGCCTCACCACCAACCCCGGCATCGTGCCCCCGCCCAACGTGGGCCCGCGCTCCATTAGCGGTGCCGCCGGCCTGAACACGACTTATGATGCTTTGCTGAACGGCGCCATCCAGACGCTGGCCGACGGCACCAAAATTTTCTGCGGCCCCACCGACGACCCGTTCTTCGCGGACCTGGGCGGCATTTTTGACCTGGGCGGTGTCCGTGCCCCCGGCGCAGCCCGCGACGGCCTGGCCCGCAAGAACACCCACGCCATCGCCATGCAGATTCCGGTGTCGGTGCTGAAAAAGGCCAGCGCGCCGGCCCTGACCGGCACCACCAACATCCTCGACTCCAATTACATCATCGGCGTGTGGGCCTCGGCCAGCCGGCCGACCCTCAAGACGCTGTCGGCCACGGGCGCGGCTCCGGTTTATTCGGGCAACTTCGTGCAGGTTTCACGCATCGGCATGCCGCTGACCAACGAAGTGATTCAGCCCATCGGCGCCAAAGATGCTTGGAACGCGGCCACTCCCTACGCCGAGGCGGCCACTACGGACGACTATCTCTCAAACCCCGAGTTGGGCCTGTACATGGCCGACAATACTCCGGCGCCCACCGCGGCACCCAAGCCGGCAGGCCAGACCTACTTTGGCGAGAACGTGCCCGGCCTGGGTCCGCTACGCATTCAAACCAAGTCGCTGGCGGGCCAGGCGCTGCTGGGCGGCGCATCGTTCCCTGGCTTCGACTTCCGCAACGGCGCGGCCGGCGTGAGCGGCCTGGCAGGCAACGCTTTGCTGAACGGCACGGCCCTGGCGCCCGGTGCTTTTGGCCCTTACCTGCTGCGGGCCGGCAAGCCGCGCTCGGTTGACATCCTGCCCATCTTCCACACCGGTGTGCCCAACCTGATTCCGTACCAGTTGGCTACCGGCAAAGGCGGCAACCCGCTGGCTGCCGGCAAGCCCTTCATCAACAACTTCCTGCTGGCCAACGCCACGGCGGCCAACCCCGGCGGCGACATGCTGCGCCTGAACATGGCCGTGCCCCCCACGCCCCGCAACTCGGCGGACTTCAGCTCGGAGGGCCTGTTGGCCGCCGCCGTCGCCGGCCTCACCGTGGCCCCGTTCAATACGAACACCAACGTGGAGTTCATTCCGAACATGGACGGCTTCCCCAACGGCCGCCGCCTGGAGGACGACGTGACCCGCATCGAGCTGCAAGCCGTGGGCGGCGTGGTGCTGGCCGCCATCGGCCTCTGGTACGACGACTTCACGCCTGCTTCGACCAGCCCCGTCACGGCGCAACTGGGCAACGTGCTCGGCTTCAACGCCGGCATCACGGCCAACGACACCACGCTCAAGGCGGCCTTCCCGTACTCGCAGGGCCCCTGGAGCGGCACCACGGCCCAGCGCGTGGCCCTGGCGCAGCGCTCGGCTAACCTGGGCTTCTCGCCCAACCTGACCGTGGCCAGCGCTTACCCCAACCCGTTTGTGGACCGCACCACGGTGCGTTTTGACCTGCCCGCCAAGGCCACGATGAGCATCGTCATCAGCGACCTGACGGGCCGCAAGGTGGCCACCATCGCCAAGGACAAGTCCTACGCCAAAGGCGTCAGCGAGGTGGCTTGGCAGCCGGGCCGCGAGGTGGCCCCCGGCCAGTACGTGGCCACGCTGTACAGCGGCAAGACGGTGGTGCAATCCGTGCGCATCGAGCGCCACTAAACGGCCTTAGCTGCTGCGCGAAAGAGCCGTCGTTGGGTCCTGCTGGGGCCGGCGGCGGCTCTTTCTTTGTTAAAAATTGAGGATATTCGTTGCCGCCCATTCACTTCCCCTGGTCTTGAAAAAGTATTTATACCCCGGCTTGCTGCTCGTCTTTGGCCTGCTGGCCACTGCCATCTTTTTCTTCAAAAAGCCGGAGCAGCGCATGCCGGAGCTGCTGGAGCGCCGCGGCGACCTGTCGGCCGGCAAGGAGTGGCTCAACACCAAGGCGGCCATTGAGGGCTTGCAGGCCAAGCTGCGGAGCAACCCTGACGACCACAAGAGCCGCCTGCTGCTGGCCCAGGCTTTTATGCAGGAAGCCCGCGTGACCGGTGACCACCCGTATTACGACGGCGCCGCCATGGAGCTGCTGGACGTGGTGCTGCGGGCCGAGCCCGAAAACTTCGAGGCCTTATGCTGCAAGGCTTCGCTGTGCCTCACCCAGCACCACTTCGCCCAGGGCCTCGGCCTGGCCCAGCAGGCCCAGAAAATTAACCCCAACAGCGGCTTCGTGTACGGCCTGCTGACCGATGCCAACGTGGAGATGGGCCACTACGAAGAGGCCGTGAAAATGGCCGACAAGATGAACCTGATTCGGCCCGACCTGGCGGCCTACGCCCGGGTGAGCTACCTGCGCGAGATTTACGGCGACGTGCCCGGCGCCATTCAGGCCATGGATATGGCCGCCAAGGCTGGCTACATGGGCCTGGAGCAAACGGAATGGACCCGCGTGGGCCTGGGCCACCTGCACGAGGTGAGCGGCGACACCGCCCGTGCCCGCGGCTACTACCTGATGGCCCTGGCCGCCCGCCCCGGCTACGCCTACGCCCTGGCCGGCCTGGGCCGCATGGCCGCCGCCCGCAAGGACTACCCGCGGGCCATCAAGCTCTACCAGCAAGCGCGGCTCACGGTGAAGGATTATGCCTTCACCGACGAGCTGACGGACCTGTACCGCCTGAACGGACAGCCCGAAGAATCGCAGAAAATGGCCAAGGAATCCATTGCCATGCTGGCCAGCGCGGCGGAGGAGGCCGACGACAACGAGCAGATGGGGCACTACGCCGACCGTGAGCTGGCCTACGCCTACCTCAAAACCAACGAGCTGGACAAGGCCCTGGAGCACGCCAAAATCGAGTACGAGCGCCGCCCCGACAACATCGACGTGAACGAGACCATGGCCTGGGTGCTCTACAAGCGCGGCAGCTACGCCGAGGCGCAGAAGTACATGCAGATGGCCCGCCGCACCAATTCGCAAAACCCGGTGCTGCTCTGCCGCGCCGGCCTCATCCTTACCAAGCTGGGCAAAACGGCCGAGGGCCAGGCCCTGATTGAAAAGTCGTTGAAGACGGCGCCTTACCTGGATTCCGAAGTGGAAGCGGAGGGCAAGAAGCTGCTGGCAGCGCGCTAGCCCACGATGAAACAAACCCAAGCGCCGAGAAAAACGAGCACGTGGCGCCGGGCCCTGGCGCTGCTGCCACTGCTGGCCCTGCTGGCGTTGCCCGTGGCCGGCCACGTCCTCAACACGGACCTGAGTAAGCTCTCGCGCACCGAAATTTTCTGGACTTACCTGCAGCTGGGCTTCACGCACATCATCCCGCTGGGGTTCGACCACATTCTGTTCATCGTAAGCCTCTACATTCTGGAGCCGCGGCTCAAGCCGGTGCTGTGGCAGGCCACGGCCTTCACGGTGGCGCATTCCATCACGCTGGGGCTGGCCATGTACGGGCTGATTTCGCCGCCCTCGCACATCATCGAGCCGATTATTGCGCTGTCCATCCTGTTTGTGGCCATCGAGAACATCATCACCGACCGGCTGAACCCGTGGCGGGTGGCCATCGTGTTTGGGTTTGGGCTGGTGCACGGCATGGGGTTCGCCAGCGTGCTCACCGGGCTGGGCCTGCCGCCAAAGGATTATTTCGGCTCGCTCATCTCCTTCAACGTGGGCGTGGAGCTGGGCCAGGTGGCGGTGATACTGCTGGCCTGGGCGCTGGTGGGCCGTTGGGCTTCGCGCAAGATTTGGTATAAGCAACGGGTCGTCGTTCCCGTGTCGGTAGTCATTGGGCTGGTAGCGGCGTACTGGACGGTGGAGCGCGTGTTTTTCACGTGAGGTAATCTAGCGTCACCCAGAATCCAGGCCCGGGCACCTCACCCCCGGCCCCTCTCCCGCGGAGAGGGGAGCCACGGCGGCGTGGCCAGATGCACTTGTCAGGCTCCCCTCTCCGCGGGAGAGGGGAGCCACGGCGGCGAGGTGCCCGGGGCTGCTTCGCTGCGCTCCGCAGGACGTCTTGATTTAATTTCCTATCTTTTAGCAGCCCAACCACTCTCCCTTCATCCATTTGGCTGTTTGCGCCGTAGGTAGCGCAACCCCGTTGTTCGGTTCACCCGTGGCTTTCCGCTCGCATCTCACGCTGCTGCTGCTGCTCAATTACCTGCTGGTGATTGGGGCGGGCCTCGTGGAGCGCCCGGCCCGGGTAATTGACCGGCCGTTTGCCTACGTGCACAGCCCCGATTGCCAGTTGCAGCACACCCTGCGCCTGGCCTGCTTCGATGATTGCAACGGCGTGCAGTACCAGGTGAAGAAAAACGGCGAGCGGCCACCGCTGCAACAGCTGCTCAACACCCTCAAGGGCCTCGACAAGCACTGCTTGCCCGAGGTGCGCGTGGTGCTGAGCTGGCGGGTTTTCCGCGGTGCGCGGCCCGGGTTGGTGGCCCGCGAAGTGGCCGTGCCCCCGGGGCATCGGGGCCGGATTGAGTTGCCGCCCCGTCGGGGATAAGTCGTGCGCGGGCCTTGCGGGGCCCGTGAGGTACCGGGCGCGTGGCGGCCGGGCCGTTTCGTCTTATCCATTACCCGACCCCGCTGGCTGAGCCGCAGCGCCGGCGCGCGGGGTAATTTCCAACTCCCATGAATTTTCTGGCAAATTCCTTTCAACCCGCGGCGGGCGCTGCGGGCGTGGTTTCCCGCGTGCAGCTGCCCACGGCCGGCCGCGAGAATATTCTGCACCCGGAGCTGTGCGGCGGCAAAGCGCTGCCGCTCATGCCACCCGCTACTGCGCGGCCGCCGCAGGGTGGTGCGCTGGCTAAGCACCGCGCGCAGCACCGCGCCCAGTGCCGGGCCAACTGCATGAGCAAGGCCAATTTCTAGCCGGCCAGCGCTGCTTCATTTCCATCTTCTAACTCGGACTAGCTGATTGGGCGCCCTGCCGCGGTGGGGCGCCCTTGCGGTTCGCATTTTCTTATTCAGATGAAACCACTATTTACTGCTACCCGGGTTTTGTGGGCCTTGCTCTTCGGCCTGGGTTTGATGGGACAAACGGCGCAGGCGCAGGGCACGGCCACGCTGCGCGGCACCGTGGCCGACTCGCTCTCGGGCCAGCCGCTGGTGGGCGTGAGCGTGGGCTTGCAGGGCCAGCCCGGCGGCACGGCCACCGATGCGCTGGGCAACTTCCGGCTGGCGGGCGTGGCGCCCGGCACCTACACGTTGCGCGCGGGCGCGCTGGGCTACCGGGGCGCGGCGCAGGCCGTGACCGTGGCGGCGGGCGAAACCCGCGCGGTCCCATTCGTCATCGCGGCTTCGGCCCTGAACCTGTCGGAAGTGACGGTGAGCCAGCCGCGCGACCCCAACCAGAGTCTGGCCGCCATCAACCAAATCGATAAGGTGCTACGGCCGGTGAACTCGGCCCAGGACCTGCTGCGGCTGGTGCCGGGCTTGTTCATTGCCCAGCACGCGGGGGGAGGCAAGGCCGAGCAGATTTTCCTGCGCGGCTTCGACGTGGACCACGGCACCGACTTTGCGGTGAGCGTGGACGGGCTGCCGGTGAACATGGTGAGCCACGCCCACGGCCAGGGCTACGCCGACTTTCACTTCGTGATACCCGAAACGGTGGAGCAGCTCAAGGTGTACAAAGGG
Organism: Hymenobacter sp.; assembly: GCF_031398885.1. Classification (GTDB taxonomy): domain Bacteria; phylum Bacteroidota; class Bacteroidia; order Cytophagales; family Hymenobacteraceae; genus Hymenobacter. Next base: position 26,077 of record NZ_JANNOD010000031.1, read on the forward strand.
CCCTACACGGCGCGCTTCGGCGACTTTGCCACGGCCGGCGCGGGCGAGTTCAGCACTAAAACGCGCCTCGACGCCAGCCAGGTGAAGCTGGAAGTGGGCCGCTACGACACCCGCCGGGCCCTGGTGCTGCTGGACCTGCTGGGCTACGGCAACCGCCACCTGCTCTCCAAACGGCCCGAAAGCGCCTACGTGGCCGCCGAGTACAACTTCACTAATTCCTACTTCGACAACGCCCAGCATTTCAAGCGCTTCAACGGCTTGGCCAAGTACACCGGCCAGCTCACGGACCGTACCTCGCTCACGGTGCTGGGCTCCCATTTCACCTCTAACTGGGACGCCAGCGGCCAGATACCCGAAAGCGCCGTGCGCGAGGGCGTCATCACCCGCTTCGGCAGCCTCGACCCCAGCGAGGGCGGCAACACCGACCGCACCAACGCCTCGGTGGTGCTCACCACGGGCCTGCCCGGCGACGCCGTGATTCGGCAGCAGGTGTACTACTCGCGCTACCACTTCAACCTGTTTTCCAACTTTACTTTCTTTCTGAACGACGAGGAAAACGGCGACGAAATCAATCAGACCGACGCCCGCAACCTCTACGGCTACACCGGCACCTACGACCGCGACGCCCGCCTCGGCAGCCGCAACCTGCACACCACCTTCGGCCTGGGCACCCGCCTCGACGACACGGACCTGACCCTGCGCCGCGCCGTGCGCCGTACCATTACCGACACCATCACGGCCGGCCGGGTGCGGGAGCGCAACTTCAACGCCTACCTCGATGAAACCCTGGCCCTCACCGACCGCCTCACCCTGAACGCCGCCGTGCGCGCCGACGTGTTCGGGTTCGGTTTCGACGGCAACTACACCGACGACGACGGCGCCCGGCAGCCCCTCGACGGCCGCAAAACCCGCGCCCGCGTCTCGCCCAAGCTGAATGCGTACTACGAGCTGACGCCGGCCGTGCAGCTGTTTGCCCGCTCGGGTTTCGGCTTCCACTCCAACGACGCCCGGGGCGTGGTGCGCGGCACCCTGAGCGGCCCTGGAAACGGTAACGCCCTGCCCCGCGCCCTGGGCTACGAGGTGGGCAGCACCTTCAAGCCCCTGCCGGGGCTGCTGGTGAACGCCGCTTTCTGGGCCCTGCACCTCGAAGACGAGCTGGTGTACGTGGGCGACGAGGCCATTGTGGAAAGCGCCGGCCGCACCCGCCGCTACGGCGCCGACCTCTCGGTGCGTTACCAGCTCACCCGCTTCCTGTTCGCCGACGTGGACCTGAACTACAACCACGGCCGCTTGGTGGGCGTAGCCGAGGGCGAGAACTTCATCCCGCTCGCGCCCCGTTTTACCAGCGTGGGCGGCCTCACCCTCAAAAACCCCCAGGGCTTCAGCGCCAGCCTGCGCTACCGCCACCTCGACAGCCGCCCCGCCAACGAGGACAACTCCATCCGCGCCCGCGGCTACTTTCTGCTCGACGGCGTGCTGAGCTACACCCGCCCGCGCTACCAAATCGGCGCCACCGCCGAAAACCTGCTCGACGTGGACTGGAACGAAGCCCAGTTTGCCAACCCCAGCCGCCGCCGCGGCCAGCCCGATTCCGAAGTGCGGGACCAGCTGCATTTCACGCCCGGCACGCCGCTGTTTTTCAAGGTGAACGCTAGCGTGTTTTTTTAATGGATGTTCTGGTGGTAACCTCACCCCCTGACCCCCTCCCCCGCGGAGAGGGGGCACAGGTCTTGCGCGCGCGAGGGAAGTTAAAAGTTGAGAGTTAAAAATGAAAGAAGCCCGCCTAAATTATCAGGCGGGCTTTTTTGAATCAAACGCTTAATGGTTAACCAAGCAGAGCCGGTGCCCCCTCTCCGCGGGAGAGGGGGTCAGGGGGTGAGGTTACCGCAGCGCCAGCTTCCGGCTAATTCTGAACTCCGGCACGGTCAGTTGATACAGGCCCGAGGCCAGGGCCCGCTTCACGTCCAGGCGCAGCTCGTTCGAGCCGGTGTAGAGGCGTACGGTTTCCTGGTGCACCAGGCGGCCGGTGAGGTCGTGGAGGCGAACGGTAGCGGTTTGGGCGCGGTCGGTTTGCAGCACCAGGTCGATGCGGTCGAAGGTGGTGGGGTTGGGGTACACCGACACTTCGGCGGTAGACACGTTCTTGGTGGTGGCCAGCACGGCGGCGTCGCGGCGGCCGGTCATGGCGCCGGTTACCACGGCGGGGGCGGTGTAGGTCACCTTCACAAAGGCGCGCTGGGCGGGGTTGGTGGCCACGGCGTTCTGGGCCCTGAGCGTGTACCAGCCCTCGGCGGTGGGGGTGTAGGTGCCCACGCGGGTTCCGGTGCCGGTGCTGCTGCTCACCACGGTGCCGGCGCTGTTGAGCACGGCCACGGTGAGGCTGCGGGTGGCATCGGTGGGGAAGAGGGTGTAGCTGATGCTCTTGTTGGCGGCCCCGTACACGCGGCCGGCCGTGCGGTAGGCTGTGGAGCCGGCCGGCAGCTGCCCGCCCTGCTGCAACGAGCGGGCGTCGGAGTCGCCCAGGTCGTCGGCCAATTCCCATTCCTGGGTGGTGGCGCGGCCTACTTTGGCGTAGTTGGTGGTCGCGTTCACCGGCGCCCACACCGAGTAGCCGCGGCGCCCGCCGCTGGCCGAGCCGTTGCAGGGCGGCGTGTTGATGGCGACGGTCTGCGAGCCGCTCACGGTGACGGTTGCGGTGCCGTTGGCGCCGGAGTAGTCCTTGAGCACGGTGCCGGGCGCAAAGTCGCAGCTCACGGTGCTGTTTTGCCAGGCCGTGAAATTGTCGTTGACGCCGATGAGGGCCTTGGTGCTACGCTCAATCACGAGGTGGTCGGCGGCTTGCCAGCGCACTTTGTAAGCGCCGTCCTTGAAGCGCAGGTTCTGGTGGCACCAAACCAGGTTTTCGAGGTCGGAGCGCACGGGCAGGTCGGTGGCGCTTTTGGGCGAGTGCGAGTAGCGCTTGCCGGTGCTGCCGATGTCGAACAGGTCCTCAAAAAACAGCTGGGGCGAGCCGTCCACGGCCAGCATCACGGCGTAGGCGGGCGAGAGGCGCGGGTCGAACGGGTCGATGTGCGGGGCCAGCTCCGAGCCGGAGTTCCAGCCGGTGTAGTTGCCGGTGGCGTCCACCTGCGGCCGGAAGGTGTCGTGGTTGTTCACGAAGGGCACCGTGCGGTGCACGTAGGTGCCGCCGATGTTCACCACGCGCCGGCCCTGCTGGTAGCCGGGCAGGTTGCCCAGGTTGAAGTTGCCGCCCCCGCTCACCATGGAATAAATGCCGTCGCGCAGCCCGAAATCGAAGGTGCCGGCGCGGTCCTGCACCTCGGTGCACCACTGGTCCAGCTGGCCCGCGCCGCCCACCCACTCGCCCACGGCGTACATGGTGGGGCCGCCGTTGGCCCAGCCGGCGCTGCTTTGCAGGTTATATAAAAAGTCTTCCATGGCGAAGGACGGAAAGTGCTTCACCGCATCGAGCCGCACCCCGTCGAAGCCCACCTGCTTCTTGTACCAAATCAGCCACTCGCGCTCCTGATTGCGCATGTAGTCGGCGCCCTGCGCGGGATTGAAGGTGGCGTTGGAGCTTTGGCCGTAGGAGCCGTTGTAGTAGCTGATATCGGGCCCGAAGAGGATGGCGTTCAGGTCGCCACTGGTGGAGTTATTGCCCACGTTGGGGTTGAAGTTCGGCCAGTTTTTGGCGAAGCGCCCGCTGCGGGCCAGGTAGTTGGCGGCGCTTTCGTCCACGGCCGGCGTGGCGTAGCTCACGTAGCGGAAGTTCTTGTACTTGCTGGTCGTGTTGTCCTCCCAGGCGTTGGGGTCCTGCCCGCCCGCGCCGGTGGCCGAGCCCGCGCCGTCGTTGTGGTTCAGCACGATGTCCTGCACCACGTCGATGCCGTTGGCGTGCAGAATGGCCACGCCGCGCAGCAGCTCGTCCTTGTTGCCCACGCGGGTATTCAGGAAGCCCTTCTGGTACTTGTCGCCCAGGTCGTAGTTGTCGAAGGGCGAGTAGCCGTTGCCCTGGTTGGGGCTCTTCACGGTGGGCGGCATCCACACCGCGTCGATGCCCATGGCCTTGAGGCGCGGAGCCAGGTCGGCAATGTAGTTCGCCCAGCCGTTGGGGTAGTTGGCGTTCCAGTAGTCCCACCAAAAGCCTTGCAGCACCACTTGCTGGGCGCGGGCGGCAGAGGTGCCCAGGCCCAGCAGCAGCGCCAGGACCAGGAGGGGGCGAGTGAAAAATCTTGTAGAAGGCTTCATGCGGTGGGAATTGGGTTGGTGAAGAAAAATAGTCGTGCGGTGCGCAACCGAAGGCCCCGATGCGCTCAACAATTTAGCGAATTTCATCCCGGCTCAGAGCCAATCGGTGCCTACTTGTGCCCGAATGCCAAAACCTTGTAATTTAGTTGGGTGTCATGCTTTTAAGAATATAATTCTGGGTGTTTATTCTTATAATATTCACCCAGTAATTGTACGGCTGGGGATTTTGGTGCCCCGCCCCGCCGCCGTGCTTCGCCCCTTGCCGAGGACGTACTGAGCCTTACTTTTAAGCCATGCTTGGTTCCGGTACTTTCGCTTTTCGAGCCCTGATACAGGGCTTCACCGGGTGCCTGCTGCTCGGTGCGCTGGCCAGCGGCTGCCAGCTGCGGGCCGATGCACCCGCGCACCAGGACGACGCGGCCTTGACTACGGGGGGCGTTACTTCGGTAGCCGCGTCTGCATCTGCATTGGCCAAGGCCGAAGTGAGCACGGCTGAAGCGGCTTCTCCTGTGCCCGACTCCCTGGCCCTCACCCCCGTGCCCGCGCTGCCCGGCGTGCCCGATACGCTGCGCCAGGCCATCCGGCAGTTGCACGCCGCCCTGGGGCCGGCCGCCGCCGCGCTGCGCCCCGCCGTGCTGGAGCAGGCCTGCGTGGGCTACCTCACGCTGCACCCCACCGGCCGCATCGAGCGCGCCGGCCTGCTGGCCGTGGCCGACATGGACCTGCCCAACACCACCGAGCGCCTCTGGGTGCTCGACCTGCAACACGCCCGCGTGCTGCACCGCAGCCTCGTGGCCCACGGCGAAGGCTCGGGTAAGCTGCGGGCCACCCGGTTTTCCAACCGCGAAAAATCGGCCTGCACCTCGCTGGGTTTCTACCGCACGGCCGGCACCTACGACGGCATTCATGGCTACTCGCGCCGCATCGAAGGGCTCGACAAGGGCCAGAACGCGAATGCCTTCGACCGCTACGTGGTGCTGCACGCCGCCGACTACGCCAGCCCGGACTACGTTCGTCGGCACGGGCACCTGGGCTACAGCCGCGGCTGCCCGGCCCTGCCGCCCGAGCAGTTCAAGGAAATAATCGCCACGGTGCGGGTGGGCAGCCTGCTGCTGCTGAGCGGGCCCGGGCTGGCCTCGCGTTGGCTGGATGGTCCGGCGGCCGGGCGGCGGTTCCTGGCTCGGGGCTGGAAGTAGGCGCGACGCCCGCCGGGGGCCGCGGAATCATTTCGACTAGCGGGCCGTTGGGGGCTCACCCTCCGGGGCTAATTTCTCGTATAAGGTTTTGAACCAGCGGCTGCGTGTAGCGCCGCCGGTTCTTTTAGCTTGCAGCCAACCGGTAGAAACCATGCCCCAGACCAGCATAATTCAGCGGAAACGGACGGCCAGGCGCCGGGCTCAGCGCGTGGCGCGCCGGGTGTTGCCTTTCCTGGCTTCGTTGTTTTTGGCCACGCCCCTGGCGGGCCCGGTCACGAAATCCATGGGCGGCAGCACGCCCAGCGGAGTTGCTTCGCCCCGGCCGGCCCTGACGCCCACGGCCGCGTTCGGCGCCAAGCTGCGCGCCGCCTACGACGCCCTCGGCGCCGAAAAACAAGGCCTGCGCTTCGAAACGTTTGCCAAGGCCATGACCGGCTACCTCAACTTGCGCCAGGCCGGCAAGCTGGCCGAGGACAAGCAACTGCTGACCGTGGTGGACTTCGACCTGCCCTCGACCGAAAAGCGCCTGTGGGTTCTCGACCTGGCCAAGCACGAAATTCTGTTCTACACCCTCGTGGCCCACGGCCATAACACCGGTGAGAACGAGGCCACCAACTTCTCCAACACCGACCAGAGCAACATGAGCAGCCTCGGCTTCTACGCCACCGGCGGCGAGTACCAGGGCAAGCACGGCCGCTCGCTCAAGCTGGAGGGCCTCGACGAAGGCTTCAACACCAACGCCGAGTCGCGCTCGGTGGTGATGCACGGCGCCGACTACGTGAGCGAAGACTTCATCCGGCAGAACGGCCGCCTGGGCCGCAGCCTCGGCTGTCCCGCCCTGCCCATGGACCTGAAAGACGAAATCATTGAAGCCGTGAACGGGGGCACCTGCCTGTTCCTTAACAAGTCGGATGCCGGCTACGAGTCGCGTTTCTTGAGCCAGGCCGCGGCCATTCTGGCCCCGATGTCGTAGGTTTCCTGCTCACCCGTACGCCCAAGAGCCCGCCGCACGACGCGCCGGGCTCTTGGGCGTTTGCGGGGCGAGGCGTTTTACAGCTTGGTGAGCCACTCTCGTTTTTTCGCGTCGAACTCCTCCGGCGTGATGACGCCCTCGTCGAGCAGGCGTTTGAGCTTTTGCATCTGCGCGGCCGGGTCGGGCGCCTCCGGCGTTTCGGCTTTCTTGCCGGCCCAGGCGTGGCTCAGCTCCAGCCCCGCGCCCAGTTGCGCGCCCGCGGCGGCCAGGCCGTTTTTGTTGCGGGCGGCCTCGCGCAGCGCTTTCAACCGTTCCGACTCGGCGTAGCTCAGCCCGCCCTGGGCGGCGGCCAGGGCATCGGCCGTGGTGTCGGCAATGCGCCGGATGCGCCCCTGCGTGTCCTTGTCGAACACCGTCCCTTCCAGCTTAAAATCGGTGAGCGCAAACCCGAGCCGGGCAAATTCGGCGTTCAGCCGGTCGGCAAGCTCGGCCGACAACCTGCCCAAGTGCGCGTCGATGTGCTGGGTGGAAAGGGCGGCGGCGGCCAGGACGGCGGCCAGGTCCTGCGCAATGCGCCCCTGCAACAAGTCCCGGGCTTCGGCGGCGGTGTAAACCGCGCGCGCGCCCACCACTTCGGCGAAGAAGCGGGCGGGCTCCGTGAGGCGGAACGCGTAGTTGCCGTGCACGCCCAGTTCCACGGGAAACTGGTAAACCGGGTCCACGTACTTCACCGGGGTGGCGGTGCCCCACGTCTGGTTCGTGAGCTCGGCCCGGCGAAAAAAATAAATCCGCAGCTTGTGCTCGCTCTCGAAGCCTTGCCGCAGCTTGAGCAGGGCGGTGATGAAGGGGTGGTTGTCGGTGGCGAGCGAAAACACGCCTTCCTCCGTCAGCACGGCGGTCACTTGGCCTTTGTAAACCAGCAGGCAGCCCTGGCCCGGCGCCACCAGCAGCTTGCTGGCGTTTTTGATTTCCGCGGTCGGGGCCGGGAAGCGGTAAAACAACAGGTTGGGCGACTGGTCGGCCCACTCAATCACCGTGGAAAATTGCGCGGTCAGGAAGCTTTTGATGCCCATGGGAACCTCAGTTGGGGGTGAATTGGCTGATGATTTTGCCGGTGGCGGTGAGCAGCACGCCCCCCTGGCTGGTGGCGGCCAGCAAGCCGGCGCTGCAGGGGCTTACGCGCAGCAGCTCGTCGCGGCCGGGCAACGGGGTCGTCCACTGAATGCGGCCCGTGGCCGGGTCCAGGCTTTGCAGGCTCAGGGGCGCCTGCGGGTCGGCGCTGGCGTAGCAGCTGATGAGCAGGCGCTCGGCGTCGGAGTAGAGCACTTTGGGGGCAAAGTAGCGTCGGTCCGGGGTCAGGTCGCGGAAGGCGGTGATGCGGCCCTCGGCCTTCGCGGCGTCGCCGAGCAGCTCGGTCTGGTAGGCGTCGCGGTTGGTGGCGGGGTCAAACCCGAGGTTTCTTCTCGTGCACGGCACGGTTTCCAGAAGGTCTTTGGGGCCGCCGCCGTTGTCCAGGTACTTTATTTCCAGCAACTGAATTTTCCCCGGGCAATCGGCGCCCGCGGCCGTGAACGCATAATACGTTTTGGCGGTCGCCCCCGGCAGCAGGGTGCCAAAGCCGCCGTCGGCCCGGTGCAGTTCTTCCGCCGTGTACGTCCGGTTGATGAGCGGGTAGAAGAACAGGTTCTGGCCGTCGTTGGTGAACAGCGAAAGGCCGTCGCCGTCCGTGCCCTCCACAAAATCGACGGTGGCCACGCCCGCCTGCAGGGCCGGCTGCCCCTGGAAAAGCCGCTCGCCGACGTTCGTCAAGGCCCGCGCCGCTTTGTCCACTTCGTAAATCGTGGTTTTGTTCACGATGACGTACCGCGCACCGTTGGAGAAGACCCGGGCCGCAATTGTTGCCAGGCCGGTTTGCCGCCCGGCGGCCAGCCGCTGCGTCTTGATTTCCCGCTTCCGCACCGGGTCGTAAAAACTGGCGTACACCCCGTCTTGCTCGCCGCCGTTGCGATAGCGCCGCGCCGCCAGCAGCAGCAGCACGGGTTGGCGCGCGTCGTCGGCCAGGGGCACCACGGCCTTCGAGAACGCGGAGTAGCCGTCGTCCGTGGCCAGCGCGGCGCGGGCATCGGGGGAGCGGGGCCGGGCCGCGGGCGGGCGCAGCCACTGGCTCACGGCCAGGCCCGCAATGATGATGACCGTTGCGACCACCACCGAGCCCACCAGGGCGTAGCGGGGCGGAGCCGGCGGGACCACGGGCGGCAGGTAGGCGTGGGTGTGGTGAACGGTCAGACGGTCATTGTCCAAGAAATACTCGGTGCGGCAATTTTCGCAGCGGTAGTAGTCCGGCTTGACTTCGGTTTTCTGCGGGCTGCCGCACTGCGGGCACTTAATTGCTTTGATTTCGGTGGCCATCGGCTTGCATGACGGGGTGCTGGCTGTTTGCTGCGGGCGCATCGACGAAGCCCCGGCTTTCTGGTTCGGCCGCGCGCCCGCGGTCCAAGGGGATGTTTGTTTAGCTATTCTACGGCAGTTTGTGCCCGGCAGAGGCGTTCGTTCCATTTTTTCGCGCCCGGCCGCCGATTGGTTCGGCCGGTCCGCGTCCACTAAACGTTTCCAGCTACTTCGCCAGGCGGGCAGGGCAGCCGTGAAATCCAATGCGCCGGTTTCGCCAAGCAAATGCCCGGCCCTGGCGCTGCTGCACACGAGCGCGGCTTCGCTAACACACTTTGACGACTCGACAAACTGCCTCCCACCGTTTCGCCGGTTTTGCGTAGGAAGTTAAAAGTTGAGAGTTAAAAGTTAAAATTCCATCTGTCCTAATTCTGCCTTTCAACTCCCAGCTTTTAACTTTTTCCAAAGCGCACCCCGGCCTAAAAACCGCTCTGGAATGCTGAGGTTGCGACTCACCAGAGCTGCTTCGAGTCAACCAAAGAAGTTTTGGTGCCCCAGCGCCCCATCCTTCCATCTTCTATTTTTCTGTCTTCCGTTCTGTGCCGGCGCGCTATAGTTTCACCCCAAACCTGGCGCCCACGCCCTCCAGGTCCCGCACCACGGCTTCGAGCAGCGGGATGCCGTCCAGTAGGCGGACGGCGGCGGATTCGCGTTCCGGGTCGCCGGGAATGAGCACCTGTTGGCCGGGCACGGCGTGGGCGTTGCGGAAGGTCGTAATCCAGTTGTCCATGTGGGCCTTGAACTCGTCGGCGGGCCGGAAGGCATCCACGCGCAGGGCCCCGAAAAAGTGGCCCAGGCCCTGGCCCACCGGGTCGGTGGGCGGCTGCAGGAAGGCCACGAAGGGCGGTACCCAGGGCCCGTAGTTGGCGCCGGAAAGCACGGCCGAGAAGATGTCGACCACGCTGCCCAGCGCGTAACCTTTGTGCGAGCCGGTGGCGCCGCCCAGGGGCAGCAGCGCGCCGCCGTTTTTCACCGCGTTGGCGTCGGTCGAGGGGCTGCCGTCGGCGTTTTGCACCCAGCCTTCGGGCACGGGCAGGCCCTTGCGCTGGGCAATTTCGAGCTTGCCGTTGGCGGCGGTGGTGGTGGCCAGGTCGGCCACGAAATCGGGCTGCTCGCCGGCGGGCACGGCCACGGCAATGGGGTTGGTGCCCAGCAGGCGGTCGAGCGAGTGGGTGGGCGCGACCAGGGGCGAGGCGTTGGTCATGGCCACGCCAATCATGTCGTGGGCCAGGGCCAGCATGGCGTGGTAGCCCGCGATGCCGAAGTGGTTGGAGTTCTTCACCGAAACCCAGCCGGTGCCCACCTGCTGGGCCTTTTCGATGGCCACGCGCATGGCCTTGGGGCCCACCACCAGGCCCAGGCCGCCGTCGCCGTCGACCACGGCGGTGCTGGGCGTTTCGTAGGTCACGCCCACCCGGGGCGTAGCGTTGATGCGGCCGGCTTCCCAGAGGCGCACGTAGCCCACCAGCCGGGCCACGCCGTGCGAGTCAATGCCGCGCAAGTCGGCCGACAGCAGGGTTTCGGTGGCCAGCGTGGCGTCGGCCTCGGGGCAGCCCATGCCCAGGAACACGGCCTCGGTGAAAGCAAAAAGTTGGTTGTAAGCGAAGGTCATGGTAGGAAATGAGTTGTCAGTTGCTCGTTGTCAGTTGTTAGTCAAACGCTCACTCAAACACTAACAATTGACAACGAGCAACTGACAACTAAAAATTAAGCGGCCAGCATTTCGGCCAGCAGGCCTTCCTTGAGCGCGTAGGCCGAGGCGCGGATGCGGGTAATTTCGGTGATGCCCAGCACGAAGTCGATGAGCACGGCGGCCACCACCAGCATGTCGGCCCGCATGGGCAGGATGCCGGGCAGCGCCGCCCGCTGCTCGTGGTTGCTGCTGAGCAGCTGCCGGTAGCTGCTCTGGAAGCTGGCCAGCGCCAGCTCGGTGCAGGGCGGCAGCTCGGCTTCGGTGCGCAACTGGCCCAGCTGCATGTCGGCCAGGCTGTCGAAGCTGCCCGAGGCGCCCACCAGGCCCACGGGCTTGTAGCGCTGCACGGCTTCGAGGAACGGGTCGAGCGCGGCGCGCAGGTATTCCTGCTCGGCGGCCACGGCGGCGGCGGGAAAGATGCCGCTGGGGTCCGGGAAAAACTGGTCGAGCAGGCGCTGGGCGCCAATCTCGAAGCTTTGCTTCCAGAAAATGGTGGCGTGATTGGCGATGATGAGCTCCACCGAGCCGCCGCCGATGTCCATGAGCAAATTCGGTTCGGGGCCCAGGGGCACGGCCTGGCGGATGCCGGCGCAAATCAGCTCCGCCTCCCGGTCGCCGGCAATGACGTCGACCCGAATGCCGGTTTGCTCGAAGATGTCGCGCACCAGGTCGGGCCCGTTTCGGGTCACGCGCACGGCGCTGGTGGCCGTGGCGCGGGTTTCGGTGGCGGCGTGCAGCTCAATTTCTTCCCGGAAGCCGGCCAGCGTGTGCAGGGCGCGGGCGTAGGCCGCCGGTGCGATGAGGCCCTGGCTGATGCCGCCCTCGCCCAGGCGCACGCCGGCTTTGGTACGCAGCAGCACCAGCGGCTTTACTTCGGGCAAAGTCGGCATTTCCACGATGAGCAGGTGGAAGGTGTTGGTGCCCATGTCGATGAGCGCGAGGCGGCGAGGGGCGTGGGCGTGCGGCGTGGGCATAAAAAAGCGAAGCGGGGGTAGGAATTTTATTCGCCCGTCATCCCGAGCGCAGGGCAGGACCTTACCACGCCCACTCCGGTTATCCGGTTATTAAGATGACTGCTAGAATGACTGCGAATTACTTAGTTCGCAAACCGGCAGAACGTGCCCAGCGGCAGCTTGCGCCGGCCGGCGTCGTGCAGGTAGATTTCGCCCAGCTCGCGTACGGCTTTGGGGCCGGGGAAAATGGCCGCGGTCAGGTTATCGAGAATCAGCGCCGAAAAGCCCAGCGAGTACAGGTTCACCACGAAGAAATGGTCTTCGGGGTCGAGCAGCTGCTGGCTGAGCTTGAGCAGCTCGTTGAGCTCGTCTTCGAGCTGCCACTTCTCGCCGTTGGGGCCGCGGCCGTAGGCGGGCGGGTCGAGGATGAGGCCCTGGTACTGGCTGCCGCGCTTCACCTCGCGGCGCACGTACTTCATGGCGTCTTCCACCAGCCAGCGCACGCCGTCGAGCTGGCTGGCTTCCATGTTGTCGCGGGCCCAGAAATTGACCTGCTTCACCGAGTCGAGGTGCGTGACGTCGGCCCCGGCAGCGCGGGCGGCCAGCGTGGCGGCGCCGGTGTAGGCAAACAGGTTGAGCACGCGCGGCTGGGTGCGGCCCGGCAGGGCGGCCCGGCGCTTTTTCGTCTGATTGTAAATGAACTGCCAGTTGGGGTCCTGCTCCGGGAACAGCCCCACGTGCTTGAACGAGGACAGCCCCAACCGGAACTTCAGCGTCAGGCCATCGGGCCGCTCGTACTTGATGAGCCACTGCTCGGGCATTGCCGGCTTGAGGCGCCACTGGCCTTTTTCGGTGCTGCCGGGGGCCCGGGCGAAGGCGGCGTCGGCCCGTTCCCATTCGCTCAGCGGCAGGTGCGGGTCCCAAATGGCCTGGGGCTCGGGGCGGGCCAGCACGTAGGGGCCGAAACGCTCTAGCTTCTGGAAGTGGCCGCAGTCGAGGAGCTCGTAGTCGGGCCAGGGCGAAGTGGTGAGGAAATCGTACATAAGCAGGCCGCAAAGGTAGGGGCGGGCTCACTGGGGGGCGGCTGGTAGCCGGCCGGCCGCGGGGGCCGTATGGGTACCCGGAACGAAAACATCATGCACCCGTCTTCACCTCACCCGCTTGCCATGGCCGAAACCACCCGCCTGCTCGACCAGCTCCGCCGCGCGTTCGACGGCGAGCCCTGGTCCGGTCCTTCGCTGCTCGCCACCCTCGACGGCGTCACGGCCGCGCAAGCCGCCCAGCGTCCTTTGCCTGCGGCGCACAGTATTTGGGAGCTGGTGCTGCACCTGGCGGTGTGGGCCACGGTGGTGGCGCGGCGTATCGAACAAGACACGCAGCTGCAAATCAGCGACGCGGAAGACTGGCCGCCGCCGCCCGACCGCCCCACCGCCGCCGACTGGAAGGCGGTGCTGGCGGCGTTGCGCGCCGCGCACGCGCGTCTGCTGCAAACCGCCGCTGCCGTGCCCGATGCCGATTTGGACCGCCCCATCGGCGTTACATTTGACCGGTCGCAGAGCCCTGGCGCCTCGGCCTACGTGATGCTGCACGGCGTGGCCCAGCACTACCTCTACCACGCCGGGCAAATTGCGCTGCTGCGCAAGGCCGAAGCGTGAAGCCGCGCCGCGGCGGACCCGCCCGACGCGCCCGCAACCCGCTCTTTTCGCTACGACCATGCACTTTCACAAATACCACGGCACCGGCAACGACTTCGTCCTGATTGACGACCGGGCCCAGGCGTTCGACGACGCCGACCGCACGCGCATTGCCCACTTCTGCCACCGCCGCTTCGGCATCGGGGCCGACGGCTTGATTCTGCTGCGCAACAAGGCCGACTTCGACTTCGAAATGGTGTACTTCAACGCCGACGGCCGCCCCGGCTCCATGTGTGGCAACGGCGGCCGGTGCACCGTGGCCTTCGCCAAGCACCTGGGCCTGATAAACGAGCAAACCCACTTCCTGGCCGCCGACGGCCCCCACGACGCCCGCGTGCAATCCGACGGCACCGTGCACCTCAAGATGCAGGACGTGGCCGCGCCCCGGCCCGCCGGCGCCCACGACATTTTCCTGGACACCGGCTCGCCCCACCACGTCCGTTTTCTGCCCGCTGGCCTGGCCGGGCTCAACGTCGTTGCCGAGGGCCGCGCCCTGCGCTACGGCGAGCCCTACGGCGCGGCCGGCGCCAACATCAACTTCGTGGAAACCCCCGCCGACCCGGCCCGGCCCTGGGCCGTGCGCACCTACGAGCGCGGCGTGGAAGACGAAACCCTGAGCTGCGGCACCGGCGTCACGGCCGTGGCCCTGGCCGCTTCGCAGCGCGGCGCCGCCTCGCCGGTGCGCCTGCACACGCCCGGCGGGGCGCTGGAAGTCTCCTTTGAGCCGCGGGCCAATGGCGGCTTTGAGAACGTGTGGCTGAGCGGGCCGGCGGTGCGGGTGTTCGAAGGCCGGTGGGCCGAATAGGCGGCGGGCGCTACTCCACGTTGGGCCCTTGCAGCCGGTTGGCGTCGTCGTTCAGGGGAAGCCGGCCGGACAGGCGGTTTTGCAGCTTGTCGCGCCACCGCTGGCCCAGGGCCGGGCAGGCGGCCAGGGCGGCCACCAAGGCTTGGTCGTGCCGCTGGTTGTACTTGGCGGCGTTGGCCCGGAGCACGGGCCACTCGGGGTGGGGCCGGGCCGTCAGCTCCAGGTGGTCGGTGGGCCCGGCGTGGCCGGGGGTCAACACGCGCATGTACCAGCCGGTGAAGCCCGAGTCCTGCAGCCACTGCGGGAGCAGCGGGCTCTGCCAGCGGCGGGCTATTTTCCAGCACGGCGAGCGGGGCTGCGACACCTGCACCGTGGCCTCGCCAAACCGAAACACGTCGCCGATGCACACGTCCGCCTCGGTGGGGCTGCCGGCCAGCGTCAGGTTCTCGCCGAAGCTGCCCGCGCCCAGCCGTTGGCCAAGGCGGGCGCTCCATTGGGCGTAGTGAATGCCGGGGTACACGCACAGCGCCTGGTCGGGCCCACCGTGGTTGCGTTGGTCGGCTTGCTCGTCGCCGGCCAGGTTGAAGGCCGAGAGCCAGACGCGGTTTGTTAGCGGTTCTTTTTGCAGGGCCGTGGTCCACGGGCGGTGCATGGGGTCGGGGGCGCCGGCTTCGCCGTAGCTGCGGGGCCGTCCCGCGCGCACGGAAGTCAGGGCTAGGGCCAGCGAAGTAGCAGAAGGAATCATAAAGCGAAGGGAAACGGTGGCAAATCAGGCGGGTGCACCAAGCTGGTTCCCCAACGCCCGCCGGCCACTTATTAGTATTGCTCCGCCGGGCGAGGCCTGCCGCCCCGGCCGCATCGTCGGTGCCGGCGTTCAGCCAATTCCTGGCGGGCGGCCGGCGGGCGAGGGCCGTCCCCGGGCCCGCGCCAAACCTGCCGCTAAGGCCGCGCCTTGTACTTTGCCCCGCCATGGTCCACCTCCGCGCCCTCGAACCCGACGACTTGGAATTTCTTTTTGCGCTGGAAAACGACCGCGACCTGTGGGGCGTGTCCGACACCTTGGCGCCGCTATCGCGCCACGCGCTGCGGGAATACCTGGCGCACGCCGCCGCGGATTTATACGTAGTGCGGCAGCTGCGGCTAGTGGTTACTACTGATATTAGCAGCGCGGCCGTGGGCGTGGTGGACCTGTTCGACTACGACCCGCTGCACCAGCGGGCGGGGGTGGGCATCACCATCCTGGCCAGCGAGCGGCGGCACGGCTACGCCCACCAAGCCCTGGAATTAGTGAAAACGCACGCCCGGGCGGTGCTGCGCCTGCACCAAGTATACGCCACCGTTGGAGCAAATAATACTCCCAGTTTGAGGTTGTTTCGGTCGGCCGGATTCCGGCGGGTGGGCGTCCGCCGGGCCTGGCTGCGCACCAGCAGCGGCTGGGATGACGCCGTGGAGTGGCAGTGCTTGCTCTGAGCCAATGAGGCAATGCACTCATGCAAATCATTTTGTATTTGTTACTAATTATGTTCTTGAGAGGCATGATTAGCAACCTAAGCTGAACTATATCCTTTGGCCGGGCCGGGCCGTATAGGAGGGCAAGCGCACCGGCCGTTCTATCCCGAGTTATTCCGGCGCGGCGCAAAATTCACCTTCCTGACGTTTCTCATGCCACCTTCATCGACGGTGGAGGCGCCCTCGTATGCCTCTGCCACCGCTGCCCGGCCCAGCGCAATTGCCGCCGAAAAACCCACTCCTTACACGCTCCCGGACCTTGTTTGCTTTGCGCATTTGCACTGGGACTTTGTGTGGCAGCGGCCCCAGCACTTGCTGTCGCGCTTCGCCCAGCAGGGCCGGGTGTTCTACGTGGAAGACGCTTTCTACCACGCCGACGACCTGGTGGAGCCGCACATTGAAATAAAAGAGCGCCCGAACGGCCTCAAAGTGGTGGTGGCCCACCTGCCCCAACGCCTGCGCGCCGACGAGGCCGCCGCCGACCAGGCCCAGTTTGAGCTGCTGAGCCATTACTTCCAGGAGCAAAGCATCACGAAGTACGCCTTCTGGTACTACACGCCCATGGCCCTGGGCAAGTCGCGCCGCTTCCGGCCCGTGCTCACCGTGTACGACTGCATGGACGAGCTGGCCAACTTCAAGTTTGCCCCGCCCGCGCTCAAGCAGCGCGAGCAGGAGCTGT
Source organism: Hymenobacter sp. (assembly GCF_031398885.1). Classification (GTDB taxonomy): domain Bacteria; phylum Bacteroidota; class Bacteroidia; order Cytophagales; family Hymenobacteraceae; genus Hymenobacter. The sequence continues at coordinate 42,275 of NZ_JANNOD010000031.1, forward strand.
TCGAGAAAGCCGACCTCGTGTTCACCGGCGGCCAGACGCTGTACGAAGCCAAGCGCGAGCAGCACGCCGACGCCCACGCCTTCCCGAGCAGCATCGACAAGGCCCACTTTGGCCAGGCCCGCGGCCCGCTGGCCGAGCCCGCCGACCAGGCCGGTATTGCGCACCCGCGGGTGGGCTTCTTCGGCGTGGTGGACGAGCGGCTGGACATTGAATTGCTGCGCGAATTGGCCCACAACCACCCCGAATGGCAGTTTGTCATCATTGGGCCGGTGGTGAAAATTGACCCCGCCACCCTGCCCTGCACGCCCAACGTGCACTACCTCGGCGGGAAGGACTACCTGGAACTGCCCGCGTATTTGAAGGGTTGGGATGTAGCCACGTTGCTCTTCGCCGACAACGAGAGCACGAAGTTTATTTCGCCGACCAAAACGCCGGAGTACCTGGCCGCTGGCAACCCCGTGGTGAGCACTCCCATTCGCGACGTGGTGCGGCCCTACGGCGATTTAAACCTCGTGCAGATTGCCGACAACGCCGCCGATTTCGGCGCGGCCATCGCCACGGCCCTCACCCAGCGCACCGACGCCGACTGGCGGCGGCGCACCGACGAGTACCTGGCCACCATTTCCTGGGACCAAACCTGGCAGGCCATGGTGGGCCTCATGCAGCAGCGGCTTCTTAACGGTCAGCGGTTAGTGATTAATGGTTAATAATCGGGCATTATGCCGTCCGCAGTGCTTGTTTTTCCGACTCATTATTCTAAAGAACTCGCGGTATTAACCACTGACCGTTAACCACTAATCACTAAAAAAATATTTTCCTTTCCTCATTTCCATACCCTACGCATCATGTTCGACTACCTCATCGTCGGGGCCGGCTTTGCCGGCAGCGTACTGGCCGAAAGGCTGGCCACCCGCAGCAACAAGAAGGTCCTCATTATTGACAAGCGCAGCCACATTGCCGGCAACGCTTACGACCACTATAACGAGGACGGCATCCTGGTGCACAAGTACGGCCCCCACATCTTCCACACCAATTCTAAGGACGTATTTGATTACCTCGGCAATTTCACCGACTGGCGCCCCTACGAGCACCGCGTGCTGGCGTCCGTCGACGGGCAGCACGTGCCCATGCCCATCAATCTCGACACCATCAACAAGCTCTACGGCCTGAGCCTGACCAGCTTCGAATTGGACGAGTTTTTTGCCTCCGTGGCCGAGTCGGTGCCCGTCATCAAAACGAGCGAAGACGTGGTGGTGAGCAAGGTCGGCCGCGAGCTGTACAACAAGTTTTTCAAGAACTACACCAACAAGCAGTGGGGCCTCGACCCCTCGCAGCTCGACAAATCGGTTACCAGCCGCGTGCCCACCCGCACCAACCGCGACGACCGCTACTTCACCGACACTTACCAGGCCATGCCCCTGCACGGCTACACCCGGATGTTTGAGAAAATGCTCGACCACCCCAACATCAAGGTGATGCTCAACACCGACTACCACGAGGTGATGGACTTCATTCCGTTCAAGGAAATGATTTTCACCGGCCCGGTCGACGAGTACTTCGACTTCAAGTTTGGCAAGCTGCCCTACCGTTCGCTGGAGTTTAAGCACGAGACGCTGAGCAAGGAAAAGCACCTGGCCGCGCCCGTGGTGAACTACCCCAACGAGCACCCCTACACGCGCATTACCGAGTTCAAGGCCCTCACCGGCCAGGACCATCCCAAAACGGCCATTGTGTACGAATACCCGCAGGCCGAGGGCGACCCGTACTACCCCATCCCGATGGCCGCCAACGCCGAGCTGTACAACCAGTACAAGAAGCTGGCCGACGAGACGCCCAATGTGCACTTCGTGGGGCGCCTGGCCACTTACAAGTATTACAACATGGACCAGGTGGTGGCCCAGGCCCTCACGCTCTACAAAAAGCTGACGGAAAAGGCCGATGTCGAACGCGCCAAGCGCCCCGCCATCTCGGGCAGTACCGCCCTGGTGGAGAAGCTGGTGAGCCGCTCGCCCAAACAAGAATAGCAGCGCGCGCGTAAAGAACCCAAACCGCCACCCTTCGCACCACGTCGGGTGGCGGTTTGATGTAAGCCCGGGCCCAGCCGCTTGCCGCGCCGGGCCATTGTTCTACCGGCACCTCTTGCTATGAATCAACACCAATTGGAACTCTGGGGCGGCATTGAATGCAGCCACTGCCGCGTGGGCGAGGGGTACTCCGACCAGCTCACCCGCAGTGGTCACTGGCACCGCCCCACCGATTTGGATTTGCTGGCCGGCCTCGGCCTGAAAACCCTACGCTACCCCGTGCTCTGGGAGCACACGTCGCCCGAAACCCCCGACACCTGCGACTGGACCTGGGCCGATGAGCGCCTGCCCCGGCTGCGCGAGCTGGGCATCAACCCGATTGTTGGGCTGGTGCACCACGGCAGCGGCCCGCGCTACACCGCGTTGCCCGAGGACAATTTTGCCGGCGGCCTGGCCCGGCACGCGGCCCACGTGGCCCGCCGCTTTCCCTGGCTCACCCACTTCACGCCCGTGAACGAGCCGCTGACCACCGCCCGCTTCAGCGCCCTCTACGGCCACTGGTACCCCCACACCCGCGACGACCGCACCTTCGTGCGCGCCCTGCTCAACCAGCTCGATGCCACGCGCCGGGCCATGCGGGCCATCCGCGAAATCATTCCGCATGCCCAATTGGTCCAAACCGAGGACCTGGCCCAGGTGCACAGCACCCCGGCCCTGCGCTACCAGGCCGACTTTGAGAACCAGCGCCGCTGGCTCAGCTTCGACTTGCTGTGCGGGCACGTCACGCCCGCGCACCCGTTCTGGGGCTACCTACTGCAACACGGCGCCGCCGAAGCCGAGCTGCAAAGCTGGCTCACCGACCCTTGCCCGCCCGACATGCTGGGCCTGAACCACTACCTCACCAGCGAGCGGTTTCTGGACGAGGCCACCCACCACTACTGGCCCTGCCACCGCAGCGGCAACGGCCGCGAGGGCTACTCCGACGTGGAGGCCGTGCGCGTGGGCGGCGGCGTGGAGCTGGCCGGCGTCACCAGCCTGCTGCTGCAGGCCTGGCAGCGCTACCAGTTGCCCGTGGCCATCACCGAAGCCCACCTCAATTGCACCCGCGAGGAGCAGGTGCGCTGGCTGCACTACGTGTGGGAATCGGCCCGGGCCGCCCAGGAGCAGGGCGCCGACGTGCGCGCCGTCACGGTGTGGTCCTTGTTTGGCGCCTTCGACTGGGTGAGCCTGCTCACCCGCGACGTGGGCCACTACGAAACCGGCGTGTTCGACGTGCGCAGCAGGCAGCCCCGGCCGACGCTGCTGGCCCGGCTGGTGCGCAGCCTCGCGCACCAGAAGCCTTTTCACCACCCCGTGCTCCAAAGCCTGGGCTGGTGGCAGCGCCCCGGCCGCGTGCACTTTCAGCCCAGCAGCGCGCCCGCCCCGTCGCGGGAGACGAAAGCCCCCAAGGCTCCGGGGCGGGACCAGCCCGCCGCCCGCGCCAACGAAAAGCTGAAGCATGCGGCCTGATTTCATCCCCGGCCATATTTCCGATGCCGACATTCGGCCCCTGCTCATTGCCGGAGCGCACGGCACGCTGGGCCGCGCCTTCGGCCGCATCTGCCTTACCCGCGGCCTGGCAGCGGTGGAGCTGGGCCGCGCCGATTTGGACATTGCCGACCCCGCCTCGGTGGCCGCGGCACTAGAGGAGCACCGCCCCTGGGCCGTGGTAAACGCCGCCGGCTACGTGCGCGTTGACGACGCCGAAACGGACGCGGAGCGCTGCTTTCGCGAAAACGCCACCGGCCCGGAGGTGCTGGCCCAGGCCTGCGCGGCGCACGGCCTGCCGCTGCTCACCTTCTCCTCCGATTTGGTGTTTGACGGCGAGCAGGAGCATCCCTACACCGAATCCTCGGTGCCCAATCCGCTCAACGTGTACGGCCGCAGCAAGCTGGCCGGCGAGCGGGCCGTGCTGGCCGCGCACCCGGCCGCGCTGGTGGTGCGGACCAGCGCCTTTTTTAGTAGCTGGGACGAGTACAATTTCGTGCATTTTGCCTTGCAAGCCGGGCGTGCCGGCTACCCCTTCGAAGCAGCCGACGACGTGCGCATGGCCCCCACTTACGTACCCGACCTGGTGAACACCGCGCTTGACCTGCTGCTCGACGAGGCCCACGGACTCTGGCACCTCGCCTGCCAGGACAGCTGCACCTGGGCCGAGCTGGCCCGCGCCGCCGCGCGCCGCGCGGGCCTGGCAGAGGATTTTGTGGTGCCGCGGCCAATGGCTGATTTTGGCCTGCCGGCGCGGCGGCCCCGGCAGAGCGTGCTGGCCAGCGAGAAGGGCATGGTGCAGCCTTCCATTGAGGACGCGCTGGGGCGGATGCTGTAACAGTAGCGCGCAGCCTTGCTGCGCAGGCGAGCGAAGCGAGCGGCAACGCCAGGTCGGTTCCTCGTGCTTGCCACGCGCACTTGCGCAGCAAAGGCTGCGCGCCACTTTTATAACATGCGCGCGACACCCGTCAATGTGGCCGGATTTTCACCTTGGGACGGTTTTAGCGGAAGGCTCCGTAAATTTGGGGCCCACCCCGGCGCATATCCGCTACATAGAACTACCCGATGTTAGAATTCCTAGGCAAGACCGTCGCCAAACTATTTGGCTCTAAGTCGGAGCGCGACCTGAAGGACATTGTGCCGTACGTGGCGCTGGTTAATGCCGAATACGCCAAACTGGCCGGCCTGAGCGACGACCAGCTCCGCGCGCAGACAGCGGCCCTGCGTGCCCGCATCGACGAGCGCCTGGCGGCCCTGGACGGGAAGCTGGCCGGCCTGCACCAGCAGATTGACAGCCAGCCCCAGCTCGACGTGGCCCAGAAAGAGGTGCTGTTTGAGCAGATTGACGCGCTGGAAAAGCAGCGTAACAAGGACCTCGAAGGAGTGCTGCTCGAAGCCTTGCCCACCGCCTTTGCCATCGTGAAGGAAACCGCCCGCCGCTACAAGGAGAACGGCCAATTAGTGGTCACGGCTACTGACATCGACCGCAAGTACGCCGCCACCCACGCCAACTGCACCATTGAGGGCGACCAGGCCGTGTGGGCCAACAAGTGGCTGGCCGGCGGCGCCGAAATCACCTGGGACATGGTGCACTACGACGTGCAGCTCATTGGCGGCGTGGTGCTGCACCAGGGCAAAATCTCGGAAATGGCCACCGGCGAGGGCAAGACGCTGGTTTCGACCCTGCCGGCGTTCCTGAACGCGCTGTCGAAGCGCGGCGTGCACCTGGTGACGGTGAACGACTACCTGGCCAAGCGCGACTCGGAGTGGAACGCGCCGCTGTTCGAGTTTCACGGCATCACGGTGGACTGTATCGACAAGCACCAGCCCAACACGCCCGAGCGCCGCCTGGCCTACCAGGCCGACATCACCTACGGCACCAACAACGAGTTTGGCTTCGACTACCTGCGCGACAACATGGCCCGCGACCCCGAGGAGCTGGTGCAGCGCAAGCACCACTACGCCATGGTCGACGAAGTGGACTCCGTGCTGATTGACGACGCGCGGACCCCGCTCATCATCTCCGGCCCGGTGCCGCGCGGCGACGTGCACGAGTTCTACCAGCTCAAGCCGCGCATCCAGCGCTTGGTGGACGAGCAGAAAAAGGTGGTGCAGAACTACCTGGTGCAGGCCCGCAAGCTCATTGCCGAAGGCAAAACCGGCGTGGAAGAAGGCGACAAGAACGGCGAGGGCGGCCTCATGCTGTTCCGGGCCCACCGCGGCCTGCCCAAGAGCAAGCCGCTCATCAAGTTCCTGAGCGAAAGCGGCGTGCGGGCGGTGCTCCAGGCCACCGAGAACCACTACCTGCAGGACAACTCCCGGCAAATGCCCAAGGCCGACGAGCCGCTGTTTTTCACGATTGACGAAAAGAACAACCAGATTGAGCTGACCGAAAAAGGCATTGACCTGATTACGGCCCAGGGCGAGGACCCGCAGCTGTTCATCATGCCCGACATCGGCATGGCCATTGCCGACATCGAGAAAAACGCCGCGCTCAGCACCGAGGACAAGCTGCATCAGAAGGAGAAGCTGATGAGCGACTACCAGGAGAAATCGGAGCGGGTGCACACCGTGAACCAGCTGCTGAAGGCCTACACGCTGTTCGAGAAGGACGACCAGTACATCCTGACCGACGATGGCAAGGTGAAAATTGTGGACGAGCAAACCGGCCGCGTGATGGAAGGCCGCCGCTACTCCGACGGCCTGCACCAGGCCATCGAGGCCAAGGAAAACGTGCGCGTGGAAGACGCCACCCAGACCTACGCCACGGTGACGCTGCAGAACTACTTCCGCATGTACCACAAGCTGGCCGGCATGACCGGCACGGCCGAAACCGAGGCCGGCGAGTTCTGGGAAATCTACAAGCTCGACGTGGTGGTGATTCCCACCAACCGCGCCATTTCGCGGGCCGACTCCGATGACCAGGTGTACAAGACGGTGCGCGAGAAATACAACGCCGTGGCCCTGGAAATCCAGAAGCTGGTGGAGGCCGGCCGCCCCGTGCTGGTGGGTACGACCAGCGTGGAAATCTCCGAACTGGTGAGCCGGATGCTGAAATTGCGCGGCATCCAGCACCAGGTGCTCAACGCCAAGCAGAACCAGCGCGAGGCCGAGATTGTGGCCGGCGCGGGCTTCCCCGGCACCGTGACCATTGCCACCAACATGGCCGGCCGCGGCACCGACATCAAGCTGCGTGAAACGTCCAAGGACTCCGGCGGCCTGGCCATCATCGGCACCGAGCGGCACGAGAGCCGCCGGGTGGACCGCCAGTTGCGGGGCCGCGCCGGCCGCCAGGGCGACCCCGGCACCTCGCAGTTTTTCGTGAGCCTGGAGGACAACCTCATGCGCCTGTTCGGCTCCGACCGTATCGCCAAGCTCATGGACCGCATGGGCATGGAGGAGGGCGAGGTCATTCAGCACTCGATGATTACCAACTCCATCGAGCGGGCCCAGAAGAAGGTGGAGGAAAACAACTTCGGCACCCGCAAGCGCCTGCTGGAGTACGACGACGTGATGAACGCCCAGCGCGAGGTGGTGTACAAGCGCCGCCGCAACGCCCTGCACGGCGACCGCATGGAAGTCGACATCCTCAACATGATTTACGACGTGAGCGAGGACATCGCCGCGGGCCACAAAATCACGGGCGACTTCGAGGACTTCCAGCTGGCCGTCATCAAGGTGTTTGGCTACGACACCCACCTCACGGCGCCGGACCTTACCGGCCTGCCGCTGGCCGCCCTCACCCAGAAGCTGTACGACGAGGCCCTGGGCTATTTCCAGAGCAAGAACGAGCACATTGCGTCGAACTCGCTGCCGCTGGTGAACGACTTGCTGGCCCAGAGCGCGCCCTACGAGAACATTGCCGTGCCCTTCACCGATGGCAAGAAGCAGGTGCAGGCCGTGGCCAACCTGCGCCGGGCCCAGGCCACGGGCGGCCACGACATTCTCCGCCAGATGGAAAAGGTGGTGGTGCTGAGCGTGATTGACACGGCCTGGACCCAGCACCTGCGCCAGATGGACGACCTCAAGCAGGTGGTGCAAAACGCCGTGTACGAGCAGAAGGACCCGCTGCTGGTGTACAAGTTCGAGAGCTTCGAGCTGTTCAAGCGCATGATTGGGCGGGTGAATGAAGAAACCACCGCCTTCCTCTTCCACGCCGACGTGCCGGTGCAGCAAGGCGCCGTGGGCACCAACGCCGAGCCCGACTACTACCTCGAAGACGAGGAGCACCAGCCCCAGTTCACCATCGAGAAGGAGTCCATGCGCGACTCGCTCGGCGCCGGCCCCGAGGACATCGGGCCCGGCTACCAGGCCCCGGCCGTAGCCGAAAAGCAGGTGCCCGTGCGCAGCCAGAAAGTGGCCAACCGCAACGACAAGGTGAGCGTGCAATACATGGACGGCCGCGTGCTGCGCGACGTGAAGTACAAGACCGTGGAGCAGGACGTACTCACCCACAAGTGCGTGCTGGTGGACTAGAGCCGCGCCCGCGACGAGTTGCCCTGGAAAAGCCCCGGCTGCTGATGCGGCCGGGGCTTTGGTGCTGTCAGGGCTCACGGGCCACCCAGGGAGAGGCGGGGCACAAGGGAACAACCCGAATAAGAACTGCCAAAAAAAAGGTGAAGAATGCAATAATATAAAAATATAATATTACATTTAGAGCAAGCAGCAACTGAGGACCTGGCCAACCTGCTCCCTGCTCATGAGAAAAGCCCAGTTTTTAGCCGCCTTTCTGTGTTTCATTGGGATGAGCGGGCCGGCCGCTTTGCGGGCGCAGCCCACTGATGCGGCGGCCTACACGTTCGTGGCCGGCGCCCGGGAGTACGTGGCCGTGCCCGGGCCTGCGGAGGCGGTGGACGTGGGCGACGAGGATGACGGCTACTACAACGGCCTGACCATCGGGTTCCCGTTCCGGTTTTGCGGCGTGGACTACACCACCGCGTCGGCCAGCACCAACGGCTTTTTGCTGCTCGGGCAGGACGGCACGGCCGGCGCGCCGGGCGCCACCAACGACCTGGCCACGGGCGGCACCGCCGCGGGCTTGCCCCTCCTCGCACCTTTGTGGGACAATTTGAGCCTGGCCAGCGGCAGCTTCCGCACCGGCCTCACCGGCACGGCCCCCAACCGCGTGTTCACGGCCGAGTGGGAAGACGTGCGGTGGGGCGCCAGCGCCCCGCTGCCCAGCATCAGCTTCGAGGTGAAGCTCTACGAGAACACCAACGTGGTGCAGTTTGCCTACCGCAATCTGGTCGGGGGCGCGGTGGGCCCGGGCGCCGGGGCGTCGGTGGGGCTGGCCGGGGCCGCCGGCGACTACCTCTCCCTGGACGCCCTGACGGCTTTTCCGGTGGTGAGCAGCGGTTTGGCCACCAACGACATCAGCGTGCTGCCCAGCCTCGGCAACCGGGTGTATTCCTTCACGCCGGCCCGCGTGCTCTACGATTTTGCCGCCAAAACCGCCCCCTACGTGCCCCTGACCACTCCGGCCGCCGCCTTGAGCCTCGGCAACGCCGAGGACGGGACCTACAACGGCGTCGCCATTGGATTTCCGTTTGTGTTCCGGGGCGTGCCGTACGCCACCATTTCGGCCAGCACCAACGGCTGGTTCACGTTCAATCAGGACTTGGCCGAGTCCGGGCTCACCAACGACCTGAAGGGGTACGCCGACGGCGCGGCCGTGCCCACCGTGCTGGCCCCGCTCTGGGACGACCTGAGCCTGGTCGGCGGCGGGTTTCGCACCAGCCTGACCGGCACGGCCCCCGGCCGGGTGTTCACGGCGGAGTGGTTCGCTGCCCGCTGGCAATTCACCGCGCTGTCGGCTTCCTTGTCGTTTCAGGTCAAGCTGTTCGAAGGCACCAACCGGGTCTGGTACACCTACGCCCCCACCGTAAACTTGCTGGACAGGCCCGCCGCGTCCATTGGGTTCAACGACGGGGGGTATTTTCTCTCCCTCGACGGCACCGGGCCGGCACCCACGGCCAGCGCCACCGCCGCTACCGATAACCTGGCCGAGCGCCCCGCCGCGGGCCAGGTGTACGCCTTCGCCCCGATGGGCACGCTCGGTGGCCCGCTGCCCGTGGAGCTGGTGGCCTTTTCGGCCCAGCGCCGTGGCCCCGCCGTGGCGCTGGCCTGGCGCACGGCTTCGGAGAAAAATAACGCCGGTTTCGCCGTCGAGAAATCACTTGACGGGGAGAAATTCCGCGAGCTGGCTTTCGTGGCCGGAGCGGGCGGCAGCGGCCCCCGGGCGTATTCTTACCTCGACGCCGCCCCCGCCGCCGCCTATTACCGCCTGCGCCAGCAGGACTTCGACGGCCAGACCAGCTACTCGCCCGTGCAGTTCGTGGCCGCGGCCGCTGGCAGCGCCGAACCCCTGTCGTTGTTTCCCGTTCCCGCCCGGGGCACGGCCTGGGTGCTGAACGCGGCCCCGGACACGCCCCTGGTTCTGTTCGATGGCTTGGGCCGGGCCGTGCGCACGTTTCCCGCGGGTTCGATTCCGCTCGACCTTGCGGGCCTGGCCCCGGGGCTGTACCGACTGCGGGCGGGCGGGCAGCACCTGCGCCTGGTAGTGGAGTAAGGGCGGCATTGCGGCTACCTTTGCCGCATGACCCTCGCTGCCCGTCTCGACCATACGCTGTTGCGTCCCGATGCCAACGACGCCCAAGTTGCCCGGCTCTGCGAGGAAGCTGCCGCGCACGGCTTTGCGAGCGTGTGCGTGCCGCCGTGCTACGTGGCCCCGGCGGCGGCCAAGCTGGCCGGCACGGCCGTGGCCGTGAGCACAGTCATCGGCTTTCCGCTGGGGTATTCCACTTCCAGCGTCAAGTTCAAGGAAGCCGAAGTGGCCCTGTACGACGGCGCCACTGAGCTGGACATGGTCATCAATATCTCGGCCTTGAAATCGGGCCGGCCCGAAGCCATTCAGGCCGAAGTTCTGGACGTGGCCGACCTGTGCCACGTGCACCAGGCGCTGCTCAAGGTCATCATCGAAACCGCCCTGCTCACCGACGCCGAGATTGAGCTGGCCTGCCAGCTGTGCGTGGCCGGCGAGGCGGATTTTGTGAAGACATCCACCGGGTTTGCCAGCCGGGGCGCCTCGGTGGCCGATGTGGCGCTCCTGCGCCGGGTGCTGCCCGCCTCGGTGCGCATCAAGGCCGCCGGGGGCATCCGCACCCGCGCCGCCGCCCTGGCCCTGGTGGCGGCCGGCGCCGACCGCCTCGGCTCTTCCCATAGTCTGGCCCTGATTAGTGAAAACGATGAACCGACTGCTGCCTAACATGCTGCTGGCTTCCACCATGCTGGTTTTGGCCGCCTGCGCCAGCACCGCTCCCCGCGCCGGCACGGCAGCCGACACCACGCTGAAAAAGCCGACGGCGGCCACGCCCGCCCCCTTGCCCGCCGAGGACGTGGCCAAGTACCGGCCCGTGTTTGCGGCGCCGAAGGCCGCCGCGACCGCCCCCGCCGTGGCCAAAACCGCGGTGCCGCCCACCAACCAGGTGAACGCCCAGGTTGAGCAGCGCCTGCGCGACCAGGCCTACACCAACCAGAACGTGAAGTACGCCCAGGGCTACCGCGTGCTGGTGTACCTGGGCCTGGAACGCGACAAGGTCATGGCCATTCGCCGCGCCATCATTGGCCGCTACCCCGACGAAACCGACTACATCACCTTCAAGTCGCCGGTCTACCGCCTCTACATCGGCGACTACCTCACCAAGCTGGAAGCCGCCCGCGGCCTGGCCCGCCTGCGCGGCCTGGCCCCCAAGCTGGAGCTGGAAGCCACCCAGGTGCTGCTCAATAAAAACCCTTGATTTTTTAATGTGCTGATTGTTAGATATGCTGATGTGCTGATGCACCGGAATGGCGTTGCGTAAGCAAACATTCTGGCACGTCAGCACATCAGCATATCTAGTAATCAGTACATCAACCCATGAACGCCTTCATCCCCCAAATCCAGCGCCTCGCCGCCCAGCACGCCGCCGATACCGTGGTCCTGCGCCGGCACCTGCACGCCTACCCCGAATTGTCGTTCGCCGAAACCAACACCGCGGCTTTCGTCACGCAGGCGCTGGAGAAGCTGGGCCTGCGCCCCGAACCCATTGCCAACACCGGCGTGGTGGCCCTGATTGAGGGGCGGCCCGGCGGCCCCACCGTCGCCCTGCGCGCCGACATGGACGCGCTGCCCATTCTGGAGGCCAACGACGTGCCCTACAAGTCCACCACCCCCGGCGTGATGCACGCCTGTGGCCACGACGTGCACACGGCCTCCCTGCTGGGGGCGGCCCGCATCCTCACCGAGCTGCGGGGGGAGTTTCAGGGCTCCGTCAAGCTCATGTTTCAGCCGGGCGAGGAACGGCTGCCGGGCGGGGCCTCGCTCATGATTAAGGAAGGCGTGCTCGAAAACCCCCGGCCCGCCAGCGTGCTGGGGCAGCACGTGTTTCCGCACCTGCCGGCGGGCAAAATCGGCCTGCGCGCCGGCCGCTACATGGCCAGCACCGACGAGCTCTACCTCACCGTGCGCGGCAAGGGCGGCCACGGCGCCATGCCCGAGATGAACCTCGACCCGGTGCTGGTGGCGGCGCATATCATCGTGGCCGCTCAGCAAATCGTGAGCCGCCGCGCCAACCCCAAAATTCCGTCGGTGCTCAGCTTCGGCAAGGTCATCGCCAACGGCGCCACCAACGTCATTCCCAACGAGGTTTACCTCGAAGGCACGTTCCGCACCCTCAACGAGGAGTGGCGCACCGAAGCCCACGCCCACCTGCGCCGCCTCTGCGAGGGCCTGGCCGAGAGCATGGGCGCGGTGTGCGAGCTGGAAATTCGCCGCGGCTACCCGTACCTGGAAAACGAGCCCGGCCTCACCGCCCGCATCCGGGCCGCTGCCGTGGAGTACCTGGGCGCCGAAAACGTGGTGGAGCTCGACCAGTGGATGGCCGCCGAGGACTTCGCCTACTTCTCCCAGGCCGCGCCCGCCTGCTTCTACCGCCTCGGCACCCGGCACGCCGACGGCCGCTTCGCTTCCTCGGTGCACACGCCCACCTTCGACATCGACGAACAAGCCCTGGCCACCGGCCCGGGCCTGATGGCTTGGCTGGCCATCAAGGAACTGGCGGAGCGGCGGTAGCAATGTTTTCTGAGAATTCGTATCGACCCGTGATGGCCTACTCCTCCCGTCTTTTGCTCGTGGCTTGCGGCCTGTGCTTGGCCACGGCCGCTGCGGCGCAGCGCCGCAGCGTCAGCGAGGTGCTGCTGGTGCCCGAGGCGCAAGTGGAACTGGCCCTGAAGGAAGCCGACTATCTGTTGGCGGGCTTTAACTTGGTGGCGCCGGCCACTGACGGCGGCAGCACATTTGCTGCCGGGCAATTGCGCCTAGGTTACGAGCATTTCTGGAACCCGCGGTGGAGCGGTGGCGCTACGCTGCGCCTGCTGGGGGGCGACAACGAAGGCTACGGTGACATTTTCGGCTTGGGTGGGAACGTTACGCCGGGGCTGTTGCTGCGCCATACTGGCAAAATCGGTTCGTTCGGTTTCCGCCAGCGCCTGGGGCTGGAATACGCCATGACGTTTACCAGCGGCCAAAATTTGGACAAGGACCGGGCCCTGACCCGCCTGCGCCTCGACGTGGACCGGCTGTTTTCGTTGGGCGAAAAAATAGCCCTGCGCCCCCGCCTCGCCTACGAAATAGCCACCTACCTGCGCCTGCAGCGCGACGAAAACGAAATCAAGGAGCGGGTCGTCGATTTTGGCAGTTTGCGCGCCGAAGTGGGGCTGCGCTTGTCGCCGCGCTTCGACGTCACTCCCTGGGTGGCCTCCCAAACCATTTACATCAACTCCTTGCCGCAGTTTGATATCAACGGCAAGCAAACCGGTGGGGGGCGCGCCAATTTGGTGGTGCCCGTGGTTGGGCTGGACTTGCGCCTGACGCTGTTTCCGGCGGCAGCGGCATCGGTGCAACAACAGCTTCCCACGCAACACTAAACACCGTAGGTCGGCGAGTGCGTAGTTGCCAAGTGTGACAAAATAGCAGTCAGGTTATTCGGGCCAATAGTGCCTTTAAAGGTAGCGAGTGTCATATTGTTTCATTGGTTTCGTGAACACGCACCAAGGAATTTGCTGAAACGAGACAATTTGTCTGTAATAAGGTGATGCTGGGGTTTGGTATGGAATTTATTGGAGAGGGGTGTGCCGCGACGCGGTATTTGGTTTTTCACCTCACTCAATTATTCCTCATCAACCATGGCAACTTTGCTGTATAACCCCCGCCCTTCCCTGCGGCCCAGCCGCGCCCTGAGTGTCATGCTTGCCGACATGCTGCGCGACGCGCAGCCGGCGGCTGCCCAGCCCGCCCTCGCGTTTGCCCCCGCCGCCGACGTCCTCGAAACGGCCACCGGCTTTGAATTGCACTTGGCCCTGCCGGGCGTGAAGAAAGAAGCGATAAACATTGAATTCCTCGACGGCCAACTCGTCGTGTCCGGCGCCCGGCCCAACCCGGTGGACGCCGCCAAAGAAGCCGCTGCCACCGCCACGGAAGCTACCGCCGCCAACGACTCGACGCCGGCCGTGGTGAGTCCCGCCGCGGCGCCCGCCCCCGCGTTCCGCCGCACAGAAACTAACTACGGGGCTTTCTCCCGCAGCTTCCGCCTGCCCGAAACGGTGAACGTGAAAGCCATTGGCGCGGAGCTGACCGACGGCATTCTGCGCCTGACCCTGCCCTTCGACACGGACAAGGTGACCAAGCAACACATCGAAATTCGCTAATTGTGGGCGGTTTCTGCAAAAAAGGCACCCCCCGGGGTGCCTTTTTTGCAGAGTCGCTTGTTGTACCCGCACGGCCCGGGCTTGGCCCATTTTCTGCTGCAAGCAACCCCGGGGCACCAAAGCGAATCTTTCCGGCGTTGCAAGAAATAATTGGGGGCGGCCCCCTGGTTTTTGCGGCCGGCGCGTTAAATTAGTCCCTTCATCACACCCGTTTCACCCTTTCTCATTTTTCCCTTACCCATGCAAGCAAAACAAATGATGCTCGGCCTGCTCGGTTCCGCCATTCTCGGCGGCGGCGTGGCCGTGGGGGGGTACAAGCTGCTGGAGCCCGCCCCCGTGGCGCCCCAGGCGGTGGCAGCCGACCCCCAGGTGCGTTACACCTCCGAGATGCGGAGCAGCACCTACGCCGTGCCCGAAGGCCTGAACTTCGTGGCCGCCGCCGCCGCCGTGACCCCGGCCGTGGTGCACGTGATGACCGAGTACGCCGCGCCGTCCGTCGACCAGCGCCAGATGCAGATGGACCCCTTCCTGCGCCAGTTCTTCGGCGACCAGGCCGAGCGCTTCCACGGGCAGCAGCCCCAGGGCGGGGGCCAGGGCTCCGGCTCGGGCGTGATTATCGCCGCCAACGGCTACATCGTGACCAACAATCACGTCATCGACAAGGCGTCCAAGATTGAGGTGGTGCTCGACGACAAGCGCAAGTACGAGGCCGAGCTGGTGGGCGCCGACCCCAACACCGACCTGGCCGTGCTCAAGGTGAAAGCCGACAACCTGCCCTTCGTGAAGTACGGCAACTCCGACGACGTGAAGGTGGGCCAGTGGGTGCTGGCCGTGGGCAACCCCTTCAACCTGAACTCGACCGTGACGGCGGGCATTATCTCGGCCAAGGGCCGGAACATCGACATCCTGCGCCGCAAGGACAACATGGGCATCGAGTCGTTCATCCAGACCGACGCCGTGGTGAACCCCGGCAACTCGGGCGGCGCCCTCGTGAACCTGAACGGCGACCTGATTGGCATCAACTCGGCCATTGCCTCGCACACCGGCTCGTTCGAGGGCTACGCGTTTGCCATCCCCAGCTCGCTGGCCAGCAAGGTGGTCGACGACCTGCTGAAATACAAAGTGGTGCAGCGGGCCCTGCTCGGGGTTCAAATTCAGGAAGTAGACGCCAAGCTGGCTTTGGACAAGAAGCTCAACAGCCTCAACGGCGTGTACGTGCAGGGCCTGACGGCCGGCAGCGCGGCGGCCGAAGCGGGCCTGAAAATGGGCGACATCATTACGCAAATCAACGGGGTGGCCGTGAACACCTCCTCGCAGTTGCAGGAGCAAGTGGCCCGGTTCCGGCCCGGCGACAAGATTAAGGTGAACTACCTGCGCGGCAGCACGCCGGGCATAGTCACCACCACGCTGCGCAACGCCACCGGCACCACCGGCGTGGTGCGCGAGGCGCCGGCGCTGGCCTCCATCAAGTACGAGGGCGCCACGCTGGCCGCCGTACCGGCCCGCGAGCAAGCCAAGCTGGGCCTGGAAGGCGGCGCCAAAATCAGCGGCATCCGGGAGAGTAATTTCCGCGAGACGGGCATGGCCGACGGCTTTATCATCACCCGCATCGACAAGAACCCGGTGACCAAACCCGCCGACGTGAAAACCTACCTCGACGAGGCCCGCAACAGCTCGGGCGCGCTGGTGGAGGGCGTGTACCCCGACGGTCGCAAAGCGTATTACCCCATCGGGCAGGAATAAACCACCTGCTGAAATAAAAAAAGCCCCTGCTAAATCAGCAGGGGCTTTTTTGTGCGTGACGGGGCGCGTACTGAAACCAGTGGTAGCCCCGCTGGCTGTCGGCGCGACGACCTCTCCGGGGCTCGTTGCCGCGAGCGGCCGGCGCAGGAGCCAACGCACAAGGTGGGAGGGTCAACTGTTGGGCCAAACGCCGGGCCAACCGGGGCGACTGGGACCGGCGGGACTAACCTCAACCTTGCGAATGCCGTAGTAAAGGCATTTTTTGCCCAACTGCTCTCCCCGTGTCGATATACTCCACCGGCGCTTTTTCGCTTGACTACCGTGCTGACTTGGGAATACTCATTGGCCGGTGGTTGCAGGCATTGCCGCCGCCCGCGCTGCAAGGCACCTACGAAGCCATGTTGGCCGCCGCCAAAGCCCATGGCAACTGCCGCTTCTGGCTGCTGGACCTGCGCCGCCGGCCGCTGGCCGGCCCGGACCTCAACGACTGGTTTCGAACCCAATTCTCGCCGCAGGTGGCCGCGACCCTCGACGGGCCCCTGTTTACGGCCTACCTGGCCGGCCCGCACCAGCGCCTGGCCGCCGAAAGCGCCGAAATGGAGTTGCACCTGCGCCGCGCGGCATCCCTCGACTCTTACCCCCTGTTTTACGACAACGAAGCCGATGCCGTGACCTGGCTGTGCGACCAGCAGGAGCGGGCCGGCGTGCGGCCGAGGGCGGTGTAAAGTGGGCGTCGGCCGGAACGAGCCCGGGATTGGGTTCGGGAGTGGCTGCGGCATTCCGTAGCTTTGCCGGCGCAATATTTCCCCGCGTTCCCGCCCCAATTTTTTATGAAGCAAGCCCTCGAAGCAGCCACCGCGCCCGACGTGACCGTGGCGCACCCGCACGCCGACCCCCACGGCATTCAGGACGTGTTGCGCCAGCTGGGCGTGGCATCCGACAACGCGGCCTACAGCACCGGCCGCCACTGGGGCGGCCGCGCCAACGCCGAGCGCCGCACCGTGCTGGCCCCCGCCGACGGCCACCGCATTGCCAGCGTGGCCTTTGCCACCGTGGCAGACTACGAGGCGGTGGTCAAAACCGCCCAGGCGGCCTTCCAAACCTGGCGGCTGGTGCCGGCCCCCAAGCGCGGCGAAATCGTGCGGCAGATTGGCAACAAGCTCCGCGAATTCAAGGAGCCGCTGGGCAAGCTGGTGAGCGCCGAAATGGGTAAAATCTTGCAGGAAGGCCTGGGCGAAGTGCAGGAAATGATTGACATCTGCGACTTCGCGGTGGGCCTTTCGCGCCAGCTGCACGGCTTCACCATGCACTCGGAGCGGCCGGCGCACCGCATGTACGATCAGTACCAGCCGCTGGGCATCGTGGGCATCATCTCGGCCTTTAACTTCCCGGTGGCCGTGTGGAGCTGGAACGCCATGCTGGCCGCCGTGTGCGGCGACGTGAGCATCTGGAAGCCCTCGGAAAAAACGCCGCTCACGGCCGTAGCCGTGCAGCACATCATCCGCGACGTGCTGGCCGAAAATGACATTCCCGAAGGCGTGTTCAACGTCATCATTGGCGGAGCCGACATCGGGGCCGCCTTGGCCGCTGACCGGCGCGTACCGCTGGTATCGGCCACCGGCAGCACCCGCATGGGCCGCAAGGTGGGCGAAGTAGTGGGCGCCCGCCTGGGCCGCGCCCTGCTGGAGCTGGGCGGCAACAACGCCATCATCGTCACTCCAAACGCCGACCTCGACATTGCCATCCGCGCCATTGTGTTCGGGGCGGTGGGCACGGCCGGGCAGCGCTGCACCAGCACCCGCCGCGTCATCATTGAGGACAGTATTTTCGAGGACGTGAAGAGTCGCCTGCTGGCCATTTACCCCAAGCTGCCCATCGGCCACCCCTTGCAGGAGGGCACGCTGGTGGGCCCGCTGATTGACGCCGCCGCGGTGAAGATGTTCGAAGCAGCTCTGATGCAGGTGCAGGCCGAGGGCGGTAAGTTGCTCACCGGCGGCCAGGTGCTGAGCGGCGCCGAGCTGCACGGCGGCCACTACGTGCAGCCCGCGTTGGTGGAAGCGGAAAACCACTACCCCACGGTGCAGGAAGAAACCTTCGCGCCCATCCTGTACCTCATCCGCTACCGCGGCGGGGTGCAAAACGCTATCGACTTGCAGAACGACGTGCGCCAGGGCTTGTCGAGCAGCATCTTCACCCTGAACATGCGCGAGGCCGAAGCTTTCCTGGCCGCCAGCGGCTCCGATTGCGGCATTGCCAACGTGAACATCGGCACGAGCGGGGCCGAAATCGGTGGCGCGTTCGGCGGCGAGAAAGAAACCGGCGGCGGCCGCGAGTCCGGCTCCGACGCCTGGAAGGTGTACATGCGCCGCCAGACCAACACCATCAACTACTCCACCGAATTGCCGCTGGCGCAGGGCATCAAGTTCGATGTGTAAGTTATCTTTTACGCACTTTTACTTCAAAAAGTAAGGCCCATCTGAAATTATCGGATGGGCCTTACCTGAGTGTATTAAATAAATCGTTATTGATTTTGAATATTGAGTAATGTGCAATTTAATAATGAAATGATTTAGCTTAATTTGGAATCAATAAACATATTATGTGCACACTACAGCGATGCTGAGAACGAGAAGTAGTTGTCTGACTTGTTGTAATATCCATACAAATGGTGCGTTTGACCAGCAGGTACAATAGAAGTTTCGCCTTCTGCCTGAAAGGCGAAAGGGAGAGTGTAAGTTGTGTAATAGCAGGTTGCAATCCCGTCAGTCGCAATAATATCATAGAAGTCGATGTAGTATGAAATATCCCACATACGCCCGTACCATCCATAAATGGTAGAATAATCGGCGTAATGCTGACTGGCATAATCGTTTAGGAGACCTCTTATTATTAGGCGTTCGCTAAGAACAGGAGTATCTGGCTGAGAAAGAGTTCCAAATCCGTATCCACGGCCTCCAAAAGTTCCGTCAAACCCGTAACCACCTTCATTGCTCACTATTTTGGAAGCAGTGGGTGTAATAGAATCAACATCTGGAGTAGTTGAACATCCACTAAGAACTAGAACAATTCCAGCAGCGTACAAAAGAGTTGTTTTTTTCATGACATTTTTCGAGTAGATGTGAATGAGATACCTAAATGTATGCAACGAATAATTATAAACAAGCTATTACAATTTTTTACACACATTAATTAATAGCATTAGCTCAGCCATTTGGCCAGGCGCTGTTTGGCTTCCGCTTCGGTCACCACCTCGCCACGCCTGACTTGTTCCAGGACTTCTTCCATCTTCTGAAGGGAAATTAAATGCTCGATGAGCTGTTCTGGCTCGAAAGAGTCGGGCAAGTCTTGCAAGGAAGTTATCACCTGTTCTTTGGTCATGACGCGAGCGGTAAGGAATGGCAATTTACATAAGTTGGGCGCAACAACAGTTCTTATTCTTGTTCTTGACAATACTTCTCTCTCCAACAACACGCTTCGCTGCACACCGAGTCAGAGTCTTATTTCGGTAAAGCAAGCTGCTCCGGCATTTGGTTGTTATTTTTGGTGAGTTGCCCGAAGCACCGATTGCCTCCCCGGGTGCAACCCCAGCAGCAGCAGCGTAGTCCTTCCGCTGCCTAAGCCTCACCCCTGTTATTCTGCATGGAAGCCCTCAGCCTTTCCGCCTACGTTGACATCAACGCTCCGCTGGTGGAGCGCTGCCGCCTGAACGACCGCCAGGCCCAGGCCGAAATCTACCGGCGCTACGCCAAGGCCATGTTCAACGCGGCCCTGCGCATCACCGGCGACTACGCCGAGGCCGAGGACGTGCTGCAGGAGTCGTTCCTGAGCGCCTTCCGGGAGCTGAGTGGCTATAAGGGCGACTCCTCGTTTGGGGCCTGGCTGAAGCGCATTGTGGTGAACAAAAGCATCAACTGCCTGCGGCAGCGGCGGCTGGCACTGGTGCCGCTGGGCGAGCAGCACCACGAAGCCCCCGCCGACACCGCCGGCGCTTCGCCCGAAGACGAAGCCCACGCCAGCTACCGCGCCGACGTGCTGCGCCGCTGCATTCAGGAACTGCCCGACGGCTACCGCGTGGTGCTGAGCCTGTACCTGCTCGAAGGCTACGACCACCTGGAAATTGCCGGCATCCTGGGCATTTCCGAATCTACGTCCAAGTCGCAGTATAGCCGGGCGCGGGTGCGGCTGCGGGAACTGGCCACCCGGCGCGGTATTAGTTAGCCACAATCAATTATCGTTTCTCAACTGTTTATTAACCCCCACATTACCCTTCGTCCTCCTTCACCCGGCCGCGGTTTTTAGATAGCCCCGCCGCCCGCGCTGAACCCGGAAGAACCGTGCGTTTGCTACTCATTCATGGATACCCCGAAAAATAATTCCCTGGAAAACTTCGTCGAGCGGCATCGCGCCGATTTCGACACCCACGAGCCGCGCCCCGACCTATGGGCCGCGTTGGAGCAGCAACTGGGTAACGCCGAGCCCGCGGTCGCGGCGCCGCCGGTAATGCCGATAATGCGCGTAACCGGTGCGGCTGAAACCGAGGCGCCGGCCGCGGTAGTTGCCCCACCCGTGCGGGGCAGCTGGCTCGGGCGCTACGGCGTGGCCGCGGCGCTGGCGCTGCTGGTGTTTGCCGCCGGGGCCAGCGAGGCCTGGAAATTGAACCGGCCGGCGCCGGAAGTAGCCGTGGCCGCCAGCCAGACCTTTCCCAGCAACACCGCCGAAGCGCCCGACGCGGCCCTGTACCAGGGCGGCAACCCGCTGGCCATGACGGCGGCCGAGCGCAGCACCGGCGCCGACAGCCAACTGGTGCGGGCCGTGCGCGGTATGGAAACTTATTACACCAACCAGCTGGCCCGCCGCCAGGAAGAGCTGCGCCAGCTCAGCGGGCCCGGCATGGCCGGCATGACGGCCGACTGGCAGCGCGAGCTGGTGTCCCTCGACTCTAGCTACCGCCACCTGAAGATGGAGCTGCCCTCCCATCCGCAGCCCGACGCCGTGCTCACGGCCATGAACCGCAACCTGCAAATCCGTCTCGAAATCCTGGACCAGCAGTTGCACCTGGGCACGGCGCCCGCAGCGGAACCCAACGCGGGGTCGTTTGTGCTGGCTGACAGCCGGCGCCAGTCCGAATGAAACCGCTGCTCCTCTGGCAGTGGCGGGGGTGGGGCGCGGCAGTGTTGGCAGCAGCCGGCCTACTAAGCCCCCCCGCGGCGCGGGCCCAAACCAGCGAGTGGGTGCCCGTGGGCCCCGGCGTGGCCGTGCGGGTGCTCACCCTGGAGGCGCGGCGGGCCGAAGAGGCGTTGTTTGGCCCGGCGCAGGAACCGCTACCCAAGCCCCCGCCCAACCAAGCCGACGAGCAAAACGACGCCAACTTGCAAGTGGAGCAGCGCCGTCGCCTGAGCCGCAGCTACGCGGTGCCGAAATCGGGCCGGGCGTTTTCGCTGGACACGCGCTATGGCCGGGTGCAAATCAACCCCTGGAGCAAGCGGGAAATCAGGGTGGAGGCCGAGCTGGTAGCCCGCGCCGAAACCGACGCCGGCGCCCGCCAGGTACTGGACGCGCTGGGCGTGCAGTGGCTGGACTACGACGCCCGAACCGGCGGCGTGGCCGTGGCCACGCAGTTCGGGCCCGCCCTGCGCGGGCGGGCGGGCGGCTGCCGCTACGAAGTGAACTACACCGTGTGGCTGCCCCGCAACACCGCATTGCGGGTGTACAACAATTTTGGCGAAGTAACCATTGCCGGCGACGTGAGCGGCTCGACGGAGTTGGTTGTGGAATACGGCGCGCTCCGCGCGGCGCGGCTGGAAGGCCCGCGCAATTCGGTGCGCATAACCAACGGCGACTGCACCATTGCCTTTGCCGGCCGCGCCAGCATTGAGGCCAGCTACGCCCGCCTGCGCCTTGACCAGGGCACCACGGTGGACCTGCGCAACAACTATTCCGACGTGGACATTGGCACGGTGCAGGACCTGACCGTGCACAGCAAGTACGGCGACGTGGCCCTGGGCACCGTGCGCAACCTGCGCGGCTCCTCGGGCTACTCGCGCTTCACCATCGACAAGCTCGACGTGGGCCTGGACATGGCCCTGCGCTACTGCCCCGACTTCGTGGTGCGCGACATGGGCCCCAACTTCCGCCGGATTAACCTCGATGGCGGGTTCAGCACCATCCGGCTGGGGTTTGCCGAGGCGCCGGGCTTCCGGTTCGACGTGAGCACCGAGCAGGGACAGTTGTTAGTCGACAAAAACCTGGTGCGGGTGCTTTCGCAGGAACACGGCCCCCAGACCAGCGACGTGCTGGGCGTATTCGGCGGGGCAGTACCGGCCCGCAACGCGGGCAACGTCAACATCAAGGTGCGCTACGGCACGGTGCGGTTCAGCAAGTAGCAGATGCGGATATAGGAGCTAGAGGAACGTCCGGCAGCGCGCAGCGCAGCAGCTTGCGTGCTTCATTTTCTCATGCTGAGCGGAACGAAGCGTCCTCTTACCGGAGAACGACTGATTCTATTCTGATAAGGTGCTGCCTGCGTCAGCATGACAAGGGGCGCGGGCGAGATGCTGCGTTATACTCCGCGTGACGTTCTTTGGCAGCACAATGTCAAAGCTGCGTTTTCTCTTTCTCCTGCTGCTGGCCGGGCCGGCCGTAGCGCAAACCACATCCGCCGTGCCCGTCGCCCCCTCGTCGCCCCTCAAAACCTACGCGCTGCGCCTGCGGCCCGGCGACGACTTGCGCCAGCAGCTCCTGGCTTTTACCACCGCCCACCGCATCAGGGCGGGCGCCGTGCTCACCTGCGTGGGCAGCCTCATGGTGGCCACGCTGCGGCTGGCCAACCAGGACGGGCCCACCGAGTACCGGGGGCATTTTGAAATCGTGTCCCTGGTTGGTACGCTGTCCACCAACGGGTCGCACCTGCACCTGGCCGTGGCCGACAGCACCGGGCGCACCCTGGGCGGGCATTTGCTGGACGGCTGCCGCGTGTACACCACCGCCGAAGTGGTGCTGGGCGAGCTGCCGGCGCTGGAGTTTCGGCGCGAGACGGACGCCACTTTTGGGTACCAGGAATTGGTGGTGCGGCCGGTGCCGGCGGCGGTGCGCGCGAAGAAAAAATAAGTATCGGCTAGGAAATGAGCTGGGCACCGGAACATTCCGGGCGTGCCGGCCTGCTTTTTATGGCCCGGTTTTCTGGTCGGCTGGTGCGCTCGCAAAGTGCGGCATTAGTTTCTGCGAGCCGGATAAAACCCGGGGAATCGGGCCCGATGCCTTACCTTCATTTTAACTTATTAGAACCCGTCCGCTCCAATAGTAAAAATTAGCCCTGCGATTCAGTAATAGGCTGTTACGGCTGGGGTGCGGAGCGGCAGAGCGGTTTAGTATTCATTGAAATAGCCTATTTATTACTACTGTTTTATGCGTGCTCGCGCCCTGATTTATCCGCTGCTGCTGCTAATTTTTACGGCCCGCGCCCAGGCGCCGAACAGCCAGCTGGTGACGGCCATGAAAAAACAGTTTCCCGGCGAGAAAGCCGTGTACCTGGAGCTGCGCCAGGACCTGACCGTGGAAATCCGCAACGACTCGGTGCAGGTGCTGGCCCGGCACCACGCCGACATGCTGCACCTCGACGAGCAGTCGGGCGCCTACGCCAACGACCGGGTGTTCAGCTCGCATTTCAACCGCCTGCAGAAGCTGGAAGCCCGCACGATGGTGCCGGCCGGCGAGAAGTTCCGGACCGTGAAGGTGACCGATTTCAAGGATAAGTTCGAGGTTCAGGCGGGGGTGTTTTTTGACGACACGCGGTCCACCTCGTTCTCGTTTCCGGCCGTCGCGCCCGGCGCCCGCACCGTGACGGACTACACCGTGCGCCACGTGGACGCGCGCTTCGTGCTGCCGTTCTACGTGGGGTCCTACGTGCCCGTACGCCGCGCCGAACTGACCATCACCGCGCCTAGGGGCGTGCGCATTGCCTACAAGACGTTTCACGCCGAAAACACGCCCATTGCCTACACCAAGGAGGAAAAGGGCAGTCAGGTAATCTACCGCTGGACGGCCGAGAACCTGCCCAGCCCGCCCCGCGACGACGACGCCCCCGAGGCCAGCTACTACCTGCCGCACCTCGTGTTTTTCGTGGAAGAAGCGCCCGTGGCCGGCCAAATGCGCAAACTGCTGGCCGGCGTGCCGGAACTCTACGCTATGTACGCCGACTTCGTGCGGCGCATCGACCGCCGGCCCAGCGCGGCCCTGCAGCAGCGCGTCGATTCGCTGGTGGCCGGGGCCCCCAATGAGGAGGAAAAAGTGCGCCGCGTGTACTACTGGGTGCAGGACAACGTGAAGTACATTGCCTTCGAGCAGGGCCTGCGCGGCTTCATTCCGCACGACGCGGGCCTGGTGTACGCCCGCCGCTACGGCGACTGCAAGGACATGGCCCACCTGACCAACGAAATGCTGCGCCTGGCCGGCGTGAAAACCGCCTACCTGACCTGGGTGGGTACTCGCGACCTGCCCTACACCTACGCCGACCTGGCCACGCCGGGCGTCGACAACCACATGATTGCCACCTACGAACCCGCCCCGGGCCGGTACGTTTTCCTGGACGCCACCAGCAAGCACACACCCTACGGCATGCCCTCGGCCATGATTCAGGGCAAGGAAGGGCTGCTGGGGCTGGACGAGCAACGCAGCCGCGTGGTCCGCATTCCGGCCGTGGACCGGACCCGCAGCGGCACCGATGACGCCTCGGTGCTGACCCTGGACGGCACCACCCTGCGCGGTACCGGCACGCTCAGCCTGGCCGGCTATACTAAAGTCAACCAGAGCTACGGCCTCGACGGGCTGGACCGCACCGACGAGCCGCGCTACGTGAAGGCCCTGCTGGAGCGCGGCAACAACAAGTTTTTCGTCGACAAGTACGCCATCACCAACCTTGACGCGCGCGACCAGCCCCTACGCATCAGCTACGCCTACCGCCTGCAGGACTACGTGCAGCAGGTCGATGACGAGGTGTACGTCAATCTCAGCCTGGAGCGCCCCTACGCCACCGACCGCATCGACGCGGCCACTCGCAAGCTGCCGCGCTACAACGAGTTTGCCCGCACCGACCGCACCCGCACCGAGCTGGTGGTGCCGGCCGGCTACGAGGTGAGCTACCTGCCGCCGGCCGCCGAGGCGCGCGGCGAGGCGCTGGGCTTCCGGGTGAGCTACGAGCGCCAAGGCAACCGCATCATCCAACACCGCGAGGTGTACGTGGATTACCTGTTGCTCCAGCCCGCGCAGTTTGCCGGCTGGAACGCGGTGGTGGCCAAGCTGGGCAATGCCTACCGGGAAGTCGTGATTCTGAAAAAGAAAAAGACGTGAGCCAAGCTGTAAAAAAGAACGTCATGCTGAGCGAAGTCGAAGCATCTCGCGTGTGGTGGTAATCAGCAGCATTGAATGATTGGATTACCGCCCCGAGCGAGATGTCTCGGCAAGCTCGACATGACCGTTTTAAAAGCAAGCAACGGACAACTGATAATCAAAATGCGCCCTTTTCTACTAGCAATTCTTCTCCTGATAGCAGTCGCGGCCCCGGCCCAAGTGCTGCCGCCCAACCTCGTGCACGCCGGCTACAGCTGGGACGAAAAGCGCCACCAGCGGCTGCCCATCTCCGCCCAAGAAGCCGAATTGCCGGCCCTCATCCTGCGGGATTTTACGAGCCTGGAATTCTACTTCGACCCGGGCCGCAAAAACCTGCGGCTGTTCGCCACCGAGCACCGCATCGTGCGCGTGAACTCATCGGACGGCATCGAGCGCTTCAACAAAATTGTGGTGCCGGTGCTGGAGTCGGGCGCGGCGGTCGCCATCCGGGCCCGCACCATCAGCCCGCGCGGGGAAGTGCGCGAGGTGCAGGCCGCCGACATGAAGGAGCTCAAGGACCAGGAAGGCGGCCGCGGCTTCCAGGTGTTTGCCGTGGACGGGGTGGAGAAGGGCAGCGAAGTGGAGTACTACTACACCCGCGAGCGGCCCCTCAACCATTTTGGCCGCGAAGTATTGCAAAGCGAAACGGCCGCGCGCGACGTCACCTTCGAGCTGATTTCGCCCGCGGCCCTTACGTTCGAGGCCCGCGTGTACCACGGCCCGGCCGCCGCCGTGGACAGCACCCAGGCCGGGCGGCGGGTGCTGCGCCTGGCGCTGAAGAGCGTGCCCGCCCTGCGCGACGAAGCCTTTGCCAGCGTGCTGGCCCAGCGCATGCGCGTGGAGTACAAGCTGGCTTACCTGGCCGACAAAGGCCCGGCGCGGCAGTTCACCTGGGCCGACGCCAGCCAGTACGTGTACCGCACCATGACGGCGCTGGGCAAGGGCGAGGCGAAGGCCGTGGCCAAGGTGCTGGCCGCCGCCAAGCTGCCCACCGCCGGCCCGCTGCCCGAGCGCATCGCCGCCGCCGAAAACTACGTCAAGCTCAACTTCAACCTCGACGACAACGCCAGCCCCGACCTGACCCGGGTGGTGGCCACGCGCAACGCGCCCGAAGCCGGCTTCTGCCACCTGCTGGCGGCCGTGTACCGGAGCCTGGGCATCGATTTCGAGCTGGTGGTGACCAGCGGCCGCGACGATGCGCCGTTCGACGGCGGCTTCGACACCTGGAATTTCCTCGACCATTTTGCGCTGTACTTCCCGGCCACCGGGCAGTTCCTGGCCCCCGGCCGGCCCGAGTACCGCTACGGCATGCTGCCGGCGGAGTGGACGGCCGGCTCGGGCCTGTTCATCAAGGGCACCACGCTGGGCAATACGGTGTCGGCGGTGGGCCAGGTAAAAGACATTCCGGCCCTCGCGGCCGAGCACAGCTCGCACGACATCGACGTGACCGTGGCCTTCGGGCCCGACCTGGGCACCAGCACCGTGCAGCTGCGCCAGAGCCTGAGCGGCTATCCGGCCCTGGAAATCCAGCCCTACTGGGCCCTGATTCCCGAGGCCAAGCGCACCGAGCTGCTGGAGCAGCTGCAAAAGTCCGTGGTGCCCGACGCCAGCAACTTCCAGCGGCTGGCCGTGCGCAACGTCGAGCGCGGCCTGAGCCCGCTCAGCAAGCCCTTCATTGTGGAAAGCCAGTTGGAGTCGGCCACGCTGCTCGACAAGGCTGGGCCGCGCTACCTGTTCAAAATCGGCACCCTGCTGGGGCCCCAAACCGAGCTCTACCAAACCGAGGAGCGGCAGTTCGACGTGGAAAACGACCACAACCGCCGCTACCTGCGCACCATCCGCTTCGAGGTGCCGGCCGGCTACGCCGTGCGTAACCTCAAGGATCTGAACGTGGACGTGAAAGCCGGCCCCGACGCCGCCAAACCCGACTTCGACTTTCGCTCGTCCTACGTGCAGCAGGGCCAGGCCGTGACCGTGACCGTGGCCGAAAACTACCGCCGGGTGCGCTGGCCCAAAACCGATTTCGAAGCCTTCCGCGCCGTGGTGAACGCGGCGGCAAACTTCAACAAAGTGGTGCTGGTGCTGGACAAGAAAAGCTAGCCGCTTTGCTCAATGAGGAATGAAGAGTGAGGAATGAAGAATTCCCGGTCTGTAATTCCTCATTCCCCATTCCTCATTCTCAATTAAACGAAGTGTACGACACCCCGCAGGCCGCGGCCTTCCGCCGCCAGGTTCTCAGCCCCGTGAAGCTGCGGCTGTTCATGCTGCAAAAGCTGCCCATGGCCTGGCTAGCGGGCCTGCGCCTGCCCGAGCTCACGCCCGAGCGGGCCGTGGTCACGGTGCGGTTCAAGCACCTCACCCAGAACCCGTTTCGGAGCATCTACTTCGCCTGCCTGGCCATGGCGGCGGAGCTGGCCAGCGGCATCCAGGCCATGATGCACGTACAGGCCGGTGGCCCGGTGTCGATGCTGGTGGTGAAGATGGAGGGCGACTTCCACAAGAAAGCCGTGGGCCTCATTGCCTTTGCCTGCGAAGACGGCCCGCGCATTGCCCAGGCCGTGGCCGAGAGCCGCGCCACCGGCGAAGGCCGCACCGTGGTGGCCACCAGCACCGGCCTGGACGAAGCCGGCGACGTGGTGGCCGTGTTCCGGTTCACCTGGTCGTTCCGGGCGAAAAAGTAAGCGGGGCTCGCCGGGCCTATTTGCCCGGCTTCTGAAGCAAGTCCATAATTTGGTCGAGCTTGCCGGTGATGCCGCCGAGCTGGCCCTTCATTTCTGCCTGCTCATTAGCGAGGGTGATGAAGCGGAGACTTAGCCCACCGAGTTGCGTTTCCACAATGCGCAGCCGCACACCCATCTCGTCGAGCTTGGTATCCATACCACCAAGTCGGGTCTCTACGCCGCCGAGTCGGGTATCCATTTCCGCTTGCTGCCGCAGCACGAAAAGAAGGTTACTGCTTTGCTCGGTTGCCGCGGCGGTCAGCAGGTTAAGCTGATTGGTGTGCTGGTCCAGGATGCGCAACGCGCCGGAAAGCAGGGGTTCGAGTTGGTCGAGGCGTTCGTCGGCGGTCATGCGAAAAAAAGAAGTGGAAAACGAGCAGGACCCGAATTTAGGGTGAAATCCTTGAAATGGCGGGGGGGCCAAGCGTTGGCTTGCGGCGTGGCTCCGGCGGATTTTAGCGCTACTTTCCCCGCTCCTCGGCCAGGTTTTCCTTGGTGAGCACGTCCACCAGGCCGTCCTCGCTCACCACCACGGCCAGGCAGGGGTGGGCCGAGCTTTCGACGTAGCGCACGGCCGAGTTGTAGCGGGCCCCGCGGGCGGCGTTGCCGTTGCCCGAAGCGCGGCCGTCGAGAATCACGCCGATGGAGTAGCAGTAGCCCTCGGGGTCGAGCAGCACGGCGCCGTCGATGCTGGTGATGAGGCGGGTGATGAGCGGGGTGAGCGGCACGGGCTCGATGAGGGTGCACTGCAGCTTGAGGCGGTCGGCTTCGGCCAAAGCCTCGGTGCTGATGACCAGCATGGTGCCGTGCTTCTGGCGGCTGGCTTCGAGCACCACGTCCCAGAGTTTGTCCACCTTGGGGGCGTCGGTGAGGCCGAAGGTGCGCTTGAGGTCGCGCCGGAAGCGGGTGCGGCTGAGGCGGGTGCGCGGCACGCCGGGCAGGCCGTAGTGCGAGCGCAGCAGCACGTGCCCGGCGTGCTGCAGCTCCCAGGCGTAGTGCGTGACGAAGCTGATGACGAACAAGTCCTCGCGGACGGGGTCGTAGTGGCCCGTGTGGCGGCCCAGGGCGTACACGTTCTCGCCGTCGGCCAGCAGGTGCACGTCGGGCGTGGTCATCTCCAGCAGCTTGCGCACGGCGCGGTAGTCGGTGAGCTCGGTGGGGCAGGTGAGGGCGAAGATTTCCTCGATGTTGGGGTGGCCGCGGCGGGCCAGCAGCAGCTTGCCCACGCCCTCGGCGCCCTCGTAGCGCAGGCTGCTGATGGTGTTGCAGGTGGCGAAAAGCTTGACGGTGGCCGGGTCGAGGCCCAGGGCCTGGGCGGGCGTGTCGAGGAAGGTTTTGCCGGCCGCGCGCAGAATCTCCTCGAACTCGCGGGGGCGGTTGATGAGCCCGGCGCCGGGCTCGGGGTCGGTCAGGGCCTTCACGCTCTCATCGTTGAAGCGGTAGAGGGCCGCCACCAGCAGCGAGGGCGCCAGCGCCCGGCCGTCGGTGTAGAAGCGGTGGGGGCGCAGCGACGGATAGGCCCGCAGCGGCTTGCGCTGCACCCGCACCACGGTCACCACGAAGGCGTCGACAATGGTGACGGGCCAGCCGGCCAGGTGCTGGTGCGGGGCGTGCTCGTCGAGCTCGTCGAGGATTTCCTGCACGGCGGCCCGCACGCCAATGGCTTCGTGCTTGCGGCGGAGCACGGCCGGGGGCACGTCGTCGCGCTCGGGGTAGGGCCAGGGCGTGGCCCGCTGGATGGCTCGGCCCCGGGCCACGGCCGCGTCGAACCGCTCGGGGGGCAGTTCGCAGTCGGCGGGCTCCAGGCAGCGGGCGGGCTGAGCGCCGTCGATGGGCAGGGCCAGCAGCACCACCAGGGGCTTGAGGTCGTCGTCGAGGGCATCAAATAAATCCTGGGCGAGGCGCTGCGCCAGCTCGCGGTAGCGCGTTTGGTGGGGCCAGAGCGGGGTAGGGGCGGGGGCGGGCGGGGCTAGGGTAGGCGTCATGGCGGAGAAAGAATGAACAGAACAAAAACGCCCTTCCTCAGCCGAGGAGGGAACGCCGGCGCGTAGTGCCGCCCTACAGCTGGAACAGAACCGGCAGCACCATCTTTTGCTTTAATGGCTTGCCCTGAAACGTGGCCGGCTCCCACTTCGGGGCGGTGCGAATCAGGCGGAGGGCCTCGTCGTCGAGGCCGGAGCCCAGCTTTTTCAGAACCCGGGCTTCGGTCAGGCTGCCGTCGGCCTGCACCACGAACTCGACCATCACCTTGCCCTGAATCTTGCGCTGGCGGGCTTGCAAGGGGTATTGCTGGTTTTTCTCAACCCAGTCGAAGAAGGCCTGGGTGCCGCCCACGGGCTGGGTGGGGCGGTCGGGCGCCACCACGGCCGGGCGGTCGGGGTGGGCCGAGGCGGCGATGTCGGCGGCCGAGGTGGTGATGGGACGCACCTGGCCCGGCCGCACCACGGCCGCGCTGCCCGGCGACATCACGAACGAGACGGGCACCACCACGCGCTGGCGCACCACTTGGTTGCGGTGCTTGGCCGGCGTCCACTTCGGCCCGCTTTTGATGAGGCGGATGGCTTCGGCATCGAGCTCGGGCGACACCGGCGCTTCCACTTTCACGTCGTTCACGGTGCCGGTTTTTTCCACCACAAAAGCCACCCGCACGGTGCCCTGGATGCCCTGTTGCATGGCCCGGCCGGGGTAGCGCTGGTTGGCGGCCAAAAACTGGGCGTACTGCTCGGTGCCGCCCACTGGCACGGCGGGCTGGGCCACCGAGTCGTAGACCTGCGCGGCCGAAGGCTTGGGCGGCATTTTGCGATGCTGGGCGTGGGCGCTGAAGCCGGACAGAAGAAGGCCGCTGAGCAGCAGGAACGAGGATTTCATATCAAGAACAAACCAGCGTGGCGCGGTTGACTAAAGGTAAAGCGGTTTCACAATCCGGGGAAGCGGCGCCTTTGAAACAGCGCGGAGACGCCGCGTCGGGCGCCGCGCTGTGGCACGAGGACGAACGAACAGCGCGGCTGTGGTCGTTCCACGACGCGGCGCGCTGTTGCGACTCTCCCCCGTGCGGTGATTCTGAAACCGCGGCAAGACGATGCTCACAAAGAACGGCCAACCAGGCGCAGCGCGCCTAGAAACCTTGCCAGCCTCCTCCGAAGCGTCTAAGCTGCCGGGGCTGACGTTCTTTGAAGCCGTTTACTTTCCCCGCTCCAGATTTTTCGTGCCATGACCGACCAACCCTCCCGCGCCCCCGAACCCGTGGGCGCCTACCCTTACACCCGCCGCGTGGGCAACCTGCTGTTCCTATCCGGCGTGGGCCCCCGCCAGCGCGGGCAGCCCGGCATTCCCGGCGTCGAAGTTGACGCGGACGGCAACATCCTCACGTACGACTTTGAGCGCCAGTGCCACGCCGTGTTCCAGAACGTGCGCTACATTCTGGAAGAAGCCGGCGCCCGCTGGGACGATTTGGTGGACGTCACCGTTTACCTCACCAATATGAAGGACGACTTTCCGGCATACAACCGGCTCTACGCCGAATACTTCGCCACGGCCCAGCCCTGCCGGACCACGCTCGAAATCAACTGCCTGCCCACGCCCATCGCCATCGAGCTGAAGTGCATCGCGGCCGTAAAATCAACGGACGATGAGCAGTGAGCAGTGAATAATGAGTGGATTGGAGGGGACTGGCCCCGTTTTGGGGCTGGTCTATTTTCGCCCCGTCCGGGACACATCCGCTTGCTCATTGTTCAGCAGTCGTTGTTCATTGTTGATTATTCCTTGCTCATTACCCTTTCATGTACGTTCGCAATAATCTTCGCCTCTCCGTTATCCGACGCCTAACCTGGCAGGGGCTAATCATCGTGGTCTTTTACGACATCTTTATTTGCGTGCTTTACGGGCCCCTGGGTTTTCATTGGCTCGACATTCCGTGGCAGCCGGTGGCCACGCTGGGCACGGCGGTGGCCTTCTACATTGGCTTTAAGAGCAACGGCAGCTACGACCGTTTCACGGAAGGGCGCCAGCTCTGGGGCACCATCGTGAACGTGAGCCGCATCTGGGCCACCCGCGTGTTTCACTTCGTGGAGCCCCGGGGCGGCGACCGCCTGCCCGACTCCGAGGAAATCCGCGACCTGCACCACCGGCTGCTCTACCGCCAGATTGCCTGGGTAAACGCCCTGCGCCTGCACCTGCGCCGCCAAACGGCCACGCACTGGGACGCCGAAGTGGCCCCCTTCCTCGACTCCACCGAAGACGCCGACATCCGCCGCATGAGCAACCCGCCCACCCACCTGCTGCGCCAGCAGAGCGACGAGCTGCGTCAGCTCTATCAGCGCGGCCTGCTCTCCGAGTTCCGCCACGTGGCCATGATGGACAGCATCCAGGACATGTTCAACGCCCAGGGCGGCTGCGAGCGCATCAAGAACACCCCCTTTCCGCGTCAGTTCGCCTACTTCAGCTTCGTGTTCGTCTGGATATTTGCCGCCGTGCTGCCCCTGGGCCTGGTCGAGGAGTTCGACAAGCTCGGTCCCGGCCACCTCTGGCTCACGGTGCCCTTCGCCGCGCTGGTGAGCTGGGTGTTCAACACCATCGAGGTGGTGGGCCACACCAGCGAAAACCCCTTCGACGACACCATCTACGACGTGCCGATGACGTCCATCTGCCGCACCATCGAAATTGACTTGCGCGAGCTGCTGGGTGAAACCGACTTGCCGCCCAAGATTGAGCCGGTGAACGACGTGCTTTATTAAGGATTGGGGGAAAAGCAGGGATTAGGGAAAAGGAAATGCCGCCACGCGCTGCTCTGTCCCGGGAAATAAAGCGCGTCGCGGTCCTGTTCGACGGCTGTAACCCGTGCTACCGCAGCAGCACCAAGCGCCGGCGCTGGCAGGTGCCGGCCGTTTCGAGCACGTAGTAGTACACGCCGCCGGGCAGCGCCCAGTCGGCCGCCGCGAGCGCGTAGGCGTGGGCGCCCGCGCCCCGCGGGCCGTCCACGAGCGTGGCCACGGTGCGTCCGGTCGCGTCGCAGAGCCGGAGCCGTGCCGGGCCCGCTTCGCGCAGAACGTAGGCGATGGTAGTGCGGGCGGCGAACGGGTTGGGGAAATTTTGCGCCAGCGTGGCCGCGGCGGGAGCTCCGGCAGCGGCGGTAGCCAGCGGGCCTTGGGTGGTCAGCTCCACGGCGCCGGCATCGAAGCGGGCGGTGCCGTCGCCGTTGCCGTCCTGCGGGCGGGCGGTGCCGAGCTGGTCGGCGGCGAGGCCGGCCACGGGCACGCCGGCGTCGACGAGCGGGCTGGTGCGGGCCAGCGGATGCACCCAAATCTGCTGGCCGGCCACCCCGAACGACTGCAAGGGGCGCAGGCCGAGGTCAGGGCCGTAGGTGGCGGCGGCCAGGTTCTGCACGGCCCCGGCGGTGTTCTGCACGAAGTTGCCCCCGCCGCTCAGGGCCGGGAAGTTCACGGTTTGCTCGCGCGCGCTGCCGGCGGTGCCGGCCCGGTTGCCGGCGAAGGCGCAGTTGGTGAAGGTTAGGTTCTGGGCATTGGGCGCGCCGGCAATCCAGACGCAGCCGTCGGCGCGGTCGGCGGCGTTGCCCACGAAGGTGCTGTTGGTGATGCGGATGGGCACGCTGGCCGGGGTGTTGAACACGGCCGCTCCGCCGATGTCGCCGCCGCCGGTGGCGGTGCTGGCGCGGTTGCCGCTGAAGGTGCAGTTCTCGACCGTGATGCCCTCGGGCCCGCGGCAGTCGAGCCACATGCCGCCGCCCTGCTGGGCCACTTCGTTGTCGGCCAGGGTGCAGTTGCGCACCAGCAGCGAGGCCCGGTCGCGCACGTGAAACGCCCCGCCCTTCGACTCGTTGTACTGCCCGCCGCGCAGCACCCGGTTGTGGGCGATGGTCGTGTTTTCAATCACGTACTTATCGAGCGAGTAGCCCCACAGGAAGAAGCCGCCGCCGAGGCCGTGCACGGTGTTGCTGTCGACCACGCAGCGCCGGATGGTGGTGGTGCCGCCCACGTTGTCGGTCTGCTCGGTGCCGTTGCAGCCGTCCTGGAAAATGGCCCCGCCGGCGTCGGCCTCGTTTTTTCGAAACAGGCAGTCTTCCACCCGCAGCCCGCCCAGCAGCACGTAAATGCCGCCGCCCACTACGCCCTTGTTGCGGGTGAAGGTGCAGCGGCGCACGTCGAGCAGGGCCGCGCCGCCCACGCCGTTGGGCAGCACCGTAGCGGCCGGCCCGCCGCCGTAGGTGGCGATGGCCCCGGCGCTGAAGCCGTCCTGGGCCACCGCGCCGTCGTTGCGGTCGAACACGCAGTCCAGCACCGTGGCGCGGGCGCCGTAACCCACGAAAATGGCCCCGCCGCGCTCGCCCACGTTGCCTAGGAACCGGCAGCTTTCGACCCGCAGCGTGTTGGGGTCGAGCAGCTCGATGGCCCCCCCGCGCAACTTGGTGGCGGGGTTGGCGTCGGCGGCCCGGCCCCGGGCGAAGGTGAGGTTGCGCACGACCACGGTCACGAAGCTGTACTCGACGAGCAGGATGCGCACCTGGTTCTGGCCGTCGAGCGTCAGGTTGGGGGCCCGGCGCCCGTCGATGACGACGCTGCGGTTCACGGTTAGTTGGCTGGCGAGGCGGATGGTTTGGTTGGCCAGGCCGGGGACGAAGAGTACGGAGTCGCCGTTGGCCGCGCTGGCCAGCGCCTGCCGCAGCGAGCCCGGCCCCGTGTCGTTGGCGTTGGCCACGAGGCGCACAGCCTGGGCGTGCAATTCCGCAAGCCCGAAAAGCCCGAAAAGCAGGAGTAGGCTGAGTTTTTTCATAGTATTTAGGGAAAGAAGGATGGCGCAGGCCTGGGTCCGTACTAAGGTAGGGGCCGGCCCGGCCAATTCGGACCGGGCGGCGGTGTAGCCCGCGGCCCGGCCGTGCGGTGGAGGTTGGGCGTAGCGCGTTTCTTTGCGGAGCATGAACACCCCGACGCGCCGCCTTCAGTACTTTTTTTCCGGGCAGCAATTCTCCGATGGCGTGCGCACCACGCTGGCCATCCTGCTGCCCACGCTGCTGCTGGCGCAGGCCGGCCGCTTCGAGCTGGGCATCACCGCGTCGCTCGGAGCCCTGTGCCTGAGCGTGACCGATGCCCCGGGGCCCGTCAAGCACCGGCGCAACGGCCTGCTGGCCGCGTTGGGGTTGCTGGTGGCCACGGGCTTGCTCACGGGCTTTGCGGTGCGCAACGTGTGGCTGCTGGGGCTGGAAATAAGCGCGCTGGGCTTTTTGCTGACCATGTTTCTGGTGTGGGGCGCGCGGGCGGGGGCGGTGGGCACCGCCGGGCTGCTCAACGCCGTGCTGGTGCTGGCCCATCCGCCCGCCACGCTGCGCGAGGTGCTGCTGCACGTGCTGCTGCTGCTGGCGGGCGGGCTGTGGTACGCGGCCCTGGCCCTGCTGGTGCACCGGGCCCGGCCCTACCGCCCGGCGCAGCAGGCCCTGGGCGAGTGCGTGCACGCCCTGGCGCGCTTCCTGGAGCTGAAAGCCCGGTTCTACGACCCCCGCACGGCCCTGGCCGACGACTACCGGCAGCTGGTGGCCCAGCAAGTGGTGGTGAATGAGAAGCAGGAAGCCGTGCGCGACCTCCTGTTCCGAACCCGTCAAATTGTGACCGAAACCACCAGCACCGGCCGCCGCCTGGTGCTCACCTTTGTGGAAACCGTGGACCTCTACGAGCGCATCACGGTCAGCTACTACGACTACGCGGCCGTGCGCGAAGCCTTCGGGCCCCACGGCGTGCTGCCCGGGGTGGCCGCCCTCATCCGCCACGTCGCCACCGAGCTCGACCACCTCGGCGTGGCCATTCAGACCAACCACCCCTACCGCGGCCCCGGCCCCGACCTTGGCGCCGAGTGGGGGCGGTTGCAGGTCCGCATCAGCGCCCTCGACGAAGACCCCGCCGCCGAGGGCAGCACCCGGGTGCTGAAGAAAATCCTGGTCAACCTGCGCGACATCATCCGGCGGGTGGGCAACATCCGCCGCTACTTCGACGAGAGCCTGGCCGCCGCCGCGCCCACCCCCGGCCGCGCCGCCGAGCACGCCCAGTTCGTGGCCCACCAGGAAATCGAGCTGCAGGCCCTGGGCCAGAATTTTACGCTGAACTCGGCCGTGTTTCGCCACGCAGTGCGCATGATGCTGGCCTGCCTGGTGGCGTTTGTGGTGGGCGAGGGGCTCTCGCGCGGCGCGCACAACTACTGGATTCTGATGACTGTGACCATCATGCTCAAGCCCGGGTTCAGCCTTACCCGGCAGCGCAACACCGAGCGGGTGCTAGGCACGCTGGCCGGCGGCGCGCTGGGGGCCGCCGTGCTCTGGCTGGTGCCCCGGACCGACGTGGAATTCGCCATCCTGGTGGTGTTCATGGTGCTGGCCTACAGCTTCCAGCGCACCTACTACCTCGTCACGGTGGTGTTCCTGACGGCCTACCTGCTCATCTTGTTCAGCTTTCTGGGGCTCAATTACATCGGCGTGGTGGAGGAGCGCATTATCGACACCCTGGTGGGCTGCGCCATTGCCTTCGCGGCGGGCTACTTCCTGTTTCCGCGCTGGGAATCGGCGCAGTTGCTGGACCTGATGGCCGCCGCCCTGCGCGCCAACCTGGCCTACCTGCGCCAGCTGGCCGACCGCCTGGCCGGGCGCCCCCTGCCGCCCAACGAATACCGCCTGCTCCGCAAAAACGTGTACGTGAGCGGCGCCAACCTGGCCGCGGCCTTTCAGCGCATGCTCGCCGAGCCCAAAAGCAAGCAGCGCCGCCCCACCGAAACCCACGAGTTCGTGGTGCTGAACCACATTCTTTCCTCCAACATCGCCGCCCTTACCGGCACCCTGCGCGAGGCCGCCCCGGCCGTGCCGCCCTTCGCGCCCGAGAGCCGCCGCGCCCTCACCAGCGCCCTGGCCGCGCTGCACCAAAGCCTGGTGCGCGTGGCCCCCGCCACGCCCCCGTCCGCCGCCGGGCTGGGTCCCGCCGAAACCGCCGGGGCCCCCGGACCCGACGACAAACTGCTGCTGGAGCAGCTCACGTTTCTGCAAAAGGTGAGCGGCGACATCAGTCGGGTGACGGAAGTGCTGAGCAGCTAGGACCTTGCCCGGGCCGCGCCGATTTTGACAAGGACGAAATGTTCCTCGTGCGGCGGATGATTAGCCCTGGTGCCGCGGAAGCCGGACCCGGACTCGATTGGCAACGAAAAGCCCCGCCAACTTGCGCTGACGGGGCTTTTCGTTGCGGGGTGACAGCCATTGTTAGCGCCGGAGCGGAACAAGCAGCCAAGATACTACCGGGCCGGCTTCTTCCGGCCCGCGCCGCCGGGTTTTTTGCCCCCGCCGTCGTTTTTGTTGACCGTGGCCCAGGCGCGGGCTTCGGCTTCGGCGGGCGGCACGCCCTGCGCCTCGTAGCCTTCCTCGATGTGCTGGGCCTGGCGCTTCTGCTTGTCGGTGTACTTCGCTTTATCTCCCTGGGGCATGGCGGTAAGGATGGTGAATGGTGAAAGAAAGTTCGTTGTCAGTTGCTCGTTGTCAGTGTTGCTCCAAACAAGCAACTGACAACTGACAACGAGCAACTGACAACGAACAACTCGGCTACTTTTGGTCAATTACTTACGTGGGCGGAGGGCGGGAGTTGGGCGGCGTTTGTTACCTTCGCTACCGGCCCTGGCCGTCTCAATCCGCTTATGCGCCACGTCGCCGACATTCCCCACCCCGCCGTCAAAATCACGTTGCTGGCCTGGAACGGCAAGTTTCTGCTGAAATTGGAGCAGGGCAACCTGGAGCAGACCTACAAAGTGGCCGAGCTGGACCTGCTGACCGGCACCGACGCCGAGGCGCGGGCGCTGCTCGACGAGGAGTTTCTGAGTGCCGCCATTGGCCGGTTCCAGGCCATGCGCGCCGACCTGCAGGCCGCCTTCGACCGTCACGAGCTGCGCTAGTATGTTGGCCCTTTAATTTTTTCCCCATGCCCAAACTACTCGCCTCTCTGCTGGCCTTCGTGGCCTTCCTCGTTGCCGCCCCGGCATCGGCCCAGCTCTACGACGTGCGCGCAGCCGACGTGAGCTACAACAAAAGCCCGCGCCCCGCCCTCAAAGTGCAGGTCGACGGCAAGGCGTCCGACGTGCGCGACTACTTTCAGGAGTGGATGCGGAAGAGCTACAACGTGAAGTTCAAGAGCGGCGGCGTGCTGGGCTTCGGGAAGAGCGACGTGCTGGTGGCCCGCCAAACGCCCGCCAGCGCCATTTCGGGCAAGCTCGTGGACCTCTACGCCACCATCGCGGCGCCCTCCGATTCGGTGAGCGAAGTGGCCGTGTTCGGCGGGTTCGACGACAACACCTTTTTCGACCCCGCCAAAACCGCCGCCGAGTACAACGCCCTGCGCGGCATCGTGCAGAGCTACGCGGGCGCGGCCCGCCTCAAAGCCTACCGCGACCTGATTGCAGACGCCGAGAAGCAGCTCAAGGCCGCGGAAAAGGAAAAAGAGCGGCTCGAAAAAAACCGCACTTACCTGCAAAGCAACACCGCATCCAACCTGGCCCGCATCGAGGAATTGAAAAAAAAGAACGCCGAAAATCTGCAGCAGGCGCGCTCGGACTCGGCGTCGCTGATAAAAAATGCCCAGGTGGTTGATGAGAGCCGCCTGCGCCTGCAGCGCCGCCGCGACCGCCTCTCGGCCCTCGACCGCAAAAACTAGCCCCCGCGCCGGCCGTATGCTGCCCATGGACCATTCCCCTTCGCCCCTCGACACCCTGCGCCAACTCAAGGACATGCTGGACGCCGGGGCCCTCACGCCCGCCGAATTTGAGATGCTCAAGCAGCGGTTGGTGTTCGACGACGATGCGCTCTTTGCCCCCGCCGCGCCGGAACCGGTAGCGCCGGCCGCCGGGCCCTTCCCGCCCGTGCCGGTCCCGCCGGGGGCGGAGCCGCCGTTGCTGGCCGACGACCAGTCGGCGGCCGCGGTGTTTGCGGCTTTCCCGCCCGCGACGGACCGCCCTACCGCCCCCGAAGGCTCGGCCGCGCCCGTTTCCTTCGCGGCGCCCGCGCCGGCGGCGGTACCGCCGCCGGACCCCGAACCGAATTGGGTGGCCGATGAATTCCCGGACTCCGGGGCGCCGGCGGCGCGCAATCCGCTGATGCTGGTGCTGTCCATCGGGGGCTTGCTGGCCTTGCTGGGGCTGGTGGTGTACCTCTCGCTCAACCGGCCGCCGTCCGAACGGATTTCCAGCACCAGCCTGACCGCCGCCGATACCCTGGCCGCTCCCATCGAAACCGGACCCCAGGCCGAGCCGCTGCCCCCGGTGGTGGCCGCGGCGCCCGAAACGGTGCGCGTGGCCCCCACCAACCCCGCGCCCCCCGTGCAGCCCCGGCCCGCGCCGGTGGTGCGCGACTCCGCCGCCGCGGCCCCGCCAGCCGCGCCAGCGGATTCGGCCGCCGGCCAGTAGCGCCGGTTTGCCACCGAGGAGCTTGCCCCGCACGGCCTCAACACGCGCGCCCGGCGGCCGTATGCTAAACCCCAGCCGGCACCGGCTGGGGTTTCTTTTTTCCGTTCCCCACCTTCCACCTTCCACCTTCCACTTTCCATTTTCAATGTCGTTCTCTCGCTCATTGTTGCCCCGCTGGGCCGCCGTGTTGGCCGGGGCGGGCCTGCTGCTTGGCGGTTGCTCGTCGCCCGCCGACAAGTCCAAAACCACCGAAACCGCCCCGGCTGCCAACGATTCCACCGCGGCTTTTTCCGCTGCCACCGGTTCGCCCCTGCAGGTCGTGGCCGAGTTCACGGACCCCCAGATGGTGGGGGTGGCCGTGGCTCCCGGCGGCAGAATATTCGCCTGTTTTCCGCGCTGGGACTACAACCCCGTATACTCCGTGGCGGAAGTCGGCCCCAACAACACCCTCAAGCCCTACCCCAACGCCGGCTGGTGCACCTGGAACGACTCGGTAAAATCCGAACCCCTGAAGCATTGGATTTGTCCCCAGAGCGTGTTTGCCGATAAGTCGGGCATGGTTTGGGTGCTCGACCCCGCTTCGCCGGGGTTGAAGGCCACCGTGCCCGGCGGGCCCAAACTGGTGAAAACCAACCCCAAAACCGGCCAAGTGCTGCTCACCATTCCTTTCTCCGAAGCCGTGGCGCCGCGCAATTCCTACCTCAACGACGTGCGGATTGACTTGCAAAACAACTACGCCTACATCACCGAATCCGGCGTTGGGGCCCTCGTGGTGGTCGACCTGAAAACCCTGAAAGCGCGCAGCGTGCTAGGCAAGCACCCGTCTACCAAAGCCGTGAAGGGCTTGGTGGTGAAGGCCGAAGGCCACCCAATGCTCGATGCCACGGGCAAGCCCGCCCAATTCAACGCCGACGGCATCGCTCTGAGCGCGGACAATGCCTACCTCTACTACTGCCCACTCACGGGCCACACCCTCTACCGCATCAAAACGGCCGCCCTGCGCGACCCGGCCCTGAGCGAGGCCCAACTTGGCCGGCAGGTGGAGAACGTGGGCGAGATTCCGGCCAGCGACGGCCTCGAAATCGACGCCGCCAACAACGTGTACCTCACCTCGTTTGAGCAAAGCGCCCTGTTGCGCCGCACGCCCGTCGGCGCCATCCAAACCGTGGCCAAAGACGCCCGCCTGCAGTGGCCGGATACGTACAGCTTCGCGGCCGACGGCAACCTGTACGTCGCCAATTCGGCCATTCACAAAACCCCGAACTGGAACAAGGGCGTGGGCCAGCCCCGCCAGCCCTTCCGCATCTTCAAAATGCCGCTGCCCAAGTAGGCGGCACCTGGCCCCCGCCCAATGCGGGCAAATGCAAAGAAGAGCCGCGCCCGGCGAGGGAGCGGCTCTTTTGTTTTTGTCGGGTTGTCGGTAAACGAGTTATTGAAACGCGACTTTTTGAATTTTTACGCCCTTGGTAAAAATGTCATACTTCTCGCTGGGGTGCGTGAGGATGTCCATGCAGTGCCGGTGGCGCTTGTTCATGGTGTCGTGCACCGTGTACACGCCGTCCAGTTCGGATGAAATGCCGCGCACCTGCACTTTGTCCCCGTACTTAAACTTGCCGCCCCAGTGCTCAAGCAGGTCCCGGGATAGCGCCATCCAGCGGATATGGCTGCCGTAATGGGGCTTGATGCGGGAGTTATCGGCCGTCACAAACGGCTCGTCGTCGGTCTGGCTCGGCACGGCCTGGTAGGCGGTGGCCGTCACGGTGTAAGTGAGGCTGCGCGCCACCAGCGACTTAATCCTGGCCGCCGGGCCCTTTTTCGCGCGGGGGCTTATCACCCGGCGGGCGTCGGCCGCCGGAGAAAAAAAGGCTGCCATGCCCGTGGCCTTGGCGGTCAGCTCGTGGTTAAAAAGCGGCGTGGTAAACGCCGATGAAGCTAGCAATACGTCTAAAAATAACCTGACATTAAACATCAATTAGGGATTCGTACACCCGCCATTTCGGCCCGGCAGTATGGGCGCAACCCACCCTTTTTGAGGATAGGGAAAGATGTTAACGCTTAACCACATAGATAAGTTTGTTGAAAATAAATTGTCCAATGAAAGCACGTCTCAAGCGCGGAAGCGGCCACAATATAGCCAAAAGTTTATATATTCTGGCCCGACGCTGGCCAGGCCATTTGAATGGTTCAACTATTTTCACTATGCACCAGCAGGCAGGCAAGGAAAAATGGCCTCCACAACGCCGTAGAGTAAGCTCATCACTCCAGCCGACGGCCCATTTCACCCTTTGCCGGCGTCGCCCGGCGCAAGGACCCGCCAGCGCCCGCCGCAGCTTGTCGGGTAACTTGGATAGCCTCCAATACCAGCGCCCGCACCTTGCGCCCGGCGGGCGGAGGCAAGGCGCCAAGCATTATGTCCCCCCGCTGAAGTTGCGGTAGCTGGTGCTCGGCTCGGGGATGGCGCAGCAACTAAGCCGGCGGCGCAGCCCAGCAGCGCCGCGTACGGGGCTGCCTCAGGCGCAACCTACTGTTGGGGTATTGGCGCGGGCTGGCAATGCCGTTGGCCATCAGCCGGCCACTGCCGTAAGGGGTACCACCCGGGCGCATTGGAAATGCCAGCCACCGGGAAGTTGCCCGAAGCGCAGGAGCGGGGAACTTGCCACGGGCAAACGGAAGTTGGCGGCACCTTACTTCGAGCAAGATGCATTTTGCGTTCGGCACTGGGGCAAGGAATTGTGCGTCAAATTCCGCCTCCCGTCAGTTCGTACAGGTTATTTTGGATAGATTGCTGCCTCGAAAAAACAGGACTGCGACGCATATTCACTGTAACCCACTTGTTACCATATGAATTTGCAAAACCGAATCTAGGTTTTTGGCTTGCAATCAGTTCGTTTACTTTTGCGTTGTTGCCTCAGCCCCCAGCCTTATGGATACTTACTCGTATATCGCCAATGCCGACGCGGCGGCCATCGAAACCCTTTACCAGGCTTACCAGCAGAATCCTGAGTCGGTGGATTTTGGCTGGCGCAAGTTCTTTGAAGGGTTCGATTTCTCGCAGCAGTTTCCCGAAATAGGCACCGCCCCGGGGGAAGCCGCCGGGCAGGCCGGTGGTGCCCCAGCCAATGGGGCCGCGCCGGCCAGCCGCAATGGCTCGGCCAACGGCCACGCCGCCGCGAGCGAGCAGCCGGACGGCCAAGGCGTGCTCGAGACCGCGGCTTCGACCAACAATGCGCCCGGCCTGAGCAGCGGCGAAACGGTGGCCAGCGACAAGGAAACGGCCGTGCGCAACCTCATTCACGCCTACCGCAGCCGGGGCCACCTGCGCGCCAGAACCAACCCCGTGCGCGAGCGCAAGGACCGCAAGGCCCGGCTCGACCTGGGTGATTTTGGCCTGAGCGAGGCCGATATGAACTCGGTTTTTAAAAACGCCGAGGAACTGGGATTGGGGGCGCAGGCCACGCTGCGCGACATTGTGGCGGCGCTGGAGAAGATTTACACCGGTCCCATTGGCTTCGAGTACATGTACATCCGCGACCCGCAGGTGCTGGACTGGTTCCGTGAGAAAGTGGAGCAGGACTCGCTGGCGTTTAACCCCGGCGTGGCCTACAAGAAGCGCATTCTGAAAAAGCTGAACGAGGCCGTGGTGTTCGAGAACTTCCTGCACACCAAGTTTTTGGGGCAGAAACGTTTTTCGCTCGAAGGCGGGGAGACGACCATTCCGGCGCTGGACGCCATCATTGGCAAGGGGGCGGAACTGGGCGTGGAGGAGGTGATGATAGGCATGGCCCACCGCGGCCGGCTGAACGTGCTGGCCAACATCATGGGCAAGACGTACGAGCAGATTTTCTCGGAGTTCGAAGGCACGGCCGTGCCCGACCTGACCATGGGCGACGGCGACGTGAAGTACCACATGGGTTACAGCTCGGAAGTGGAAGCCAGCGGCGGTCAGAAGGTGAACCTGAAACTGGCGCCCAACCCCTCGCATCTGGAAGCGGTGAACCCGGTGGTGGAAGGCTTCGTGCGGGCCAAGATTGAGCACCAGTACGGCGACGACTACCACAAGATTCTGCCCATTCTGATTCACGGCGACGCGGCGCTGGCGGGCCAGGGCATTGGCTACGAGCTGACCCAGATGTCGCTGCTGGAAGGCTACAAAACGGGCGGCACGGTGCATTTCATCATCAACAACCAGGTCGGTTTCACCACCGATTTTGAGGATGCGCGCTCGTCCATTTACTGCACCGACATCGCCAAAATCATTGACGCACCGGTGGTGCACGTGAACGGCGACGACCCCGAAGCCGTGGTGTTTGCCGTGCAGCTGGCCACCGAGTACCGCCAGCAGTTCCACGCCGACATCTTCATCGACATGGTGTGCTACCGCCGCCACGGCCACAACGAGTCGGACGAGCCCAAGTTTACCCAGCCCACGCTCTACAACCTCATCTCGAAGCACCAAAACCCGCGCGAGGTGTACAACGCCATGCTGGTGGCCCGCGGCGACGTGGACGCCGAGCTGGCCAGCCAGATGGACAAGGAATTTCGCGACACCCTGCAGGCCCGCCTCGACCTGGTGAAGCAAAAGCCCTTGCCGTATAAGTACCAGGCCCTGGAAAACGAGTGGCGCAGCCTGCGCCGCAGCACGGCCGAGGACTTTGAGCAGTCGCCCGAAACCGGCATTGCGGCCGACGTGGTGGAGAAAGTCGCCAAGGCGCTGACCACGATTCCCGAGGGCTTCAGGCCCCTCAAGCAGATTGACAACCTGCTGAAGGAACGCCGCAAGATGTTCTACGAGACGCGCGTGCTGAACTGGGCCGCCGGCGAGCTGCTGGCCTACGGTTCGCTGCTCGCC
The DNA here is from genome assembly GCF_031398885.1 of Hymenobacter sp. Taxonomy (GTDB): domain Bacteria; phylum Bacteroidota; class Bacteroidia; order Cytophagales; family Hymenobacteraceae; genus Hymenobacter. The sequence goes on from NZ_JANNOD010000031.1 coordinate 86,695, forward strand.
GAAAAACACATCGTGCGGGTGAGCGGGCAGGACTGCCAGCGCGGCACGTTCTCGCACCGCCACGCCGTGCTGCACGACGCCGAAACGTCGGCGCCCTACAACTCGCTCAACAACCTGGAAGGCGAGCACGAGGAGCTACGCATCTTCAACTCGCTGCTGAGCGAGTACGCGGTGCTGGGCTTTGAATTCGGCTACGCCATGGCCAACCCCACGGCGCTGGTGGTGTGGGAGGCCCAGTTCGGCGACTTCGCCAACGGCGCCCAGACCATGATAGACCAGTTCATCGTGAGCAGCGAGAGCAAGTGGCAGCGCATGAACGGCTTGGTGCTGCTGCTGCCCCACGGCTACGAAGGCCAGGGCCCGGAGCACTCCAACGCCCGCCCCGAGCGGTTCCTGCAACTGGCGGCCGAAAACAACATCGTGCTGGCCAACCTGACCACGCCGGCCAACTTCTTCCACGCCCTGCGCCGGCAGCTGACCTGGAGCTTCCGCAAGCCGCTGGTGGTGATGTCGCCCAAGAGTATGCTGCGCCACCCGCTGTGCGTGTCGCCGGTGGAGGAGTTCACCAGCGGTCACTTCCGCGAGGTGCTGGGCGACACCTTTGCCGAGGCCAAAAAGGTGAAGCGCGTGCTGCTGTGCTCGGGCAAGGTTTATTTCGACCTGCTGGAAGAGCAGCGCGCCGCTGACCGCAAAGACGTGGCCCTCGTGCGCCTGGAGCAGCTGCACCCCTTCCCGAAAAAGCAGCTCGCCGGCGAGCTGGTCAAGTACCCCAAGGCCAAAATATACTGGGTGCAGGAAGAGCCCGAAAACATGGGCTACTGGAATTTCATGCTGCGCTACATGCGCCGCGAGCTGGAAGACGTGATTGCGCGCAAGCCCTCGGCCTCGCCGGCCACGGGCTACAACAAAATCCACGTGAAGGAGCAAAAGGACCTGGTAGCCCGCGCCTTCGACAAGCCCAAGGAAGCCGTGGCCGACGACAACATCGAGGCCACGGCCGAAATTGCCAAAAAGCAGGAATAGATTTTCTGCTGGTGGCTATTAGCTGTTGGCTTCGTTCTAGAACAGATGCTAACAGCCGATGGCCATCCGCTAACAGCTTAAACGAATGATAACCGAGGAACAGATTCAGGCCGTGGTGCGGCGCATCGTGGAAGGCTACCAGCCCGACCGGATTATTCTGTTCGGCTCGTACGCCTACGGTGTGCCCACGGAGGATTCGGACTTGGACTTGCTGGTTATTAAACGCAACGCGGAAGCCAAACGGGCCGAGCGCTCCATTGCCGTGTGGCAACACCTGTGGAATGCGGATTTGCCGGCAATGGACATTCTGATTCGGACCCCGGATGAGCTGGAAAGGGCCGCGGGCGTTGCGTATTCGGTTGAAACGATAGCCTTGCAGCAAGGCCGGCTTCTGTATGCAGCCTAAAACGCCGGAGCAGAAGCGCGCGGAAATACTGCTGCGGGTGGCCGACCGCGACATGGAAGTTGCGGAGCTTTTGCTGCGCCATTCGCCGCATCTGTACGAAAACGTTGGATTCAGTTGTCAGCAGGCCGTGGAGAAATACGCCAAGGCAGTCCTCATCGCCAATAATTTACTGGCTCCCCACATTCACGTACTGGTAAAGCTCTTGCTGCCGCTGGTTCAGTCGTCGCTTATCGTGCTCGATTCGACGGATACGGCCGCCGCCGCCACGCTGCAGGACTTTGCAGTGGAGTGGCGCTACGAAACCGACGATGCACCCGGCTACACCTCAGCCGATTTACTGGACATGGCGCGTCGCTTCCAAAGCAAATTGCGCCCGCTGGCCGTCCAGTTTTTAACCTAACCCCTTCAGCCGTGCCAAGCGGCGCTCTTCTCTCATGTCCATCGAAATCAAAATTCCCGCCGTTGGCGAATCCATCACCGAAGTCACCATTGCCAAGTGGCTCAAGCAGGACGGCGAGGCCGTGAAGCGCGACGAGGTCATTGCCGAGCTGGAGTCGGACAAGGCCACGTTTGAGCTGCCCGCCGAAGCTGATGGTGTGCTGAAAATCCGGGTGCCCGAGGGCGAGACCATCGGCATCGGCACCATCATCGCCGACTTGAACGGCGCGGCCAACGGCGCCGCGGCCCCCGCGGCTTCGGCCGCCCCGGCCCCGGCCGCAGCCTCCGCGGCCCCGGCCACACCCGCCGCCGCGGCCGACCCCGTGAGCCAGGGCGAGCAAAACCCGCAGGCCAGCGACCAGGCCGGCTACGGCGGCGCGCCCGAAGGCAAGGCCAGCACCGACCCGGCCACGCCCGGCGCACCCGCGGCCAGCCCGGCTCCGGCCGCCAGCCCAACGGCAAGCGGCGGCGGCTCAATAGAAATGAAAATTCCCACGGTGGGCGAGTCCATCACGGAAGTGACGGTGGCCAAGTGGCTGAAAGCGGACGGCGCCCAGGTGAGCCGCGACGAGGTAATCGCCGAATTGGAGTCGGACAAGGCCACCTTCGAACTGCCGGCCGAAGCCAGCGGCACGTTGCGGCACGCCGTGAAAGAAGGCGAAACCATAACCATTGGCGCCGTGATTGCCCGGATTGAGGGTGGCACGGGGACTGCTCCAGCCGCTGCCGCCCCGGCCGCTGCTCCGGCTGCCCCCGTTGCGGCGCTGGCTGCGCAGCCGGCCAGCAGCGGCGCGGCTACTTACGCGACGGGTGTGCCGTCGCCGGCAGCGGGTAAGATTTTGGGCGAGAAAGGCGTCGCGGCTACGGACGTCGCCGGTACCGGCCGCGACGGCCGCATCACGAAAGAGGACGCGCAGCAGGCGCAGCCCCGGCCCGCCGCGCCGGCCCCGGCCGCGCAAGCCGCGCCCGCGCCTGCTGCTCCGGTCCAGCCCGCCCCCGGCCCCCAGCAGCCCGGCGCACGCACGCAGCGCCGCGAGCGGATGAGCAACCTGCGCAAGACGGTGGCCCGCCGCCTGGTGGCGGTAAAGAACGAGACGGCCATGCTCACCACCTTCAACGAGGTGAACATGCAGCCCATCATGGACCTGCGCACCAAGTTCAAGGACAAGTTCAAAGAAAAAAACGGCGTGGGGCTGGGCTTCATGTCCTTCTTCACCAAGGCCGTGTGCGTGGCCCTGCGGGAGTGGCCCTCGGTGAACGCCCAGATTGACGGCACCGACATCGTGTTCAACGACTTCTGCGACATCAGCATCGCCGTGTCGGCCCCGAAAGGGCTGGTGGTGCCCGTCATTCGCAACGCCGAAACGCTGTCGTTTGAGGGCATTGAGAAGGAAGTGGTGCGGCTGGCCACGCTGGCCCGCGACAACAAGCTCACCATCGAGCAGATGACCGGCGGCACGTTCACCATCACCAACGGCGGCGTGTTTGGCTCGATGATGAGCACCCCGATTATCAACGCCCCGCAGTCGGCCATTTTGGGCATGCACAACATCGTGCCGCGCCCCGTCGCCGAGAACGGCCAGGTGGTGGTTCGGCCCATGATGTACCTGGCCCTGAGCTACGACCACCGCATCATCGACGGCCGCGAATCGGTGAGTTTCCTGGTGCGGGTGAAGGAGCTGTTGGAAGACCCCACGCGCCTGCTGCTGGGCGTGTAATCAGGCGATGTCAACGGAAGCCAAGGCGGCCGGCAATTACTGCCGGCCGCTTTTTTTTGCGTAGAACGGCCCATTGATTGGCCCAAAATTTTCGATTGACGTTGAATCAAGCTCACGCACGCTGACCATGAAACACTCAAAAAAGACTAATCGCCCCGCCAAGTTCTGGCCCGTCATGGGCTTTGCCACCCTGGCTGGCATGCGCAGCATGAGCGGCCCGGCCTTTCTGAGCCATTGCCTTGCCCGGCAGTCCCCGGCGGGCCTGATTGGCTCGCCGCTCCGGTTGCTGCGCAAGCCCGGCGTGGCCACCGTGCTTAAGGTGCTGGCCGGCGGCGAGATGATGGCCGACAAGCTGCCCAACGCGCCCAACCGGACGGCCCCGCCGGTGCTGCTGGGGCGGGTGCTGAGCGGGGCGCTGGTCGGGGCGGCCTGGTACCGTTCGCGCGACGGCAGCGCACTGGGCGGGGGCTTGCTGGGCGGGCTGGTGGCCGGGGCGGCCACGTTTGCGAGCTACGCGCTGCGCACGGGCATCAGCGAACGGGCGGGTGTGCCGGTGGCGCTGGTGGGAGTGGGCGAGGACGCGCTGGTGCTGGCCGGCGGCGCAGCGCTGCTGCGCGGGCAGCGCCCGGCGCAGGACCACTGGCGCCCGATGTAGCGGCGGGCCGGGTGCAGCACCCGTGACAATCGTGCGCCAAGAGGCCCGGCCGGCGGATGACCGGGGCGGAGCCTGCGCGTAGGTTAGCTTTGGCCGGCGGGGATGGCGTGCCGGGCGGCGGGCGAGTAATTTGGCGCTTTGCTTACGAATGCGCGTCTATGCCACCGGTGGTTCTGGGAATTAATTGCAGCGGGTTTCATTCTTCGGCTTGCCTGCTGGGGCCGGCGGGGGAGGTGCTGGTGGCCGTTGCGGAGGAGCGGCTCACCCGCGTGAAGCAGGACAAGGCGTTTCCGCGCCGGGCCATTCGCTACTGCTGCGAAGCGGCCGGCCTTGCCACGGAGGACATCACCGACGCATTCATCGGCTGGAATCCGGCCCCGTACCTGGCCAAGCCCACGCTGAGCTTGGCCACCGCGCTTCATGACCGGGGCCAACTGGCGCAGTTGGCCCTGAGCGAGTTGGCGGCTTTGTCCGGGGGCGTGAGTGGCCTCGGCCAAACCCTGCACGGCCTGCACGGCGGCCTTACCCGCATCCATTACGTCAACCACCACCACGCGCATCTGGCCAATGCGCTGCTGCCTTCGGGCTTTGGGTCGGCTGATTTTTTTATTGCCGACGGATTTGGGGAGACGACGACGGGGCTGCTCGGCACGGCCACTCCCGACGAACTAAGTGAGCTGGCGGCCAACCGCACGCCGCATTCGCTGGGCCTTTTTTACGCCGCCTTCACCGACTTTCTCGGCTTCCAGCCCAACGGCGACGAGTGGAAGGTGATGGCGTTGGCGGCGCGCGGCAACTGGCGCACGTATTACAGTGCGCTCCGGCCTTTGGTGACGGTGGCGGGCCTGGGCTACGAGGTGGACCTGCGCTACTTCGAGTTTTTTCTGCCCTTCACCCCGCATTACTACTCGCCCAAGCTGGTGGCCTTGCTGGGCCCGCCGCTGCCGCCCCACGCCCCGCTCACGCAGCGCGAGTACGACATTGTGGCCGCCGTGCAGCGCATCGTGGAAGAGGTAGTATTCGAGCTGCTGGCCAACCTGCACGCCCGCACCGGCCAGCGGCGCCTGGTGCTCGGCGGGGGCGTGCTCATGAACTCAGTGCTCAACGGCAAGCTGCGCCAGCGCACGCCGTACGCGGAAATCTTCATCGGCGGCACTCCCGACGACACCGGTATTAGCGTGGGCAGCGCCTTATATGGGCGGCGCTACCTGTTGGGCGAAAGAACTGCGCCGGCCGAGCCCAGCCGGCATAATTTCTTCGGCCGCAACTACGCCGACTTGGTTATCGAAACCGAACTCAACCGGCGCCGGCTCCGCTACGAGCGGCCGGCCGACGTGGTGGCCGCCACGGCGCAACTGCTGCATCAGGGGCTGGTGGTGGGCTGGTTCCAGGGCGGCTCGGAGCTGGGCCAACGGGCGCTGGGGCACCGCAGCATCCTGGCCGACCCAACCCGCGCCGAGATGAAGGCCCGCGTGAACGAGAGCGTCAAGCACCGCGAAGGATTTCGACCCTTTGCGCCGGCCGTGGCGGAGGAGCGGCAAGGCGAATTTTTCGACCTGCCGCCGGGCGAAACCGCCTACTTCATGGAGAAAGTATTTGCCCTGCGGCCCGCGGCCCAGGCGAGGCTCCCGGCCGTGACGCACGACGACGGCACCGGCCGTCTGCAGACCGTGCGCGCGGCCGACAACCCGCTCTTCCACCAGTTGCTGCTGCAATTCGAGTGCCTCAGCGGCGTGCCCGTGCTGCTTAATACTTCCTTCAACGTGAACGGCATGCCGCTGGTGGAGTCGCCGGCCGATGCCCTGGACTGCTACTTCCAGTCGGGGCTCGATGCGGTGGTGCTAGGGCCGTTTCTGCTGCGCAAGTAGCGGTTTCGGCGTTTCCGTGTCCGGCAGGGGTGCAGCAGTTGGGCCACGGCCGCCCAGCACTACCAGCACCACGGCCACCACAATGAGCGCGGCGCCGCCCAGCATCTGCGGGTTCAGGCTTTCGCCGGCGAAGGCCCAGCCGAGCAGCACGGCCACCACGGGGTTCACGAAGGCGTAGGTGCCGGCCAGGGCGGGTTCCACCACGCGCAGCAGCCAGATGTAGGCCGTGAAGGCCACAATGGAGCCGAGCGTGACCAGGTAGCCATACGCCCACCAGGACTTGGCGGTGACCTGCGCCAGCTCGAACCCGGCGGCCTCGCCCCGCGCCAGGCCCACGGCCAGCATGGCCGCGCCGCCGCACAGCATCTGCATGCCGCCGGAGGCGAAGGGGGAGGGGGCCGGCCGATGGTTTTTGGCGTAGAGCGAGCCAATGGACCAGACCAGCGCCGCCAGCAGCACCGCGAAGACGCCCAGGCCCGCGTGGCCCGGCTGCTTCACGGGCGTGGCCGTGGGGTGGGCGGCCAGCAGGTACATGCCCAGCATGCCCGCGCCCAGCCCCAGCGCCACCCACCGGGTGGGCCGGGCCGAAATGCCGCTCAGCCACCCCAGTACCGCCAGAAACATGGGCACCGTGGCCACCAGCAGCGCCGCCGTGCCGCTGGGCAGGTACAGCACCCCAAACGTGGTGCCGCCGTTGCCGAACCCCAGCAGGCACACCCCAATCACGGCCGCAAAGCCCCAGCCTTGCCGCGTGGGCGCGGGCTCGCCCCGCCAGCGCACGAACCCGTAGAGCAGCGCGCCCGCCAGCCCGTAGCGCGTGCCGGCCATGAGCAGCGGCGGCATGCTGGCCACGGCAAACTTCATGACCAGGTAGGTAGAACCCCAGATTAGGTAAATCGCGGCAAAGGCCGTAAACAACGCCGCCCGCGAAGGTGCGGCAGAACCAGAATCGGGCATACAATCGATAAAATCCGCCGCAAAATTACGTTTGGCAGCAGGGGCTTTTGGGTTGCTACGTTTACAAACGGTCGTATCGAGCGCAGCCGGGACATCTCGCTCGCTTCGTTTCACGATTGGAATAGCCCAGCACGCGAGATGTCCCGGCTGCGCTCAACATGACGGCCTGTTAGCGGGCTCAGGTCTACGCCGGGCTCTTTTTGCGCTGGCCCGTTGTTGCTTTGCGCGATGAAAACCCACGTTTTGCTTGCGCTGCTGGCCTTCTTGCCCCTGGGCCCAGCCGCCGCGCAGCTCCTGCAACCCAAGCCCGCCTTTACCCGCGCCGACTCGCTGCGCGGCGGCCAGACGCCGCTGCGCACCTGCTACGACCTTACCTACTACCACCTCGCCGTGAAGCTGGACCCGGCCAAGCGGTTCATCAGCGGCTCCAACCTCTTTCGGTTCACCGCCACGCAGGATTTTACGCGGCTGCAATTCGACTTATTTGCCAATTTGCAGGTGGAAAAGGTGCTGTACCAAGGTAGAGAAGTGTCCTTCACCCGCGAGGGTAATGCGGTGTTCGTGACCTTCCCGAAACCCATTTCGAAAGGCAGCCGCGACGAGTTCACGGTGCAGTACTCCGGCAACCCGACCGTGGCCAAGAAAGCGCCCTGGGATGGGGGTATGGTTTTTACCCAGGATGCCTCCGGCAAGCCCTGGGTGGCCACCGCCTGCCAGGGCACCGGCGCCAGCATCTGGTGGCCCACCAAGGACCAGCAGGCCGACGAAGTGGACTCGATGCTCATCAGCGTGAGCGTGCCCGATGGGCTGAAGGACGTTTCCAACGGCCGCCTGCGCAAAGTCACCAAGCTCAAGGGCGGCTACACCCGCTTCGACTGGGCCGTGCGCAACCCCATCAACAACTACGACGTGGCCCTGAACGTGGGCGACTACCAACACTTCTCCGACTCCTACGCCGGTGAAAAAGGCCCGCTCACGCTCGACTACTGGGTGCTGCCCGAGAACCTGGCCCGGGCCAAAGCCCAGTTTGCCGCCAACGTGAAGCCCATGCTCAAGTCCATGGAGCACTGGTTCGGCCCGTACCCGTGGTACCAGGACGGCTACAAGCTGGTGGACGCCCCGCACCTGGGCATGGAGCACCAGAGCGCCGTGGCCTACGGCAACAAATACCAGAACGGCTACCTCGGCAAGGACCGCAGCAACACCGGCTGGGGCGCGAAGTGGGACTTTATCATCATCCACGAAAGCGGGCACGAGTGGTTCGGCAACAACATTACCACCAAGGACATTGCCGACATGTGGGTGCACGAAAGCTTCACCACCTACTCCGAAGCCCTGTTCGTGGAAAGCCAGTTCGGCAAGCAGGCGGGCCAGGAATACATCCACGGCCAGCGCCGCAACATCCAGAACGACCAGCCCATCATCGGCCCCTACGGCGTGAACCAAGAGGGCTCCGGCGACATGTACGACAAGGGCAGCAACCTGCTCAACACCCTCCGCACCGTCATCAACGACGACGCCAAGTGGCGCCAGCTGCTGCGCGGCCTGTCCAGCACCTTCTACCACCAGACCGTGACCGGCCAGCAGGTCATTGACTACTTCAACCGCGAAAGCGGCCGGGACCTCACCAAAATATTCGACCAGTACCTGCGCCACGCCAGCCTGCCCGTACTGGAAATCCGCTTCGAGAACAACCAGGTCCTGGCCCGCTGGGTGGCCGCCGTGCCCAAGTTCGACCTGCCCCTGCGCGTGCGGCTGAAGGGCGGCGAGTACCAGTATTTCACGCCCACGGCTAAGTTCGAGCCCATCAAGCAGCTGGCGGGCGCCACCAAGGAGAATTTGGAGGTCGACACGTTCAACTACTACATCGGCGTGCTGGTGGATTGAAGAGGATTTTTAGGCCCGACGCGGATGCTTTCTGCCGTACTTTTGTTTGACTGAGCAGTACCTGTTTTCCGGTTATTTCCCGCTGAAACTATGGAAACCCAAGCGCCCGTCGACTACCGCAAGATTATCACCATTGAGCCCGGCAAGCGCAGCGGCAAGCCCTGCATCCGCGGCCTGCGCATCACGGTGTACGACATTTTTGGCTGGCTGGCGAGCGGCATGTCGGAAGACGAAATTATCGATGACTTTCCGGAGCTAACCAAGCAGGATATTCGCGCCGCACTGGCTTTCGCCGCCGACCAGAATGGCCGGTTGCTTCGTGCGTCGGCCTGAGCAAAGTGATTTATAAAATGGACGGTAACCACGTGGTGAGGTAGCAGTTCAGGCGCCACATGAAGTTACTCCTCGACGAAAACCTCTCCTTCCGGCTGGCGAAATCGCTCCAGACGGATTACCCCGGAAGCTGCCACGTTAAAGACGTGAACCTACTCGAAACCGACGATATGCTGGTGTGGCAGTGGGCCCAGCGCAACGGCTTTTCCATTCTCACCCAGGATGCCGATTTTGAACAGTTAGCCCGCCTGCGGGGCCAGCCGCCCAAAGTCATTCACCTCTGATTTGGCAACAGCGCTCCGCTAAACACCGTCAGCCAACTCCGACATTGCCGCGACATTATTGCTGCCTTTTTTCTTGACCCTGAAGTAGCTTACCTGAAACTAAGCCAAGCCGCGCTCACCGACTTACCCGCTGAATAAACCTTCCCTCATGAATCAATACGACGTCACCGTCATCGGCTCCGGCCCGGGGGGCTACGTGGCCGCCATCCGCTGCGCCCAGCTGGGGCTGAAAACCGCCCTCATCGAGAAATACCCCACTTTGGGCGGTACCTGCCTCAACGTGGGCTGCATCCCCAGCAAGGCCCTGCTCGACTCCTCCGAGCATTACCACAACGCCCACACCACTTTCAAAGAGCACGGCATCGACCTGGAAAACCTGAAGGTGAACATGCCCCAGATGATGGACCGCAAAACGGGCGTGGTGAAGGCCAACGTGGACGGCATCGCCTACCTGATGAAGAAGAACAAAATCGACGTGCTGCAAGGCCTCGGCTCGTTCGTCGACAAAACGCACCTCAGCGTCGCGCCCCCGGCCGGCGGCGAGGCCCAGCAGATTGAAACCAAAAACGTCATCATTGCCACCGGCTCCAAGCCCACGGTGCTGCCGTTCATCGCCCAGGACAAGGAGCGCATCATCACCAGCACCGAGGCCCTGAACATCCGCGAAGTGCCCGGCCGCATGGTGGTGGTGGGTGGCGGCGTCATCGGCCTGGAGCTGGCCTCGGTGTACGCCCGCCTGGGCACCAAGGTGAGCGTCGTGGAATTCACCGATAGCATCATCCCGACCATGGACCGCGGCCTGGGCAAGGAGCTCAAGCGCGTGCTGGGTAAAATCGGGGTCGAGTTTTTCATGAGCCACAAGGTGACCGGCGCCACCCGCGCTGGGGACCTCGTGACCGTGACCGCCACCAACCCGAAAGGGGAGGAGGTGAAATTTGAGGGCGACTACTGCCTCGTGGCCGTGGGCCGCGCGCCCTACACCGTCGGCCTCAACCTCGAAGCCGCCGGCGTGGCCATGGAGGAGCGCGGCCGCATCAAGGTCGACGAGCACCTGCAAACCAACGTGCCCGGCATTTACGCCATCGGCGACGTGGTGCGCGGCGCCATGCTGGCCCATAAGGCCGAGGAGGAAGGCATGTTCGTGGCCGAAACCATCGCGGGCCAAAAGCCCCACATCAACTACCTGCTCATCCCCGGCGTGGTGTACACCTGGCCCGAGGTGGCCGGCGTGGGCTACACCGAGGAGCAGCTCAAGGAGCAGGGCAAGGCCTACAAGGTGGGCTCCTTCCCCTTCAAAGCCAGCGGCCGGGCCCGCGCCAGCGGCGACACCGACGGCTTTGTAAAAGTGCTGGCCGACCAAACCACCGACGAAATCCTGGGCGTGCACATGATTGGCCCGCGCATCGCCGACCTCATCGCCGAAGCCGTGACCGCCATGGAGTTCCGCGCTTCCGCCGAAGACGTGGCCCGCATGAGCCACTCGCACCCCACCTACGCCGAGGCCATGAAAGAAGCCTGCCTCGCCGCCACCGAGAACCGGGCCATTCACATGTAATTTGTGCTAAATGCGTGGGTTGTGCTCAGATGACACATCCCGGGTCGAGTCCTTACCTAAGCACACCTCACGCATTCCTGCAATGACCAAGCAAGAGCACATTGCCCATTGGATGACCGGAGCCGACCTGAATTGGCAAGAAGCAGGCAAGATGTTCGCTGACGCCACGTATGTGCCGTGCCTCTTCTGGCTGCATCTCTCGTTTGAAAAGCTGGCTAAAGCCGTTTGAGTGCAGGACAACGGCGGTAATACGCCGCCATTTACCCACAACATCAGTAAATTGCTATCCGAAACGTCGCTGGTGCTGAGCCCGGCCCACGCCAAATTTGCACAGCAGTTGAACACCTTCCAGTTGGAAGGTCGTTACGAAAACTACACGATGCAGCTGCGCCAGGGAGCCACTCAGGCATTTACTCAACACGTTTTGCACGAAGCCAACGACTTACGCCAATGCATACTCAAGCATTTGCCCTAGAAACCGTGAGGGAACTGGTTCAAAGGCTCCGGGCGCACCACTTGTCGCTGCGGCAGGTGGTGTTGTTCGGCTCTTATGCCAGCAACGAACAGCGCCGCTCGTCGGACATCGACGTGGCGCTAGTAGCCGATGAGTTTAGTGGGTTTGGTTTTCAGGACGTCGGACTGATAGGCGAGGTGCTGTCGGAAAAGCAATTCATCGACATCGAGCCGCACACCTTCTCGCCCGAGCAATTCACCGATTGGAACCCGTTCGTGCAGGAAATCAAGCGCACCGGCATCGTCGTCGGCGAGTGGGAACCGGCCGCCACGGAGAACCGGGCCATTCACCTAATAATGCCCCGCCCTGCGGCAGAAACTGAAAGAGGCTGAAGCTACGGGGGCTTCAGCCTCTTTTCATTTGCTGCTGTCGCTGAAACTATTTACTCTTACTCATTTGCATTCTCTGAATCAAAAGGCAATTCCGGCTGTGCTTGATTGGAAGACGCCTCTCCAGCCATCTTTAGCTCATAAGCAAGTGCAAAATTTATCGGTTGGATAGTTACGGCCGTCAGTCCGGCCATAACGGTCAGATTAGATATAAATGCTCTGACATATGGGTACACTAACCCTGGCGCACTTATGTTCTGGTAATTTCGCCAGATTCTTTCGTCGAAATCACCAACAAGCTTAAAAAGACCAACTGCCTCAACATTGAGAAGAGCAATGGTATCCGAAGCCTCACTTTTAATTTCAACGCCAATGTGGCATTCAAAAGAAAAATCAGGCTCTACAGGGGCCGTAGTAGTATGGGTAATATCAACAGAAGCATGAGCACCATCTTGGCCTACAACTCTGCTGAATATCACTCTAGTGAATTCTACTCCAACGAAAACTAGCGGAATTGGGCTCGTACTAGGCATTAGTTAAGCTGCCATAGCATAGTCATAATCACCAGCGGAAGCAGAAGAATCAAGTTTGTTGTTTAGCAATGATGTGCCTCTTTGCACCGAAGCCATTGCTGGCTGAGCAGTGGTGAGAGTGGAAGCTACACTAAAAACAGAAGCTGGCTGTGCAGCCATTTTGATTTTATAAGCTTGAATACGCGCTTTAAGCAATATTTCTGCTTGATTACCAGTACTTGATGCGTTAATATCATCAAGTGCTTTCCATTCATAAGCAGTCATGCTGGCCAAGGCTTCATCAAACTCCTTTTGCAATTTCCCCAACATGTTCATAAGATTTTTTCTTTTTAAAACGGCTATTCGCACGTTTTGGTTTTCAGGAGCGCAAAGGTAAGAATTATCTCTGGGTCAAATACTGCAATCTGAATGCGCTTCTTATAGAAGAAGTTACGCACCTTGAGGTAGTCGTATGTGTTGTTTGACGGTAAGTCTTGGAAGCGGATAGCTCGAATGCTACTCCAGATTTGCTTGGCGGCTATAAATGTGTTGAACTCTACGAGGCTGGGTTTACGCTGGTTGTTAACCCAAAATTCCTCGGCAAATCGCTCAATATTGTGGATGAAGAAATTATAGTGAGCCTCATTGAACACCGTATCCAGAAAGTGCTCCTGTGTGAAGTCGATATTTAAGCCCGCTATATATACTTCAAATAAATTTCCCTCATTACTGCGCGCACGGCATTTGTGACGTCCCCATTCCAGCGCGAATTCTTCATCTTGCCAAAAGTAAAAGCCGTCTCCAAACCATTGCTGCATACCTGTTGCGTGTGTGGGTGATTCTAAACGCTGTGAACGATGCTCAGTAGTATGGTAAGTAATAAGCATACTCTGATTGCGAAGCGGGGTAGATAATCGATTTGTAGAATGATGTCGAGGGAAAGATACAGTTAGTAGGAATATAATCTCGCTGTTTGATATTTTTTTGGGGATGAACAACGAACCAAGTGGTATGCTTCCCAAGCACCGTCAGCGGCTTCCGAAGGCCCGCCAACTGCTTCCGGACCACAAACCTTGGCTTCCGGAGCCTTGCCAAACGCTTCCGGATGCCCGCCAACCGTTTCCGGACCACAAACCTTCACTCCGGACCACAAACCTTCCGTCTGGAGCACAAACCTTCGTTCAGGACAACAAACCTTGGGGCCGAAGCACAAACCTTCCTGCTCCGAAGTAGCCGCTACGCTCAGTGGTAGTAGCTCACGACGCGGGTGATTTTCCAGGTGCCGCCCTGCTGCTGCCAGACCATCACGAATTTGGAGTTGCCGCAGTCGTCGCGGCCGTTTTCGACATGGCAAAACCGGTGCACCCCGATGTGCATGGCCCCGTAGTCTTTGACGGGGTACACCTCCAGGCTGCCCGGCACCAGGGTGCGGCTGATGTCGGGGGTTTGGGCAAACAGGCGCGCGAAGGCTTCCTTGGTTTGGCTGAAATTGGTCAGGCCGCCTTTGTCGTGGAAAAATTCCACGCTTGGGGCGAAGTAGGCCATGAGTTTGTCCGTGTCGTGGGCATTGAAGGCGGCAAACATTTCCGCGTCGAGCTTGGCTACTTGCTGGTACAGCTCAGTGTGGGCGGCCGGCTTGGGGGCCGCGGCCGTCGCGGCCGCCGGCCGGGTGCCCGGCTCGGCCTTGCGCGGTAGGTTTTGCTTGGGCTGCGCGACGGCAGTGGAGGCAATGGCAAATGCCAGGAGCAGGAGGAAAGAGTGTTTCATGGGGGCAAGGCTGTCAAAGAGGAATGAGGAAAATGCCGGGGCTCAAGCGGCCAAAGCTACCATCTGTTGGACGCAAGCAGCGGGCAAGAGCATATTTCTTGGCGGCCTGCTATTTTTCGATGGTCAACCACTCCCCAATGCCATGCCCCGCCCCGACGCCTACGCCCAAGCCCAGCCCGCCAGCCGCGCCGAGTGGCGGCAGTGGCTGGCCGAGCACCACGCCCGCAGCCCCGGCGTGTGGCTTGTGTATTGCAAAAAGGCCTCCGGCCGCCCCAGTGTGAGTTATGGCGAAGCAGTGGAAGAAGCGTTGTGCTTCGGCTGGATTGACTCGCTGCCGCGCAAGCTCGACGCCGAACGAAGCCAACTGCTCTTCACACCCCGCAACCCGAAAAGCGGCTGGAGCAAGGTGAACAAAGAGCGGCTGGTGCGGCTCGAAGCCGCCGGCCAGCTCATGCCCGCCGGCCTGGCCGCCATTGCCCTTGCCAAGCAAAACGGCGCCTGGGAAAGCCTCGATGCCGCCGAAGCCGGCGCCGTGCCCGCCGACCTGGCCGCCGCGCTGGCCGCCGATGCGGCGGCGGCGCGCAACTACGCGGCCTTCTCGCTCTCGGCCCGCAAGATGATACTGACCTGGGTGCTGGGCGCCAAGCGGCCCGAAACCCGCGCCCAACGCGTGGCCGAAACCGCGCGCCTGGCCGCGCTGAACAAACGCGCCAACTTCGACCGGGAGTAGCTTGTAGGGAGTTAAAAGTTAAAAGTGAAGAGTTAAAATTCAGACGCCTGTGATTTTAACTTTTAACTCTTCACTTTCAACTCTTCACTTTCAACTCCGCACAAGGATTTAGAAGCCGCGCTAGCTGATTTTGTACAGGTACCAGCCGTTGCCCAACGGCTTGAGCACGATGACGCGCTGGGGGTGCATGGCGGGCACGGCCGCCGCGGTGGGCGCGTAGAGCAGGCCCACAGTGCTGTTGGCCCGGCCCCCAATCAAAAACTCCACGCAGCTCTCGCAGCCAGTGTCGCGCCGCCACACCTGGCTGATGAACAGCCGCTGCAACAGCGCGTGAAGGGCCGGGTTGGCGTTGGCCGCCCGCTCGCCGGCGTGGCTGGTGTCGGCGGGCGCGGCAAAGTAGTGGCCCGCCTGCACCAGGCGCAGCGCTTCCGCAAAATCGGCTTGGTTGCGGGCGAAGTGCGCCGCGATGTCGGCGTCGGCCGCGGCCCACAGGCGCAGGTTGCCCACCGTGAAGGCGTGGCCCGCGGCGGGGTGGCGCAGGTCGTACTGGTTTACTTCGGCCGGGGACATGGCCGTGAGCAAGTCCAGCATGGGGGCGCCCAGCCGCGTCATGGCCAGGCTGCGCACCGCCTGCAGCTTCCAGGCGCCGCCGTCCTTGCCGAAGTGCAGGTAAAAGTCGCCGCGGCTCAGGGAATCACGCAGTTCCACGGCCACAACGGCCGTGGCCGGCCCCTGCTGCAACAGCTGGCATACGCGCCGCAGGCGGGTCGGAATTTGCTGGCCCAGGGTTTGGTGCCGGGCCTGGCCGGCGGCCTCGCAGCAGAGGTAGTTCCGCATGCCGGGCCAGCCCGCGGGGGCCACAAACTGCTCGGCAATCTGCAGGGGCCCGAGCGGCGCCACGGTGCCCCCGGCCCGCGGCAGCCCCAAACTGAGCACGAGCAAGAAATACTTCATGAGCAAACCTAACCCCGAAACGGGCGGGGATAATTCCGGCCGCTGCTGCCGACGCCTCGCCGGCTGGCCCGCCCGGCGTGGCTCGGCGTGGCTCGGCAAACCTGGTGCGCGGCACGCTGCGCGGCTTAACCCACCGGAACCACGGAGCGTGGGCGGCCCCGGGTGGCTGCCGCTCCACGGCTTGAAATGCGGTTGCGCCCTCAGGGGAAAAGCCCTGGAGCGGCTCGCTACCCCACTATTCGGCTTCGCTCGTGGACCGGAGTTGAGCAGCGAGGAATTAATTCGGTAAAATAATGGTAACCTTAAGAGCACAACACGCGAATAAGATACCCCAACTATAACGCGCCAATCGTAGCCCCGTGGGTGCGGCCTGGCAACCTTCCCGCAGTATTTTTTACTTCATGACCATGGCCAAAGACAGGAAAAAACGGTCGAAGAAGGACGGGATATCGGACGACTTGCTTGACGTCGCCGCCGCGTCGCTCAAAAAATTTCGCAAGGTGACCCGGCAGGTCACCAAGCTGAACACGGGCCAAAAGCTCGTGGGCGGCGTGGCGCTGCTGGCTGCGGGCCTCACCTACCTGGCCAAGCAGCGGGGCGGAGCCACCGAACCAACCCCGGCCCCGGGTGCCGACCCGGCCCCAGAGCTTTCCACCGTCCGGCCCGTGCCTCTACCCGCGCCAAACGGTGCGAAAGGCGCCCCCAAAAAAGCGCGAAAAAGCGTCAAGTCCAAACCGTAAGCGGGGCGCCTCCCCCCGGCAGGGTGCCGGCGGCGCCCCAATTAATGACGGTCCGGGCTTTGTTTCCTGGTCCGTAAAAATGCATCTTCCAATCAATTGCAAACACCATGAAAAAGACCAAGAAAAACAAAGCCGGCAAAAAAACCACCCTGCTGGGCGGCGCAACCAAACGGCTCAGAAAATTGGGCCAGGGCACCGCCACCGGAATCGGAGGACTCAGCACCACCCAGAAGGTGGTTGGCGGCGCTGCCCTGGTAGCTCTGGGGCTGAGCTACCTCACCAAGCGGCGCGATAAAAAGGCGGCCTCCGCCGACGGCGCGGCTGCGGAGCACAGCCTGAGTGCGATGGACGAAAACGCTGACCACTCTGCTTAAAGTTAAAGACGGCTTCACCCGTTTCAGCGGTCAATCCTTGCCGCGCTTGAGCTTGGTGCCGGGCCTCGGCAAGGCGTCTGGGCCCGCAAACAAAGAGGCCGCAACTTCTGGAGTTGCGGCCTCTTTGTTTGTGAGTAAAGCTGACTACGCCGCAGTCGGCGCGGGGGCGGGCGGCGGGGTCGCGCTGGCTTTTTTCACGCGCACGGCGTTCGGTCCTTTGGGGCCCATCTCCACCTCGAAGGTCACCTTGTCGTTCTCGCCGATGGGGCCGCCGGCGAGGCCGTTGGCGTGCACGAAAATGCTTTCCTGGGTCTGCTGGTCCTTGATGAAGCCATAGCCTTTCGAATCATTGAAAAAGCTGACGATGCCGTTGCGCACGGGGTCCGCGTCGTCGTCGTTGGTGCGGCGGGCCACCCCAATCTGAATGTCCTCGTCCTTGATAATGCGCTTCTTCTTGGGGTCCGGCGGAGTGGCGGAGATGTTGCCATCCTCGTCCACGTAGGCCAACATTTCTTCCAGCGGCTGGCCGGCTTTGGCGTTGGCTTGGCGCTCGGCTTTGCGCTCTTCCTTCTCGGTTTTCTTCTTTGCTCGCTTCTTCTCGTTGTCCTTTTTACCAAAAGTCTCCTGTGACCTACCCATAGTATTGTGCTGCTGAATCTTTGTATCTGCTTTATCCAATAGAAGTAAAGGAACAAAACAGAGGAGTGGATTACGACGAAGATACGCAATAAAAGAGGTACATGCACCCACGAAGCCAGAGCTTTGTCGCGGGAAGCCCGGAGCTGTTTCGGGCGTGCGCAGACCTATCCGGGCAGCGCGGAGGTGAGGCCGGGTGCTACCCTTGCCGCTCAGGGCTGCCAAGCCCCCACCGAAAAGGCCGCGCCGGCCCGTTCAAACCAAAATTTGGCAGCTGCGGCAAGCCGGAAGCGGGCTCAAGATGCAACGGAGGCAGGGCGTTTTTTTCCGTACACCCAGTCGTCAATGTGCTTCACCCCGGTCTGCTGAAACCAGGTTTCGTAGTCGTTAGCAGTCAAGTAGTCAACAACCAATTGCTTGGTCCTGAAGAACTCGTTGCCTTCTTTTTCAAAGCGAAAATCATGACAGGAAATTGCCACGTTATGAATTAGTAACTTTTCATTTGAAAATGAATTGCTCAAAAATCGCTCGGCTCCTTCAATATTAACCTTCAATAGGTGGATGTTTTTAATGTCGTTTGTTGCGCAAAAGCTTTCCAATGTCAGGCCATCCACTTCGTAAACAACGCCTTTCACTTCGTTGTCGAGCGAAGATGACAGGTAGCTTAGCGGCGCGTCATCAATTTTTACCTTTCCTGAGGTACTGCTAATGGCAACGTTGAAGCTTCTTACATGGGACAGCCCATTAAGTTCAATGACTTGCCGGAGTACGTCATACACCACTGGATTGGCTTCAATGGCATACACAGTCCCGGCGGGTCCCACCATATCTGCGTAAATGCAGGCTTCTTCGCCGAGGCCGGCGCCGATATCAATCACGGTATCTCCCTGACTGGGCGTGTAGTATTTGCAGCTAATGTGCTTTACTTCCCTTTCTAAAACGGGCCGGCTCAAATACCAGTTAAATGCTTCCGAGGCGATGTGCATCCCGTTTACATTGTAGATGTAAAAACGACCCCTGTTGACGACTTTCAGAGACTCAAGTTTCAGATTGTTGCGCCAATAGCCCAACTTGCAAATGAGTGTGAGAATAACCTTATTTCTGATTTTCATAGTGTTGGTAAGGGATATTTGGGGCGCAAATTAGGTAACAGCAGCTCCGCAGGGCCAAGGTAAAGGAAGGTGTTAGAGCAATTCTTAGGTTCGTGTACGCGGCGCGGTCGGGCAACCTCACGAGACCCCGGCGGGGCGGGCCCCGGTTCGCTTAAAGCGCGAAGCCCGCGGAGAGGGGAGCCGGACGACCAGTACACGAACCTGAGAACGGCTGTAAGTGACGCGTTGCCTCCACCCATGCCAGTGGCCTTCTGGTGTCGGATGACGCGTTGCGTAGGCACCTCAAATTTTTCCCGTTTCGTGCTGCCAGGCTTCTTGCTGCGCGGGCGTCAGAAAAGTCCAGGCCACCAGTCGGCTTTTTTTCTGGCCCTGGGCCATGGCAATGGTCCGCACCTCCACCGCAGCAGCGAGTTGCAGTGCGTGGTACAAGCCGGGGAGCGTGCCTCTTTTGGCGATGAGCGTGGTGAACCAGCGGGCCGCGGTGGGCCGTTGGGCGCTTTCCAGCACCATGCGGCGCACGAAGGCGGCTTCGCCGCCCGCGCACCACAGCTCGGCGTGCTGACCCCCGAAATTCAACACGGGTGCGGCGTCGCGCCGGGCGCCCAAATTGGTGCGCTTGCGCCGGGTGCCGGCCGCCGCTTCGGCCGCCGAGGCGTGAAACGGCGGGTTGCAGATGGTCAGGTCAAATGCTTCGCCGGGCCCGATGATGCCATCAAAAACACGCGCGGGCAACGGTTGCAGCCGGCATTCGACGGCTCCAGCTAAGGCGTCGTTAGCCGTTACAATGCGCTGCGCTGAGCGCAGGGCCACGGGGTCAATGTCGGAGCCCACGAAGCGCCAGCCGTACTCGTGGTAGCCGATGACGGGATAGATGCAGTTGGCGCCCACGCCCACGTCCAGCACGCGCACGGCCGCGCCGCGCGGCACCACTCCGCCGTTGCCGGCCGCCAGCAAATCGGCCAGGTAGTGCAGGTAGTCGGCCCGGCCGGGAATGGGCGGGCACAAGTAGCCCGCCGGAATATCCCAGTGCGTAATACCGTAAAAATATTGCAGCAACGCCCGATTCAGCGCCTTCACAGCCGCCGGGTTGGCAAAGTCCACCGACTCATCCCCAAATTTATTCAGGTGCACGAAGGCGCCCAACCCGGGGCTGCGGGCAACCAACTCCGCAAAATTGTAGCGCGCCCGGTGCCGGTTGCGCAGGTGTAGCACCTCCTTTTCGGCGGGCAGTGCTTGCGGTTTCGGGGTGGTGCGCACGGAGCGGGCCATCAGCAGTTAGCGCCGCGGCGCGCCGCCGCTCTTGCGCTGCCCCCCGGCTTTGGCTTTCGGCGCGCGGCCAGGCCCAGCTCCGGCTTTGGTCTGGCCCGGCCGCGCGCCGCTGGCCTTGGGCTTTTGGCCGGCGCCGGCTTTCTCGGGGCGCGGGCCCCACCAGCCGGTGCCCGATGGGTTGTGCATCGAAGGCGGCCCCGACTTGCGGGGCCGGCCTGCCGCTGCCGACCGTCCTGCTTCCGGCGACGGAGCCTGGGGCCGGGCGCGCCGCGCACCCGAGGCTTCCTCGGTGCCGCTCGACTTTTCCACTAGCTTCATGATGCCGGCCAGCTCGGCGGCGGTCAGGTCGCGCCAGTCGCCCACGGCCAGGCCCTGCACGCTCACGTTCATGATGCGCACGCGTTCGAGCTTGGTTACTTCGTAGCCGAAGTGCTCCACCATGCGGCGGATTTGGCGGTTGAGGCCCTGCACCAGCGTGATGCGGAAGATGTAGGGCGTCTCCTTCTGCACCACGCACTTCTTAGTCATCACGCCCAGCATGGGCACGCCGTGGGCCATTTCGTCGAGCATGCGGTCGGTGAGGATGCGGTTGACGGTCACGAGGTATTCCTTCTCGTGGCGGTTGCCGGCGCGCAGGATTTTGTTCACGATGTCGCCGTCGCTGGTCAGGAAAATCAGGCCCTGCGAGTCCTTGTCGAGCCGGCCGATGGGGAAGACCCGGGCCGTGTGGTTCACGTAGTCCACGATATTGCCGCGCACGCCCGGCTCGGAGGTGCTCGTGACGCCCACCGGCTTGTTGAAGGCCAAGTACACGGCGTCCGCGGCCTGCCGGGGCTCCAGGCGCTGGCCGTTCACGGTCACCCGGTCGCGCGGGCCCACCTGGTCGCCCACCCGGGCGGGCTTGCCGTTCACCAGCACCTGGCCCTCCGCAATGTAGCGGTCGGCCTCGCGGCGCGAGCAGATGCCGCTTTCGCTGATGAATTTGTTGAGGCGGATGGCGGTCATGCGGGCAAAAAAAGAATGGGGCAGGCCTGCGTCTGCGCAGACCTCGCCCGCTGCGGGCCGGTGGCAAAGGTACGGGGCGGGCCGCGCCGCAAGGAAGGCTGCCCCACCGCCACGGTCTGTTCCCGCAATTACTTGGTATCGGTGTAGGCGTCGCCGCCGATGAAAATGAGCGTGTTGGTGGGGCGGGCGGGGGCGCCGGAGGCCCCGAGCGCAAACGATTTGCGCACCGTCCGGCCGTCGGCGTAGGTCAGCGTCAGGGTGTGGCCTTGCAGGCGGTAGGTGCCGCTGGCGCTGCTGGTGCGGCCCCCGGCGGCATTAGACGATAATACGCCCATGTTTTCGCCTTGCCGAAAGAGGGTGTCGTCCACGAATTGAATTTTATCTATCGATAGCAGCGTAGCCGCGCCGATGTTGCCGCCGCCGACGTTCTCATAAGCCTGTTTCAGGGGTGCGGCCCCGGCCGCGTAGGCCGGAAACCAGTTGCCGCTGCCCAGGGTGTAGGAGTTGGTGCCGCTTCGGGCATTGGTCAGCACGAAGGCGCTGCCGTTTTTGCGCCAGGTGCCCCAGGCATCGGGGCGGGCGGCTTTGGCGGCGGCCACGTTCAGCCCTTCCAACGGCTCCTCGCCAATATCCACGTAGCTGCCGTTGGCCAGCAGCACCACCGGCTCGAAGGCCACCCCGCCGCTGCCGCTGCTCACGGCCCGGAAAAACCACTGCGCTCCCGCCGCCGCGCCGCTGCTGGGTGCGGCCCCAGCGGCCGCTTTTGCTACGGGCGCGGCGGCTGGTGCCGTGGTTGCGCTGCTCGCCGCTGGGCGCGTGGCGGGCTCGGCGGCTCCCGCACTCGCCGCGCCGGCCCTGGCGGTGAAGCCGGTAGCGGTGAGCTTAAACAAAGTCATGTCCATGCCATACTGATTTTTGAACATGGCGGCGATGCCCTGCTGGTAGGCTGGCAAGCTTTTTTCTTTGACGGCCGCCTGCCAGCCCCCCTGCACCACCACGAAGAGCAGCTTCATTTCCTCGCCCAATTGGCCCGGCGCCCCGGGGGCGGTGAGCTGAGCATTTTGAGCCAGCTTGGGGGCTAATTGGTCTCGCACTCCACGGGCCATGGGCACGGTGATGGCGTTGCCGTCCTGCACGTTGTTGACGACCATCCAGCCCAAAATCATAAACGAGGACAGGTTGTCGGCCGCGTCGTTCTCGCGCAGGCCGCTGTCCTTGGTCAGGCCCCGGTAAATCTGGCCGTAGTCGTACTTGCCCGGCCCGAAGTTGGTGGCCACGGCCTGCGCGGCGGCGGGGTTCTTGGTTTTGAGCCGGGTTACGTAGCCTTGCACGGTGCTGGCTTTGAGCGCCGCGGAGGGGGTGTAGGCCAGGTTGGCCGGGCGGGCGACTCCGGCCGCTTTGGCCCCGGCCTTGTTAGCACCGGGCCGGTAGTTGGGGTTGAGCGTGGCCGTGCTCACCACGTGGTCCAGCATGGCCGAGCCCAGGTCCATAGCGGCCTGTCCGCCGTAGTCCTGGGCGCGGGCGGCAGAAGCAAACAGGTCACTGAACAGGGCCCCAATGGCGGCAATTTTAGCAAGACGTCTCATAAAAAAAGGAGGATGTGAGCGGGTAACAGGAAAGGGCCGGCGCACCATGCTCCGCCCTACTTTTTGGCAAAGCCCCGGTCCGTGAGCTGGAGGGCGCGGAAGTCGAGACCGAACTGGGTTTTAAACGTGCTGGCTACTTCGCTCTGGTAGACGGGCAAAGCGTTGCGCTTCGTTTCGTTTTGCCAGCCGGCGTAAAGCACCACGGTGCGCAGCTTCATTTCTTCGCTGAACCGGGCCATGACGCCGGGCTTGGCCAGGTTGGCGTTAGCGGCCAGGTGCCCGGCGGCCTTGGCTCGCAGGCTTTGAGCAGCGGCGGGGCTGATGGCCTGGACATCGGTCAAATTATGCACAATGCGGTAGCCCGTGAGCAGCAGATTGGCCAGGGTGGCGGCGGCGTCGTTTTCGCCTAGCCCGGCGCTTTGGGTGATGGTGCGGTAGGCCAGGGCGTAGTCGGCCTTGCCCGGGGCGAAGGTGGTGGTGATGGCCTGGGCCGTGGTGGGGTCACTCGCCCGGAGGCGGGCGGCGTAGCCCTGCACGGTCTGCTGTTTGAGCGCGGCGGTAGAAGCGTAGGTCAGGCGGCTGGCCGGAACTTTGACCGGCGCGGCGGCGGTCGACTTCGTTTTTGCGCCTGTGCCCGTGGTTTTTATGCCCGCGTTGCGCTTCGCCATCTCACTGTTGATGATGTCGTTGCTGATGGAGGTGGACACGTCGAGCGAGGTGGCCCAGCCGCCGCCGTAGGCGCTGGTACCATAGGGGCTGTCCTGGGCTTGGGCGGCGGGGGTGGCCAGTAGCAGGGCACTCAGCGCGGCCAAGGCGAGGGTTGGGTTGGCGTTCATGCGAATGGAGGGGTTGATGATTATTTGGAAAAAGCAGCAGTCGACCCGCCTCAGCGGCGGCGGATGCTGCCGGCACACACGTCGCCTTCTTCCTGGCCCGCAACCCAGGCCTGAAGCTGAGCGTTGCGGGCCGTGGTGAGAGCTGCCACGGCCCGGCAGCGGCATTGAGGCGCCGCCGAGCCCGCCGTGCCGGCCGGTGGGGGCGGATACAGGGCGGCGGCCTGCGCGTCGCGGAAGCGTACCCACGCCACTTGCGAGGTCTTGAGGGCCGCCAGAAACGCCGCTTGCCCGGCGTACAGCTGCCGCGCTTTCTGGTAGAGGCGGTTCAGCTCCTGGTCGGCGCTCGTCAGTTCGTCGCAGGCCTGGGTGGTCAGGGCGGCCTGGGTTTGGGCACGGGCAGGGGCGGTGGCTAGTAGCAGGGCCGCGGCAAATGCGGTGGTTTGGAGCAAGGCTTTCATCAGCAAAACGGAAAAAAGATGAACAGGCTCGGGATGTGCAGGCACCGCTACTTTTTGGCGAAGCCCTCAGCCGTGAGTTGGCTCTGCGCCAAATCGAAGTGGTAGCGGGTCTGGAACAGGGCGGCAATTTTCTGCTGGAAGGCCGGAGCGGTGTTTTTTTGCACCGCGCCCTGCCAGCCGGCGGTCAGAAGCACGGTCTGGAGCTTGAAGTTTTCGCCGGCGGGGGCGGCCTCCGTGCGCAGGGCCGGGCCCAGCAGCGGCAGGAGCTGCGCCCGCACGGCCCGCACCTCGGGGCCGCGCAGGCTCAGGCGCTGCTGGTTGGCCCCCACTATTTGCCAGCCCGTCACCAGGAGGGCGGCCAGGGCCGTGCCGACATCGTTGGTGGGCAGGCCGGTGCCTTGCAGCAGTTGCTGGTAGAGGGCGGTGTAGTCGGCCGGCTGGCCCGGCCCGAAGGAGGCGGCAATGGTGCGGGCGGCCGTGGGGTTGGCCGCCCGCAGGTCGTCGGCGTACTGCTGCACGGTGTGCTGGCGCTGGGCCACGGTGGGCGCGTAGGTTAGGTTAACGGCCGCAGTAGCAGCTGCCGCGCCCGCCGGGCGGGTGCCGGCCGTGGTGGGCGGGCGGGAGCCGGGCCGCCCCACCACGTAGCCGCTCGACTGGTGCTCTTTCTTGCCCTGGTGGCGGTCAATCACACCCTGGGTGATAAGGGTGCCGATGCGGCCCTGGTTAGCAATGGTGTAGTCGGGAATGGGCAGGTCCTGGGCGCGGGCGGCGGGTGCGGCCGGCAGCAGGGCGGCGGCCAGAGCAGCGAAGGCAAGTTTCATAAGCGACGCTTTGAGGAGAAACCGGCCAAAGACTTACTTTTTAGCGAAGCCCTGGTCGGTGAGCTTGAACAGGCGCATGTCCATGCCGTACTGGTTTTTGAACATGGCCCCGACGCCTTCCTGGTAGGCCGGCAGGGCGTTTTCCTTGATGGCCGCCTGCCAGCCGCCCTGCACCGTGACGAAGAGCAGCTTCATTTCCTCGCCCAGCTGGGCCGGCACGCCGGGGGCGGTGAGCTTTGGAGTGGCCGCCAGCTTGGGCGCGAACTGGGCCCGTACCCCGCGCCCGATGGCCGGCGTGATGGCCTTGCCGTCCTGCACGTTGTTGGCTATCATCCAGCCCAGAATCATGTAGGCGGAGAGGGCATCAGCCGCGTTGTTTTCGCCCAGGCCCGTGCCCTGGATGAGGCCCCGGTAAATGGTGCCATAGTCGTACTTGCCCGGCCCGAAGTTGGTGGCCACGGCCTGGGCGGCGGCCGGGTTCTTGGCTTTCAGGCGCGTCACGTAGCCCTGCACGGTTTGTGCCTTCAGGGCCGGGGAAGGGGTGTAGGCCAGGCTGACCGGGCGGGCGTTGGCCGGCCGGGTGCCGGCGGCGGCTTTGGTTCCGGCCGGCTTGTCGTCGTCGAGCTTGTTGCCGTTGCGGTCCACGCCCAGCATCTGCCCCATGCGGTCGGCCTCTATCTGCGGAGTAATCCAGTCCATGACGGGCATGTCCTGGGCCGAAGCGTTGGGGGAGGCCAGCAGCAGGCCGCTCAGCAGGCCGCCCAGGGCGGCAATTTTCCGGTTGATTCTCATAACAAGTTGCTGGGTTATGGAAGGTAAACGCTTGATTCGCTTACGAGAATCCTGGTTTGCTGGTTCAGCGCGGGCGGGCGTGCCGGCTCGTGCCGCCGGAAACCAACGCGGGGCCGGGCCGTTAGGAGAAGCTATCATTTCCTAACCTTTCCTTTCGATGTCCGACAAACCCACCATTTTCCCGCCCCAGCACCAGGACGCGGGCGCCGGCCAGCCCGGCCTGGAACACAAGATGACCCCCGAGCCCGAATTCATTCGCGAAGGCTACAAGGGGGCCGACAAGCTCAAGGGCAAGGTGGCCCTCATCACGGGCGGCGACTCCGGCATCGGCCGGGCCGTGGCCGTGCACTTTGCCGTGGAGGGCGCCGACGTGGCC
Organism: Hymenobacter sp.; assembly: GCF_031398885.1. Taxonomy (GTDB): domain Bacteria; phylum Bacteroidota; class Bacteroidia; order Cytophagales; family Hymenobacteraceae; genus Hymenobacter. The sequence goes on from NZ_JANNOD010000031.1 coordinate 112,630, forward strand.
ATCTGCTACTTCCCCACCGAGCAGCAGGACGCCGAAAAGGTGCAGGACATCGTGCAGGCCCACGGCCGCCGCTGCCTGTTGCTGCCCGGCGACCTGAAAGACCCCGCCTTCTGCCGCGAAATCGTGGACCGCACCGTGGCCGAGCTGGGGGGGCTGAACATCCTGGTGAACAACGCCGCCGAGCAAAACTGGCGCGACACGCTCGAAGACATCACCGACGACGAACTCACCAGCATCTTCGACCTCAACATCATCGCCATGTTTCGCATCGCGCGGGCGGCCCTGAAGCACCTCAAGGAGGGCGACTCCATCATCAACACCGCCTCGGTGAACGGCTTCAAGGGCAACGAAATGCTGCTCGACTACACTTCCACCAAGGGCGCCATCACGGCTTTTACGCGGGCGCTGTCGTTGCAGCTTATTAAAAAGGGTATCCGGGTGAATTCGGTGGCACCGGGGCCCATCTGGACGCCGTTCATTGTGGGCGTGGGGCTGCTCAAGCTGCCGTTGTTCGGGCACGACGTGCCCATGGGCCGCGCCGGCCAGCCTTCGGAAGTGGCGCCGTCGTACGTGTTCCTGGCCTCGGAAGACGCCTCGTATTTCTCGGGTCAAACCCTGCACCCGAACGGCGGCTCGGTAGTGAACGCCTAGCCGCGCCGACGACACGCGCCATAACTCCTGAGCAAGCGCCCCCGTATCAGCCCTAAAAATGGCCGACTGGCTGTTTTTAGTTATTTAAATTCTTTGTGCATGAATACTAAATTGCTCGGCCTGCTGGCCGCTGCTTCGCTGGCCACCGCGGCCTGCTCGCAGGAAAAAACCGTTGAAACCACCACGACTCCCGTAACCGGTTCCAGTACTGCGGTGGCGCCTCCCGACACCCTGGCCGCCCACGACGAAGCCCGCCGCCTGGCCGCCCGGGTGGCCGAGGACCTCAAGCTGACTGACACCGCGGTGGTGACCCGCATCGAGCGGACCTACTACACCCGCGGCCGGCAGATGGGCGAGTACCAAACCCGCTACGCCACCGATACCACGGGCCGCTACCTGGCCCTGCGCCAGGCCAACGACCAAGCCGACAAGGAGGTGCGCGCCGCATTGAACAACCCGGCTTACTACAACACCTACGCGGCCAACCGCGCCGCCTACGGCGACGGCCCGTATACGCTGGTGCCGGCTCGGGTAGCGCCCGTGGGCACCGCGGCGCGTAGTGGCGGGGGCGTGGGCCAAGGGTCAGGCATTAAAAAGATGGAGCGGGAAGACGACGGCGACCGCAAAACCAAGTACCAGAACGGCGCCAAGGTGAAGCGTGAAGACGACGGCTCAGTGAAAATCAAGCGGGCCGACGGCACGAAAGTCAAGGTCGACGAAGACGGCAACCGCACCGTGAAGAAAGGCCTCCTCTAAGAAGCTGTTTGAGTTATTTTTTGGTGGCATGAGAACGATGTAGAGACGCATAGTCTCGTCGTGCGCGCAGTTCGGCCAATTGCGTTCAACGACGAGACGCAAGTATGAGTCTCTACATCGACCAGCGGCTAATGCAAACAGCTTCTAAGAGTAGCTGCTCGTTGTCCGTTTCCAGTTGTTCGCTTCTGGGTAGCCAAGATGCCAAAGAGCCTCGTCATTTCCGGCGAGGCTCTTTGGTGCCCAGACTCCTGTGACCGTCTTTCAAAAAAAGCAACCAGCAACTGTTCTACCAGCGCAACGACCAGGAAGCGCCGGTGAACGGGCCGTAGTGGTACGGTGCAAGCTTGCCCTGGCGGTACCACGGCTGGGGCCGGCGGGGCGGGGCCAGGCCCGTGCCCTGCGCCGCGGGCTCGCCCGGCTCGGTTACGACGCGGGTGTGGCCGTTGCGCACGGCCAGCTTGCCGAAGGCGTAGCCCAGGGCAATGCCGATGGGGTAGTCGGAGGCCCAGTGCACGCCGTTGTTGAGCATGGAATAGCCCAGCAGGCCCATCAGCGAGTAGCCCAGGGGGCGGATGAAATGGTGTTCGGGGTAATTGTCGGCGATGACGGTGACCGTGGCCATGGCCGTGGCCAGGTGGCCGGTGGGAAAGGCGTCGTAGTTGGGCACGCGGCGCTGGTAGCGGCTGAAGGACGGAAACAGGTGCCATTCGCCCCGCTCTTTGGTGGCCACGAAGGGGCTTTGGCGGCCGGTAAGGCGCTTCAGGCCCTGCACCACCAGGCCGGTGCTGAGAATGGCTTCGCCGAGCTGGCTGGAAGTTTGCAGCGCGCGGTTGTCCTTCCTGATGCCGCCGTACACCCAGAAGCTGGTGGCCACGGTGAGGTGGGTCCAGCCGTCGCCGAGGTAGTAGAACGTGCTGTTGAGGTTGTCGGGCACGTTGAACTCAAAGGGCAGGTTGGCCGACCCGACCCGGAAAGGAATGCGAACCAGCGTGCGCTGGGTGCTCTTGGCCGTGAGGCCGGCGAACCGGCCCACGTCCTGCGACCAGGCCAGAATGGGCTCATCCGTCGCCCACAGCACCACCGAGCTCACGGCCAGGCCCGCGAGCGTGCCCGCGTTTTCGCGGCGAAAAGCGTAGCCCGGAAACTGCCCCAGGTCGCGCGGAATGTGCAGCAGCCAGCGGAAGGGGCGGGGCCGGTCGTAGTGCCACGTCTCGCCCGGCGCCACGGGGTAGTCGCTGGTGCGCGGCCGGGGGGCCCGCCGGGTCCGTGACGTCGAGTCGGGAAGGGGTGAAGCAGTTGCTGACGAGGCTACCCGCGGGGCAAGCAGGGTGTCGGCCGCCGGCCCGAGCGTGTCGGCGGCGCTGCGGGCGTTGAGTGAGCCCAGTCCGCCGGCGGGTAGCGGGGGTGAGTAAGCAGAGCTGGCGGGAATAAAAATCGGACTGAACAGCAGCGCAACAAACAGCCGCGTAAAGCAGCAAGGGTAAAGAGAATTCACGAAAAGAACAGAATAATGGCAGCGCCGCCACCTACGACGAGGGCGCGGGGCGGGATGTAGGCAGACGAAAAATGGGCGGCCCGCCACCCGGGCAGCAACGCACAAAGGTAACACTGGCATCACGCTGGGCTAACGCCACGGGCGGTGCGAGGGCAAGACGCGCATCGTAGCCGGATATTTTGCCGCCGCCGCGTATCTTTCAGCGGGCCCTGGCCACGCCGGCCGGCTCGTTTGCGCCCCGCCCATGCAGCCCCTCGTTTCGATGCCCGCCGCCGCCACTACGCCCGTGGAAGGCGGCACCGCTCCCGCCGCCGCCATTGCCGCCAACCGGTTCGGGGCCGCGTTTGCGGCGTTGCGGCGGCGCGCGCCCGCCCTGCGCCAGGAAGACGCGCCCGCCCGCCGCGCCCGCCTCGAAAAGCTGAGCAGCTGGCTGCAAGCGCACCGTTCCGACATCCAGGCCGCCCTGCACGCCGACTTCCGCAAGCCCGCGGCCGAAACCGACCTGACCGAAATCTGGACCTCGCTGGTCGAACTCAAGCACACCATGGGCCACCTGAAGCGCTGGATGGCCCCGCGCCGGGTGCCGGCCTCCCTGGCCCTGCTGGGCACCCGCTCCTGGGTGCAGGTCGAGCCCAAGGGCGTGGTGCTGATTATTGCGCCCTGGAACTACCCGTTTTACCTGGCCGTGGGCCCGCTCATTTCGGCCATCGCGGCCGGCAACGCCGTGGTCATCAAGCCCGCCGAGCAAACCCCGGCCACGTCGGCCCTGCTGCGGCAGCTGTGCGAGGAGTTGTTCCGGCCCGACGAAGTGCTGCTGCTGGAGGGCGGCAAGGAGACGGCCACCGAGCTGCTGCGGCTGCCCTGGGACCATATCTTCTTCACCGGCAGCCCCGAGGTGGGCAAGATTGTGATGCGCGCCGCCGCCGAGCACCTCAGCGGCCTGACCCTGGAGCTGGGCGGCAAAAACCCCGCCGTGGTGGACGAAACGGCCAACCTGCGCGACGCCGCCGAGAAAATCGTGTGGGGCAAATTCCTCAACAACGGCCAGACCTGCGTGGCCCCCGACTACCTGCTGGTGCAGGAAAGCGTGCAGCCCGCCCTGCTCGCCGAGCTAACGGCCGCCATTCAGCGGGCCTACAACCCCGCGGGCGCCGGCATTCAGCAGTCCGAGTCGTTGGCGCGGGTGGTGAACCAGCACCACTTCGCCCGCCTCGCCGGCCTGCTGGAGGACGCCCAGACCCGCGGCGCCACCGTGGCCGCCGGCGGCACCGTCGACGCGACGCAGTACTACATCGAACCCACCCTGCTGACCAACGTGCCGGCCGGCGCCCGCGTGCTGGAAGAGGAGATTTTCGGGCCCTTATTGCCCGTGCTCACCTTCCAACACCTCAACGAGACGACGGCCTACATCAACGCCCGCCCCAAGCCGCTGGCCCAGTACGTGTTCACCACCAACGCCGAAAACCGCCGCTACTTGCTGGAAAGCGTGTCGGCCGGTGGCGCGGGCGTGAACGAAACCGTGCTGCACTTCGCCCACCCCGAGCTGCCCACCGGCGGCGTGGGCAACAGCGGCCTGGGCAAGGCCCACGGCCATTCCGGCTTCCTGGCCTTCAGCAACGAAAAGGGCGTGCTGCGGCAGCGCGTGGGCTTCACCGGCATCAAGGCCATGTACCCGCCCTACACCGGCAAAGTACAGCGGCTAATCGAACTGCTGGTGAAGTATTTGTAGGGCTTCGGATTCCTTGTTGAAAGGGGTGGCGCCGCAACGACGCCCCTGCGTGGTTGGGTGAACAGAACGGAGCCATTTACGCGCCTTCGTCCGTACGAAGGGCTGTGGGAAACAGCCGGCGAATTTGGGCGGCGCCGCTGATGGGCCTCGCGATGCTACCTTTCTGCTACTTCGCTTGCCGCTGGCGCATTTCGGCGGCCATCTTGCGCTGATTGGCTTGGAGCTGTTTGAACTTGGCGGGCCCCAGCACCACACGCAGCTCGTTCTGGGAAGCAGTATTGACCCGCTTTAGCTCGGCCAGTAGGGGCGCGGATTGGGGCGGGTATTTTTCCTTGGCCGCGTTGGCCTGCTCCACGGTGCCACTGAGAATGGCGCGAACCTTGCTGGTTTGGTCGGGTGTCAGGCTAAGGTCGGTGGCCATTACGTCGGCCAGGTCGCGCGCGGCAGCGGCGGGGGTGGGCGAATCGGCCGAGCGCACCGTTTCCACCACGGGGGCTTTGGCAGGCCGGTCGCGGCGGGCGCAGCTCGTGAAGGAAAGCGTGAAAACCAGGGCGGCCAGCGGCCAGCAGCGAGGCGAAAAGGGCATCATGATTGATTAAGTAGCTGAAAAAGCCATTTACGCAAAGTCCCGGCTCAGCGGCGGAATACGGTGAGGATGGGCAGGCCTGCCACCCGGATTTCGTGCACCACCGTGCCGTACGAGGCATCGTAGGGCGCCGGGTGAAAGCGGTAGGTCCCCAGGAAATAATCGGCCCGCGCGTGCGACACGAAACGTAGCCGGGCCCGGTCGGCGGCGGGCAGCAATTGGGCGTTGTTGCCGAGCAGGTCCTTGTGGGGAAACGTGTCGCTGATGGCTACGGTGGCGCGCCGGTCGTGCGCCAGCACCCAGGCCAGGCCGTCGCGGCCCGCCACGCCCCAGTAGTCCCGCTCAAACAGCCGGGCCGCCACCGGGCCGGGCAAAAAGCTGAAGTAGGCGTATTGGTAAGGGTGGTCCGCCACCAGCCGCACCGCCGTGTGCGCCCCGCCCAGCCCCAGGGCCACCCCAGCCGCCAGCCGCCACCGCCGGCCGGCCGAGGCCACGGGGGCAGCGTGCCAGGCTCGCACGATGGCCCGCAGGCCCCGCACCGCCAGCAGCACGAAGGCCGGGTAGATAAAGTAGACGTGGCGCCAGCCGTCGTACACCACCGAACCAATGGCTACCACCAGCACGAGGGGCCCGAGCAGCCAGGCTCCGAACAGCAGGTCGCGCCGGTTGGCTACCCGGCGTAGCCAAGCCGCCGGCTGGGCCATTAAGCCCCGCACGACGGTGGTTACGCCGGCCCCAAACAGCACCGTGTAAGCCACGGGCGTGGTCACCAACAGCCACACCGACAAGTAGTGCCAGGGCAGTCGCTGGCACGAAACCAGCTGGCCCAGGTAAAACACGTTCATCGTTTGGCGGAAGCGGCGGAAGCTACCGAAGCACGCCCAGAACCGGGCCGCCGGCGCTTCCCACAAATAAGGCCAAAACAGCACCACCAGCGGCGCCAGCGCAACCAGGTACCACGCCAGCGCCCGCGCAAAGGGTGCCCGCCGCGCCGGCCTCATCCGCATCTCCAAGGCGCCAAAAGCCACGGTGAGCGCCGGCAGCAGGATGCCCATGGTGCGCACGTCGATGGCCAAAGCGCAAGCCAGGGCGTGCAGCAGCGCCCGTCCCGCCGTGGGCCGGCGCAGCAGGCGGGTGAGCGTGAGCATGCCCACGGCAAACAGGTTGAGAAAAGCTAGGTCCTTGGTGTTGTGAAAAGCATCGGCAAAAATGCGGGGCGACAGCACCAGCACCGCCGCGCTCACCAGCCCCCAGCGCCAGCTGGCAAACTGCGTGCGCCCCAGCCGGTACACCGCCCACGCGCCCAGCACAAAAGTGCCAAAGCACAGCAGGTGCCGCATCCAGTAAGCCCCGCGCGGGTCGTGGCGGAAAAAGAGGATTTCCAGCACGGCCAGCGGCATCTGGAAGGCCACGCCGTGGTCGGCGTTTACGTCCGTGAGCAGGTCGGGAACGCCGGTGAAGTGGCCGGCTGCGAGGAGGCTCGGGGCCAGGCGCTGGGCCAGGTAGCGCAAGCTGGTGTAGCCGGTGAGGCGGTCGGTGGGCTCGTCCCAGCCCATGCCGTAGTCGCGAAACAGCAGCAAGCCAAGCAGCAGCAAGCCGCCAAAGAACAACGCAGCAGCTGTCCGCCGCAAGTTTAGCTCGTTAAATTTCAGCATGAAGCGGCCGGTGATGCGCTCAAAGTTAGCGGGGGCCGCCAGGCTTGCCGAGGCGTCAGGCGGGCCCCGCGAACCGGTGCGCCGGTTTCTTACGCGCGCGGCCTCGCCCCGTTCGGCTCACCAATTGCTCAGTGAGCCAGCATGTTCTGCGCCGTGTAGTGGGCCAGCGCCATGATGGTGAGCATGGGATTGACGCCGCTGCACGCCGGAAAAGCCGAGCCGTCGGCCACGAAAAGGTTTTGCACCTCCACCGTTTCGCCGTTGGGCCTGAGGGGGTGGGTGGTGGCGTCGCCGCCCATCCGGCAGGTGCTCATCTGGTGGGCGCTGTAGAGGCCGAACTGGTTCGGTTTCCAGCTCAGGTGGGGCAGCTTGTCGAGCACGTCCGGGTTGAGCAAGGCCCCGAACTGGGCGCGCAGGGTGGGCAAGGTGTTGTGGGGCAGGTACACGGTGTCGGCGCCCGCGGCCACGTGGATTTGCGCGGCGGCGCGCACGCCCTCCAGCATGTTGGCCCGGTCAAAGTCCGACAGGGTATAGTCAATCAGCGCAGTGCCGTGCTTATCGAGGCTCACGCGGCCGCCGTCGCGGTCGCGGGTGAGGACGATGAATGAGCCGAGGTGGTCGGCGTCGCGCAGCAGCTCGTGGTGCTGGCGGCCCGAAAGCCAGGGCAGCACCATGCTCAGCAGGCCGGGGTGGGTGGGGGGCGTTTCGAGCTTGGCGCCGAAGTTGGTGCCGTGCAGCATGGTGTAGTTGTCATTCACCACGCTCATGCTGGGGCCGTGCCAGGAGTTCATGGCGTGCGGGTAGCGGCCGGCCACCACCACCGTGGGGTGCAGGTGCAGGTGGTGGCCCAGGTGCGGGTGCTTCAGGCCGGAGCGCAGCAGCAGCGCGGGCGTCTGCACGGCCCCGCCGGCCACCACCACCCGCCGGGCCCGCACGCTGACGCGCACCGGGCGGCCGTCGGCAGTGGTGTGCACGGCCTCGGCGCCGGTGGCGCGGCCGGCGGCCACGGTCACGCGGCCCACCTTGGTGTCGGCCAGAATGCGGGCGCCGTGCTCGAAGGCGGTTTGCAGGTACGTGTTCAGGGTGCCTTGCTTGATGCCGTGGGCATCGCCGAGCGAGGTGTAGCCCAGCGCCCGGAAGTGGGCCTCGGAATTGGTGAGGCCCTTTTCGTTGCGCGGAATGAGCTTCACTTCCTGGCCCAGCTTGGTCGAGCCGTCCCACAGAGCCTGGTTCTGGCCGTTGTGGCGGGCGTAGTTGGTGTTCACGCCAATGGTGCGGGCCACGGCGTTGATGCTTTCCTTGAATGCCAGCGTGGTGAACTGGGGCGCGTCGTGCTCCCGGGCCCACTCCTGCAGCACGTAGTCGGGCGTGCGGAAGGCCCCGGCCCAGTTCACGGTGGTGCCCCCGCCGAGGCAGGAACCCGCCAGAATGCCGATGCTGCCGTCCTGGGTCGCCAGCGCCCCTTTGGCGTCGTAGAGCTTGCCGAGCATGTCCACTTCGCGCTGCGTAAAGTCGCAGCCGTGGCAGTACGGGCCTTTTTCGAGCACGAGCACGTCGTGCCCGGCTTGGGCCAGCTCGCCGGCCACCACGCCGCCGCCCGCCCCGCTGCCAATAACCAGCACGTCGCACTCGTACATCGTGTCCTGGGTCGGGCGCAGCAGTTTGATGGGCTTGGGGGTGTCCACGGGCCGCTCGTCGGGGCCGGGGTAGCGGAGGTGGCCCCAGGCGGCGGGCAGCGCCGGCATGCTGCCGCCGTAGTAAAGCAGCGTGCACAGCTTGCGCAGCGCCTGAAAGCCCTTGCGCAGCTGCGGCACGTTGGAGGCGGCCCAGCTTTGGAGCAGCAGCTCGCGCTGCGCCGGGTCCAGCTTGCGGAACGGTTTCAACGGCCCAAACCAGGTGAGGCCCAGCAGCGGCTTTTCCAGCAGGTCCAGCAGCTTGCCAAATTCGGCCTGCGCGCCCAGCGGCTGCTCCCGGATGGCCTCCTGCAGCTTCTCCAGATTCAGCCCCGCCGACCCGGCGGGGCTGCCATCGGAGAGGGCGGGAATGAATGCATCGGCCAAAGCGTGCAGTACGGCGGAGCGGTCGGGGGTAAGCGCGAACATGAAACGATTGCGGAAATTTTGAGGGCTAAAAGGTAGGGATATTTCCGCAAAGTAGTAGGCGTGCCGAGTAGTTTGAGTCGCCTGAACGCAAGCAAGTCACACCCGCAAGGGTTTCTTGGGGGTTACCGGTTCTTTTGTCACCGGTTGGCTCCGGCGCGCAGTTCAAGCCCCGGGCGTAATGAAGCTTTGGCGCTTCGGGCCCGGGATGCCAGCCCAAGCCAAGCAGCTTTCCAGGTCCCCGCGGATGCTATTCGGGCATCAACATTCAAAACTAAATATTTATATTACTTTCAAAGCCTTGTTAGTTAGTTGATTGGAATATAGCTAGGGCTGCCCATTGCTTTGTTTCACGCATCGTTCGCGAAATTGGTGAGCCAATGTGCTTAGGCAGCACCAGCGGAGGAACGCGAAAAAGGTTAATTTCAAAAGCATTAATTATTAATTAATAAATATAATATTTTTTTGTAAGTATTTAACCAGCTGATTGTGAGTGAATAGAAGGTTGTTAACTACGTTTATTTCAATGTAATAGTAAATTTATTATATGCAATTGTCAAAAATTGGCTTACATTAGTTGCTTAGTTCGCCCAATTCAGCGTCTTTTCGTTCGCCCACCTCAGAACGAAGCCGCTACGAGCCGAGCGGTACCACGGCCCACTTACCCCGCGCTTTCCATGCCTTCTCCCGTACCCATTTGCCGACTCCTGCTGCTGCTGTGCGGACTGCTTGCCGGGAGCTGCGTATCGCAGCGCTCGCTGCCGTACCTGCAAGGCGCCGGCTACTCGCAAACCCGGCCGGTGGAAGAGGTCAACGCGCGGGCTGTTTACCGCATCCAGGTCAACGACGTGCTCGCGATTCGGGTGCAAAGCAGCCAGCCCGAATTTAATGAGCTGTTCAACGCGACCGATAACCGGGCGCTGTTGTCGGGCGACCCCAGCATCCTGTATCTGACGGGCTATTCGGTGAACGAGGGCGGCCAGATTTCCCTGCCGACGGTGGGTTCGGTGCCGGTAGCCGGCCTCACCGTGGACCAGGTGCAGGCCTTGGTGCAACAGCGGGTGGCGCGCTTTGCCAGCGGAGCCAATGTGGTGGTGAAGCTCATCAGCTTCAAGCTCACGGTGCTGGGCGAGGTGCGCAATCCGGGGCGCTACTTCGTGTACAACGGGCAGGCCAACGTGCTGGAAGCCCTGGGGCTGGCCGGCGACCTCAACGAGTTTGGCAACCGGCAAAACGTCAAGCTGGTGCGCCAGACCGCCAAAGGATCGGAAGTGGTGCTGCTGGACCTGACCGACCCGGCGCTGCTGCGCTCGCCTTATTTCTACCTGCTGCCCAACGACGCCCTGTACGTGGAGCCGCTGAAAGCCCGCACCAGCCGCGGCAATGCCAACAACCTCGGCATCGTGTTCGCGGGCCTGTCGACCCTGGTGCTGCTGCTGGGCTACATCCGCCTCAACTAACGCCGAATATCCCGTTTCCGTCTCGCTTAACGCTATCTGGGCATGAATCCGCAACCCGCTACCCCGCCGCTCGACGAAATTGACTTGCACGCGCTGTTCTTCCGGCTCCGGCACCGCTGGCCGCTGTTTGCGGGCGGGCTGGTGCTGGCCGGGCTGCTGGCCTATCTGTACCTGGCCGTGACGGCCCCGGTGTACGACTTCCGGGCCACCATGCTGCTGGGCGACCAGGCCACGGGCTCGCGGCGGGCGCAGGAGCTGCTCCAGGCGCTGGAAGTGCGCGACAAGGGCACCAAGATGGAGGACGAAATCGGCCTCATCACCTCGACCGGTATGGTGCACGAAGCGGTGAGCCGCCTGCCCTACGCGGTGTCGTACTTCGCGGTGGCCGACTCCTGGCTCAACCGGCTGCGGCCGCTGCAGGTGCGGGAGCAGCCGGCCGGCGCGGTGCCGTTTCGGGTGGCGCCCAACCGGGCCGTGCCGCAGCTCACGGGCGTGCGCGTGTACGTGACGCCGGCCGGGCCCGGCCGCTACCGGGTGCAGGCCACCGCCCCGCGGGGGCAGTTGACCCGGCTGCGCACCAGCGAGCTGGTGCGCGAGGTGGAAGACGTGCGCCTCGACGAAACCGTGGCCGCCGGCGACACGCTGCGCACGCCGCTGCTCAGGCTGGTGCTGACCCCGGAGCCGGGCGTAAATTTTGAGTCGGCGGGCGCCCGGTACTGCTTCGTGCTCAACAGCTTGGACGAAGCGGTGGGCCACTACGCCGGGGCGCTGGTGGTGCGGCCCATCGACCACGAGTCGCGCATTGTGGAGCTGCGCGCCAAGAGCTCGGTGCCGGCCCAGGCCACCATGTTTCTGGACACCCTGATGGCCGTGTACGCCGCGGCCGACCTGCGCGAGAAAAACCTGAGGGGCCAGAAAACGGTCGCCTTCCTGGACGAGAAAATCGCCAAGCTGGCCGACACCCGCCGGCAGGCCGCCGGGGCCCTGGCCACGTTTCGGTCGGCGCGGGGCGTGGTGGACGTGGGGGCGCAGTCGTCGGCGGGCATTCAGCAGCTGAGCACTCTCGAAGCGGCCCAGGCTCGGGCCCTGACCAGCCGCAAGTACTACCAGAACATGCTCGCCTACTTGCGGGCCAACCAGGGGCTCGACAACCTGGTGTCGCCCAGCAGCGTGGGCGTGGAAAACCCCGTGCTGGATAACTACATTCTGCAGCTGCAGCAAATGAACACCAAGCGGGCCGAGCTGGGCGTGAACGCCAGCGCCATCAACCCGGCGGTGAAGAAGCTGGACGAAACCATTCGCGCCACCGAGCAGTCGCTGGTGCAGTTGCTGGTGAACATGAGCCAGGCCGCCGACATTGGCCTGCGCGACGTGAACGCCCAGCTGGCCCAGGTGCGCGGGCAAATGAGCCGGATGCCGGAAAACGAGCGGCAGCTGGCCGCGCTGCAGAGCGCCAATAATTTCAGCGAGAAAAATTACACCTTCCTGGAAGAAAAGCGCAACGAGGCGGCCATTGCCCTGGCAACCAACGCCTCGGACAAGAACGTGGTGGACCGCGCCCAGCAGCTGGGCGCGGGGCCGGCGGCGCCCAAGCCCTTGCTGGTGGCCCTGCTCGCCCTGTTGGGCGGATTGGGCCTGCCGGCCGGTTTGGCGCTGCTGCTCGACCGCACGAACCGCCGCTTTCAGCGGCCGGAAGACCTGGCGCTGGTCACCGGCATTCCGTTGCTCGGCATCGTGGCCCACGGCACCAAAGAAGACGCCGGGCAGCTGCTGACCCACCCGAAGGGAATTATTGCCGAGTCGTTTCGCTCGGTGCGCATCAACCTGCAGTACCTCGCGGGCGGGGGCGACAAGAAGGTGATTGGCATTACGTCTTCGGTGCCGGGCGAGGGCAAGTCGTTCTGCGCCGTGAACCTGGCGGCGGAACTGGCCATGAGCGACCACCGGGTGCTGCTGCTGGAGTGCGACTTGCGCCGCCCGTCGTTGAGTAGCTACTTCGGCGACCCGACCGGGCCCGGCCTGGCGGCGTACCTGGCGGGGCAAGCCGACCTGGGCGAAGTGCGGCACGCCAGTGGGGTCGACAACCTGGACCTGATATGCTGCGGGCCCGTGCCGGAAAACCCCACCGTGCTGCTGGAAAGCCGCGCCATGACCGGGCTGCTGGAGCAACTGCGCGCCGACTACGACTACGTGGTCATCGACACGCCGCCCATGGGTTACGTGGCCGAATTCTTCGTGCTGATGCGCTACTTCGACGCCAGCATCTACATCGTGCGTCAAAACTACACGGACAAGGACGTGCTCCGCCAGATTGACGAGCTGCACCGCACGCGCAAAGTGAGCAACGTGTACACGGTGCTCAACGACGTGCATTTTGCCAAAACCTACGGGTACACTCACAAGGCCAACGCCTACGCTTACGGCCAGTAAGCCGGGCCGGGGGCTTCGTTTTTGCTGATTTTGTTATGACCACCAGCCCGCACTCTTCCGCTTTGGGCGCCACGGCCCTGCGCGGCATTAAATGGACCACGGCGGCGGCCGTCGTCACGGCGGTGCTGCAGGTGGGCTACACGGCCGTGATGGCGCGGCTGCTCGACCCGGCCGCGTTCGGGCTGGTGGCGCTGGCGGGCGTGGTGCTGCGCTTCGGCGGGTACTTTGCCGAAATGGGCCTGGGCCACGCCCTGGTGCAGCGGCCTCAGCTCAGCACCAATGATTTGCGGGCCACGTTCACGGGTTCGCTGCTGCTGGGCGGGGCGGTGGCGGGGCTGTTCTGGGGGCTGGCGCCGCTCTCGCGGCTGGTGCTCGACAACCCGGCGGTGGTGCCGCTGGTGCGGGTGCTGGCCCTGGGCTTCGTGGTGGCGTCGCTAGGGCTCACGGCCACGAGCGTGCTGCGCCGCGACATGCGCTTTGAAGTGCTGGCCAAGCTCGACGTGACGGCCTACGTGCTGGCCTACGGCGGGGTGGGCCTGGGCTGCGCCGCGGCCGGGCTGGGGGTGTGGAGCCTGGTGGCGGCCAGCCTGGCCCAGCAGCTGCTCACCAGTGTGGGGGCCTACGTGGTGGTGCGGCACCCGGTGCGGCTGCTCTTCGGCTGGCGGCACTACGCGGCCCTGGTGGGCTACGGCAGCCGGGTGTCGCTCATCAGCTTCCTGGAATTTCTCAACGGCAACCTCGACACCCTGCTCATCGGGCGGCTGCTGGGGCCGGTGGCGCTGGGCCTCTACAACCGGGCCTTCATGCTGCTCTACCTGCCGATGTATTTCCTAACCAATAGCGTGGCCAAAGTGGCTTTCCCGGCCTTCAGCCAGGTGCAGCAGGACGTGCCCCGCCTGCGCGGCCTCTACCTGCGCAGCAGCACGCTGGTGGCCACGCTGGTGCTGCCGCTGTGCGCGGGCGTGGCCGTGGCGGCCCCCGAAATGGTGCGGGTGCTGCTGGGGCCCAAGTGGGACGCTTCGGCGCCGGTGCTGCAAATGCTGTGCGTGGCCATCCCGCTGAGTCTGACCACCATGTTCGCGGGCATCGTGGCCGATGCCCGGGCCAATCTGCGCCGTAAAGTCGTGCTCAACGTGCAGTTCATTGGGCTGCTGGTGGGCCTGTTCTGGCTGCTGCGGGGCTACGGCGTGGTGGGCGTGGCCGGGGCCATTGGCATCGGGGAGGTGGTGCGCACGCTGCTCTACATGCGCATCACGCACCAGGATTTGGCCGTCCGCTATTCGGCCTTGTTTGCCCTCTACCTGCCGGGGCTGCGCAATGCCCTGGTGGTGGGCGCCGGCATCCTGCTCGCGTCGGCCGGGCTGCGGGGGCTGGGCTGGCCGGTGCTGCTGGTGTTTGGGCTGCAAATGCTGACCGGCGCCCTGGCCCTGGGGGCGCTGCTGCTGCGCTGGCCCCCGCCCGAACTGCGCCCCGTGCTGCACCGGGCCCTGCTGCGGCTGGAAAACACCCCGCTCAGCACCCCCTGGAGCCGTTCCGGCCTGCGCCGCTACGCCGACTGGCTGTCGCCCGCGCCGGCCGCCCGCCCCGAAACCGATTTTGCCACCTCCGCGCCCGTGCCCGCCACGGCCCTGTCATGAACATCCTGCTCGTGTCGATGATGGTGCCCGAGGCGCCGAGCGGCGTGCGCGTCCACTACCAGCGCCTGGCGGCCGGGCTGCGCGGCCTGGGCCATACGGTGACGGTGCTCACGCCGGCCAGCGTGAGCCGGGGGCAGTCGCGCCGCTGGGGCGCCCTGCGCCGGGTGCTGGACCTGGCCGGGCCGCTGGGCCGGCACCTGGGGGCCGAACTGCACGGCTGTGCCAACATCTACAGCGCACTCGACCGCCGCGCCGTCTACGACGTGGTGAATGCCCAGGACGCCACCACCGGCTGGCTCTTGCGCCGGCTCTTGGGCCCCGCCGTGCCGGTGGTGGTGACCGGCCACTTCAACGACCACCCCGGCCGGGAAGTGGTTCGGCAACTGGGCCTGCGCGGCCGGGCCGCCCGCGTGGTGGTGCGCTGGCACGAATTTTTCCTGGCCCGCACCGCGCACTTCGTGAGCGTGTCCGGCTACGTGCAAGGGCGCGTGGCGCCCTTGCTGCCGGCCCACGCCCGGCACGCGGTGGTGCACCACGGGCTGGACCTGGCGCAATTTGCCGCCGTGGCTCCCGACGTGGCGCTGCGGGCGCGGGCCGCCGGCCGCCCCGTGCTGCTGAACATCGGCCACTTGGAGGGGCGCAAAAACCAGCGGTTCCTGCTGGCGGTGGCGGCGGAGCTGCGGGCGCTGGGCACCGATTTTCTGCTGGGACTGGTGGGCACCGGCCCCGACGAGGCGCTGCTGCGCGCGCGCATTGCCACGGCCGGGCTGCAGGACTGCGTCTGGCTGGCGGGGCACCGGGCCGACGTGGCGGCCCTGTTGCGGGCCAGCACCGTTTACGTGCACGCCGCCACCAACGAAAGCTTTGGCCTGGTGCTGCTCGAAGCCATGGCCTGCGCGGTGCCGGTGCTGGCGCTCGGGGTGGGGGCGGTGCCCGAAGTGCTGGCCCACGACCCCGCCGCCCTGATTGCCCCGGACGCCCCGCCCGCCGCCGTGGCCCGCCGCTTGCACGAGTTGCTGGCCGACCCCGCCGCCCAAACGCGGCTGCAGTTGCGCCAGCGCGCCCACGCCGCCGCCCGGTTCGACCTGCCCGCCATGCTGGCCGGCACGGTGGCCGCCTACGAAAGCGCGCGCCGCGCCGCCACGCCCACCCCCGCGCCGCCGGCCCGGGCCATCCTCGCCGCCCCATGAAAATTTCCTTCCGCCCCCTCAAGCTGGTGCTGCCGCTGCTGCTGGTTTTTTTCCTGGACCAGGCGTTCTGGGAATTTTTCTTCGACGTGGACAACGCTTCCGTTCTGAAGCCATACGAATGGGGCGTACTGGGCGCGGGCGTCGGCGCCGCGCTCTGGTACGGGCGGCGGCTGGAGCCGGCCGTGGGCCGCGGGCTGCTGCTGACGGGGGCCGCCCTGCTGGGGCTGCTGCTGGAATCCTACGCCACGCACGGCACCTGGCTGGTGTACATGCACGTGTTTTCCAAGGTGCTGGTGTTGTTTTTAATTTACGGCATCTGCGGCTGTTACCGCCAGCAGGGCCTGCCGCCGCTGGGCCTGCTGGTGGGGGTGCTCTTCGGGGCTTTGCTGCTCAACCTGGCCGCGGTGCACCCCGAAGCACTGAGCCTGCGGGCGTTTCTGGACCACGAGCGGGGCTTTGCGGCCAGCTCGGCCCTGCTGTTGGTGCTGCCCGCCTTGCTGTGCCTGAACTGGTACCTGGAGCGGGGCCGCCTGCTGGCGCTGGGCGTGTTTTTCGTCGCGTTGGGCCTTATCGTTTTTCTGCAGCACCGCTCCGTGTGGCTGGCCATGCTGGTGGGCCTGTTGGTGAACCTGGGGGTGGTGGCGCGGCGCGTGCCCAGCGCCCGCCTCTCGCTGCACCGCGTGGCCCTGCTGGTGCTGTTGCCCGTGGCCGTGGGCGCGGTGGGCGGGCTGGCCACGGTGCTGGGCAACCCCGACGTCATCAAGAAATTTGAAACCAGCATCAACGACATCGTCAAGCCCGATAAGCGGGGTACGGGCAACTGGCGCCTCCGCCAACAGGAAGCCTACCGCCCCCTGGTGGCCGAGCGCCCGCTGCTGGGCTGGCGCCTGAAGGGGTTTGAGGTGCCGATGCAGTTCTACGACCCCACTTCGGACCAGCCCATGTGGGCCGACGGCACCGGGCACCACTTCCACAGCTTCTACATGGACCGCCTGTTTTACTTCGGATGGGCGGGCCTGCTGCTGGTGGTGGTCCTGCCCATCGCGCAAATAATCCGGCGGCTGGGGCACCCCGCGCCGCTCACGGCCGAAGCCGCCGCCCTGGTGGGACTGTTCTCGGGCTGCCTGGTCTACGGCCTTTCCTACGACTGGCCCATCTACCTCTACGCCTTGGTGGGCCTGCTGCTGGCGGCCATTACCCGCCCCGCCCCGCCGGCGGAGGCCCCGCTAGTGGTGCCCCGACCCGAACCAGAATCCGAACCCGTTTTTGCGAACTAACCGCTTGCTGGCATGCGACCCCTGAACATATTGTGGCTCACGGCCCACCCGCACCCCAAAGAAAACCAGGCCGGCACGCCCTGGATTATCAGCCTGATTGGCCAACTGGCCCGCCGGCCCGCCGACCTGACCCTCACCGTGCTGGGCACCGGCACCGACATGGCCGCGCCGGTTGAGCACTTCGACGCCGACGGCGTGCACTACGTGTACCTGGACGTGCCCGGGCGGCGCGAGGACATCCGCACGCTTTACCGCCGCCGCGTGGCCCTGCTCGCCGCGTACGTGCGCCAGCATTACCGCGACTACGACCTGATTCACGTGCACGGCTCGGAGGTGCAACTGCACGTGGCCACGGCGGGGCTCCCGGTGCCGGTGCTGCTTTCGGTGCAGGGCATCGTGTGGGAATACCTGAAGGTGCTGCCCGTGGCCGACCCCGTGCGCCGCTTCCTGTGGTTGCTGGCCAGCTACTACGAACTGCGCTACCTGCCCAAGGTGCGCGACGTGTCGTGCCGCACCACCTGGGACACGGCCCTGAGCCGCCGGCTAAGCCCCGGCTGCCACGTGCACCTCAACTGGGAGATGATTCGGCCCCAGTTTTTCGCGCTGAACGCCGTGGCCGCCCCCGCCCCGGAGCCCGGCCGGCCCCACCTGCTGTTTCTGGGCGGCACGCAGGTGATGAAGGGCTACCGCGAAACGCTGGAGGCCTTCCACCTCATCCGGCAGCAGATTCCAGCCAAGCTCACCATCGTGGGCCAGACCGAGCCCGCGCGCATCCGGCGCTGCATCCGGCGGCGGCGGCTCACGGCCATCGGCCCCGACGACCTCGAATTTCGGGGCATGCAAAGCATTGACGAGCTGCAGGTGCTGCTGCAAGAGTCGTTCTGCCTGCTGCACCCATCTTACATCGATAACAGCCCCAACACCGTGTGCGAGGCCCAGGTGGCCGGCCTGCCGGTGGTCGTGACCCTGGTGGGCGGCGTCGGCTCGCTGGTGGAGCACGAGCGCACCGGCTTGGCGGCCCGCCTCGACCCCGCCGACATTGCCGCCCAGGTGCTGCGCCTGCACCGCGACGAGCCCCTGCGCCAGCGCCTTGGCCGCGAAGCCCTGCGCGTGGCCCGCGCCCGCCACGACCCGGCCACCATCACCCAGCGCACCCTCGACATTTACCGCACCATGCTGGCGCGCGAAAAGCCGGCGGCCTTCGCCGAAACCGCCGCGCCTACCCTCCCGGCCGCGGTGCCGCAGCCGCTATGAGCCGGGCCCTGCCGCCGCCGCTGGCTGCCCCGGTGCTGCTGCTCATCTTCAACCGCCCCGACCCCACGCGGGCCGTGCTGGCGGCCATTCGCCGGGCCAGGCCCCGGCGGCTGTACGTGGCGGCCGACGGCCCCCGGCCCGGCCACCCCACCGACGCCGCCGCCTGCGCCGCCGCCCGCGCCGTGGTGCTGGAAGGCATCGACTGGCCCTGCGACGTGGTGACGCAGCTGCGGGCGCACAACCTGAACTGCGGGGTGGGCCCGGCCACGGCCATCAACTGGTTTTTTGCGCACGAGGAAGCCGGCATCATTCTCGAAGACGACTGCGTGCCTGACCTGAGCTTCTTCGGCTATTGTCAGGAGCTGCTTGAACGCTACGCCCACGATACCCGCGTGATGCACATCGGGGGCAATAATTTCAGCCGCGAAGCCCGCCAGCCGCAGCCGGCGGGGGCCGAATCCTACCATTTTTCTACCCAAGTAAATAGCTGGGGCTGGGCCACTTGGCGCCGGGCCTGGCAGTATTTCGATTTTGATTTAACCGATTTTGACCGTCTGTGGGAACGAGGGCTGTTGGCCGGCCGCTACAGCTCGGCGCTGGAAAACCGCTACCGCCTGGCCAAGATTGCCGGGGTGCAGCGCCTGCCGCCGCCGGCCCACGTGTGGGACTACCAGTGGCATTTTGCCATCGCGGCGCACTCGGGGCTGTGCACCGTGCCGGCCGTGAATCTGGTGGGCAACGTGGGCTTCGGAGCCGGCGGTACCCACACCCTGGACGCCACCGACGAGCTGGCCAACGTGCCCACCGCGGCCCTGTCGTTGCCCTTGCGCCACCCGGCTTTTGTGCTGGCCGACCGGCCCCGCGACCAGCAGCGGTTCCGCGAGTTCTTGTGGGGCCGGGTCACGGCCAAAGTGCGCCGGCTGCTGGCCCGGCTGCGGCCCGCCGCGCCAGTCGCTAAGCCGGACGCAGTTCGTGAGCCTGCTTTTCCCGTGCCCACCGCCGCGTCGTGAATATGCTAGCTGCTGCCCGCGACTCCGCTGTCGCATTCACCATCAGTCTCCCGTTGTATGAAGTTAAAAGTTGAGAGTTAAAAGTTAAAATTATGTCTGCCTGAATTTTAACTTTTAACTTTTAACTCCGTTTTTCAAAACCGCCCGCGCCATGCTTTACATCGTGATTCCCGTGTTCAACCGGCTGGCGTTTACGCGCGACTGCCTGCTGTCGCTGCGCCGGCAAACGACGGACGCTTTTCGTACCGTTGTGGTCGACGATGGCTCGACCGACGGCACGGCCGAAGCGCTGGCCCGCGAATTTCCCGAAGTGCTGGTGGAAACGGGCGACGGCACCCTGTTCTGGACGGCCGGCGTAAACCTGGGCATCCGCCGGGCCCTGGCCGCCGGGGCCACTCGCGTGATGACGCTCAACAACGACCTGGTGGCCGAGCCCGACTTCGTGGCTCAGATGCTGGCTGCCGCTGCCCGCCACCCCACCGCCGTGCTCGGGGCCCTGGAGCTGGACCTGGCCACCGGCGCGCCCGTGTACGGCGGCGAGCGGCTCGACTGGCTCCTGCATCGCCGCCACGACCTGCTGCGCGAGCTGCCCGAAGCCGCCCGCCACGGCCTGCACCCGGTCACGTACCTGCCGGGCCGGGGCCTGCTCATCCCGCGGGCCGTGTTCGAGCGCATTGGGCTGTTCGACGAAAAGCGCCTGCCTCATTATCTGGCCGATTTTGACTTCACCAGCGTGGCCCGGCGCCACGGCTTCCCGGTGTACTGCAACTACGAGGCCCGCCTGCGTACCTACCCCGACGAAAGCGGCCAGGAGCAAACCCGCCGCCAGCGCAGCCTGCGCGGCTACTACCAGCATCTGTTTGGCATCCGGGGCGGCGGCAATCTGCGCAACTTCACGCATTTTGCCCTCAAAAACTGCCCCCGGCCCTACGTACCCCTGTTCCTGCTCAACGGCTACACCCGCCGGCTGCTGGGCTACTTCCTGCACTAGCTCCCGCCCTGGCCGGCGGTTGCGCACCGCTTGGCCTGCCTGATAACCTGCGCTTTGCTGCCGACTTATGACCGCCGCTGCTTCCTTGCTCCCCGCCGCCCCGGCCCCCGCCCCCGCCCCCCGCCCCGCCCCGCGGGTCCGCAAGGTGCTGCACATCCTGCACGCCATCCGCTACAGCGGGGCCGAAATCATGCTGCGCATTGCCGCGCCGGAATTCCAGCGGCAGGGCCTGGATCTGCACATCCTGACCGACTCGCCCCCGGCCGAAAACGACTACGCCGCCACGTTGGAGGCCGTCGGCTACACCGTGCACTACCTCCCGTGGGCCAACGACTCGCGGCCCGACGTGGGGGCCGTGCGGCGGTTTATGCGCCGGCACCGCTTCGATGTGGTGCACAACCACACCGAGCAAAGCTTCCTCTGGTACGGGCTGGCGGCCCGGCAGGCGGGCGTGCCGCGCTGCGTGCACACCGTGCACAACAGTTTTGAGTACCGGGGGCTGTTGCGCGTCAAGCGGGCGGCCTACCGCTTGCTGGCCCGCCGGCTGCTGGGCGGGCGCTTCATCGCCATTGGTCCGTCGGTGCAGGAGATTGAGCGGCGCGTGAATTTCAACCCGACCACGCTGGTGCCCAACTGGGTTGATTCGGAGCATTTCGTGCCGGCCCGCTCCGCCGCCGAGCGCGAGGACTGCCGCCGTGCCTTGGGGCTGCGCCCTGAGCAGCTCGTGCTGGTTTCGGTGGGCAGTTGCATCGAAAGTAAAAACCACCACGACATTTTTATGGCGCTCGGCCAGCTCGCTGCCGAGCTGGCCGAGCGCGTGGTGTACCTGCACGTCGGCGATGGGCACCTGCACCACGCCGAGCAGGAATACGCCCAATCCCTAAATTTGCGGGCGGAGGTGCGCTTTCTGGGGCAGCTGCTGGACGTGCGACCGGTGCTGCTGGCCAGCGACTTGTTCGTGATGACGTCGCGCTTTGAGGGCCTCGGCATGTCCTTGCTCGAAGCTCAGAGCTGCGCAATTCCGGCCGTGGTGTATGATGCCACCGGCTTGCGCGACTTGGTGCAGGACCACCGCACGGGCCGCTTGCTGCCTCCCACGCCCGGCCATTTGGCCGCGGCCATCACCGAGCTGGCGGCCAACCCCGCCGAGCGGGTCCGGCTCGGCCAAGCTGGCCATCGGCAAGCCCGGGAGCAGTACAGCCTGGCCGGTTCGCTACAGCGGCTGCTGGCGCTCTACGAAGCCAGCTAAAATGCGGCCTCGTAGGCCGTTGCCAGGCGCCGCGAACGTGCGGACAACATTTTTTTTGGGTCAAGCTCAAGCGGACAAAAAAGCCGGTAGCGCTTACTTACGCCTGATTTTGGGCGCGCATCCTTGGTCTGCTTCACTGTAAAATACAATATCGCTTAAGAAATTATTTGCCCGTTAGGATTATCTCTTGTACATTTGCCTAAGAGAGCGGGATTCATTTTTATAATTTTTTAAAGTTTTAAAGTATGAAGAGCAGTTGGGGCACGCCTTACGATTGGGCAAAAAGGGCCGCATAGGGCGGTACACGGACCCATTCGGGCGAAGGTAGCGAGGAGAGTAGTAAACATATGTTTTTTGATATATCATAGCAGGCTTGGCCTAGCTATGCTCAAAAAATTGGTTTGCAGCTGACTGAAGCAGATTTCGGGGTTGGGAATTTCGCTGGCAGTGATGCCGAGGGCATGTGCGAAGGTGGATTTGGGAAATGGTCGGGGGCGGCGTTGATTTTGGGCTCCAAGCAGAGCAAATAGCATTTTCCTTCTTATCAGTGCATTGTCAATAATTGCACTTTGACTGATTTTCAGAAAAGACCTTTTTCATCAATTACTGAATAATGCAAATTTTGAATAAATTAAAAATTGCATCTGTCCCGCCGCGCTTGCAGGCCGGGCGGGTGCCCCTGCTGGGGAAGGGCCTGCTGGCCCTGGCGCTGTGCGGAACGGGCCGGGCGCAGGCGCAGGCCCCCAATCTGGCCTACTCGGCGCCCATCACCATCAGCAAGGGAGGTACCTACACGGGCAACTACCGCAGCAACGATTCGTCGACGCCCGCCATCACCATTGCGACCACGGAACCGGTTGTGCTGCAGAATTGCACCCTGGTGGGACCCGATGTTTTGATTTACGCGCCTTCCCAAAACACCGACCTGACGGTGCGGGAGTGCAGCGGCTACGGCACCACCCCCACGGTCGACAACAAAGAGCGCGGCGCGTTTCTCTACATGCTCAAGGGCAAAAACCTGGTGATGGAGCACAATTACCTGGAGCGCAACCGGGGCGTGGTGCTGGACCGCTGGATGGGCAACGGCGCCAGCAACCAGACGGTGCGGATTCGCTACAACCGCGTGCTGAACCTGATTGGCAGCTACCGCAACAACCCGCAGCAGGGCTTCTCAAACTTTGTCATTCTGAACACGATTCCGGGCGTTGCCAACATCGATATTTCCTGGAACCAGGTTATCAACCAGCCCAACCAGAGCAAAGTAGAGGACAACATCAATTTCTCGGACTCGGGGGGAACCCCCGCCAGCCCGGCCCGGGTGCACGACAACTACGTGCAGGGTGCTTACCCCATCCCGGCCACCAGCCCCAATTTCAGCGGTACGGGCTTTACCACCGACGGGCACGGGTACACGCTCGCCGTTTCGACGGGTTTCCTGGAAGTTGATAACAACCAGTTCGTGAGCACCTGCAACGGGGCCATCAACATTGCGGCCGGCCACGACGTGAACGTGCACCACAACCGGGTGGTGACCAGCGGCTACCTGAGCACCGGCGAAAAGCTGGACAAAGTATACTGCGGCATCAACCCGTCCAACTTCTGGAAGAGCCCAACCTTCGGCGCCAACATTCGCATCGCTGACAACACGGTGGGCTACGCCAACTGGTACACCAACCAGCCCTTCGCCAACCGTTTTGACATCGACGGCACTTTTGCCACCACGGTTTCCGGCAACATCAGCCTGCCCAACCCCCTCACGGTTCAAACGGAGCAAAACGAATGGACCATCTGGCAGCAGAAACTGAAGCAAAATAACATCACCCCCGGGCCCACCGGAAGCACCGCGCCGGCCCCGACGCCCGCGCCGACTCCAACTCCGGCGCCGGCCCCAGTTCCGGCCCCGACGCCGGCCCCGGCCCCGGTTCCAACCCCAACTCCGACGCCGGCTCCGGGTGGTCCGAGCGATTTTTACCGGGCCATCGACCTGAACGGCAACGCCTCGACAATCGACGGGCAGGCCTGGGAGGGCCGCACCGCGGGCAACTACTCAGTTAACGGAACGAGCGTCACCGGCGCGGGCCAGGTGCTGGTGCCGGGCACGGACGCGGGGCGGGCGGCGATGCTCACCTCGGCCCAGTACGACAACGCGCTGGACTTCCGGCTGACGAACGTGCCCAACGGGGCGTACCAGGTGTACGCCTACGTGTGGGAGGACAACAACCCGGAAACGTTCAGCG
>NZ_JANNOD010000032.1:0-19793 GCF_031398885.1 Hymenobacter sp.
TCTGTTTAGGTTTTGGACTTTTTCCGCCGTCCCCTACTGTTGGTTGTCACGCGGGGGGCGTTATGCATCGACAAGCTCAGCATGACTGTTCTTTTTGCGCGCCTGCTCGGATAAGCTCATGCTGTTCGTTAAAACCGACGAAGACGTCTTACCGAAAATTCTACCTTTGTTCCGATGGAAGTAAAGCAGCACGCCCTCGCCGGGCTCGTCGAACTGATTCCCCGCGTGTTTGCCGACGACCGGGGCGTGTTTTTTGAAACCTACAGCGCCCGCCTGCTGGCCGGGGCTGGCGCCGCCGCCGACTGGGTGCAGGACAACCAGTCCAACTCCAAAAAAGGGGTGCTGCGCGGCCTGCACTTTCAGCGCCCGCCCCACGCCCAGGCCAAGCTCGTGCGCGTGGGCCAGGGCCGGGCCCTCGACGTGGCCGTGGACCTGCGCACCGGCTCGCCCACCTACGGCCAGCACCAGCTCGTGGAGCTCACGGCCACCAAAGCCAACCTGCTTTTCATTCCCGCCGGGTTTGCCCACGGCTTCATGGCCCTGGAGGACAACACCATCTTTCTCTACAAATGCAGCGACTACTACGCCCCCGCCACCGAAGGCGGCTTGCGCTGGGACGACGCCGACCTGAACATCAACTGGGGCACCGAGGTGGCCCCGCTCGTGTCTGGCAAAGACGACGAGCTGCCGCTGTTCAAAGATTTCGTGAGCCCGTTTTAGCTGATTGCCCCCAGCGGTAACCTCACCCCCTGACCCCCTCTCCAAAAAAGAGGGGGCACCGGTCCTGCCTGGTTAAAAGTTAAAAGTGAAGAGTTAAAACGGACCGCTTTTTAACTCTTCACTTTTAACTGACCCCTTCTCCGCGGGCTTCGCGCTTCAAGCGAACCGGGGGTCAGGGGGTGAGGTTGCCGCCAGGGGCAATCACAGCCACTCCACCAGCGTCTCCAGCGCCATGCCGCGGCTGCCCTTCACCAGCACCTGCTGGCCGCGCACGGGGTGTTGCCGCAGCCAGTCCGCCGCTTCGGCTTTGGTAGCGAAGTGCTGAAAAATAGCTGATGCGGGGGCGGCCACGCCCATCTCCGGGCCGATGAGCAGCGCAGCGGGCAGCCGCAGTTCCGTCAGCAGCTGGCCCAGGTGGCGGTGCTCGGCGGTGCTCTCCTCGCCCAGCTCGAACATGTCGCCGAGGACCACCAGCTTCTGCTGGCCGGGGGCCGTGGGGCGGGCTGCGAAGCTGCGCAGGGCCGCGGCCATCGACGACGGATTGGCGTTGTAAGCATCCAGCAGCAGCTCATTGCCGGCCGCCGTGCGCAACAGCTGCGAGCGGTTGTTTTGCGGGTTGTAGCGGGCCAAAGCGGCGGCTACTTTTTCGGGCGCCACGCCGAAGTGCTGGCCCACGGCCGCCGCCGCGGCCAGGTTGGGGAAGTTGTAGTCGCCGGTAAGCTGCGCGGCTACGTCGGGGCCGGCCGGGCCGAGGCGCAAAGCCAGGGCGGGGTCGGCGGCCAGCAGCGTGGCGGGGTAGGTATCGGCCGGGCCGGGGTAAGTGAGGCGCGTGGGTACGGCGGCGGCCAGACCGGGCAGCTTGGGGTCGAGGGTGTTGACGAAGGCCGTGCCGCCGGTGCGGGCCAGGTAGTCGAACAGCTCGCCCTTGCCCCGGGCCACGCCCTCGGCCCCGCCGAAGCCTTCGAGGTGGGCCTTGCCGATGTTGGTGATGAGGCCGTGGGTGGGCTCGGCCAGCGCGCACAGCGCCGCGATTTCGCCTTGGTGGTTGGCCCCCATCTCAATCACGGCAAAGTCGTGCTCGCCGGCTCGCAGGCGCAGCAGCGTGAGCGGCACCCCGATGTGGTTGTTGAAGTTGCCCGCAGTGGCCAGCACCCGGAACTGCTGCGCCAGCACGGCCGTGAGCAGCTCCTTGGTGGTGGTCTTGCCGTTGGAGCCCGTGATGGCCAGCACCGGAATGTTGAACTGCTGGCGGTGGTGCCGGGCCAGCGCCTGCAGGGCCGCGAGCGGGTCCGCGACGAAGGTGTGGCGGGCGGGGTCGGTGGCGGCCAGCGCGGGGTCGTCCACCACGGCGTGGCGGGCGCCTTTCGCCAGCGCCTGCGGCGCAAAGTCGGCGCCCCGGAAGCTGGGGCCGTTCAGGGCAAAAAAGAGCGTGCCGGGCTGGGGCTGGCGCGAATCGGTGCTGACCTGGCCGCCGGCCGCTAAGTAATGGGAGTAGAGCAGCATGGGATTGAACGCAATCGATATTCCGGGTGTAATTTGGTGCAAAGGTGGGCGGGAATGTGGCCTGGCTTCCACTGCTCGTGCCCTAACTGCTTAAAAATCGTTACTGACCATGGTGCGTTTCCTTGCTTTGCTGCCGGCGCTGCTGGCCTGTTCCGTCCCGGCCTGGGCCCAGTCGGGCGTTCCGGTTGGGTTTGAGTACGAGCCGGGCCCGCCGGTGGTGCAAGGTGGCGACACGCTGCGCAACGCCTGGGCCGGCGGCTTCAACACGCCGCAGTTCAGCACCATCGACCTGAACGGCGACGGCCAGCCGGACCTGTTCGCCTTCGACCGGGAAAGCAGCCGCTGCTACACGTTTCTGAGCGTGGCCGCGCCCGCCGTGGCCGCCGGCCGCCGCTGGCGCTACGCCCCGGAGTACGAGTCCTTGTTTCCCGATGACCTCGAAAGCTGGGCCCTGCTGCGCGACTACGACTGCGACGGCCGCGCCGACTTGTTTACCTACAGCACCGGCGGCGGCAACATCCGGGTGTTCCGCAACGCGGCGGTCAACGGCCGGCCCAGCTTTCAGCTCACTACCGACCAGATTCGGTACACGGGCAGCTTTTCGGGCTCCGCCAACCTGCTGGTGGGCGGCTACAACACGCCCGCCATCGAGGACGTGAACGGCGACGGCAAGCTCGACATCATGACGTACGATTTCGCCAGCGCGTCCTTCATCGGGCAGTACCTCAACAACGACCCTGGCCCCTGCGGCAGCGCGCTCACCTTCACCCTCGCCACCGACAATTGGGGCGGGCTGCAGGCCTGCGGCGGCTGCGCCGAGTACCGTTTCAACGGCCAGCCCTGCTTCACGGCGGCCCGGCCCACCCACACCGGCGGCCACAGCCTGCTGCTGCTCGACCTCGACGGCGACGGCGACCAGGACCTGCTCGACGGCCGCGACAACTGCCCCGAACTGGTGCGCCTGCTCAACCAGGGCACCGCCCAGGTCCCCATCCTTGCTTCGGCCGACATCAGCGCGGCCTTTCCCACGGCTGCCGCGCCGGCGCGGGTGCCCGTTTTTCCGGCGGGTTATTCTTTCGATGCCGACTTCGACGGCCGCCCCGACCTGGTGGTGGCGCCCAATATGCTCGACAACCTGGCCGACCGGGTGAGCCTGCGCAACTCGGTGCAGCTGTTTCACAACGCGTCCGCCAGCGGCGCGCCGGTCTTCGCGTTCCGCCCGGCCGGCTTCCTGCAAAACGAGATGATAGACGTGAGCGAGGGCGCCGCGCCCACCTTCGGCGACCTCGACGGCGACGGGCGGCCCGATATGCTCGTCGGCAACTACGCCGACCGCATCAGCGGCGTGTATTGCGCCACGCTCACGCACTACCGCAACGTGGGCACCGCGGCCCAGCCGGTGTTCAGCTTCGTGACGGCCGACTACCTGGGCCTGGCCGCCCAGCGCCTGGAAGGCGTCAAGCCGGTGCTGGTCGACCTCAACCGCGACGGCGCCCTGGACCTGGCCTACGCTGCCTGGGGTCAGGTCCAGGGCGCCAATGCGCTGCACTTCATCCTCAACACGGCGCCCGCCGGCCAACCGGCCGTGTTCAGCGCCGCCAGCGCCGGGCGCTTCAAGCCCCAGGGCCCCGCCGTGACTAGTATTCCCGCCACTTACCAGCCCGACACGGGGGTGCTGCCCTACGCCCGGGGCGACATGCCCTGCTTCACCGACGTGGACAACGACGGCTACGTGGACCTGCTCATCGGCACCAACGAGCCCCGCGAGCCGGGCATGAGCCTGCGCTACTTCCGCAACCGCGGCCGCGGCCCGCTCGACAGCGCCTTCGTGCTCGTGGACAACGACTTTGGCCGCATCCGCGAAGCCGGCGGCGTCCGGCCCCGCAACCTGAGCCCGGTGGTGGCCGACTTCGACGGCGACGGCGCCCCCGACCTGCTCACCGCCGACGCCACCGGCCTGCTGCGCCTGTTCACCAACTACCGCGCCCAGTCGGGGGCATTCGTGGAGCGCACGGACTTGCTGCGCAATCCCCTCAACAACCAGTTCGAACCCACCCGCCTGGGCCGGGACCTGGTCACGCACTACGGCCTGGCCGCTGCCGACCTGAACGGTGATACCGTGCCCGAGCTATTCGTGGGTACCCAAGCCGGCGGCATCCTCACGTATCGCCCCCGCGAACGAGTCATCACGGCCGCCCGCCCCGCGGCGGTCCGGGCCCTGGCCCTGGGCGTGTACCCCAACCCGGCCACCGCTACGGCCACCGTCGAAACGGCCGCGCCCACCCGCGTCACCGTGTTCGACCTCACCGGCCGCGTGGTGCGGGCCGCGGGCGCTACGCAGCGCCGCCACGCCCTGAGCCTGGCCGGGTTGGCCGCCGGCGTGTACCTGGTGCGGGCCGAGGGCGCGGATGGTGCGGCGGGGGTTAAGCGGCTGCTGGTGCGGTAAAGGGCTGAGCGGTGCGTCGCCGACTAAGCGCGCCCAAACCCTGGGGCACAATCAGAGCCGTTTTCAGATTCGTGCACCGGTCGTTCGGCCGCGCAACATGCCCGGACCTGAGAGCGACGGCAAGAATGGATGTGGCAGAAGGAAAGCATTCCGGCAGCAACAAAAAAATAATCGCCGGCAGGCCGGGGCGGGTGCAACTCCTGGGCGGGCACGAAGGTCAGCGACTTGAAATTGGCAATTGTGCCTACCCAACCACCAACGCTATTCCCATGAAAATCCCTAAAGTTTTACTCGGTGCCATTCTGGTTGGCATGGCGGTGCAAACCACCGGTTGCAAAAAAGGAGACGAGCCCAAACCCAAGGGCGAGCAAGTAGGCAAAGGGGAAGTCACGCCGCCGAATGCATATAACTGCCCAGCCTGTGGCCGGGGGTAAGGGGTGAGCGCCAAAAAACAGCCCGTCGTGGAAGAGCCCGTAATCTTGTCCGCAATAGCCTGTAACTTGGATGCGGACATTTTGGCGGCGGCCTTTCCCTTGCTGGAAGCCGGCCGGGTGGAAGCCATTGAATGGTCGTTCGACACGCTCTTTTGGGCCGAGCAGGTGCCGGACTGGTTCACGGATTTACTGAGCACCTACGGCCGCCAGCACCGGCTGGTGGGCCACGGCGTGTACTTCTCCCTGCTTTCGGGCAAGTGGACGGCCGCGCAACAGCAGTGGCTGGAACACCTCAAGCAGCTGTCGGCGCAGCATTGCTTCGACCACATCACCGAGCATTTCGGCTTTTTCACCGGCCAGAATTTCCATTCCGGTGCCCCGCTCCACGTGCCGTATTCCCCCACGACCCTGCGCATCGGGCAGGACCGGCTGGGCCGGATTTACGAAGCATGTCGGTGCCCGGTCGGCCTGGAAAACCTGGCCTTTGCCTACTCGCTCGACGAGGTAAAACAGCACGGCGAGTTCCTGGACAAGCTGGTTGAGCCGGTGAACGGCTTTCTGATTCTGGACCTGCATAACTTCTACTGCCAGCTCCATAACTTTTCCGTTCCGTACGAGGAGCTAATCGGGCTGTACCCGCTGGACCGGGTGCGGGAAATCCACATCTCGGGCGGTAGCTGGGAAGATTCGGCGCTGGTGCCGGGCCAGAAAGTGCGCCGGGACACTCACGACGGGGCCGTGCCGGAGGAGGTGTTCCAGCTGCTGGAACGCACCATGCCGAAATGCCCCCACCTGAAGTACGTGGTGCTGGAGCAGCTGGGCAACGGACTGAAAACCGACCGCAGCCGGGCCCTTTTTCGCCGGGATTTTCGGAGGATGGAAGGGCTGGTGAAGAAGCGCAGAAACAGCCTGATTGAACGCCCGGAGCGGCTGTTTCTGCCGTTGCAGCCCCTGGCCCAGGGCCCCGTTGTGGAGGACGATGAGCTGCACCAGCAGCAGCAGCAACTCTCAAACATCCTGGAAACGGCCCCCACGTTTGCCGAGGCCCAACGCCGGCTCCGCTCCTCGTCCCTGGCCAACACCGCCTGGCAAATCGAGGACTGGGAGCCGCACATGCTGGAAACCGCCGTCGGCATTGCCCAGAAATGGAAGCAATAACTTCTGGGTTTGGGGTCTTTAGTCCCAGTCCGTACCGTGGCACTTCAGGCGCGAGAATTGTTGCCGTTGAAAAAAAGGTAAGCAGAGCCCACGGGCGCGCTATTCCCCGCGCAGCTCGAACGCGTCGCCGTCGTGCAGGGCCGCAAACTTCGCTCGAAAGTCCTCCAGCTCGTCCCGGCGCAGGGTGTGCGTGAAGACGCCGGCCGCGCCGCCGGCTTCGACCAAATAATCGCCGCGGGCGTCAATCAGGGCCGAGTCGCCGGCGTAGTCGTGGCCCAGGCCGTCCTGGCCGAGGCGGTTGACGCCTAGGGCGCAGGCCACGTTCTCGATGGCTCGGGCGCGGAGCAGGGTCGTCCAGGCGGTGCGGCGCACGGCGGGCCAGTTGGCCACGTAGAGCAGCAGGTCGTAGGGCGCCGCGGGCTGGTTGCGGCTCCAGACCGGGAAGCGCAGGTCGTAGCACACCAGCGGGCAGATGCGCCAGCCGCGCCAGTCCTCCACCAGGCGGGCCCGGCCGGGGGTGTAGGTGTGCTGCTCGCCGGCCAGCGTGAACAGGTGGCGCTTGTCGTAGTGGCGCAGGCGGCCGTCGGGCCGCACCCACAGCAGGCGGTTGAAATATTGGTCGTTTTCCTGGATGATGACGCTGCCGGTAACCACTGCGTTGTGCGCGGCGGCTTGCGCGCGCAGCCAGGCCACGGTGGGGCCGGTCATGGTTTCGGCCTGGCCGGCGGCTTCCATGGTGAAGCCCGTGGTGAACATCTCGGGCAGCACAATTAGGTCAGTAGGGCCCGGGAGCTGGGCCAGTTGCTGGCCGAGGGCTGCGCGGTTAGCCGCGGCGTCGTGCCAGTGCAGCGCGGTTTGCACGAAGGAAACGGTCAGGGCGGCCATTGTTTGATGGGCTGATTTTGGGATGGGCGGATGGGCGGATGTGCTTTTAAGAGGATGGACTGATTTTGACGCATCCTCGGCACGCGAGCGGGTTGCTGTTTCAGCACATCCGCCCATCCCGAAATCAGCACATCAAAAACCCGCTACCGCAGCCGCGCCGCGGCAGCTTCCAGCGTGGCGGCTTCCTTCGCGAAGCAAAACCGAATCAGCCCATCATCGAACCCGTCGTGGTAAAAGGCCGACACGGGCACCACGGCCACGCCCTTGTCGCGGGCCAGGTACTGCGCAAAAGCCAGGTCGGTGGCCGGCGAAAAGGCGTCGTAACGGGCCAGCTGGAAGTAGCCGCCGGGCACGGGCAGCAATTCCCAGCCGGTTTCACCCAGCAGGGCGCGGAACCGGTCTCGCTTCTCTTGGTAAAAGGGCGCCAGGCCCTCGGCGTGGGCGTCGTTGACGTCGGCGGCCAGCACGTCGGCCAGGGCGTGCTGGGTGGGGGTGCTCACGGCGAAGGTCACGAACTGGTGCACGCGCCGCAGCTCGGCCGTGAGGGCGGGCGGGGCCAGGCAGTAGCCCACCTTCCAGCCGGTGGCGTGGTAGGTTTTGCCAAAGGAGGAGAGCACGAAGCTGCGCTCCCGCAGCGCGGGGTGCTGGCGGGCACTGCGGCGCGGCGCGCCGTCGAACACGAGGTGCTCGTACACTTCGTCGCTAAGCACGAGGGCGTCGGTGCCGGCCAGCAGGCGGGCCAGCTCGTGCCAGTCGTCGGCCGTGAACACGGCCCCGCTGGGGTTGTGGGGCGTGTTGACGAGCACCAGCCGGGTGCGGGGCGACACCACCCGGCGCACCGCTTCCCAGTCGGGCCGGAAGTCGGGCGCGGGCAGGCGCACGTAGCGCGGCACGCCGCCCTGCAGCCGGATGGCCGGCCCGTACAAATCGTACGCCGGCTCGAACACCAGCACCTCGTCGCCGGGCCGCACCACGGCCGCCAGCACGGCGTACAGCGCCTCGGTGGCCCCGGCCGTGACGGTGATTTCGGTGGCCGGGTCGGGCGCGGGGGCGTCGGCGTGGCGGCGGGCCACCTGGGCCGCGATGGCCTCGCGCAGCCGGGGCAGGCCCGGCATGGGCGCGTACTGGTGGTGGCCCGGCGTGCGGGCGTGGCGGGCCAGGGCCTCCAGCAACTCCTGCGGCGGGTCGAAGTCCGGGAAGCCCTGGGCGAGGTTGATGGCCCCGGTTTCCTGCGCCAGCAGGGTCATTTGGGTGAAGATGCTGACGCCAACGTCGGGTAATTTAGACTGAAGCAAAGCTTTTGGGGGTGATGAAGTGATAGTGATGGGGAGAGCGATAAAGAACGTCATGCAGAGCGCAGCGAAGCATCTCGCATGCGGTAGTAATCCAATCATTGTTTGATGCGACGATGCGAGCGAGATGCTTCGCTGCGCTCTGCATGACGTTCTTTATCGCTCTCCCCATCACTATCACTTCATCACCCCCAAAAGCTACAAATAAATCCGAAACGTGGTGCCCTCGTCCACGGTGCTGGCCACTTCGAGGCGGCCGCCGTGGTTTTGCACGATGCGGTTCACCAGGTACAGGCCCATGCCGGTGCCCCCCACGTGGGTGTGGAAGCGGCGGAACAGCTGGAAGAGCTGCGGCCCGAAGCGCGCCAGGTCGATGCCGATGCCGTTGTCCTGCACCGTGAGCACGGGGCGGCCGGTTGCGGCATCGGGGCCGCTGCTGAGGCGGATGCGGGGCGGCCGGCCGGGGGCGGCGTACTTGAGCGAGTTGCTGATGAGGTTGAACAGGGCGCTGTGCAGGTTGGCCCGTACGAAGGTCACCGCCGGGCAGGTAGCAAAGTCCAGCTCAAACGTCGCGCCGAGTTGCGTTACCTGGTCCTGCAGGCTGCTGATGACGGTGGCCACCAGCGGGGCCAGGGCCACCTCCTCGGCGGGCACTTCCTGCTGCTGGCGCTGCCCCTGCACAATGGCGCCCAGGTCGTCGATGGTGGCAAAAATCTGAGCCAGCGCGCGCTCGAAGTAGGTGATGAGCTTGATGGCGTCGGGGTCGCGGAAGTAAGCCGTGCGGGTGAGCTCCTCAAAAATGCCGGCCATGTTGTTGATGGGCTGCTTGAGGTCGTGCGAGGCCGTGTACACGAAGTTGTCCAGGTCCTCGTTGGTGCGCACCAGGCGGGCGTTCTGCGCTTCGAGCTGCTGCTGCACCTGCTTAAATTCGTCCACGTCGGTGTGGGTGCCCACCCAGAGCACCACCGCGCCCGCTTCGTCGCGGATGGCTTCGGCCCGCACCAAAAACCAGCGGTAGTTGCCCCGGTGGTCGCGCCACCGGGTTTCGTCCTCGAACGGCTCGCCGGTGGCCAGGCTGTGCTGCCAGCGCCGCAGGGTGGCGGCCAGGTCGTCGGGGTGCGTGAACCGGTCCCAGTCCCATTCCTGCTCTTCCCCCAGCGTGGCGCCGGTGTAGTCGTACCAGCGCTGGCTGTAGTACGTGGCTTTGCCGTCGGGCCGGGCGGTCCAGGTCATTTGCGGCAGGGTTTCGAGCAGCTGCTGAAAGCGGGCCTGGCTCGAGAGCACCTGTTCCTGGAGCAGGCGCAGTTGGTGCACGTCGGTGTTGGTGCCGTACCACTTCAGCACCTGGCCGCCGGGGGCGCGTCGGGCCTGGGCCTGGCCCAGAAACCAGCGGTACTCGCCGTCGTAGCGGCGCAGGCGGAACTCGGCCTCGTAGTAGCGCTGGGTAGCGATGGCGGCCTGCCAGCGGGCCTGCATGGGGGCATGGTCGGCGGGGTGCACGAAGTTGAGCCAGTGCGCGGCCCCGTTTTTCTCCATGGACTCGCCCACGTAGGCGGCCGTGCGGTGGTTGAAAAAGTCCACCGTGCCGTCGGGCTGGGCCGTCCACACCTGCTGCGGGATGCTCTCGGCCTGGATGCGCAGCTCCTCTTCGCTGTCGCCCAGCTGGTCTTGCAGCCGGCGCAGCTCGGTCACGTCGGTGTTGGTGCCGCACCAGCGCACCACGGCGCCGGTGGCGGCGTCGCGCACGGGGCGGGCCCGGCTCAGGAACCACCGAAACTGCCCGTCGCGCCCGCGAATCGGGAAGGTGTCTTCCCAGGGTTCGCCGGCGGCAACGCTGGTCAGGAACCGCTGGAGCACGCCCTCTACCAGGGCGGGGTCGTGCACGGCCTGCCAGCCAAACCCCTGCATTTCGGCAAACGTGGTGCCCGTGTACTCGTACCACTGCTGGTTGTACCAGAAGATGGACCCCGTGGCGTCGGCCATCCAGGCCAGCTGGGCAATGTTGTCGGCCAGGGCCGCAAAGTCGGTG
Source organism: Hymenobacter sp. (assembly GCF_031398885.1). Classification (GTDB taxonomy): domain Bacteria; phylum Bacteroidota; class Bacteroidia; order Cytophagales; family Hymenobacteraceae; genus Hymenobacter. The sequence goes on from NZ_JANNOD010000032.1 coordinate 10,468, forward strand.
CGGCTGCGGGTCAGCTCTTCGGTGCGTTCGTGCAGCTCGTGAATTTCCACGGTGGCCGAGCTGAACCCCGCCAGCTGCCCGGCGGCGTCCAGGTAGGGCTGCGCCTTGGTTTGGAACCAGCGCAGCGCGCCGTCGCGGCGGCGGCAGCGGAACGGGGCCTGCCAGGGCTGGCCCGCTACCATGGCCGCCCGGGCGATGACGCTCACGGCCGCCCGGTCGTCGGGGGGAATGGTGCCCAAAGCGGTGCCGGGCGGCGTAGCGGGGTCCAGGCCCGTGTACTCGTAGAAGTAGGGGTTGACGTAGGTGATGGTGCCGCCGGGGGTGAAGTTGCAAATGAACACGGGCACCGCCGCGGTGATGGCGCGCACCTGCTCGTCGCGGCGGCTGATTTCGGCGGCCAGCTCTTCGGCCTGGCGGCGCGCGCCCACCCGCTGGGTCACGTCCACCGCGAAGTTCAGTATGCCGTTCACCTGGCCGGCTTTGTCGCGCAGGGCCAGGTAGGTGAAGTCGAAGTAGTGGTCGTGGGTTTGCCCGGTGGCCGCGTCGGGAAAATGAATCAGGACTTCCGGGGCGACGTGCGTTTTGCCGCTGCGATACACCCGGTACACGTGGTCGAGCAGGTCGACAAAGCCCCGTTCCACCCCCTCGGGCAGCGACTCCACCAGGGGCTGGCCCAACTGGGCGCGGCGGCCCAGCAAGTCGTGGTAGCGGGGGTTGAAAAAGGTGTAGCGGTGGTCGGGCCCTTCCATGGTGGCGATGAAGGCCGGGGTCTGGTCCAGAATCTGGCTGAGCTGCCGGTCCTTGGCTTCGAGCCGGCGCTGGGTGTCGCGCAGCTCGTGCACGTCCAGCATGAAGCCGTAGCGGCGCAGCAGGCGGCCGGCCGCGTCCAGCTCGGGCACGGCTTCGGTCAGAAACCAGCGGTACTGGCCGTTGGCCCCGCGCAGGCGCACTTCCACCCGCCCCCGCTGGGCTTGGGCAATGCTCTGGGCAATTTCGCGCTCGGCACTGCCGTGGTCGTCGGGGTGCAGGTGCTCGGCCCAGGCCACGTCCACCTCGGCCCAGGGCCCGCCGGGCGGCTGGCCCGTGAAGGCGTACCACTGCGGGCTCATGTAGGTGGTGCGCCCCGCTGCGTCGGTAGTGAAGGTGATGATGGGCAGCATCTCGGCCTGGCGGCGCAGGCGCAGGTCGGCGGCCTGCACTTCGGCCTGCAGGGTTTCGGTGGCGCGGCGGGCCAGCACCTGCTCGGTCACGTCGAGGCTGTAGGCCAGCACCCCAGCGCCCTGCTCGCCCCGCAGCGGCAAGTAGCCGAAGTTGTGGTAGCGCTCGCGGGTTTCATTGGTGGCCGGGTCCAGCAGCTCGGTGCGCTCTTCGTGGCCGTGAAGGGGCCGGCCGCTGTCGCGCACCGCTTGCAGCAGCTGGGTGTAGCCTTGCGCGGCCACTTCCGGCAAGCTCTCGGCCACGGAGCGGCCCACGGCGGCCCGCGGCCCCATGAGCTCCCGGGCCCGGGCCGAAAGGAACGTGAACGTCAGGTCCGGCCCTTCCACGGTGGTGATGGAAAGCGGGAGCTGGTCCAGGATGCGCTGCATGCGCGGCGGCTCGCGCACTTCAAGCAGGCTCAGCAGCAGGTAGCGCGGCTTGCGCGCGCGCGCGCTGGCGGGCACGGGCTGCAGCGTGGCCTCCCAGTGCCGCCGGGCCGGGGCGTCGGGCGCGTCGGCGGGGGCGGGGACCGGGGTAAGCACTTGCGCGCTGCCGGCCCGGGCCGCCCGCAGCCCGGCAATCCAGGCATCGGGCGGGGCCAGCGTTTCGCCCTGCGCCGCCAACGCCGTGCGCAGCGCCGCCAGCGGCTGGCCCGGCGGGGCCGCCGCCGGGCCCGCCAGCCGGAGCAGGTCGGCCATTGCCTGGTTCAGCGCCAGGAGGCGGCCGTCCGGCGCCAGGGCCGCCAGCGGCGCGGGCAACGCGGCAAACAGCAGGGCAAAATCCGGGGCGGGTAGGGCGGAAGTGGGCATAAACGGCAAAAGCATCAACACGCGGCCCCCCGGGAGGGGCTTCGGTTTTCAAAGATAGGTCCACGCTCGGAGCCAAACTTGTTAACAAAAAAAAGCCCCGGCCGGTGGCCAGGGCTCGCGCGCAACGGGTTGGGGCCGGTGCCGGCGCTTAGAGCGGGGTTTTGATGTCCTGGTCAAAAGCCTTGCGCACGTGCTCCACCTTGGCCGCCGACACGTTGCCGATGTAGGGATTTTCGGGGTGCAGGCGGTAGTAGCCCTGGTGGTAGGCTTCGGCGGGCCAGAACTTTTGAAACGGCACCACTTCGGTCACGATTTTGCTGCTGTACATCTTCGCGGCGTTGACTTTGGCAATGGTGGCCTCGAGTATTTTTTTCTCCTCCGGGGTGCGGTAGAACGCGGCCGAGCGGTACTCGGGGCCGGCGTCGGGGCCCTGCCGGTTCAGTTGCGTGGGGTCGTGCGAGGCGGTGAAGAAAATGTCGGCCAGCTTCTGGTAGCTGATGACCCGGGGGTCGTAGTAAATCTGCACCGTTTCGGTGTGGCCCGTGGTTTTATCGGACACCTGCTCGTAAGTGGGGTTGGCTTTGGTGCCGCCGGCGTAGCCGCTCACCACCTGCTGCACGCCCTTGAGCTGCTCAAACGCCTCTTCCTGGGCCCAAAAGCAGCCGCCGGCAAACGTGGCCGTGGCCAGGCCGGACAGGTCGGTGGGGGCGAAGCCGGCCGTGGAGCGCGGCGGGTTCTGGGCATCGGCCGGCTGCTGGGTGCCGCAGGCAAACAGAAAGGCCAGCGCGCTGAGCCCGGCCAAGGATTTCAATCGGTTTTTCATGGGAACTGTAAAACAGAAATGATGCCGAAAATGGCGGATTTGGGGCGGTAGACGCGGGCGGGCCGCCGGCCTTACGCCAGGGCCAGGGCGTTGGCACTGGTATACGGATTCTGGCCCGGCCCGGCTTGCGACCGGTGGCCGGGGGGCTCGTTGCCCGCGCCGCGGGGGGGTGCGCCGTTCGCGGTGCGGCAGACCTGGTTCGGAGCCCCGGGCACGGCGGCCAGCGCGGCGTCGCAGGTCGCCCGCGGTAAATGCCCTTCGCTGGACTGTTTCCTGGCGCCGTCTTTCTGGGCTAGGTATTTATGCCGGAGCACTCGGGCTGAGTAGCAACTGGGGCGCGCAAAGCAGATGATTTCGGGCTGCTGCTGCATCCTTTGCTACGTATTTGCCGTAGCAAGCCGCATTGCTCTCCTAATTAAATCTATGGCCCTGCAAACTTTACTCGAAGAACCCCACATTACCATTGCCTACGACCACCTGAACGGCTGGCTGCACGCCGACTGGCACGGCAACCAAGACCTGACCAGCGTGCAGCACGGGGCGCTGGAAATGCTGCGCCTGTTGCGCCTGCAGCACTGCCACAAAGTACTGAACGACAACACCCGGGTGACCAGCATGTGGAGCGAGGCCTCCGAATGGGGCGGCAAGGAGTGGTTTCCGGCCATGGCGGCGGCCGGCCTGCAGTATTTTGCCTGGGTGTACTCGACCAACGTCTACAGCCGCTTGTCGACCGACCTGACCCTGCAGTTCACGGTGGGCAACCCCGTGGTGGCCACGTTCGACGACATGGCAACGGCCACAGCCTGGCTGCGGCAGATGTAAGCGCGTGGCTGAGTTCCGCCCGCGGGTTGCTTCGTTCCCGCGGGCATCGCCCCAAAGGCCGTATCATTGCCCGCCGCCGGCGCGGCGGCCGCACGCCGCGCCCCCTTCCCGCATTTCATGGCCGTAGCTCCCACCGCTTTCGCCCTCGCCCCGACCCCCCGAGCCGCACCGCGTGCGCACCCGCCAGCTCATCAAGGCCCACCCCGAGGTGAAGCATCAGCCTCTACTCGCGCAGCACGCGCAAGGAGCGCGGCGCAGCCATCTTCAAGGACCAGAGCGTGTCGGACAAGGAGCTGATTTCGGCTGCTTAGCGGGCCGCTGGTTTCACGTGGATTGCGAGGCCGTGGTGGCCTTGCCTTCCGCCGTTGGCGGCGGCTAATTTGGTAACCTGCAAGTAGTCACGAAGTAATGCGTAAAGTCAACTTTTGCACGGTACCAACTCTACGAGCCGTGAAAAACTACCTTTTCCTTTTTGCCACCGCCAGCCTGCTGGGCGCCAGCTCCTGCCAGGACGACGATTCCCAATCCCCCAAGTACTTGACCCTCGACGGCAACCCCCCCTTAGTCATTGCCCACCGCGGCGCCTCGGGCCTGCTGCCCGAGCACACCCTGGAGGCCTACCAGCGCGCCATCGACCAGGGCGCCGACTACATCGAGCAGGACCTGGTGCTGACCAAGGACAAAGTGCTGGTATGCCGGCACGAGCCCATGCTCTCCGGCACCACCAACGTGGCCGAGCTGCCCCTGTTCGCGGGCCGCAAAACTACCAAGATGCTGGACGGCGCGTCGGTTACCGACTGGTTCGTGAGCGACTTTACGCTGGCTGAAATCAAGACCATCAAGGCCAAGCAGGCCCTGCCTTTCCGCGACCAGCAGTTCAACGGACTCTACAATATCCCCACGTTTCAGGAAGTCATCGACCTGGCCAAGGCGCAGAGCACGGCCAAGGGCCGCACCATCGGTATTTATCCCGAAACCAAGCACCCCACCTTCCACGAAAGCCTGGGCCTGCCCCTAACCAGCAAGCTGCTCGACGCCCTCACGGCCGCCGGCTGGAACAACCGCGAGGCGCCGGTCTTCGTGCAGTCGTTCGAAGTGGGCAACCTGCGCGCCATCCGCGACCAGTACAAGTCGACGGTGAAGCTGGTGCAGCTTATCGATGCCGACGACGTGGCCGACAACGGCAACATCGTGCTGGCGGCGCCCTACGCCCAGCCTTACGACTTCGTGGTGGCCGGCGACGCCCGCACGTTCCAGGACCTGACCACCGATGCCGGGCTGGACTTCGTGAAAACCTACGCCGACGGCATCGGGCCCTGGAAACCCTATATCCAGCCATACACCACTACCACCCGGGCCGTCGCAGCCACCCCGACCACCCCGGCCATTCCAGCCATCACCGCCAAACTGCCGGCCACCACGCTCATCGAGCGGGCGCACCAGCGCGGGCTGTTCGTGCACGCCTACACCTTCCGCAACGAGCCGCAGTACCTGCTCACCCCATACCAGAGCGACCCCGCCGCCGAGTACAAGAACTTCTACAACCTTGGCCTGGACGGCGTATTCTCGGACTACACCGCCACGGCCGTGGCGGCTAAGCAATAGCCGGCGCCGACGCTTCACCAACAGGCAAAAAGCGGCTGCTCCATTCGGGGCAGCCGCTTTTGGTTTGAAGGGAGAAAGGAGCAGCAGGCAGAACCCGGGCAGCTACGCTTGCGCCTGCTTGGCAAACTGCACGTTGATGGTCAGCTTCACGTCGTCGCCGAGCACGATGTTGCCGGCCTCGGTCACGGCGCCCCAGGTGAGGCCGAAATCCTTGCGGTTAATCTGGCCGGTCACCTCAAAGCCGGCTTTGTGGTTGCCGTAGAAGTCCACGGCCGAGCCGCCGTACTCGGCTTCTAGGGTCACGGGCTTGGTCACGTTTTTAATCGTGAGGTCGCCGTGCAGCTGGTAGGTGTCGCCGCGCTCCCGCACCACGGAAGTCGACACGAACTTGATGTGCGGAAACTGGACCGAATCGAAGAATTCCTCGCCGCGCAGGTGGGCGTCGCGCTGCTCCTGGTTGGTGTCGACGCTGTCCACGTCAAGGGTAAACTCGACTTGGGCGTGGTTAAAGTCTTCGCCTTCCGACTGCATCGAGCCCTGAAAAACCTTGAACGAGCCGGTGACGGTGGAAATGACCAGGTGCTTGATTTTGAACTGCACTTCGGAGTGAAGCGGGTCGAGCAGCCACTTGGTGGCGGGGGTGGTTTCGGACATGACGGTAAGGGGAATGGTGAAACAGATGCGCAAAAATAATGTACCAACATCAATGTACCAACATTAATTATTTAATCTTTTAAAGTTTTCAAGCCGCCCGTGTTTTGGAGCGGATTGAGGAGGGCGTTTGGCGCAGCGTGCCTTTCTTTAATGCCCGTTGCGGAATCGTTTCTGCTGCTTCAGGTAATTCATGCGTCGTTTGTTGCTGTGCGGGCTGCTGGGCCCGTTGGGGTGGGCCCCCGCCCGCGCCCAGAGCCTCTCCATCTTGCCCCAAAACCCGCCCGCCTTGCGCTGGCAGGAGGTGCGCACGCCCCACTTCCGGGTGCTGTACGCGGGCCGGCTGGACTCCGCGGCGCAGCGCACGGCCGCCCGGCTGGAGCAGCTGCACGGGCCCGGCGTGGCCACCCTCGGCGTGAATTCCCGGCCCATCAGCGTGGTGCTGCAATCCCAGACCGCGATTCCCAACGGCTTCGTGACGTTCCTGCCCCGGCACGCCGAGTTTTTTGCCACGCCGCAGCAGGGCCTGGGCCTGGGCACCGTGGACTGGCTCGACGGCCTGGCCGTGCACGAGTACCGGCACGTGGGCCAGTTCGAGAAAGCCCGGCAGGGCATCGGCCGCGTGCTGGGGCCGCTGCTCGGCGACGGCGCGCTGGGCGTGGCGGCCCTGGGCGTGCCGCAGTGGTTTTTCGAGGGCGACGCCGTGGGCACCGAAACCGCCCTCACCCGCAGCGGCCGCGGGCGCATCCCCGGTTTCAACGTGGAGCTGCGGGCCAACCTGCTGGCCGGCCGCCGCTACGGCTACCAAAAGGCCGTGAACGGCTCCCTGCGCGACAACGTGCCCGACTGGTACGTGCTGGGCTACTTCCTCACCTCGTACCTGAAAACCCACCACGGCCCCGCTGCCTGGGCCAAGGCCCTGGATGCGTACTACCGGTTTCCCTTCTTCCCTTTTTCTTTCTCCAACGGCATCAGGCGCACCACCGGCCTGCGGGTGGAAGACGTGTACGCCCGCAGCATGGCGGAGCTGGACTCTGCCTGGCGGGCGCAGCAGCGCGAATTGCCGGCCATCACGCCGGGGCAGGCGCTGGCGGGGCAGGCTTCGGAAAAAATATTTACCCAGTACCAATACCCGCAGTACGTGACCGACAGCACGGTGCTGGCCCTCAAAACCGGCCTCGGCCACCTTGCCCAGCTGGTGCTGCTGCGCCGCCGGGGCCCCGAGCGCAGGGTGTTCGTGCCGGGCCTGCTGAACGTGCCCGAAATGCTGTCGGTGGCCGCCGGCCGGGCGGTGTGGCCCGAGTTCCGGCAGCACCCGCGCTGGGGGCAGCGCATCTATTCCGAGCTGAAGGTGCTGGATTTGAATACGGGCCAGCTCCGGCGCATCGGGCGAGGCGGGCGCTACGCGGCCGCGGCGCTCTCGCCGGACGGCCAGCGCCTGGTGGCCGTGCAAACCGACGCCAGCTACCGCCACGCGCTGGTGGTGCTGCGCGTGGCCAGCGGCGCCGTGGAGCAGGTGCTGCCCAACCCCGCCAACGACCTGTACCAGCAGCCCCGCTGGCACCCCGACGGCCGCCGCCTCGTGGCCGTGACGCTGGGCGCGGCCGGCAAAACCATCGTCGTCATCGACCCGGCCACCGGCACCGCCCAGCCCCTGCTGCCCGTGGCCAACGTGAACCTGACCAACCCGCAGCCCTGGGGCGACTACGTGCTCTACAACTCGCCGCAGTCGGGCGTGGACAACCTCTACGCCGTGAGCCTGAGCACCCGCCAAACCTACCGGGTGACGAGCCGGCCGCTGGGCGCCTATCAGGCCGCCGTGTCGCCCGACGGACGCCGTCTGGCGTTTCACGACTACCGCGCCACCGGCGCCCGCGTGCTGGAAATGCCGCTGGACCCCGCCACCTGGGCGCCCATTCCCACCGCTACGGCCGAAGCGCCCGCTATTTATGCGGCCCAGCTCGCGGCGCAGGAGCCCGGGGGCCGCGCCGTGCCCCGGCTGCTGGCCGCGCCCGACTCGGCCCGGCCGCGCTACGGCGTGCGGCGCTACTCGCCGCTGGCCCACGCGTTCAACGTGTTCAGTTACGGGGTGGTGCAAAGCCCGGTGGGCAACTCCGTGAGCGCGGGCGTGCGCTCCCAGGATTTGCTGAGCACCACCCAGGTGTTTGCGGGCCTGAGCTACGACCAGGCCGAGCGCACCGTCAGCGGCATTGGCGCCCTGAGCTACCAGGGGCTGCTGCCGGTGCTGGACGTGGAGGGCGAGTACGGCGGCCGCGATGTGGCCCTCTACGCCGACCGGCGCCGCCCGCTCGACAGCCTCGTGCGCGACCAGTGGCGCTACAGCCGCTTCCGGGCCGGCGGGCGCCTGCCGCTCGTCCTCACGCGCTCCAAGTACCTGCAAGCCCTCACGCTGGGCGGCCACTACCTGCGCGAGCAAGTGTACGACTACGACCTGCCCGTGCGCCGCCGCTCCGAAGCGGGCCCCAACGCCCCGCTCAACGCCGTGCAAACTTCCCTTGCCTACGCGGCCCAGCTCAAGCAAAGCGCCCGCGACGTGGCCCCGCGCGGGGGCGGCACCCTGCTGGCCACCTGGCGCACCACGCCCTTCGGCCGCGGGCTGGAAGCCGAGCAGCGGGCCGTGCAAGCCGCCGTGTTTTTGCCAGGAGTAGGGCGTCATCACGCGCTGCGGCTGCGCGCCGGCTACCAGTGGCAGGACCAGGCGCAGTACCAGTTTCAGCAAGGCGTGGCCTACCCCCGCGGCGAGGGCTACACCAGCTTCGACCGCTTCCGGGCCGCCAGCTTCGATTACTACCTGCCGCTGGCCTACCCGCACTGGACGCTGGGCCGCTGGCTCTACGTGCAGCGCCTGCGCGCCACCGCCTTCGCCGACGTGGCCCGGGGCAGCCGGCGCGACGGCGCGGTGCAGGCCAACTACCGCAACCTCGGCGCCGACTTCTCGGCCTTGTTCAACGTGCTGCGGCTGCGCACGCCGGTGGAGGCGGGCGTGCGGATAGTCTACAGCAGCAATTCGCGGCAGTGGGTGGTAGAGCCGCTGGCGTTCAGCATCCGGCTGTAAATCGAACGGAAACTCCTTTCCTTACCAAAGCGCCGGCTGGGGTGGTTAAGTAGTCGCGCTCAAGTGAGCGGACAGTCGTTCTGGCGTTGGCCTCACCCCCGGCCCCTGGTTCGCTTCAAGCGCGAAGCCAAAAGAGAGGGGAAGCCACACGGGCTGTGCGGGTACTTGAGCGCGACTATTTAACCCAAGCTGCGGACTATCGAACGTAGCCCCTGCGGGGCGACATGTCGGTAGCAAGATGCCTCCACTCAGGCGCTAAAGCCCCGGCGGGGCGACATTCGTCGGCCGAGTGTCGCCCCGCCGGGGCTGGAAAAACGGGTTTAGAACGGGTTGACTACCAACG
>NZ_JANNOD010000068.1:0-3752 GCF_031398885.1 Hymenobacter sp.
TCAACTTCACTCATGGCTTCAGCTTGGCTTCTAGTAAATGGATGTCGGCTTCTACCTCGGCCAGCTTATCGGCGCGGTCGGGGCGGTTTTTCAGTTTGGAGCGCAGGGGCTTGAGGTTGGCCAGCAGCCGGCGCACCTCGCCGGCGTCGGTGATGGCGGCCAGGTCGGGCCCGGGCGCCGGCGCCGGGTCCACCACGCGGCCGGCGGCTACGTCGTAGCTCAACTGGATGCGCTTCACCGATTCGAGCAGCTGCAGGGAAGCTGCCAGCCGCTCTTTCTCGGTGGGCAGCAGTTCGAGGCTGGCATGCAGGTAATCGCGGTCGGCGAATAGCTTGCGGCGCTGCCGGCGTAGCTCCTCCCCATTTGGGGCCTCAGTCACATGAAGGTCACGTAAGATTTCGGCCTTCGCGGGCACTGCCGCCACCTTTTTGGGCCCCGAAATCACATGACCGTCACATAAGACCGGCGCCGTGAGCTTCGTAAGCTCCCGCACCAGCACCTCGCGGGTATAGTCCGACGCCGGGCCGCTGAGCAGCCGCTTGAGCACGCTGCTCCGGCCGTGCGCCTCGAACAGGGCCACGCCGGCGGCGTAGTCCCGCTGCGAGCTTTCCAACCACTTCCTCACCTCCTTCACGCTGCAAACTTGCCGCGCCGCCGCCAGCGAGAAAAGGACGAAAAAAAACGCACCAGGCAACTGCCTGATGCGTCCGCGGGAGCGACCCCAACTTCCCCTCACTTTCCTCCTGGCGCTCCCGTCTTTCGTTTGCGCTTGGGCTTCGCCACGGGGGCGGTTACCAAGGCGGCAATGGTTTCGCTCGTGTCCGGCTTCAGCGGCTGCAGCATGTCGAGGCCGTTGGGCAACTTCACCAGCTCGTCGGCCTCCGCCAGCGTGAGCTGGCAGAGGTCGACTTCCCGGCTCCACTCCATCACGTAAAAGCGCGTGTGCCCCGAACGGGCGGGCGCATAGCGTGCGGCGACTTCGGGCTGCAGCGATTTGAGGACCGGCACGAACATCTTAAGCGCCGGGCGTTACGGCGCCGGTTTGCGGGTTGATGCTGGACCCATCGCGCAGGGTGATGGCCCCCTCGTAGAACTGCAGGCCGTTCTGGTAGCCCTCGCACTTGTACATGAAGCCGCGGCGGCCGCCCGAGAGCTTGGCGGAATCATATTCGCCGAGCACCTCCAGGCCCAGGCCGGCGCCGCCGAACTGGAGCACCTCGCTGTCGGGCGTCTGCACGAGCACGATGCACGAGCGGTTCTTGATGATGCGGTCAAACTCGGCCGCCAGCTTCGAGTTGCCGGGGTTGAAAAACTCGCCGGTGGCCTTCTTGCCGCGGCCGTCGCGCTCGCCCACGTTGCCGAGCTTGAACTGGGCCGTGTCCTGGGTCGTGTACACCTGAATGAAACCCTTGCCGGGCTTGAAGAGGTGCGAGCCGTCGATGGTCACCGAGTCGCCGGCGGCGGTGGTCGTTTTAACGCCTTTGATGACGGCGAAGTCGTCCTCGGCCGCGATGAAGATGTTGCCTTTCAGGCCGGGCGTGTTGTCTTTACCGCCGGGGCCGGGCAAATCGAATAAATCCATTGTACTGGGATTTAAAGGGTGTTACAATAGGAAAAGTGAGCGGGCCGAAGCCCTACTCTTTGGCCGCCGTAATCAGCTGTACCAGGCCTTTGCCGTCGCCGATGAGGTCCTTGAGCACCTCGGGGTGCTTGCTCAGGTCCTTGGCTTCGTACTTGGTGCCTTTGTGCTGCAGGCGAGCGGCCAGCACCCGGTACTGCTTCTTTTCGAAGGTGAGCACGTGCGTCGCGCTTTCCGCCTGGATGGCGTCGGCGTTTTCGAGGCGCTGGGTTACTTCCTGGATGATGCCGTTGGCGGTGGCCAGTTCCTCTTTGGTGTCGGCCAGCTCCTGCTTCAGGCTGGTGACCTGCTTTTTGAGTTCGGCCGCGGTGGCCTCTTTGGTATCTTCAGCCATGATGGATGGGCGCTAAAAACAAATGAATTGAATGATTTAGGTGGCAAAACCGACGATGGCCGGCACCCTACGCGAGGATGCCGGCGCGTCGATGGTCACTAGACCAGGTCCCGGTCGTTGGTGAAAACGATTTCCGGAATGATGAATCCGATGCCCATGCTGAAGTCGGTGAAGAACTTGAGCAAGCGGTCCACGCTCTCGACCAGAATCTGGCTCTGGTTCTGGATGCGCTTGCGCAGCATGATGGCGTTGCCCTTGGGCGTGCACCAGATTTTCTCGGTGTTGCGGTGCGAAGGCAGGCCCTGCAACGTGATGTTGGTGTTGTTGATGACCAGGCCCAAGGCCCCGCCGCCGGTGTTCTTGCCGTACTTGCGCTCCTGGCCCCGCAGGAAACGACGGGCTACCTCTTCCGAGCAGCCGAGCATCATGGGGATGTTCCAGTAGTCCTTGTGGATGCCGTCGGCGAAGGCTTCCATCTGCTCCACCAGGCCTTCGGGCGTGGCGTCGAGCGCGCCGGTGATAATCGGCTCGATGCGGCCGGCGCTGATGTGGCCGTTGAGGGTCTTCTTCAGGCCGTTCAGCGACGTGCCGGCCGGGCCGGCGGTGCCGGCGGTGGGCACGGCGAACACGCCCTGGTAGATTTCGTTGAACTCGATGTCCTGCTTAATCTGGGGAATCAGGTACACCTCCACGTACCAGCGCACGAAGGGCCAGGCCTTGCGGTCGATGCTCTCGCCGTCCATGAAGCCAAGCCACGAGGCCTCCAGCTCGTCGGGGTACTCCTGGGCGTCCACCTTCATCTTGAACTGCTCGATGGCCACGGGCACGAACGTGACGCCGGCCAGCGGTGTGAAGGCCTTTTGGAAGGGCTGCACCACACGGCTGAACAGCGTCTTGGCGGCGCGCCAGAGCGTATCGTCGGTGTTCACCGGCGTGAACATGCTCTCGGTCGTGGTGGCCGAGCGCAGCAGCTGGTACAGGCGGGTCAGGTTCTGGCCCTGGTTGAGGTAGTAGGCTCCGAATTGGGCCACTACGTCGGCGATAACTAATGCCATTGCATCAAAGAATTAAAAAGCGAAATGAAAAATTGAACTACTAGTGGGGCGGGCCTATGCCTCGCCGAGCATCTTCTTGTGCAGGGCCTCCACCGTTTTGGCGTATTCATCGCCGCCCTCCTCGGTCACGTCGCCTTTCAGCTTGGCCGCGGTGGTGGGCAGCTCGCCGGGCTGGCTGCCGAACTCGTCGGCCTGGGTGCGGGCTTCGTCGCGCTGGGCCACCAGGGCGGCAATCGACTCGACGCCGGCGGCTTTGAGCGCGGCCGCGGTGGCGCCAATCGAAGCCTCCATGCCTTCGAAGGCCGCGGCGGTGACGAGGGCGGCGCCGGTGATGCCGGCCGCTTCGAGCTCCTCGTTGGCCGCATCGACCAGGGCGGTGGTAAGGGCGGCTCCTTCGAGGTTCGCCAGGGCCGCAACGGCCGGGAATTTGTTCTTTCCGAACATGCTATTAGGGGTTAAATGGGTGGCGTTGGGGGTTTCCTCGGCGTCCTCGTCGAGAAGCTCTTCCGGATTGCCCGGGTCGGTGGCGATGTCCTCCTCCACGGCCTCGCCGCGGTCGGGGCCGCCGGCCAGCTCCAGGGCCCGGCTCACGGCGTAGCTGAAGTCGCCCTTCTCGTCGGCCAGGCCGTTGGCGATGGCCGCGTCGGCGAAGAACATGTCGCCCTGCAGCGCGTCGGCCTTGAGCTTCTTGCCCCGGCCCGACCGGACGGCCGCGTGCATCATC
>NZ_JANNOD010000110.1:0-31973 GCF_031398885.1 Hymenobacter sp.
GCCAGCGCCCACGTCAACGCCGACCAGCTCGCCGCCATGCACGCCCGCCTGGCCGCCGACCCCGACCGTTTCTGGCTCGAACCATTTCACCCGGACGTCGCCGGTGAAGTCGCCGGAGACCGTCGTGGTGGGGCGGCGGGACCAGGCGATGCGGTGGGTTTGTTCGAGCCGCTGGCTCGGACGGGGGTGGTTGGCCTCGTTGCACGAAACCCGAACGACTCGCGCACAATGCTGTTCGCCTATCGTTCAACGAATGCCACCACCCCAGCTAAGCCTTGCGGCTTAGCGTCCCCTCCTCTTTTGAGGAGGGGAGTTTGACGTTCTGCTACCCTACTTTTCGGGCCGTATTGATGACGTTTACGCCGTTGAAGCGGGTAGTGGCCGAGCCGTGGCTCACCGACGACACCTGCGCGGGCTGGCCCTTGCCGTCGAAAAAGGTGCCGTAAATGCGGTAGTCCGACTGGTCGCAGCTGCCCGCGCAGGCGCCCCAGAATTCCTGGGTGTTCGACTGGTAGGCCACGTCTTCCAGCGGCTCCGTGATTTTGCCTTTCTCGATGGCGAAGAACAGCTGCCCGCCGAACTGGAAGTTGTAGCGCTGCTGGTCGATGGAGAACGAGCCGGCCCCAGCGATGTAAATGCCCTTGTCGACTTTGCTCACCATCTCATCCACACTCATCTTGCTGGTAGCGGGACGCAGGCTCACGTTGGGCATGCGCTGGAACTGCACGTCTTCCCACGACTGCGCGTAGCAGCAGCCGTCCGACTCGGTCTGGCCCACGATGTGGGCCTGGTCGCGGATTTTCTGGTAGTTCACCAGCTTGCCTTCCTTGATGAGGTCCCACTCGCGGGTTTTCACGCCCTCGTCGTCGTAACCCACCGCGCCCACCGAGCCGGACTGCAGCTTGTCGGCCACGATGTTCACTTCCTTCGAGCCGTAGGGCAGGTTTTTGGCCTTCCATTCCAGCGTGGCGAAGCTGGTGCCGGCGTAGTTGGCCTCGTAGCCCAGCACGCGGTCGAGCTCGGTGGGGTGGCCCACGCTCTCGTGAATGGTCAGGCCCAAGTGGCCGGGGTCGAGCACGAGGTCGTACTTGCCGGGCGTCACCGATTTCATGGTGAGCTTGGCCTTGGCCTGCTTGCCGGCCAGGGCGGCGTCGGCCAGCATGTCGTAGCGCAACTTGTAGCCCACGGTGCCCGAGCCGGCTGGGCCGGCCACCTGCTCGGCCGCGCTGGGCGTGAGGTACTCGTAGCCCAGGCCCACCGGCGCGCTCAGCGCCTCGCGCGAGCGGAACTTGCCGGTCTTCGTGTCCACGGCCGTGGCCGAGAACGTGGGCCACAGCCGGTGCACGTCCTGGTCGATGTAGGAGCCATCGGTGCTGGCGAAGTACTTCTGCTCGTTTACCTGAAACAGCGCCGAGTTGATGTAGCTGGCGCCGTTGTCGAGCGCGGCGGCGTTGGCGGCCAGCAGCAGGTCCACTTTCTGCTTCACCGGCACCACGAAGGCGCTTTGCTGGATGGGCGTTTTCCAGCTCACCTCGCCAAAGCCGGCCTGCGGGGCCAGCTGCACGGGCTCCTTCTGCACCAGGCGGTTGGCCTTGGCGATGTCGGCGGCCACGCGGGCGGTGGCGGCCAGGCTGGCCTCGGTCACCACGCTGGTCGAGGCGAAGCCCCAGCAGCCGTTCACCAGCACCCGGATGCCCACGCCGTAGCTCTCGGTGCTCACGATGTTCTGCACCTGCTTCTCGCGGGTAAATACGTACTGGTTGAGGTAGCGCCCGATGCGCACGTCCGCGTAGCTGGCCCCGGCGCTCTTGGCGGCGTTGAGGGCCGCGTCGGCCAGGCGTTTTTTCAGTATCACGTCGGCCCCGGGCTCCAGCAGGCGGGCGGGGTCCACGGGCGTGTGGCCAAAGCCGGGCAGGCTGGGCAGAAACAGGGCCCCGGCCGCCAGGCCGGTGAGTCCCACAAAGTCACGTCTTTTCATAAGGTGCAGGAAAAAGGGAGTGAAAAAGAAACGTCATGCCGAGCGCCGCCGAGGCATCTTGCTTGGGGTAGTGACTCAATCGACTGGTTCACAACAGCACGCGAGCTGCCTCGGCGGCGCTCGGCATGACGTTCTTGGTTAAGAATGAAACCTACACCGCGTCCGAGAGACTGGTGAAGGTGAAGTCGCGGATTTTGAGCGGCGGCACCAGGTTACCGTTCAGCCGCACCGGCTTGCCGATGGCTTCCAGGTTGTTGAGCATGATGACGGGGCTTTCGTTGAAGCGAAAGTTCTTGACGGGGAACTTGATGACGCCGTTTTCAATGTAGAACGTGCCGTCGCGCGTGAGCCCGGTGTAGAGCAGCGTCTGCGGGTCGACGGGGCGGATGTACCACAGGCGCGTAACCAGGATGCCCTTGGCCGTGCCTTTGATGAGGTCGGCCGTGCTCTGGGTGCCGCCCTCCATTATCCAGCCGTTGGGCCGGGGCAGGTCCGGGATGCCGGCCTTCTGCGCCCAGAAGCGCGAGGCGTACAGGTTTTTCACCACGCCCTTCTCAATCCAGGTGGTTTTCTGCTGGGCGCGGCCGTCGCCGGCGAAGGTCAGGTCGCCGATTTCGCCGTTCAACGGGTCGGAGTAGATGGTGACCCGCTCGTCGAACAGCTTTTCGCCCTTCTTGTTGCCGCCGCCCTTCTTGCTCAGGAAGCTGCGGCCCTCGTCGGCGTTGCGCGCGTCCATGGCCCCCATCAGGGCGCCGAGCAGGGAGGTGTCGACGTTGGAAAGCAGGGCGTTGGGTTCCAGGATGACGGTGTACTTGCCCGGCTCGATGGCCTTGGCGCCCACCGAGGAGGCGGCCTTGTCGGCGGCCACGCGGGTGAGGCGGGCGGCGTCGAACTTAGCCGCGTCGGTGTAGTCGGCGGCGGCGTAGCCCGAGCCCGTGCCGTCGGGCGTGCGCACCGTCACGCTGTAGACCACGTTCGACACCCGCTGGTAGGCCTCCAGGCCCTTGGAGTTGCGCTTGGCCACGAAGCTCACCGAGTCGTCCAGGAAGCCGGCCGAGCTGAGTTTCTTTTGGTCGCAGAGCGCCATGCTGGCCCCGATTTGTCGGGCGCGGTAGTCAGGGTCGATGGCGGCGGTGGCGGCGGCAAAGGAACGGCTGCCGTCGAGGTAGGTCTGGGGGCCGAGCAGCGGCATGTACTCCGGCGATTCGGGCGCGAGCCGGGCAATTTCCTCGGCCCGCTTCACGCAGCGCTGCAAGGTGGCTTCGTCAAATTCATTGCAAGTAGCAATGCCGCTGCGCTTGCCAAAGCGGCTTTCAATGGCCAGCGACACGTTGTCGACGGCGCCGGCCGTACTGATAGAGTTGCGCGCCGAGCGCACATTGCCGCCGATGCTGCCGTTGAGCGTGGCATCGCACTCGTCGGCGGTGCTGAAGCCGAGGACTTTTTTGAGAATATTCTGCGCTTCGTCTTTGGAGAGAATGGCCATGGGTTGATGGGCTGATTTAGTGGATGGGCGGGCGGGGGACCTCACCCCCTGACCCCCTCTCCCAAAGAGAGGGGGCACCGGTTTTGCCGCGTACGGGGCCGGCTGGCTCCCCTCTCCTGCGGAGAGGGGCCGGGGGTGAGGCGAACGTTACCCAATTTTGCGAGCTGTATTGATGACGTTCACGCCGTTGAATCGCGTGGTGGAGGAGCCGTGGCTTACGGCCGAGCTTTGCGAGGGCTGGCCCTTGCCGTCGTTGAATGCGCCAAACAATCGGTAGTCGGATTCGTCGCAGATGGCTGAGCACGAGTTCCAGAACTCCAGCGTGTTGGCCTGGTAGGCCACGTCTTCGAGCATCTCCGTGATTTTGCCCTTCTCGATGGCGTAGAACACCTGCCCGCCGAACTGAAAGTTGTAGCGCTGCTGGTCGATGGAGAACGAGCCGTTGCCGGCAATATAAATGCCTTTATCAACTTTACTCACCAACTCGTCCACGCTTAGTTTGGCTTGGCCCGGCTGCAGGCTCACGTTGGGCATCCGCTGGAACTGCACGTCCTGCCACGACTGCGAGTAGCAGCAGCCATCGGACTCGGTCTGGCCCACCATGTGGGCCTGGTCGCGGATTTTCTGGTAGTCCACCAGCTGGCCGTCCTTGATAAGGTCCCAGCGCTTGGTTTTCACGCCCTCGTCGTCGTAGCCCACCGCCCCGAGCGAGGATACTTGAGTTTTGTCGGCCACGATGTTGACCATCTTCGAGCCGTAGGGCAGCTTCTTGGCCTTCCACTCGCGGGTGGCGAAGCTGGTGCCGGCGAAGTTGGCCTCGTAACCGAGCACGCGATCCAGTTCGGTGGGGTGGCCCACCGATTCGTGGATGGTCAGGCCCAGGTGGTGCGGGTCGAGCACGAGGTCGTACTTGCCGGCCACCACCGACTTGGCGGTGAGCTTCTGCTTGACCTGCTTGGCGGCCGCGGCCACGTCTTCCAGCATGTCGTAGCTGTTCTTGTAGCCGATGATGTCGGAGCCCTGGGGCCCGGCCACCTTGTCAGCGGCCTTGGGGGTGAGGTACTCGTAGCCCAGGCCCATGGGCGAGCTGAGCGCCTGCCGCGAGCGGAACTTGCCGCTGGCCCGGTCGATGGCCGTGACGCCAAATGTGGGGTAAATCCGGTGAATGTCCTGGTCGATGTAGGAGCCGTCGGTGCTGGCAAAGTATTTCTGCTCATTTACCTGAAACAGCACCGAATTGATGAACGACACGCCCAACTCCAACGCCTTGGCGTTCACGCCCAGCAACAAATCCACCTTGTCCTTGATGGGCACCTCAAACGCGTTTTGCGCAATGGGCGCCTTCCAGGCCACCTCGCCGAAGCCTTTTTGCGGGGCCAACTGGACCTTCTCCTTCTGCACTTTTGAGTTGGCCTTGGCAATCTGCACGGCCAGCTGCGCGGCTTTGGCCAGGCCGGCCTCGGTCACGTTGTTGGTCGAGGCAAAGCCCCAGGTGCCGCCGGCAATCACCCGAATTCCAGCGCCGTAGCTCTCCGTGCTGGCGATGTTCTGCACCTGCTTCTCGCGGGTGAAAATGCCCTGGTTGAGGTAGCGCCCGATGCGCACGTCGGCGTAGGTGGCGCCGGCCGCTTTGGCCGCGTTCAGGCCGGCGTCGGCCAGGCGCTTTTTGGCGGCGGGGTCCGGGCCCGGCTCCAGCAAGCGGGCGGGGTCCACCAGGGTGCCGCCGAGGCTGGGCAGGCTGGGCAAAAACAGGGCCCCGGCCGCCAGGCCGGTCAGTCCCACAAAGTCGCGTCGTTTCATTGGAAAAAGGTGTTCGTGTGGTTTGTTGAATTTATGCTAAAGAATGTTTGACCGGGGAAGCCTCACCCCCTGACCCCCTCTCCAAAAGAGAGGGGGAACCGGTTTTGCTCAGTTATTCAGTTAAAAATGATCTTCTTCTCTTTAACTCCTTGACTCATCATTTTTAACTTTCATCAGGCTCCCCCTCTCCGCGGGAGAGGGGGCCGGCCCCATGGGGGTCTCTTGAGGTTACACCGCGTCCGAGAGACTGGTGAAGGTGAAGTCGCGGATTTTGAGCGGCGGCACCAGGTTACCGTTCAGCCGCACCGGCTTGCCGATGGCTTCCAGGTTGTTGAGCATGATGACGGGGCTCTCGTTGAAGCGGAAGTTCTTGACCGGAAACTTGATGACGCCATTTTCGATGTAGAACGTGCCGTCGCGGGTGAGGCCGGTATAAAGCAGCGTCTGCGGGTCCACCGCGCGGATGTAGTACAGGCGGGTAACCAGAATGCCCTTGGCGGTGCCTTTAATCAATTCGGCCGTGCTCTGGGTACCGCCTTCCATTATCCAGCCGCCGGGCGGGGCAATGTCCGGGATGCCAGCCTTCTGGGCCCAGAAGCGCGAGGCGTACAGGTTTTTCACCACGCCCTTCTCCACCCAGGTTACTTTTTGTTGCGGGCGGCCGTCGCCGGCGAAGGTCAGGTCGGGTACTTCGGCGTTGGTGGGGTCGGAGTAAATGGTGACCCGCTCGTCGAATACTTTGTCGCCCTTCTTGTTGCCGCCGCCTTTCTTGCTCAGAAAGCTGCGGCCCTCGTCGGCGTTGCGCGCGTCCATCGACCGCATCATGTTGCTCAGCAAATCGATGGCCGCCGCGGGCTCGAGGATGACGGTGTACTTGCCCGGCTCGATGGCCTTGGCGCCCACCGAGGAGGCGGCTTTGTCGGCGGCCACGCGGGTGAGGCGGGCGGCGTCGAACTTGCCCAGGTCCGAGTAGTTCGCAATGGCGTAGCCCGAGCCGGTGCCGTCGGCCGTGCGCACAGTGATGGAAAAATCCAGATTGGTAAGCTGCTGATAGGCCTCCAGACCCTTGGAGTTGCGCTTGGCCACGAAGCTAGCCGAGTCGTTGAAAAAGGCCGCCGACGAGAGCTTTTTGGCCTCGCAGAGCGCCATGCTGGCCCCAATCTGCTGGGCGCGGTAATCGGGCGTGATGGCGGCCGTGCGCTGCGCAAACGAGGCGGGCGACGCCGGGTACTGTTGCGGCCCGAGTAGCGGTACGTACTCCGGGCTCTCGGGCGCGAGCCGGGCGATTTCCTCGGCCCGCTTGACGCAGCGCCGTAGGGTGGCCTCGTCGAACTCGTTGCAGGTGGCCACGCCTGAGCGCTTGCCGAAGCGGCTTTCGATGGCCAGCGAGACGTTGTCGACGGCGCCGGCCGTGCTGATGGAGTTGCGGGCCGAGCGCACGTTGCCGCCGGTGCTGCCGCTGAGCGTGGCGTCGCACTCGTCGGCCGTGCTGAAGCCCAGGACTTGTTTGAGGATGGTGTGCGCTTCGTCTTTGGAGAGGATGGCCATGGGTTGATGGGCTGATTTAATTGATGTTCGGGCGAGGACCTCACCCCCTGACCCCCTCTCCCGCGGAGAGGGGGCACCGGTTCGGCCCTGGCGTCAGGCTCCCCTCTCTTTGGGAGAGGGGCCGGGGGTGAGGTCCCCCGTTACCCGATTTTGCGGGCCGTGTTAATCACGTTCACGCCGTTGAAGCGCGTGGTCGAAGAGCCGTGGCTTACGGCGGATACCTGCGAGGGCTGGCCCTTACCGTCGAAGAACGAGCCGAACAAGCGGTAGTCCGACTCGTCGCAAATGGCGGCACAAGAATTCCAGAACTCCTGGGTGTTGGCCTGGTAAGCCACGTCTTCGAGCATTTCGGTGATTTTTCCTTTCTCGATGGCGTAAAACACCTGCCCGCCGAACTGGAAGTTGTAG
Source organism: Hymenobacter sp. (assembly GCF_031398885.1). Taxonomy (GTDB): domain Bacteria; phylum Bacteroidota; class Bacteroidia; order Cytophagales; family Hymenobacteraceae; genus Hymenobacter. Next base: position 7,221 of record NZ_JANNOD010000110.1, read on the forward strand.
CGCTGCTGGTCGATGGAATAGGAGCCCCGCCCGGCAATGTAGATGCCCTTGTCGACGCTCTTAATCATGTCGTCCACGCTCATTTTTGCCTTGCCCGGCTGCAGGCTCACGTTGGGCATGCGCTGGAACTGCACCGAGTCCCAGGAGTCGGCGTAGCAGCAGCCGTCCGACTCGGTCTGGCCCACGATGTGCGCCTGGTCGCGGATTTTCTGGTAGTCCACCAACATGCCCTCTTTGATGAGGTCCCAGCGCTTGGTCTTCACGCCCTCGTCGTCGTAGCCCACGGCGCCGAGCGAGCCCACCTGGGTTTTGTCGGCCACGATGTTAACCAGCTTCGAGCCGTAGGGCAGCTTCTTGGCGCGCCACTCCTGGGTGGCGAACGAAGTGCCGGCGTAGTTGGCCTCGTAGCCCAGCACGCGGTCGAGTTCCGTGGGGTGGCCCACGCTCTCGTGAATGGTCAGGCCCAAGTGGTTGGGGTCGAGCACCAAGTCGTACTTGCCGGCCGTCACCGACTTGGCCGTCAGTTTTTCCTTCACCTGCTTGCCGGCCAGGGCGGCGTCTTCCAGCATGTCGTAGCTGTTGCGGTAGCCGATAAGGCCCGTGCCGGCGGCGCCCGCAATCTTGTCGGCGGCCTTGGGGGTAAGGTACTCGTAGCCCAGGCCCATGGGCGCACTCAGGGCGTCGCGGGTGCGGAACTTGCCCGTGGCGCGGTCGATGGCCGTCACGCTGAACGTGGGCCAGATGCGGTGCACGTCCTGGTCGATGTAGGAGCCGTCGGTGCTGGCAAAATATTTCTGCTCGTTGATTTGAAACAACGAGGAGTTCACAAAGCTGGCGCCGTTGTCGGTGGCCCGGGCGTTGGCCGCCAGCAGCAGCTCCACTTTCTGGGCAATGGGCACCTCGAAAGAATTCTGCTGAATGGGCGTTTTCCAACTCACTTCGCCGAAGCCCTTTTGCGGAGCCAGCTGCACCTTTTCCTTCTGCACTTTAGCGTTGGCCTTGGCAATTTGCACGGCCAACTGGGCGGCTTTGGCCAGGCCCGCTTCGGTCACCGAATTGGTGGCGGCAAAGCCCCAGGTGCCGTTGGCCAGCACCCGTACCCCGGCTCCGAAGCGCTCGCCGCTGGCGATGTTCTGCACCTGCTTCTCGCGGGTAAAGATGCTCTGGTTGAGGTAGCGGCCGATGCGTACGTCGGCGTAGCTGGCCCCGGCGCTCTTGGCGGCGTTGAGGGCCGCGTCGGCCAGGCGCTTTTTGGCGGCGGGGTCCGGGCCCGGCTCCAGCAGGCGGGCGGGGTCCACCAGGGTGCCGCCGAGGCTGGGCAGACTGGGCAAAAACAGGGCGCCGGCCGCCAGGCCGGTCAGTCCCACAAAGTCGCGTCGTTTCAAAGCAGCGTAGGAATTTGGGAATAGGAAAGCAGGTTTGTAAAGATGGGCACAAATTTTAATTGAAATGACAACCGAATTACCGCAGCGTTGCGTTGCCGCTCGAACATCTTGTTCCGATGCTTCGGAGAACTGCACAGCGCAGTCCGCCCGCAACCCAACCCTTCAGGGCTCAGTAAATTATCCAGCAGCTTTTCGCGTTAAAACGACGAGCCGACAGGACGAGGGTAGAGACGCATAGTTGCGTCTTGTCGTCCGCGCCGTGTGGGTTTCGCTCCGGCGTTATCGTCCTACGACGAGACGCAACTATGCGTCTCTACATCGTGCGGCTGCCACGTACGATTTTTGACAGTCACTTGAAAACCAGGAGTGGCGACGAGCAGTAGGGCTTTGAGCGCGATGGCGCGCAACCCCCGCACGCCCGGCCTGCCGTAACCGCGCATTGCCACAACATTTCCGACATCCATCCGCCGCTTTCTACCAATTGCCGCCCAGGGCGCGCACCAGCAGCACTTCGTAGCGAAGCTGGTCGGCCTGGGTTTGGGCCAGCAGGCGGGCCGCGTCGAGGGTCTGGCGGTCGGCGTCCACGATTTCGAAGTAGTTGGTCAGGCCGCTGCGGTAGCGCACCTCGGTGAGGCGGCCGGCCAGGCGGGCGGCACGCAGGGCCCGCTGCTGCGCCGCGAGCTGGGCCGCGCTCAGGCGCAAATTGGCCAGGGCCGTTTCCACGTCCTGAAACGCGACGAGGGCCGCGCCGCGGTACTGGGCCTCCAGCTCGCGGTATTGGGCCTGGGCCAGCTGCTCGTTGCCGCGCAGGCGGCCCCCGTTAAAGATGGGAATGGCCACGCCACCGCCTAAATAGTAGGTGTAGCCGTTGTTAATCTGCGACAGCTTGGCCAGCTCCGCGCTCTGCGGGCCGATGAAACCGGTGAGCTGCACGCTGGGGCGGCGGGCGAGGCGGGCGGCGTCGGTGCGGGCATCGGCGGCGGCCAGCTGGCGCTCGGCGCGGCGCAGGTCGGGGCGGCGGGCCAGCAGGGCGGCGGGCAGGGCCAGGGGCACGGCCGGGGCCGCGGGCAGCTCAGTTCCCGGGCGCGGGGCCAGCACGAAGCTGCTGGCGGGCTGGCCCACCACCGTGGCCAGCGCGGCGGCCACGCCGGCGCGTTGCCGGCCCAGCTCCAGCAGGCTGGCTTCCACGTTGGCCAGCTCGGTCTCGGCGCGGCGCCAGCCAATCTCATTGTCGACCCCAGCCCGGAAGCGCGCCTGGGTCAACTGCACGTTGCGCACCCGAGCCAGCCGGGCGCTGTCGAGCACGGCCAACTCGGCGTCGAGGCCGCGCAGGTCGAAGTAGTAAGTGGCAGCATCGGCGGTGAGGGAGAGGCGCACGGCCTGCGCGTCGGCCGCTGCCGCTTCGGCGTCGGCGCGGGCGGCCTGCACGTTGCGCCGCACGCGGCCCCACACGTCCACCTCGTAGCTCACGTTGAGCGGGACGAAGTACTGGGTTTGCGTCACCGGCTGAATGGGCACGTCGAACGGCACCGGCCGCAGGCCTGAGAGCCGGGTGCGGTAGGCCGCGGGGTTGAGCGTGACGTCCGGGCTGCGGTAGGAATTGGCCACCTGCAGCCGCGCCCGGGCCTGCTCGACGCGGGCTACGGCGGCCTGGGCCGTGAAGTTCTGGGCCAGGGCCTGCTCTTCGAGCTGGGTAAGCACTGGGTCGTTAAAAACCGTCCACCACGCGGTTTCCGGGGGCGCCTGGGGCAACTGTTGGGGCGCCGCGTTGCGGGCCGCCGCGGAAGTGTCGGGGACAACTACGGCGGGCGCGGCCGTCGCCTGGGCTTGGGTGAGGGCGCCGCCGAATGCCGGCGGGGGCATCCGGGCCCGCGTCTCGGCCGCCGTCGGAATGCGCGAGCCGGCCGTGTCGGCCGCCCCGGCGTGCTGCCAGGCCGCGGGCGTGGCCACGGCCGGCGGCCGGTAGCGCGGCGCCGTGGCGCAGGCACTGAGCAGCAAGCCAAGGAAAACGTACGAAGGACGAAGGGTCATTTTTAGTTGTCAGTTGCTCGTTGTCAGTTGTTAGTGATGTCCAGGTGTCAGGGTGTTACGATGGTCCTGACAACTGACAACGAGCAACTGACAACTAACCTATTTCACCGGCGACGACACCCGTGGTGCGTCGGGGTCGTTGGGCCGGGGTTTGGGGGGTGGCGGGCCGGCGGGCTTGGGTGGGGCTTGGAAGGTTTTCGTTTGCACAGAATCCCCTTCGGTCAGGGTCTCGGACGGGTTCAGCACCAGCAGCTCGCCGCCTTGCAGGCCCTGGCCCACTTCCAGCTGCGAGCCGAAGTCGCGGCCGGTAACGATGGGCTGGTAGTGAATTTTCCCCTCCCGCACGGTGGCCACCCGGGTATCGGTGCCGCCGGGCACCAGCGCGTTAGCCGGGATGAGGACGCCCGGCGCGGTGCGCGGCAAGTGGAACCGCACCTGGGCGTAGGAGCCGGGCCGCAGCTCGCCGCGGCCGTTCGGGATGAGTACTTCCGTGAGCAGCGTCCGGGTGTTGGGGTCGAGGGCCCCGGCGTCGCGCACCACCCGCCCGGCGAAGGTGCGCCCGGGAAATTCCGGCACCAGGTAGTCGGCCACCAGGTTGTTTTTGATGGCCGGCGCGAAGTTCTGCGGCACCTGCACGAAGGCCCGGAGCCGGTCGGTCTGCTCCAGCTTGAAGAGTTGCGAGCCGGCGGCGTTGCTGCTGCTGACCAGGCTGCCGACTTCCACGTTGCGCTGCGTGACGATGCCGCTGAACGGGGCCGTGACCCGCCGAAACGCCTGCTGTGCCAGCAGTTGCTGCACCCCGGCCTGCTGGGCGGCGTACTGGGCCCGGGCCGCGTCGAGCTCCTGCTTAGAGATGGCGCCGGGCAGGGCCACGCCGGCCAGGCGGGCGTAGCTGCTGCGGGCCAGGCCGAGGTTGGCGCGGGCCTCGGCAATCTGCTGGTCGAGCTCGGGGGTGGTGACTTCGGCCAGCACCTGCCCGGCCCGCACCCTCTGGCCAATGTCGGCCGCCCACGACCGGACGAAGCCGTTGGCGCGGGCGAAGACGAAGGTTTCGCGGTACGAACGGGTGTCGGCGGGCAGGGTCAGGGTGGTGGTGTCGGGCGCGGCTCGGGCGGGTGTCACGGTCACGGTGGGCGCGGCGTCGGCGGTCTGGCGGGCTTCGGCGTCGCGGGCTTGGGCCTGCCGGCTGCGGGGCACGTAGCCCAGCGCGAACAGGCCGGCGAACACGGCCGCTACGATGAGGATGAGCAGCCAGAAGCGGCTATTGTTGTTGGACATCGAGGCGTGGGGAAGATTTCTCGCTGAGGTTCGCTGAGGTAAACGCAGAGGCTCGCGGAGGTCGGGCGGGCCACAATGAACGACTCAGCGGACCTCTGCGCCTGCCTCGGCGAACCTCAGCGAGAAAGAATTATTGCGCAACCGCTACCGGCGCACTTTTCTTCAAATATGAAAACATGATGGGCACAAAGAACAGGGTGGTCACCGTGGCCAGCATCAGCCCGCCAATTACGGCGCGGCCCAGCGGGGCGTTCTGCTCGCCGCCCTCGCCCATGCCCAACGACATGGGCAGCAGGCCGATTATCATGGCCAGGGCCGTCATCAGCACCGGGCGCAGGCGGGTGAAGCCGGCGTCGAGGGCCGCGTCGAGCGGGGAGAGGTCGGGCTCTTCCTCGCGCCGTTCGTTGGCGAAGGTGACCAGCAGAATGCTGTTGGCCGTGGCCACGCCGATGCACATGATGGCGCCCATCAGGGCCGGCACGCTGAGCGTGGTCTGGGTCACGAACAGCATCCACAAAATGCCCGCCAGCGCCCCGGGCAGCGCCGTGATGATGATGAGCGGGTCGAGCCAGCTCTGGAAGTTGACCACCATCAGCAGGTACACCAGCACGATGGCGCCGGCCAGTCCCAGCCCCAGCCCAATGAAGGACGTGCGCATCGAGTCGGCCTGCCCGCGCAGGGCTAGCGTGGTGCCTTTGGGCAGCTTCTTCTCGGCCTCGGCCAGAATCCGGCGGATGTCCGTGCTCACGCCGCCCAGGTCGCGGCCGCTCACGCTGGCGTACAGGTCCACGGTGCGCTGGATGTTGTAGTTCGAGGCCACGGCCGTGGTCTGGGTGCGGCGCACGGTGGCGAAGCTGCTCAGCAACTGGGCTTCGGGCTGGGTGGCGCTGGTCACGCCGATGTTGCCCAGCTCGTCGAGCGTGGACAGGGCCCGCGGCGGCGTCTGCACGGCCACTGTGTAGTTGACGCCCGTGGTGGGGTTGAGCCACTGGTTGGGGTTGGTCTGGGTGCTGGAGGAGAGGCTGACCAGCACGTTGTTGGCGATGTCGCGCTGGGCCAGCCCGGCCTGCTGGGCCCGCACCCGGTCAATATCCACGCGCAGCTGCGGCTGGTCGAAAGCCTGGTAGATGAAGGCGTCGACCACGCCGGGTACCTTGGTAATCTTGGCCCGCAGCTCGCCCGCGATGCGCTGGTTGGCGGCCTTGTCGCGCCCAATCACCTGGATGTCAATCGGGGCGGGCAGGCCGAAGTTCAGCGTCTGGTTCACGATGTCGGCCGGCTGGAAGAAGAACGTGAGGTCGGGCTGCTCGCGGCGCAGGCGGCGGCGGATTTCGTTGATGTACTCGCCCGTCGGCCCGTGCTCCTCCTTCATGCTCACCAGGATTTCGCCGTCGCCGGCCCCGATGGTGGGATTGTCGCTCAGCAGCAGGTTGATGGGGATGACCGGCAGGCCGATGTTGTCGAGCACCAGGTCCAGCTCCTCGGCCGGAATCACGCTCCTAATCACGGCCTCCACCTGCTTGAAGCGGGCTTCGGTTTCCTCCACCCGCGTGCCGGTGGGCACCCGCACGTGCAAGCGCAGTTGGCCGGCGTCCACGGTCGGGAAGAAGTTCTGGCCGATGAGCGGAAACAGCCCCAGCGAGCCCACGAACAGCACCACGAAGGCCGTCACGACCAGCGGCCGGTGGGCCAGCGCCCAGGCCAGCGCCGCGCCGTAGCCCGCCCGGAATTTCTCAAACCGGTGGTCGAAGGCCACGTGCAGCTTCCACACCCAGGTTTTGGTGATGCCCTTGGCCGACTTCCGCTCGGCGTCGGTGATTTCCTGCCCCACCTCGTCCGCGGCCGATACGCTGGCGTGGGCCTGGTCGTACTGCTCACGGCGCAGGGCTTCCAGCTCCCGCTCCACCTGGCTCACCGGCTGGCCGTTGCGGGTGCGGGCGCTGGGCAGTTCGGGCTCTTCCAAAGCGTGGTAGATGGGCAGCTCCTTGCGCAGCAGGTACATCACCAGCGTGGGCACCAGGGTCCGGCTCAGCAGGTAGGAGGCGAGCATGGCGAAAATCACGGCCGTGGCCAGCGGCGCGAAAATGGCCGACGCCACCCCGCCCAGGAAAAACACCGGCACGAACACGATGCAGATGGCCAGCGTAGCCACCAGCGCCGGCGTGGCAATCTGCTGGGCCCCGTCCAGAATGCTGCGCTTAAGCAGCTTCTTCATGCCCATGTTGCGGTGGATGTTCTCGATTTCCACCGTCGCGTCGTCCACCAAGATGCCCACGGCCAGGCTCAGGCCGCCCAGGGTCATGATGTTGAGCGTCTGGCCCAGCACGTTCAGCACGATGATGCTGACCAGGATGCTCAGCGGAATGCTGGTGGCGATGATGAGCGTGGAGCGCCACGAGCCCAGAAACAGCAGTATCATCAGCGCCGTGAGGGCCGCCGCGATGCAGGCCTCCACGATGACGCCCTTGATGCTGGCCCGCACGAAAAACGACTGGTCGAACAGCAGCTTGATGTTGAGGCCGGGCGGGGCGTTGGCCTGGATGGTGGGCAGCGCCTTTTTGATTTTGTCGATGATGTCGAGCGTGCTCGCCGACCCGCTCTTCAGGATAGGGATGATGGCCGTGCGGCGGCCGTTCTGGCGCACGATGTTGGTTTGCACGGCCGCGCCCTCGTGCACGAAAGCCACGTCGCGGATGTAAACCGTGGTGCCATTTACCTCCTTCACGGGCAGGTCGTTGAGCGTGGCAATGGCCTCGGGACTGGAGTTGAGCTTGACGTCGTATTCCCGGTCGCCGATTTTGGCCGAGCCGGCCGGAATAATGAGGTTCTGGGCCAGCAGGGCGTTCACCACGTCGTTGCCGCTCAGGTTTTTGCCGGCCAGCTTGTCGGGGTCGAGGTCGACCATAATCTGCTTCGGCTTGCCACCATTCGGCAGCAGCACCGAGGCGCCCTGCACCACCGCCAGCCCCGGCCGGATGAAGGCGTTGGCCGCATCGAACAGGTCCGACTCGCCCAGCGTCTCGGAGCTGAGCGAGGTCTGGGCAATGGGCACGTTCGAGGCCGAGTAGCGGATGATGAGCGGCGGCGTGATGCCCGGCGGCAGGGCGCGCAGCAGCGTCTGGGTGATGGCCGTGAGCTGGGCCACGCCCGCGTCGGGGTTGGTGCCGGGCTGGAAGAACACCTTAATCAGCCCGGTGCCCTTCAGGCTTTGGCTCTCGATGTGCTCCACGTTGTTCACCGTCGTGGTAATGGCCCGCTCCACGGGCACCACGATGCGCTGGTTCATCTCCTCGGGGGCAATGCCCGCGTAGCCCCACACCACGCCTACCACCGGAATCGGAATGTCGGGAAAAATGTCGACCGCCATGCGCCGGATGGTCAGCCCGCCGCCCACCAGGATGAGCAAGGCCATGACCACAAAGGTGTAGGGGCGGGCCAGCGCCAGTCTAACTATCCACATATCACTGCACTGTCAAATGAAACCGTTCGGTTCGGGTCCCGCCGCAAGCGGTGTTAACTGCCCGAGCCCGGAAATGGTTGAGGTGGGAGCAGAAAGGTAACCGGCCCATCCGCGCGCAGTTGCGGCTTATCGACCAAGGCGCAGCATTCCCTCGACGGAGGCGCGGCCTTTCGGGACACCACCCGGGGCGGCGCAAATCGGAAGCGGCGGTGCCGGGTAGCGTTTCGCCCGGAAGTAAAACGAAGTAAAAGAAGTTTCACGAAGACAAAATCTCACCGTGAAACTTCTTAATCACCCCCTTTCAACTCCGGGCGCAACGTCCGTCAAGTGCCCCGTGCCCGCCCGCTCCCGCAAGGGCCGGCCGTTGCGCTGCTGGCAGGTCGCCTGAATTTCGGCCACGATGGCCAGGGCAATTTCTTCCGGGGTTTCGCTGCCCAGGTCCAGGCCAATGGGGCTGTGCAAGCGCGTGCGCAGCAACTGCTGCTGCTCGGCTTCGCTCAAAGCCAGCTCCTCCAGCAGCCGGTCGGCTTTGGCGCGCGGGCCCAGCAGGCCGATGTAAGGCGTATTGGTTGAAAGGTGCAGTTCGAGCGCCGCCAGGTCGTAGGCGTAGTTGTGGCTGAGCAGCACGGCGTAGGCATCGCCGGGAGTTTCGTCGGCGATGGCGGCCACGGGCACCGTGCGTACCTCCGCGGCTTCGGGGAAGCGGGCTGGCGTGGCCAGGTTCGGCCGGCCGTCGAGCACGGTGAGGTGCCAGCCGAGCGAGGCGGCGAGGCGCACCAGCGGCTGGGCGTCGTTGCCGGCGCCGTAGATGATGACGCGCAACGGCGGGGTCAGCAACTCGACCAGCGCGCGCACCGGGCCGGCGTCGGTTTCAATGTCCAGCACCTGCGACGTTCCCCGGGCCAAGGTGGCGCGGCCGGCGTCGGCCAGCGACGCGGCCAAGGCGGGGGCGCCCCGCACCACGCCCGTCGCCGTGAGCAGCAGGCGCTGGCCCACGCCGGCCCGCAGCCCAAGCGCGCCGTCGGTGCTGAACACGGTGGCCAGCACGGCGGGCTCGGGGCAGCGGGCGAAACCACGCAGCAGCTCCATGGGGTTGTCGGCGTCGGCAAAGTCCAACGGCTCTAGCAGGATGCGGACCACGCCCTGGCAGCCGGGGCCCAGGCCGTGGCGCGGGTCGTCCTCGTCGCGCGTGTCGTAGGTGACGAGGGCCGGCGCCCCCCGGAAAATGGCCTGCCGGGCACGCTGGCGGGCGTCGCCCTCCAGGCAGCCGCCGCTGATGGCGCCGGTCAGTTGGCCGTCGTCGGCCACGAGCATGCGGGCGCCGGGGCGGCGGTAGGCCGAGCCCAGCACCTCCACCACCGTGGCCAGGGCGCAGGGCCGCGCGACGGCGCGGTGCTGGTCGTAGGCCAGGAGCAGGCGTTGGAGTTCGGTCATCGTTGAGGGAAACCCGCAGGCGCCGGGCCTTATCTGGCGCCCGCTGGCCGAAGCAGCCCGCCCGCGCTTTTAACTCTCCTGATTGGATTTAGTTGCGCGGGCGGGCTGCTTCGGCCCGCCCGCTGCGGCGTGCTTTCGGGTCGTTTCTTAACCGCCTGCCAATTTGTTGGCGGCAACCCCGGGAAGCCCTTGCCAGCGGGGCTTTGGAAATGAAACCGCGGAAGCTTGGCCGTCGGCAGACGAGGTTCTAGGGTCCGGCGAGAAGGCATTCTACTTGGTCGGGGAAAAACCGTGGTTAGGCTAAAATGGCCCCGGGTACTCAACCCAAAGAGCCTAAATTCGGCACTCGCAGTGCGGTGGCTGAGGCGGGCCCCCGCAGTCGTCATTTCGCCTTTCCGCATCGTGTACTCGGATATTCAGCGGCGTTTTTGCAATTATTTGGCCACGCTCCTGCTGGCGCCGTTGGTCGTGGGCGTCCGGCTGCCGGCCGCGCCGCTCGGCCGGGTGGGAGGGCCACAACTGAGGTGACTGCCAGCGAACCAGCCGGCAATCAGGATGGCCGCGCCCCGGGCGCGGTGGCCGCGCGGTAACGCCGCGGGCCGTTTGGCTTTTGCCTGCCACCCGGCCGGCCCTCCCCGCGCGGCGCGTGCCGCCGGGGAGGGCCGGCTGCTTGTTGGGGCGCCCGGCCCTACCTTCCGGCCCCATGAAAATTCTTTTAGTCGAAGACGAGCCGTCGGTGGCGGCGTTCCTGCACCGGGGCCTCACCGAGCAAGACTACACCGTGGACCTCGCCGCCGACGGCCTGCTGGGCCTGCGCCGGGCCCAGACCACCCAGTACGACTGCCTGATTCTGGACCAGATGCTGCCCGGCCTGAGCGGCCTGGAAGTGTGCCGCCAGGTGCGCGCCCACGACCCCGGCGTGCCCATCCTCATGCTCACGGCACTGGGCGAAACCGACGACAAAATCCGCGGCCTCGACGCCGGGGCCGACGACTACCTGGTCAAGCCCTTCGCGTTTGAAGAGCTACTGGCCCGGCTGCGGGCCCTGGTGCGGCGCCGCACCGAAGCGCCCGCCCCCAAAGCCGTGCTGCGGCTGGCCGACCTCACCCTCGACCCCGGCGCCAAGCGCGTAGAGCGGGCCGGCCAGGTGGTGCAGCTCACGGCGCGCGAGTTTTCCCTGCTCGAATACTTGCTGCGGAACCAGGGCCGGGTGGTGTCGCGGGCCAACCTGCTGGAACACGTCTGGGACATGAGCTTCGATACGGGCTCCAACGTAATTGACGTGTACATCAACTTCCTGCGCAAAAAAATCGACAAAGGATTTGAGCCCAAGCTGATTCACACGCTGGTGGGCATGGGCTACGTGATGAAGAGTGAATAGCTGATGTGCTGCGTTCAACGAGGCAAGCGCCAATGCCAGCGGTGCGTCGTTTGCTAAAATTAACCGGGCTAATCGATTGAATTTGTACTGTAAAGACCAATCAGCACATCGAATAATCAGCACATCATCAGGAATGTCTATTCGCCTTCGTCTTGCGCTGCAGTTTGGCTCCATTCTGGTCGTGACGCTGCTGCTGTTTGCGCTGGCCATCTACTTTGCCACTTCGCAGTCCCGGCGGACCCTGTTCACCCAGAGCCTGTTTAAGCGGACGCTGGTGGTGGGCCACGCCTACGCCGACGGCCAGCAGGATTCCGGCGACCCCGGCCAGCAAGCCTCGTACCGGCGCTACCTGCGGCAGCTGTACCGCACGCTGCCCGCCGAAGAAGGCCGCGTGTACGACGCGGCCAACAAGCTGGTGTTCCGGGAAGGGCAGGGGCCGGCCATGCCCGTGCCCGCCGCGTGGCTGGCCGAGGTGCGCCGCTCGGGCAGCGCCGTGCTGGAGCCCGAAACCAATTACCACGAAACCGTGGGCCTGCTCTACCACGACGCCCGCCTGGGGCCGCTGGTGGTGGTGGCCTCGTCGGTGGACGAGGACAGCCGCCAGCAGCTGGGGCAGCTGCGGCGGCTGCTGGCCGGGGGGCTGCTGGCGGCCCTGGTGGCCATGGGCGTCGGGAGCTGGGTGTTTGCCGGGCAGGCCTTGCACCCGCTGCGGCGCATGGTGCAGGAGGTGGACGGCATCACGGCCACCGACCTGAGCCAGCGCCTCACCCAGGCCGACGGCGCCACCGACGAGCTGGGCCGCCTGGCCCAGCGCTTCAACCGCCTGCTCGACCGGCTCGAATCGGCTTTCGCCGGGCAGCGCACCTTCGTGCGCGACGCTTCCCACGAGCTGCGCACCCCGCTCACGGCCCTCATCGGCGAGCTGGAAGTGGCGCTGCTGCAAGCTGAGCGCACCCCCGCCGAGTACCGGCGCGTGCTGCAAAGCACCCTCGATTCGTCGCGGCAGCTCAACGAGCTCACCAATGGGTTGCTGCAAATTGCCCGCGCCTCCGACGACCCCTCGCAGGTGCCCATGGCCCGGGTGCGCCTCGACGAGGTGCTGCTGCTGGCCCACGAGCAGCTCCTGCGCCGCCACCCCACCTGCCGCGTCGACCTCGACTTTGGCGACGAGGCCGACGCCCGCGCCTTCGCCGTGCGGGGCAACGAGGCCCTGCTGCTGTCGGCCCTGCTGAACGTGCTCGACAACGCCTGCAAGTTTTCGGCGGGTACCGGCGGAACCGTTACGGCCACGCTGGCCCGGACTCCCCAGCGGCTCACGCTGCTGGTGGCGGACGAGGGCCCGGGGCTGACGGCCGCGGATTTGCAGCAGGTGTTCGTGCCGTTTTTTCGGGCGGCGGCGGCCCGGGTAGTGCCGGGGCACGGCATCGGGCTGCCGCTCACGGCCCGCATCATGGCCCTGCACGGCGGTACCGTGCGCCTGGAAAGCGAGCCGGGACAGGGCACGCAAGTGTGGCTGGAATGGCCCTTAAGAGCTATCTAATGGCAATATTCTGGTTTTAATGCCCTTTTAACTCGGCTTTAATTCCGTCTTAATAGGGCCCGCGTAATCTTGCCCTCGTATTTCCGCAGGCCTTGCCCCGGGAAGTGCTTTGGCAACCAGGCTTCAGTTATATTTTTATCGATGTCGCAAATTACCTCTACCCCGGCACGCACCGGAGTGCCCATTGCCAAAGGCGCTGGTCCGGTCGTGCGTCCGCCCAAGGCCCCCCTTTTTAGCACCCTCGGCCAGGACGCGCCGGCCGGGCTGGTGGTGTTTCTGGTTGCCTTGCCGCTGTGCCTGGGCATTTCGCTGGCCTCGGGAGCGCCTTTGCTGGCCGGCGTGGTGGCGGGCATCGTGGGCGGAGTGCTGGTGAGCTGGCTGAGCGGCTCGGCGGTGAGCGTGAGCGGGCCGGCGGCCGGCCTCACCACCATCGTGCTGGCGGCCATCGCCACGCTGGGCTCGTTTCAGGCGGTGCTGGCGGCCACGGTGGTGGCTGGCGTCATGCAGATAATCATGGGCGTGGCCCGGGCGGGCATCATCGCCCTGTACTTCCCGGCGGCTGTTATCCGGGGCATGTTGGCCGCCATCGGCATTATCCTGATTTTGAAACAGCTGCCTCACTTTCTCGGCGCCGACTCGGACTACTTTGAGGACATGAACTTCTCGCAGTTCGACGGCCTGAACACGTTTTCCGCCATTGGCTCGGCCGTGCGCGGGCTAAGCCCGGGCTCGGTACTGGTGGGCGCGGTGGCGCTGGGCCTGATGCTACTCTGGGACACGCCGGCCCTGCGCCAGCGGGCCTGGGTGCGGCTCGTGCCGGGGGCGCTGGTGGCCGTTATTTCCGCGGTCAGCCTCAACCAGCTCCTGCACGTGGTGGCCCCCGGCCTGCAGGTGCGCCCCGAGCACCTCGTGACCCTGCCGGTGGTGTCGTCGTTGCAGCAGTTGGTGGGCGAGATGACCTTTCCCGACTTCAGCGCCCTGCGCCGGCCCGCCACCTACGGCGTGGCCCTCACCATTGCCATTGTGGCCTCGCTCGAAACGCTGCTCAGCGTGGAAGCCGTCGATAACCTCGACCCCCAAAAGCGCCACACGCCCACCAACCGCGAGCTGATGGCCCAGGGCGCGGGCAACCTCGTGAGCGGCCTGCTCGGCGGCCTGCCCATCACGGCGGTCATCGTGCGCTCGTCGGCCAACATCAGCGCCGGCGGCCAGACCCGGCTGGCGGCCTTCATCCACGGCCTGCTGCTGCTGGTGAGCCTCTTGTTTCTGGGCTCGGTGCTGAACCTGATTCCGCTGTCGGCCCTGGCCGCGGTGCTGCTGATGGTGGGCTACAAGCTCACCAAGCCGGCCCTGTACCGGAAGCAGTGGCAGTTGGGCCGCGAGCAGTTCGTCCCCTTCATCATCACCATCGCGGCCGTGCTGTTCACTGATTTGCTCAAGGGAGTAAGCATCGGGCTGGTGTTGGGGTTCTTCTTCATCCTGCGCGACAACTCCAAGGCCGGCTCGTACCTGTGGCGCGACACGGCCGACGACAAAGCCGACCCGGAGCACATGCACTTGCGCCTGCCCGAGCACGTCTCATTCCTCAACAAGGCCAGCATCGTCACCACCCTCGAACAGCTGCCCGCCGGCAGCCGCGTCATCCTCGACGGCACCAACTCCCACGTCATCGACCACGACGTGCTGGAGGCCCTGGAGGCGTTTCGGCGGGCGGCGCCGGCCCGGGGCATCGAGCTGGAGATGCGCGGCATCCGGCAAGTGGACCTGGCCGGGCACTAGCCGGCCGCGGGCTGCTCTTCTGGCATTTCTTGGTAATTTACGCTCCCGTGCCTGCTCAATTTCTCATTCCCAAACCTTCCCACGTAACCATGACCGGAGTAGAAAATATCATCGCTAACAACCGCAAGTGGGTCGCTGAAAAAAATGCCGGCGACCCCGAATTTTTCGAGCGCCTGGCCAAGGGCCAGAAACCCAAGTACCTGTTCATCGGCTGCTCCGACTCGCGGGTGCCGGCCTCGGGCATCACCGGCACCGGGCCGGGCGAGATGTTCGTGCACCGCAACATCGCCAACCTGGTGGTGCACACCGACATGAATCTGCTCAGCGTGCTGCAATACGCCGTGGAAGTGCTCGGGGTGAAGGACATTCTGGTGGTGGGCCACTACGGCTGCGGCGGCGTGGCGGCGGCGGCCAGCAACAAGCAGTACGGCCTGATTGATAATTGGCTGACCCACATCCGCGACGTCATCCGCCTGCACGAAACCGAGATTTTGCGCATCAAGGATGATGCCCAGCGGGCCAAGCGCCTGGTGGAGCTCAACGTCATCGAGCAGGTGCGCAACCTGGCCAAGACCAACATCATCCAGAATGCCATGCGCGGCGACAACCCGCCCCGCCTGCACGGCCTCGTGTACGACTTGCACGACGGCCTGCTCAAGGACCTGGAAGTAGATGGCCTGGCCGTGTTCCGCGAGATGGAGCACATCTACGGCACCGAGGCGCCCGCGGAGAGTAAGCACAATGCAAACTCCTCCCAAGGCTCCCACCAAGCCAACGGCAACGGCGCGGCTGCCGCTGACCACAAGCCCCCCGGTAAAAAGAAAGACAGCCAGACGGCCGAAGCAACCCGCTGAGCGAATAATCAGACCAGTTGCGGAGTCAGGACCGGTTTTGAGGGGAGTTAAAAGTTGAGAGTTAGAAGTTAAAAAGCAGTTCATCTGACTTTTAACTCCCAACACGGCCCGGGAACCGAAACCGCTCTGATTCCTGAGTTACACTCCCTGCGAAGTAGGGTGCGGGGCTGGCCCCCGCCCGTCGTTGGACCGTGTACGTCGTATTCGGGCAACGACGGGCGGCGGTCAGCCCCGCACCCACTTCGTTTCGCAGCGCGCTTCGCGGCGAGGACAAAAAGAAAGCCCGCTGGAATACAGCGGGCTTTCTTTTTGGAGACTCGTGGCCGGGGCCGCACAGACACCTCAGGAGGTTTGGCCGGTACCGGTCCCCACGCTTCAGGTGGTTCGGCCAGCGCCGGGCAAAGGCACGGGCGGTTACTTGGCGTTCTTGATTTCCTCCACGGCCTTGTCGACGGCTTGCTGGGCGGCGCTGGCGTTGGCGCGGCTGGCCTGGCCCTTGGCGGCGGCTTGCAGCAGGCCGACGGCCATTTGGTCGGCCCCGTAGCTCTTGAATTTCACGCCGAGGTCGCGGATGCGGGCCACGCCTTCGTTGAAGGCGGCGGGGTCGTCGAGGCGGTTCATCAGGCCGGCCATCGGTTCGGCCAGGTTGAATTTGGCTTGCGGGCGGGCCGCGTCGTACCGGTCGCGCACGTAGGCCCACTCGGCGGGGCCGCCCGCTTTGGCGTACACTGCCACCACCGCCTGGGCCAGCGCGTCGTGCTCGTCTTTTTCAAAGGCTTTGGCGCGGGCGAGGCCCTGGGCGGGCTGCACCGCAGCAAAGGCCCGCAGGGCGGCGCCCTGCACGTTGTACGACTGGCTGCCGAGCTGCTGGGTGAATAATTTCTCGTCCTTCTTGTCCTTCAGCTTGGCCAGGGCCGTGAGCAGCGAGGCCATGACGGCGGGCTCCTTTTCGATGGCGGCCCGCTTGCGGAGGGCGGCCCCGGCGACTTTGGCCACGGCGGGGTCGTCGAGCTTCAGCGGCTCGATGGCGCCCCGGCGCACGCTGTAGAATTTGTCGTTGAGGCCCGCCAGCACGATGCCCCGGGCCGTGGCGTCGGTGGCGTGCAGCTTGGCCGCGGCGTCCACCGCCTCGCGCCGGTCCACAAACAGGGGCGCGTGGGCGTACTGGTAGGCGTACTCGCTCATCGGTTTGTTGTCGGTTTTCTGCCACAGGGTCTTTTTGGCGGCGTCCACGTTCACCAGCTCGGGCTTGGCGGCCAGGGGCATGCGGAAGGTTTGGGTGGCTTCGGTCATCACCACCGCCTGGTGCTGCACCTTGCCCTTCACGTAGTAGTCGATGGTGAAGGGCAGGCGGAACGGCTGGCCGGGCTGGGTCTGCTTCACGGTCACGGACTGGGTCTTGTTCGCCGCGTCCCAGGCGTAGTCGATGCTGACCACGGGGTGGCCGGAGGCGAAGTACCACTGGTTGAAAAACCAGTTCAAGTCCTGGCCCGAAGTAGCCTCGAACGCCAGGCGCAGTTGGTGGGCCTCGCCGTTGCCGAGGGCGTTGTCCTTGAGGTATTTCTGCAGGCCGGCGAAGAACACGTCGTCGCCCAGGTAGGTGCGCAGCATGTCCATGATGGCGCCGCCCTTCTGGTAGCTCACCAAATCGAACACGTCCTCCTGGCTGTCGTAGTGGAAGCGCACGAGGTTTTTGGTGGCGTCGCGCGGGCTGCTCAGGTAGCGGCGCAGGTAGCGGTAGTAGTGGGCATCGGCGGCGTCGCGGCCGTACTTGTGCTCGGCGTAAAGTCCTTCGGAGAAGTCGGCCATGGTCTCATTCACGGTGATGTTGGCCCAGGACTCGGCCGTCACGTAGTCGCCGAACCACTGGTGAAACAGCTCGTGGGCGATGACGGACTCGCCGGTGTACTCGCGGTCGAGCAGCTCGCGGTCGGTCAGCTGCACCTGCTCGCCGTGCAGGGTGGCGGTGGTGTTTTCCATGGCCCCGCTCACGTAGTCGCGGCACACTATCTGGGCGTAGCGGTTCCAGGGGTATTCCACGTCGAGGCGGGTGGAAAAGAACTCCAGCATGTCGGGCGTGTTGCCGAAAATCTGCTTGGCGAAGGGCGCGTACTTGGGCTCCAGGTAGTAGCTCACGTCCTTGCCGCGCCAGGTGTCCTTGTAGACTTTAAAGTCGCCCACGGCCATCATAAACAGGTAGGGCGCGTGGGGCAGCTCCATTTTCCAGGTGTCGGTGCGCAGGCCGGGGCCGGCGGGCTTCGAGCCGTCGAGGCGGCCGTTGCTGAGCGTGACGTACTTGCTGGGCACGGTCAGGCTGATTTCCTGGGTCGTTTTCTGGTTGGGCCGGTCAATGGTCGGGAACCAGGCCGACGAGCCTTCGGTCTCGCCCTGCGTCCAGATTTGCACGGGCTTGCCCTTCTCCGTGCTGTCGGGGTTGATGAAGTACAGGCCCTTGGCGTCGGTGATGGCGGCGCTGCCCTGCACCTTGAGCTCGTTGGGCTTCGACACGTAGTCGATGTACACGGTGTAGGCTTCGCCGGGCTTCAGGGTTTTGCCCAGGTTGATGCGCAGGTTGGCAGCGTCGGTGTAGGTGTACTTCAGGGGCTGCTGCGCCTCGCCGTTCATCATCGCCACGGCCTTGATGTCCATGCCCTTGGCGTCGAGCCGCAGCGAGTCGGTGGGGTAGCCGTGGGGCTTGAGCGTAATCCAGGTTTTGCCGTAGAGGTAGCGCTTGGCGTAGTCGAAGCGCACGTCGAGTTTGGTGTGCACCAGGTCGTTGACCTTGGTGGCCGAGGCGCGGTAGGGGGATTCTGCCTTGGCGGCAGGGGGGGCCGGCGCCTGCGCCCGGGCCGGCGCGGCGGCCCCCAGGCCCAGGAGGCCCAGAACGAGAAGTTGCTTCATAACAAAAGGCTTGAAAAAATAAGAGGACGGCGAAGGACCGGGCCGCGGGGCGGCGCGGCCTTTGCCACTTGCGAAAGTAGTGCGCGCCCGTAGGTAAAGCCCGCGGCCGGCTTGCGCGCCCCCGCGCCGGCCGCGGCGCGCTCCACGGGGCGGCCGTAAGTTTGCGGCCTCATCAGTTCCGATTGAAATGCCTTTTCTACGCTTTGCCTGCTTCTTTTTCTGTCTTCTTGGCACCGGCACCGCCCGGGCCCAAGCGCCGGCCGACAGCAGCCGCGCCCTGCGCGAAGTCACCGTGTACGCGTCCCGCCTGAGCCAGCCGCTGAGCCAGACCGGCCGCGCCGTGACGGTCATTGCCGGGGCCAGCATTGCGCGCTACCCCGTCAATTCCCTCGATGACCTGCTCCGCTGCCTGCCGGCGCTGGAGGTGCAGAGCCGCGGCAGCTTCGGCGCCCAGGCCGACGTGAGCCTGCGCGGCAGCACATTCAACCAAGTGCTTTTTCTGCTGGACGGCATGCGGCTCAACGACCCGCTCTCGGGCCACTTCGGCGCCTACCTGCCCATCACCCCGGCCGAGATTGAGCAAATCGAAATCATTCGCGGGGCCGGGGCGGCCCTCTACGGCCCCGATGCCGTGGGCGGGGTCATCAACATCGTCACCAAAACCTTTGCCGCCACCGCGCGCCGCGACGAAGCCGAGCTGACCAGCACCACCCTGCGCGGCGAGTACAACCTGTGGCACACCAGCACCGGCGGCTTCCTGGCCAAAAACCGCCTGCGCCTGGGCGGCGGCGTGCTGCTGAACACCACCGACGGCCAGCCGCGCGAGGCCCCCAGCACCACGCGCAGCGACGTGGACCTGAAAACCTATTCGCTCTCCGCGGCCTACGAGCTCACGCCCCGGCTGAGCGTGGCCGCCCGCGCCAGCCTCGACCGCCGCAAGTACGACGCCCAGTACTTCTACTCCACCAGCCCCGCCGACCAGTCGCGCGAAACCACCACCCGCGACTGGTACCAGGGCCAGCTGCGCTACCAGCACGGCGCGCAAGCCCGCAGCGAGGCGCAGGTGGCCACCAGCCGCAGCACCGACTACTTCGCCTTCACGCCCACCGGCGTGGCCAGCGACCACCTCATGCACTACACCAACGTGCTGCTCAGCCACCAGCGGCAGTTTTCGGACCAGGTGCGCGCCACGCTGGGCGGGCAAATTGACCGCCGCGCCGTGGCGAGCAACGACCGCGGCAACCACGCCGTGTGGCACACGGCCGCCTTTGGGGTGGTGGCCGTGACGCCCGCGCCCGGCCTGGCCCTCACCGGCGGCCTGCGCCTCGACCGCGACCAAGCCTACGGCACCGAACTGGTGCCGCAGCTCAACGCCAGCCAGCAGCTCGGGGCGGCCCTCACCGTGCGCGGCGCCGTGGGCCGGGCCATTCGGGCGCCCGATTTCACGGAGCGCTACAACAACCACGGCCAGCCCGCCCCCTTGCGCAGCGGCCTGAACGTGGGCAACGCCGACCTGCAGGCCGAGCGCACGCTGAACTACGAGCTGGGGGCCGACTACCGCCCGCTGCCCGGCCTCACGGCGCGGGTTACGGGTTTTCTGCGCAAGGGCAACAACCAGATTGACTACGTGCCCACGCCCGGCGCCCAGGTCATCGAAGCCTCGGGCCTGGCCAACCTGAGCGCGGCCAACACCTACCGCTTCGCCCAGAACCTGTTCGAGGTGACCACCCGGGGCGTGGAAACGGAGGTGGTGCTGGCCCGGCAGCTCGCGCCCAAAACCCGCCTCGACGGCAGCGTGGGCTACACGTACGTGAAGGTGAGCAACGCCGAAAACATTGCCTCGCAGTACTTGGCCAACATTGCCCGGCACGTGGTGGCGGGCACCGTGGGCGTCACCTCGCGCCGCGTCAACGGCAGCCTCAGCGGCCTCTGGAAGCAGCGCGACGGCGCCGCGGCCGCGGCCATCAACCGCACGCTTGGCGCCGAGTACCTCGTGTTCAACGCCCGCCTGGAAGTGGCGCTGCGGCCCGAGCGGCTCTGGCTCACGGGGCAGGTCCAGAACCTGTTCAACGAGCGGTATTCCGACCTGCTGGGCGCCCAGTTGCCCACCCGCTGGCTGATGGCCGGCCTGCGCCTGGCCCTGCGGCAGTAGAAAGGGGCTGGCGTCTCGGTTTTCAATGGCCCGGCTGCTTTCAAATCCTGTACGTACATTTGTGGCATCAATTCTTTCTGATGTAAGGATTGTTTTTATACAGAGGCGCTGAGAGACAGGCTCACCGATGCGCCGGCAACCACCCGCAACCGCGGCACGGTGCCAATTCCTGAACATATAAAAACAAGTTGCCGTGGACGCTGCCAACCCCATTCCCGCTTTTCCTGCTGCTTGCAATGCCCGCGCCGCTGCGCGCCGGGCCGGCAGGGGCTGTTGTTGCTGTTGTGGCCAGGGCTAGCTTTTTCCGTTTGATTTTTCGCGGGTAAAAAGCGGCGTCAGCGGGGCTTCGCGGCGCGGGCGTACTTTTTTCTTTCCGGGCGGTTGTCTGATGCGGCGCGGCGCGTGGGGTCGGTTTGGGCTGGTCCCGACTAGCAGGGCACTGCCCCGTCCGTTGCCTGGCGAATGGACGCGCACCCCGCTCCGCCCGCGACCTCGGCTCCTTCCTCCTCTCATTTCAACTCATCATTTTCCACACATGTCAGCCGCTCAAAAACCCATTGGCATCTATTTCGAGCACCCCGAATGGTTCAAGCCGCTCTTCGCCGAGCTGGACCGCCGCGGGCTACTCTACGAGAAAATCGACGCCGCGCATCACCTCTTCAACCCCGCCGAAACCGAAAGCCGCTACGGTCTTGTGGTGAACCGCATGAGCTCGTCGGCCTACCTGCGCGGGCACGGGCAGGGCATTTTCCACACGGCCGGTTACGCTACGCACCTGGAGCGCATCGGCACGCGCATCATCAACGGCTCGGCGGCCACGGCCATCGAAACCAACAAGGCCCGGCAGCTCTCGCTGTTCGAGTCGCTGGGGCTGAAATACCCGAAGTCATTCGTCATCAACCACGCCGCGCGGGCCGTGGACGCTGCTCGCGAGCTGCGCTTTCCCATCGTGGTGAAGGTGAACATCGGCGGCAGCGGCGCGGGCATCATCCGCTTCGACACGCCCGCGGGCCTGCAAGCGGCCGTGGACGCGGGCCAGATTGACCTCGGCATCGACCAGACCGCCCTGGTGCAGGAGTACGTGACGCCCCGCGGCGGCCACATCCACCGCGTCGAAACGCTGGACGGCAAGTTTCTCTACGCTATGAAGGTCTTCACTACCGGCGAGAGCTTCAATCTGTGCCCGGCCGAAATCTGCCAGATTCCCGAGGAGCAGTCGGCCGAATTCTGCCTGACCGAAGCGCCCAAGAAAGGCATTCAGGTGGAAGCCTTCACGCCACCGGCCGAAGTTATTGCGGCCGCGGAGCGCATCGTGGCCGCCGCCAAAATCGACGTGGGCGGCATCGAATACCTCATCGACGACCGCACCGGCGACGTGCTTTTCTACGACATCAACGCGCTTTCAAACTTCGTAGCTGATGCCGTAAACGTGGTGGGTTTCGACCCCTACGCCCGCTTCGTGGACTACCTGGAGGCGCAGTTGCCGGTGGCCGTGGTCGCGCGTGGTGAGTTGGCCACGGCTTAAGTAACTTCAAAACTGTCATGCAGAGCGCAGCGAAGCATCTCACGTGGGGTAGCAAATCAAATGATTGAGTCACTGCTGCACGCGAGATGTTTCGCTGCGCTCTGCATGACGTTCATTCAGAATAAAAAGCCATGAAATTTGGATATTGGATGCCCATTTTTGGGGGCTGGCTGCGCAACGTCGAGGACGAGCAGATGCCCACCGACTGGCGCTACGTCAAGCAGCTGGCGCAGCGCAGCGAGGCGCTGGGCTACGACCTCACGCTGGTGGCCGAGCTGTACTTGAACGACATCAAGGGCACGGAAGCGCCGTCGCTGGAAGCGTGGAGTACGGCCGCCGCGCTGGCCGCCGTGACCGAACAGCTTGAAATCATGGTGGCCGTGCGGCCCACCTTCCACAACCCGGCGCTGCTGGCCAAGCAGGCGGCTAATATTGATTTGATTGCGCCCGGCCGGTTGTCGCTGAACGTGGTATCGAGCTGGTGGCGCGACGAGGCCACCAAGTACGGCCTGCACTTCGAGCAGCACGACGACCGCTACGCCCGCACCCGCGAGTGGCTCGACGTGGTGACCAACGTGTGGAAGCAGGACCATTTCAGCTACCAGGGCAAGTACTACCAGGTGGCCGATAACATCCTCCAGCCCAAGCCCGCCAAAGCGCCGTTCCTGTACGCGGGCGGCGAGTCGGAAGCCGCCAAGGACCTCATTTCAACCCAGTGCGACGGCTACGTGATGCACGGCGACTCGCCCGAACTCATCGGGGCCCGCATTGCCGACATGCGCCGCCGCCGCGAGCAGAAAGGCCTGCCGCCCCTGAAGTTCGGCGTGGCCGGCTACACGATAGTGCGCGACAACGAGCAGGATGTGCAAAAGGAGCTGGACCGCATCACCAACGTCAAGGCCTCGGCCGCCGGCTACGAGAACTACCAGCAGTGGCTGGCCGGCACGCAGCTCGAACAGCAAGTGTCGCTGCACGACTACTCGGTGTCGAACCGGGGCCTGCGCACCGGCCTCACCGGCACGCCCGCGCAGCTGCAGGACCGCATCGGCGCGTTCGAAGCGGTGGGCGTGGACTTCTTCCTGCTCCAGGCCAGCCCGCAGTTGGAGGAAATGGAGCGGTTCTCGGAGTCGGTTATTCAGGTGCTGGCGTAGGCCTAAGCCATTCAATAAACAAATCAATAAGCAAAACGGAACATCATGCCGGGCGCAGCCGAGGCATCTCGCGCGGGGTGGTAGCCCAATCGTGAGGACGACGCGAGCGAGATGCCTCGGCTGCGCTCGGCATGACGTTCCGATTATTTGGTGCTTCAACGTAGTTGTTTTTCCACGTTCCATTAGGAACGTCCCAATATTTCATGCTCAAAAAATCACTGGAGCTGCTTCAATTGGAAGCGGCCGAAACGGGGGCGAACACCCTCAAGCGCAGCCTCAACGGCGTCAGCCTCATTGCCATCGGCATCGGCGTTATCATCGGCGCGGGCTTGTTCTCGCTCACCGGCATTGCGGCGGCGAATAATGCCGGGCCGGCCGTCACCCTTTCCTTCATTGTAGCCGCGGTGGGTTGTGCTTTTTCGGCGCTGTGCTACGCCGAATTTGCGGCGATGGTGCCCGTTTCGGGCTCGGCGTACACCTATTCGTACGCCACCATGGGCGAGCTGTTCGCCTGGATTATTGGCTGGGATTTGGTGCTAGAATACTCGGTGGGCGCGGCTACGGTGGCCATTAGCTGGTCGCAGTACCTCGTCAAGTTTCTGGGGAAATACGGGCTGCACATCCCGGCGCAGCTGGTGATGTCGCCCTTTGAAACGGCCACGCGGGCCGATGGCAGCACCGTGTCGGGGTTCGTGAACGTGCCGGCCATGCTCATCGTGCTGGCCATCACGGCCATCGTGGTGCGCGGTACCAAGGGGTCGGCCTGGTTCAACGCGCTGGTGGTGGCCCTCAAGGTGGCCGTGGTGTTGGTGTTCATCGCGCTGGGCTGGCAGTACATCGACCCCGCCAACTACCAGCCCTACATCCCGGCCAACACCGGCACGTTTGGCGAGTTCGGGCTGAGCGGAATTCTGCGCGGGGCGGGGGTCATTTTCTTCGTCTTCATCGGCTTCGACATCGTGGCCACCATGGCGCAGGAAACCAAGAACCCGCAGCGCAACATGCCCATTGGCATCCTGGGCTCCTTGGCGGTGTGCACGGTGCTCTTCGTGCTGTTTGGCCACGTGCTCACGGGCCTGGCCAACTACACCGAGTTTAAAAACAGCGCCGCGCCGGTGGCCATTGCCATCGACAAAACGCCCTACGCCTGGCTCACTTCGGCCGTGATTCTGGCCATTCTCATCGGCTACACGTCCGTCATTCTGGTGGACTTGCTGGGGCAGTCGCGGGTGTTTTTTTCCATGTCGAAGGACGGGCTGCTGCCGCCGGTGTTCTCGCGCCTGCACCCGCGCTTCAACACGCCGCTGCAATCCAGCCTGCTGCTGGGGTGCTTCATTGCCTTGTTCGCGGGTTTCGTGCCCATCGCCGTGGTGGGCGAGATGACGAGCATCGGCACGCTGCTGGCCTTCGTGATGGTGTGCCTGGGCGTGCTCATCATGCGCCGGACCAACCCCGATGCCCCGCGCCCTTTCCGCACGCCGTGGGTGCCGGTGGTGCCGGTGCTGGGCATCGTGGTATGCCTGGTGATGATGTTTTCGCTGCCCGGCGAAACGTGGCTGCGGCTGCTGGTGTGGCTGGCCCTGGGCATGGCCATCTACTATGGCTACGGCCGCCAGCACAGCAAGCTGCGGCTGGCGCAAGCCGCCGCCAAGGGCAGCCTGCGCCAAGCTACTTAACCCAAGTTGCGGACTATCGAACGTAGCCCCTGCGGGGCGACATGTCGGTAGCAAGATGCCGCCACTCAGGCGCTAAAGCCCCGGCGGGGCGACATTCGTCGGCCGAGTGTCGCCCCGCCGGGGCTGGAAAAACGGGTTTAGAACGGGTTGACTACCAACGTGCCGCCCCACGGGGGCTACCCTTCTGTAGTCCGCAACTTGAGTTA
>NZ_JANNOD010000028.1:0-85737 GCF_031398885.1 Hymenobacter sp.
GGATTGTGCCGCGCTCAAGGATAAATTGCTACACCTGCTGCCTGGAGGTTGATTCACAATAGAAGAACGTCATGCTTCATCTGGCGTACGCTTGCCGAAGCATCTCGCGTGGGGTGGTAACTCTATTGTTCAACGATGCGAGCGAGATGCTTCGGCAAGCGTACGCCAGATGAAGCATGACGTTCTTCTATTGTGAATCAACCTCCAGGCAGCAGGTGTAGCAATTTATCCTTGAGCGCGGCAAAATCCACGGGCTTGGTCAGAAAGTCGTGAGCCCCCAGCTGCATGGCTTGCTGGTAGCTCTGGTCGTCGCCGTAGGCCGTAATCATGACCATGGTGGTGGGGGGCATCTCAAATTCTTCCTTCACGTGGCCCAGCAGCTCCAGCCCGCTCATGCCCGGCATGTTGATGTCGGAGAGGATAATCAGCACCTCGGAATGGTGCGCCCGCAGGAACGCCAGCGCTTCCTCGCCCGAAAAAGCGAAGCTGAAGTTCATTTCGCCGCTGCGAATTTCGCGCCGGAAGCGCTGCTGGAACAGCTCGCGCACGTCGGCTTCGTCGTCAACAACCAGGATTTGCATGGGTGGCTTGGAGTGGGATGGGGCCGGGCCAAAGGTAGGCCCGGCCGCGGCTCAGGCGGGCAGGGTGATGACGAATTCGGTACCCTGGCCTTCCTGGCTCACCACCGTCAGCGTGCCGCCGTGGCCGGTGGTCACGATGTCGTGGCTGAGCGAGAGGCCCAGGCCCGTGCCCTCGCCCACCGGCTTGGTGGTGAAAAACGGTTGAAAAATCTTGGCCTTCACGGTGTCGGACATGCCGATGCCATTGTCGCGGATGCGGATTTCCACGCCCGCCGGCACGGCCCGGGTGGTCACCGCCACCTCGGGCCGGTAGGCCCCGTCCGGCTGCTGGCGCTGGCGCTGCTGCACGGCGTGAAACGCGTTGGTCAACAGATTAATCAGCACCCGGCCCAGGTCCCCCGGCACCACAGCCAGCGGGGGAATTTCGGGCGCGTACGCGGCGGTGAGCTGGGCCGCGAAACCTTTTTCTTTGGCCTGAAGGCCCTGGTAGGCCAGGCGCAGGCTGTCTTCCACCAGCGCGTTGAGGTCGATGACGCGCCGCTGGCCGGTGCCCGTGCGCGAGTGCTCCAGCATGTCCTTGATGATGGACGTGGCGCGCTGCCCGTGCTGGCTGATTTGCCGCAGGTTCTGCTTGAGGCCGGCCAGGATTTCCGCTTCCAGGGCCGGGTTGCGGGCCGGGCCGGGCCCGGCCGGGTCGCCGTGCTCGCCGGTTATCTCGTCCACCAAATCGGTACTGACCTCGGCAAAGTTCTTAACGAAGTTGAGCGGGTTTTGCAGCTCGTGGGCAATGCCGGCGGTGAGCTCGCCCAGAAACGCCATTTTCTCGCGCTGCACCAGTTGCTCCTGGGCCGTTTTGAGCTCGGCCAACGACCGTTCCAACGCCTCCCTGGCGTGCTGCTGCTGGCGGGCGTGGCGGCCCAGCAGCAGCGCCAGCGCCAGCAGCCCCACCAGCCCCGCCACCAGGGCGTAGGTGCGGTAGCGGCTGCGCAGGGCGGCCTGGCTGGCGGCGGCCTGCTGGGTGCGCTGTTGCTCGCGGTAGTTCAGGCTTTGCAGGCGCATCACCTTCTCCTGGCCAAACAGCGTGTCCTTCATCACCAGCATCAAGCCCTGGTACTTGAGGGCGCTGTCGGCCGCGCCGCGCCGCTTGAAATCCTGGGTGAGCAGGGTGCTGGCGTTGAGCACCCCGCGCAGGAAGCCGTTGGCTTGGGCCGCCTGGCAGCCCAGGCGGGCGTAATAGATGCTGGAATCCACCCGGCCCGTTTGCTGGAAGAGCGTGGCCAGGCCCACGTAGGCAAAATTGAGGCTGCGCAGGTGGCCCACTTGCTTCGACTCGGCGATGCTGGCGCGGTAGAACCCGCGCGCCGGGCCCGAGCGGCCCTGCTTGCGGGCCACGTTGCCCAGGCCGTACAGGATGTAGTTGGTGGGCGTGCGCAGGCGGCGGGCCAGGGCGTAGGCCCGCTCCTGGTAGGTGCGGGCCGAATCCAATTGATTGAACAGGTCGTAGGCCAGCCCAATGTTGCTCAGCTCAATCACCACCCGGCGCTCGTCGCGCAGCTGCTCGCCAATTTTCAAGGCCCGGAAGTAGTAGCTCAGGCCCTGGCGCTGGTCGCGCAGGTACACGTAGATGATGCCGATGCTGCGCAGGTTTTGGGCCACCAGGGCCTGGTCGCGGGTGGCTTCGGCCAGGCGCAGCGACTGCTGAAACAGCTCCAGCGCACGGGCCAGGTTGCTCTCGCGCAGGGCGGCGCCCAGCCGGTTCAGGGCCTCGCCCTCGCCGTGGCGGTAGCCCACCCGCCGGGCCAGCGCCAGGGCCCGCAGGGCATAAACGGCCGCCGAGTCGGTGCGCTGGGTCCAGAGCTGGTCGCTGACCTGGCACAGCAGCAGCACCCGGTTGTGGTCAGTCTGGGGCCGGGCCAGCAGCCGGCGCAGGCTGTCCACGGCCCGGCTTTGGGTGGGCACCGGCAGCGCCCCGGCACTGGCCAGCAGCGGCCCGGCCAGCAGCAGGGCCAGCAGCCCCGTGCGGCCGCCCGCGCGGAAGCCCGCGCAGAAGGAATAGGAGCTGCGCAACGGGTTGAGCCCGGGGGCTGGCAAGTGGAAGGGCAACCGGGGCCGGCCCCCTCGCGGCCGCCCGGAAACAGCCGCGGCAAAAGCGCTACGCCAAAAGGCCGCAAGCCTTCGCGTGGGGCTGCCCCCGGTTCCGCTTCCGGGAAACGACAGAGCCGGCGGGCGATGCGCCGCGCCGCGCGGGGCGGTGGCCGGCGGCCCGGTGGGCAGCCTCATCAATAATCGCCAAATCATGCACTGGCGGAGAATATGTTAAGGGTCGACCCGCTGGCAGTGCGCACGTCGGCCAGACCGGGCAGCAAACGGCCAGCTAGCCGGCCTGATTAAGGGGCAAGCTAATCAAAAACTCGGTGAATTTCCCTTCCTGAGACGAGACCGTGAGGGTGCCGCCGTGGCCCTTGGTCACGATGTCGTAGCTCAGCGACAGGCCCAGGCCGGTGCCTTCGCCGCTGGGCTTGGTGGTGAAAAAAGGCTGAAAAATCTTCTGCTGCACCGCTTCGGGAATGCCCAGGCCGTTGTCGCGCACCCGGATTTCGACCTGCTCGCCCTGCTGCCGGGTGTGCACCGCCACGGTGGGCGCGAACCCGGGCTCGCCCCGCTGCTGGCGCTGGCGCACGGCGTAGAAGGCGTTGGTGAGCAGGTTGAGCAACACCCGGCCCAGGTCGGAGGACACGACTTCGACGGCCGGCAAATCGGCTGCGAAGTCGGTCTGCAGCGTGGCGTTGAAGGACTTGTCTTTGGCGCGCAGGCCCTGGTAAGCCAGGCGCAGGTACTCGTCGGCCAGCCGGTTGAGGTCGGTGGGCTGGCGGTCGCCGGCGCTGGCGCGGCTGTGCTCCAACATGCCCTTCACGATGCTGGCGGCCCGCTGCCCGTGGTGGTGGATTTTTTGCAGGTTCTGGGCAATGTCGTCGAGCAGCTCAGCTTCCAGGCCGGCATCGCGCGCGGCGCGGGCCTGCTCCTCGCGCAGCTCGCCGAGGATTTCCACGCTCACGTCGGCGAAGTTGTTGACGAAGTTGAGCGGGTTCTGGATTTCGTGGGCAATGCCGGCCGTGAGCTCGCCCAGGCTGGCCATTTTTTCGGCCTGCACCAACTGGGCCTGGGTGGTGCGCAGCTCGGTGAGGGCGGTGCGCAGCTCCTCGGCCTGGCGGGTGAGGGCGGCGGTGCGCTCGGCCACCAGCCGCTCCAGCTCCACGTTCTGCACTTCAATGAGGCGCTTGGCCCGGTCTTCTTCCTCGCGCAGCAGGCGTTCCTTTTCCAGGTTTTTTTTCTGGCTGCGGGCAATGAAGATGAACGTGACCACCCAAATAATGGCAAACCCCTGCGTCGTATCCATAAACGCCTCGAAGCGCTTGGGCAACTTGCCGCTGGGCTCTTGCAGCACGAATTCCACCGCTTTGTAGAGCACAAAGGGCAGCAGGGCCAGCAGCAGGGTGCGGGCCGGGCGGTAGTCGCGCACCCGCGCCAGCGCCGCTACCAGCACCAGCAGCACCCCCAGCCAGTACGCGTCCACGAGCGTGGGCATCTTGAGCTTCAGCCCCAGGGCGACGAAGAACAGCACCACCCCCGGCACCCAAATCCAGCCCAGGACCCGGCTCCAGCCGGGCAGGCGGGCGGGCAAGTCCAGGAACTTCCGCAGTGCCCGCACAATCAGCACCGCTATGGGCGCAACAAGCAGCAGTTCGCCATTACTGGATGAGTACGCCATGTGAGCAGCTAAGGCAGGAGCAGGAAATTAAGAATCAACTTGGAGAAATCATTGCGCAAGCAAATGCCAGCGCCGCGGTTTTTTCAATGCTGCTTGCCGGGCGCCGGGCGAAAACCCGGCCCCGGCCCGCGGCGGCAAAATACTCCTTTCACCATAATGTTCGAATTGACTCAGGTGGGCAGGCGGATGAGGAACTCGGTGCCTTCGCCCTCGCGGCTTTCCACCGTGAGGGTGCCGCCGTGGCCCTTGGTGACGATGTCGTAGCTCAGCGACAGGCCCAGGCCGGTGCCCTCGCCGGGGGCTTTGGTGGTAAAAAAGGGCTGGAACACCTTTTCTTTCACCGCCGCGGGCATGCCCGTGCCGTTGTCGCGCACCCGGATTTCCACGGCCTGACCGGCCGGCCGGCGCGTACTCACCGTCACGGTGGGCTCGTAGGCGGCCTCGGCCTCGCCGGCCACCACGGCGGCTTCCTGCTGCCGCTGGCGCACGGCGTGCAAGGCATTGGTGCACAGGTTGAGCAGCACGCGGCCCATGTCCTGCGTCACCACGGCCACGGTGCCCATTTCGGGGTCAAACTCTTTGCTCAACGTGGCGCTAAACGACTTGTCCTGGGCGCACAGGCCCTCGTAGGCCAGCGTCAGCGACTCGTCGGCCAGGGCGTTGAGGTCGCTGGGCTCGCGCGGACCGGTGCCGCTGCGCGAGTGGGCGAGCATGTCTTTGATGATGGACGAGGCCCGCTGCCCGTGCTGGCTGATTTGCTGCAGGTTTTGCCGCAGCCCGACCAGGATGTCCTGCTCCAGGCCCGCGCCGCGGCTGGTCCGCTCGCCGTGTATGTCATCGACCAGGTCGGTGCTGACCTCGGCAAAGTTTTTCATGAAGTTGAGCGGGTTTTGCAGCTCGTGGGCAATGCCGGCGGTGAGCTCGCCCAAAAACGCCATTTTCTCGGCCTGCACCAACTGCGATTGGGTTTGCCGCAGCTTGGCCAGCGTGTGCTGGTTCACCTGCAGCTGCCGGTAGATGAACACCCCCAGCCCCGACACCAGCACCACGACCAGCAGCGCCCCCAGCAGCAGCCAATTGCCCAGGCGCAGGCGCTCGGCTTGCACGGCTTGCGTCTGGCGCAGGTTAGTGATTTGGGCATTCTGGGCCCGCTCCACCCGCTCGCTCTCGTAGGGCGCCACCCGAAAAACGGCCTGTGCGGCGTCGAACGTGTCGACCAGCGCAATGTACCTCCGGGAGTAGCGCTGGGCCTCGACGGGCCGGCCGCGGGCGTCGTAGAACGCTGCAAGCTGCTTCAGGTACTTGGCGCGCAAGCCCCCGAGCTTGTTGGCGGCGGCTTTTCGGTAGGCCAGCAGCCAGTGGGATTCGGCGCGCCGGTAGTCGGCGCGGCGCACGTGGTATTCGGCCCAGGTGGCGTCCAGCTCAAACTCGCCGAGCTTGCTCGACGCGGGCAACTTCAGGGAGTCGTCGAGCTGCTGGGCGCGCCGCAGCAGGGGCAGGGCCGGGGCCGGCATTTGCATTTGCAGCAGCACCGAGGCTTGTTGCACCAGCCCGTAGGCCCGGCCCACTTGCCGCTCGTACGGGTCGGTCACCCGCGCGGCCAGCGCCGAATCGGCGGCCCGCCGGGCCGCCGGATAGCGGCGCTCCTGGGCATCGAAACGTGAGAGCGTCAGGAAGGTATAGACCCGGCCCAGGTCCTGAACCTTCCGAAACTCGGGCAAGGCCTGGGCCAGGCGCACGTACTGCACCGCCTTGGCCGGGTTGCCCCAGTCGGCGTAGATGGACCCGGCTACAATCAGCTCGCGCACGTAGAGGGTTCGGCTAAAACCTTTGATTAGGTCGGCCGCGCGCAGGATGTTATCCAGGGTTCGGGTGAAATCGCCCATGCGCCGGTAGTAGCCGCCCTGCGACAGGTAGCAGGCGGCCACGTTCTCGGTGGCGCCCCGCAGCCGGTAGTAGGTCAGTTTTTGCTCGTAATAGCGCTTGCGCGCATCCATCTGGTTCAGGCGGTTGTAGAGCGTCACCAGGTCAATCAGAAGCCAGGGCACGGGACGGCCCGCGCGGTCGAACTCGGCCACGGCCGCCCGCGTGGAATCCAGGGCCGCGGCGTCGGCGGTGCCCCGCTGCCACAGGGCCACCCCCGCCCGCAAGCGGCGGTAGGGGCGGTCGTCCAACGTTCCCAGCCGCCGGTTCAGGGCCAACAACTGCTCCAGAAACGGCAGGGCTTGCCGGTTGGTGGGGTGCAGGTCCAGCAGGTGCACCAGGGTGCGCAGCCGGGCCGAGTCGGCGCGCTGTTGCGGCAGGGAACGGGCCAACGAATCATAATCGGCATCCCAGTAGCGCTGCTGGGCCAGCAAGGGGCTGGTCAATAGGCTCATCACCAGCGCCGTAAATATCCATTTCATGGGCAGAGGCAGGGCGTGAGGCCAAAAGAAAAGCGCACCGGCCGGCCAGCCACCGCATTCCCGGGCAATGGGCCACGGCCATCATCGCAAAAGAAATTTATGGGCGAAATCATCGCGGGCAAAGACTGATGAGTAACCGGGAAATGCAACCGAGCCAACCAGCCCGGAGACGTTGCGAAGGTATTGGCCAAGCACGGCAGCCGTTCGCGCCGTAAAGATGGACCAATTGCAGTACACCGATGTAAAAAGCAATGCGTAATCATATGTACCCACGGCGCGCCGCTTGGCGCCAAGGCCTTTGCGTTCATCCTGTTTCTGCTTCTCAAGACTACTGCTGTTGGTAAGAACCGCCGACGCCTTGGCTCATGCGCCTTCCTTCTTGCTCAATAATCGGCCAAGCCGTTGCGCAGCGAGTACACTTCCGCGAAGCCGTGTGCCCGCAGCAGCAGCGCCGCTTTTTGGCTGCGCACGCCGCTGGCGCAGTGCACCACCACGGGCACGGCGGGCCGCAAGCTGCCCAACTGTTCCGGGAGCTGGGCCAGCGGAATCAGCCGGCCCCCGATGCTCCTCCGGGCGTGCTCGTGCGGCTCGCGCACGTCGAGCAGCTGCAAGGGCCGGCCGCTCTGCTGCCAGACCTTCAGCTCGTCGGCGCTGATTTCGGCGGCGCGCCCGGGGGCCGCTTCCAGCGAAGCTTCGCCGCAGAAGGCTGCGTAGTCGGGCGCCAGGGCAGTCAGCCGCTGGTTGGCCGGCACCGCCCGGAAGCGGATGGTCTGGAACCGCATGGCCAGGGCGTCGACCAGCAGCAAACGCCCGCTCAAAACCTCGCCCAACTCCAGAATGATTTTCAGGGCCTCGGTGGCCTGCAGGGTGCCCACCAGGCCCGGCAGCACCCCCAACACCCCGATTTCGGCGCAGTTTGGCGCAGCGCCGGGCGCCGGGGGCTCGGGGTAGAGGCAGCGGTAGGTGGGGCCGCCTTGGTAGTTGAACACCGCCACCTGGCCCTCAAACTTGAAAATGGCCCCAAACACCAGCGGCTTGCCCAGCACCACGCAGGCGTCGTTGACCAGGTAGCGGGTGGCGAAATTGTCGGAGCAGTCCACTACCAGCTCATAGTCGGCAAATAGCCCCAATGCGTTGGCCGCCGACAGCAGCACTTGGTGCGTGCGCAGCTCGATGAGCGGGTTTTGGGCGTGCAGTTTTTCGGCGGCGGCCACGGCCTTGGGGCGGCCCACGTCGGCAGTGGCGTACAGCACCTGGCGTTGGAGGTTGGAGTCGTCCACGGTGTCAAAATCGAGCAGGCCCAGCGTGCCCACGCCGGCGGCGGCCAGGTATTGCAGCACCGGGCAGCCCAGGCCGCCGCAGCCCACTACCAGCACCCGCGCGACTTTCAGCTTCTGCTGGCCAGCCAAGCCGATTTCGGGCAGCAGCAGGTGGCGGCTGTAGCGAGTGGTTTCGGCGGCAGAAAAAGAGGGTTGGGTTGGGGTCATTGGGCAAAGGCCGGGCAGATGAGGGCGCACGAGCAGGGCGGGGGCCGGCCCCTTCGACGCCACGGGCCGGCAATTTCGGTAAACTGCGGTTATTCTGGACTCTGATGTTCGCGCCGCAGCTACTTCTGACGCCGCAAAGGCCGCGAGTGAGCCGCGCACAAGGGCGTACTTCCGCCGATGCAGGCCCCGGCCACAATCAGCCCCGCCGAAGTAAGTTTGCCTGTTCCATCAAATTGGCCAGCTATTCAATATTGCGCACAAAGCGGAATTTAAAACTTAACATAATAGATAGACTCAAGCCTTATTTGTGTAAGCTGTTATTAATTAGATACTGGCTGCGGACGGGGCTTGGAGCTTTTGCCAAGTGTGCTACCAATTGCGACTATTCGCCCTGCCCTTCGATTGCAGTGAGATTGGCGTGCTGGCCACTATGGACACCCGCCATCCGTTTTGTACCATTGGGGGTCTACTGCTCGCCGTCAGCCGGGGCTTTGTACCAACTGCGCAGGCCCAACGCGCCCAACACGACCTCCGGCCCACCCTCACCACCACCGTGGCTTGGGGCTACCACGATGCCGCCGCGTCGCCCGTGCTGCGCATCAAATCCGGCAAGGCCATTGCAGGGGCGAACGCTCATCACCTCCAGCCCTACCCGGCTGGAAGGCGCGGGCAGGGCTCCGGCCCAGGTGGAGCAAGCCCTGCGCGCGAGCCACGCCCAAGTGACCAATAAGGGGCCGGGCGGAAGATAAATCGAACGTCCTGCTCATCTGGCGTCCGAACTACTAAACAACTTCACGACAAAAAAGCGCGTCAGGGCCTTGAGCCGGCGATAAGGCATTTGTTCCGGTTGACTTTCAATCGGGCGACCCTTTAACGTAGCGGGCTGGTGGCGCGGCAGGCAGCCCGTTTCCCAGTATTTTGACTGAGCAATTGAGGCGGGGATGCGCGGCAAAACTCAAAACTGGCGGCGGTGAGAACCACGGCTATTCAACCGAAGCTAGTTGTTAAGATTATGCTCGGAGTAGTAGTAAGCGCGAAAAATCCAATAACTTCGCCTGCTACGGGTTACAATTAGCTTATCCTATGGCTATCATGCAAAATACTCTGCTTTTCTTCGTGTTGCTGGCGGCCCCGGTGTGCGCGCGGGCCCAGGTCGACTCGGTGCGGGCCAGCACCTTGCCCGGCCGTCAGCTGGCCGAGAAAGCCTACAACAGCGGCCTGGCCAGCTTCAACGCGCAGAGCTACCCGGCCGCGCTGCGCAGCTTCGACCAGGCCATTGCCGCCAAACCCGATTTTGCGGCGGCCTATACCAACCGCGCCGCCACCCGCTACGAATTGAAGGAATACCCGCAGGCCCAGGCCGACTACGACCAGGCCCTGAAGCTAGAGCCGGGCAGCTACGGCAGCTACTTTGGCCGCGCGCGGGCCCACGAAGCCCAAAACCACCTCGCCGAAGCCGACCAGGACTACTCCGCCGCCGTGAAGGCCAAGCCCGACTACGCCCCGGCCTGGTACAACCGCGGCGTGCTGCGTTTCGAGAAGGGCGACTACCAGGCCGCCCGCGACGACTTTGACGGCGCCATCAAGGCCGACCCCAAAATGGCCTACGCTTACCACGACCGCGGCAGCGCTCACCAGAAGCTGAACAACTACCCGGCCGCGACCCAGGACTACACCCAGGCCCTGGCGCTGCAGCACGAGCTGCTGCCGGCCCTACTCAACCGCGCCACCGCCGAGCGGCGCAGCGGCCAACTGCCCCAGGCCATGCGCGACTACGACGCTTACCTCGCCAAAAAAGCCGACAACCCGCTGGCTTTCAACAACCGCGGCAGTGCGCGCTTCGAAAGCAAGGACTACGCCGGCGCCATTGCCGATTTCAGCCAGGCCGTGAAGCTCGACGCGAAATACGCCTACGCCTGGAACAACCGCGCCGCCGCCCAGCTCAAGCTGGAGCACTACGCCGAAGCCGCCGCCGATGCCACGGCCGCCATCCAGCTCAAACCCGACTACGCCGAAGCCTACCTGACCCGCGGCCACGCCCGTGAAATGCTGCGCCAGGCCGACGAAGCCTGCCAGGACTGGCGCAAAGCCGCCGAGCTGGGCATCGTGGCCGGCAACAGCTACGCCGCCGCGGCCGGCTGCGCGGGCGAAGCGGCCGAGTAACGAGTAACGAGTAACGAGTAACTGATATGCTGCATATCCTGCATCAGAACGTCGTGTCGAGCATTCTGCGCATGAAGCAGAGACCGAGACTTCTCGCGTGCAATAACAATCAATGACTTCGAGCGAAATGTCTCGGCCACGCTCGACATAACGGCCCCATTTATTCCAACACCACTGCGATGCCTTTTCTCAATCGCCTGCTTTTCCTGCTCCTACTTGCCGCCCTCCCGGCCGCCGCCCAGAATATTGCCTTCACCAAAGACAACTTCGGCGAAAACAAAGAGGGCCTGCGCGAGGCACAGCGCGAGCTCAAGGAAGGCGACACCGAGTACCGCGCCGACCCGCCGCGCTACGCCCAGGCCCTGCCCCATTACTTGAAGGCCCAGCAGCTCAACCCCAGCAACGCGGCCCTGAACGTGAAAATCGGCGACTGCTACCTCCACTCGCCCACCAAAACCGCAGCCCTGCCCTACCTGCAGCGGGCGGCCCGGCTCGACGCCACCGCCGACGCCCGCCTCCACTACCTGCTGGCCCGAGCCCTGCACCTGAGCGCCAAGTGGGCCGAGGCCATTGCCGAGTACCAGCTGGCCCCGGCCGTGGGCAGCAACACCCGCAACGGCGACGCAGATGCCCTCTCGGCCGCCGACTTGCAGCGCTTTGTTAAGGAGTGCCGCAACGGCCAGAAATTGATGGCCGAGCCCGTGCGCGTGTTCATCGACAACGCCGGGCCGGAGCTGAACTCGGCGGCGTCGGACTACGGGCCGGTGGTGTCGGCCGACGAGTCGACCATCCTCATCACCTCGCGCCGGGCGGGCTCGACCGGTGGCAAGGAGGACCCCGAGGGCAACGGCTACTTCGAGGACATCTACCAGGCCACCTGGAACGGCAAGGCCTGGGGCCGGGCCACCAACCTGGGCGAGCCCGTGAACACCGACGAGCACAACGCCACCGTGGGCGTGGCGCCCGACGGCCAGCGCCTGCTCGTGTACACCAACGCCAACGGCGGCGACCTGCTCGAAGCCAACCTGCGCGGCACGGCCTGGGGCAAGCCCAAGCAGCTGGGCACCCGCATCAACACGCGCAGCCACGAAACGTCGGCCACCTACTCGCCCGACGGGCGGTTCCTGTACTTCGTGAGCAACCGCGAGGGCGGCCTGGGCGGGGCCGATATCTACAAAGTGGAGCTGGAGAGCAAAAGCCCGCCCGTGAACCTGGGCCCGGCCATCAACACCTCGGGCGGCGAGGAGGGCGTGTTTATGATGCCCGACGGCAAAACCATGTTCTTCTCCTCGCAGGGCCACAACTCGATGGGCGGCTACGACATCTTCAAGTCGGTGTTTGAAAACGGCCAGTGGAGCGAGCCCGAAAACCTGGGCTGGCCCATTAACACGCCCGACGACGACGTGTTTTTCGTGACCTCCGCCTCGGGCCGGCACGGCTACTACTCCAGCGACCGCCCCGACGGCCTGGGCGCCAAGGACATCTACCGCGTCACCTTTCTGGGGCCCGAAAAGCAGCCCCTGCTCAGCGAAGAAGACCAGCTGCTGGCCTCGCGCCTGGCCCCGGTGAAGCAGGCCGTGCTGGCCCCGGCCGTGGCCGTGACCACGGCCCAGGTCACCATCCTCAAGGGCACCGTGACCGACAACGCCACCAAGCAGCCGCTCGACGCCGCCATCGACCTCATCGACAACGTCAGCGGCCTGACCATTGCCACCTTCCGCAGCAACGCCACTTCGGGCAAGTACCTCGTCAGCCTGCCCTCGGGCACCAACTACGGCATCGTGGCGCGGCAGGAGGGCTACTTGTTTCACTCCGAAAACTTCGACCTGCCCGTCGGGGCCGCCTACGCCGAGGTGGTGAAGGACATTCCGCTCAAGCGCCTGGAAGTGGGCACCACCATCGTGCTGCGCAATATTTTCTTCGACTTCGGCAAGGCCACCCTGCGCAAGGAGAGCAAAGCCGAGCTCGAACGCCTGCAAAAGCTCCTCGTCGAGACCCCGGCCCTGAAGCTGGAAATGGCCGGCCACACCGACAACGTGGGCGAAGCCGCCACCAACAAGAGCCTCAGCCAGCGCCGGGCCCAGGCCGTGGTCACCTACCTGAGCCAGCACGGCATCGCCGCCGCCCGCCTCACCGCCGCCGGCTACGGCGAGGCCCGGCCCGTGGCGCCCAACACCAGCAAAGCAGGCCGCCAGCTCAACCGCCGCACCGAGTTCAAGGTGACGGCCAAGTAGGTAATTATCGGGCAAAAACCCGATTTCGACCGGTCGCGGACCGTAGTAGTCGGAAAGCTGGGCCAGGGGAGACGGTGCGCTTTACCTTGTTGCACCAAATAATGGCCCAGCTGGTCCGGCCGTGCTCCCTGCTTGAAACGACTCGTCCCATTCTTATCCGCCCGGCGGCGGTTGCTCCTGCTGCTGGGGTTGCTGCTGGGGTTGCTGCTGGCACTCGCGCGGCCCGCCAACGCCCAGCAGGCCTTCCTCCGCCAGTTTGGGCCGGCCGAAGGGTTGCGGCCGCCGTTCATTTACGCGCTGCTGCAGGACCGGCAGGGCTACCTCTGGCTGGGCACCGGCGAAGGGCTGATTCGCTACGACGGCACCCGCTTCGTCGCCTTCGCCAAAGCCGACGGCCTGGCCGAAGACTTTGTGGTATCGCTGCGCGAAGATTCGGCCAGCGGCCGGCTGTGGGTGGGACACTACCAGGGCGGCATTTCGGTGCGGCAATCCGCCGCGGGTCCGTTCGTCGCCGCCGACCGCGCCACCGTGCCCGCGGGCCCGCGCCTGCCCGCCGACGGCCCGCCGCCCGTGGACTCGGCCGCCATTGGCCGCTATCTGCGCCGCTACCGCCTGCGCCTGCCCAGCGGGGTGGTGCCCATTTGCCTGCTCTCCGACCGGGAAGGCAACACCTGGCTGGGCACGGCCGGCCAGGGCCTGTGGCGGCATTCGGACCGCCACCTGCGCCGCTACCCCACCCCGGCCGGCGGCGCCCCGCCGCTGGCCTTGTGCCCGGGCCCGCGGGGCACCTTGGTGGTGGGCACCGCCACCGGCCTGCAGACCGTCGGCCCAAACGGGCAGTTGGGAAAACGGCTGAACAACGGCCCCGCGCTGCCCATCCGGGCGGTGCTGCCCCGGCCGGGCGCCGGGCGCGGGCACTGGGCCGGCACCGCCGGCGACGGTCTCTGGCAGTACGCGCCGGGCCGCCGCCCCCGCCGGGTGGCCGGCCTCCCCGCCGACCTCGACGTCAAGGCGCTGGCTTTTGGGGCCAGCACCGGCCTGTGGGTGGGCACCGCGGCCGACGGCCTGTACCTGCTGCCCGCCGACAGCACCCAGCCCCTGCGCCACTACACCACGGCCGAAGGGCTGTTGCACAACACCATTTACGCCCTGCTGGCCGACCGCACCGGCCGGGTGTGGGTGGGCACCCACGGCACCGGCCTGGCCGTGTTCAACAACCGCACGCAGCGCTTTGCCCATTACCGCCTCAGCAGTGGCGGCGTGGCCGTGAGCAGCTTTGCCGAGGACGCCATGGGCCGCGTGTGGGTCGGCACCGAAGGCCAGGGCTTGTACTGCCTGACTGGCAAAACCTGGCGCCACTACGACGCCGACCGCCGCCTCTCCACCAACTTCGTCTACGGCCTGCTGGCCCTGCCGGCCCTGGTCGAGGCCCCAATAGCGGGCCAGTGGCTGCTGCTCTCGCACCTGCAAGGGCTCACGCTCCTGGATGCGCGCTCGGGTCGTTTCACCCCGTTGGCCGCCGCCACCGACACCTTGGTGCGTGACGGCCGGGGCCCGTTGGCCCTGGCCACCGGTGCGCGGCCGGCGGCCTGGGCTGCCACCCGCGCCGGCTTGGTCCGGCTCGACCTGGGCGAGGCCCTGACCCGGACCCGGGAGTTGCCGCCGGGGTTGGTGCTGGCCGGGGCCGAAGTCGACGGCGACCCGCGGCCGGTGGCTACGTTGGGTGAGTTGTCGGCCACGCGCCACCGGGTGCGCTTCGACTTTGCGGGCCTGAGCCTGGCGGCCGGCGGCGAGCCCCTCGAATACCAGTACCGCCTGCTGGGCCTTTCGGAAGCCTGGAGCCGGCCCAGTGCCGCGGCCGAAGCGCAGTTCCCGGGCCTCGACGCCGGGCGCTACGCGCTGGAGGTGCGGGCCCGGCACGGCACGGCCGGCGCGTGGAGCGCCGTAGCGGCGGCCAGCTTTGGCATTGCCACGCCGTTTTGGCGCACCTGGTGGTTCGCCGGGCTCGTGTTTTTTGGCGCGGTGAGCGCGGTGCTTGGCGTGGTGCGGGTCCGCGAGCGGGCCCTGCGGCAGACCCAGGTGGTGCTGGAGCGCACCGTGCGGGAGCGCACCGCCGAGCTGCGCCAGCAGAAGGCCCACATCGAGGACATCAACGCCGACCTGGTGGTGGCCCGCGACGCGGCCGAGGCCTCACGGCAGGCCAAGGCGCAGTTTCTGGCCAACATGAGCCACGAAATCCGCACCCCGATGAATGCCGTCATCGGCCTCACCAACCTGCTGCAGGCCACCCGCCCCAGCCCCGAGCAGGGCGAATACCTCGCGGCCATCGAGTCGTCGTCGCAAAACCTGCTGGTCATCATCAACGACATCCTCGACAGCTCCAAGATGGAAGCCGGCAAGCTGTCGCTGGAGCAGGTGCCTTTCCGGCTGCCCGAGGCGGTGCGGCGGCTCGGGGCCATGTTCAAGTTTGCCACCGGCAGCAAGGGGCTCTACCTGCGCATCGAAGTGGCCGACACCGTGCCCGCCGCCGTGCTCGGCGATTCCGTGCGCCTCAACCAAATCCTGGTTAATTTGGTCGGCAACGCCATCAAGTTCACCCGGCAGGGCGGCGTCACGCTCACCGTTGAAGTGGTGCCGCCGGCTCATTTTTCGGTCGACTCGGCGGCTCACGCGCTGGTGCGCTTCGCCGTGCGCGACACCGGCATCGGCATCGCGGCCGATAAGCTGGGGGCCATTTTTGAAGATTTTTCCCAGGCCAACACCTCCACCACCCGCGAGTTTGGCGGCACGGGCCTGGGCCTGAGCATTGCCCGCAACCTCGTGCAGCTCCACGGCGGCCAGCTGGGCGTGGTGAGCGAGGAAGGCCGGGGCTCTGAGTTTTTCTTCGAGCTGCCCTACGAAGTGGCCGATGCCCGCGCGGCCCAGCCCGAAGCCCACGCCGGCCTGCTCGCGCCCTTCGAGCCCGCCCTGCGCGTGCTGGTGGCCGAGGACAACGCCCTCAACCAGCTGGTGGCCCGCAAAACCCTGGAAGCGTGGAACGTGCAGGTCGTCATCGCCGAAAACGGCCGCCTCGCCGTGGAAGCCGTTACGGCCGCCACCACGCCCTTCGACGCCGTGCTGATGGACGTGCAGATGCCCGAGATGGACGGCTACGAGGCCGCCCGCCAAATTCGGCTGCGGTTTCCCGACGCCGGCCGGTTTCCCATTATTGGTCTCACCGCCTCGGTGCTGCCCGAAGACCGGGTGCTGGCCCTGGCCGCCGGCATGAACGACACCCTGGCCAAGCCGTTTGAGCCCGCTGTTCTCTACGCCCGGCTGGCCCATTTCACGGGCCGCAGCCTCGTGGGCGCCGAGGTGGCCGCCGGCGCGGCCCAATCCGGCCCGGCCGGGCCGCGCCTTGCTTACAGCTCTCTTATCAAGCCCGACTGGCACCTGCTGGAAGAGCTGGCCGGCGGCAACGAAGGCTTCCTTCGCCAGATTGTGGGCACGTTCCTCGCCGAGGCGCCGGCGCTGGAGGCCCGGCTAACCACCGCCTGCCCCGCCGACCCCGCGGCCCTGGCCAGCGCGGCTCACAAGCTTAAGGGCCAGGTGGCGTATTTTGGCGTGCCGGTGCTGCACACCCAGCTCGATGAGCTGGAGCGCGCCGCGCGCCACCCCGACTGCCCCTACTGCCAGCCACTGGTGGCCACCATCCGCCGGCAGTTGGCCGAACTGTACCCGCAGCTCGAAGCCCGCGCCGGCGCTTGAGAACTGAATTGTCCGCGCTACATTCGCCAGCCCAATCTACTCACGCCTGTCATTATGCCGACCGCTACCCCCGCTACCCCTCTGCGCTGCTTGGTTGTCGACGACGACCCGCTCTCGGTCCAGGTCGTGCTCAACTGTATCACCAACTCGCCGTTTCTAACGGCAGTGGGCAGCTTCACCAATCCCGTGGAAGCGGCCGAAGCCCTGCGCACCCAATCCGTGGACTTGCTGTTTTTGGACGTGGAAATGCCGCTGCTCTCGGGCATCGACTTGCTGCGCACGTTGCAGCACCCGCCATTAGTTGTGCTCATTACCAGCAGCAAGGACTACGCCGTGCAGGCGTTTGAGCAGGCCGTGGTCGACTACCTCGTGAAGCCGGTTAGCTACCCCCGCTTCCTCCAGGCCGCCCAGAAGGCGCTGGATGCGGCCAAGCGCCAACCCCTGGCCGGTGCCAGTACCGATGCCATCGAAGCGCCCGCGCCCGACGCCGACTTCACTTTTGTCAAGGTTGACACCAAGCTGGTTCGCGTTGCCTTCGACGACGTGCGCTACGTGGAGGCCCTGGGCGACTACGTGCACATCGTCACGAACCAGAGCAAGCTCATCGTGTACAGCACCATGAAAGCCGTGGAGGAGAAATTTCCGGGCAACCGCTTCGTGCGCGTCCACCGTTCCTTCATTGTCAACATCAACCGCATTCAAGCCCTGGAAGACAACTCGGTAATTGTCGAGGGCAAGCACATCCCCGTCGGGCAGACCTATCTGCGCGACGTTTTGCAGCGCCTTAATAAGTTTTAACTCCGGCAACCGCTCCGGCGGTCGGGGCTGTTTTCACCGTTCTTAAAGGCTCGGCCTTTTGCTATGCGCGTTCAGCCAGTGACTTTTTGCCGCACCGGCCTGCCTTTGGCGGCGGTGTTCCTGCTGCTGGCGGGCTCGGCGGCCCGCGCCCAGCAAGCCGGCGACACCACCAGCGTGCGCTGCGGCCCGCCCCTGACGCCCATGCTGTGCGTTGACCTGGACGGGCGCGCCTCCATCGACCCCGCCGCCGGCCCCCTCACCTACCGCTGGCTGATGGGCGACGGCACCACCCTCACGGGCCCCGTGGTGAGCCATTGTTATAAGGAGCGCAAAAACTACGTGGTGCAGCTCGACGTGGTGGTCGACCAGACCGGCGAGGTGCGCACCGGCCAGAAATACATTCCCGTCAACCTCGTGCGGCAGGACATCGTGGATTTCACGGCCCAGCCCAGCCGGGTGCGCGTGGGCGAATCCGTGGCCTTTGCGGCCCCCGAGGCCCAACTTCCCAACTGCCAAAACGTGCGGCTAATCTGGGACTTTCGCGACGGCGTTGTGGCGCAGGGCCGCACGGCCCAGCACGCTTTTCGCCGGCCGGGCACGTATTCCGTGCGGTTCAGCATGCGGGGCTACGGCGCCGACGCCTGCACCGGCAGCCACTGCACAACCCGCGAAATCATAGTTGAGCCCTGAGCGACACCAGCCGGCTCGGCCGCGAGCGTATTTGCTCCGGCCAGCCGGTCGCTTGGGGCCGCCCCGCCATTTTCTGCTTGCTTAGGCCGGCTCGTTCGCCACCGGCGGCCCTTCGCGCAGCAAGCCTAGTACCAGGTCCCAGAGGTGCTCGTACGGGATGATTTCAACTTCGGCAAATGCTTCGCCGGGCGGCGGTGTTTCCCGCAGTTGCAGCAGCAGGGCCTTGCCCCGCTCCGCGGCCTGAGCGGCATCAAAGTTCTTCTCAACAATGAGCTGGAGCAGGCGCAGGAACAAGCGGCTGCGAACCGTGGTCGCCTCATATAGATGGCGCTGCTGGTACTTGCGCAGGCGTTCGAGGCGCAGCAGCACGTTTTCCAGGTTGTGCTCGCGCAGGAAATACAGCAGTTGCAGCACCAAAATGGCCACGTTGTGCCCCCGCTTGTCGCGGCTGTATTCGGGCAGCTGCAGCACCCACTGGGCCATGTGCCGCTGCCGGCTGGTCGTGACGCGCTGCGGCGGGAGCACAAAATCGAGGTAGGCCCTGTACAAATCCCAGCGCTGCAGCGCAGCTTCCCGCTGGATGATGTAGGCCGGGTTTTTGATTATCACCCCCAACAGCTGCTGCACTCGTTCGTACTGCTCGGCGTGCATGGCCAGCAACACGTGGTGCTCCTGAAAGTAAAACCAGTTATTGGAAGAGGGATGAAAATCGCGGCTATATTCCTCAGCCAGCCGCAGGCCCTGCACTGGCTGCCGGCTGCGCAGGTACGCGTAAATACTCATGAAATGATTGAAGCGAAGGTCAAACCGTCGCGCGTTGAGCTTGCCCTCGCGCAGGCGGCGGGAGGCGGCTCCGGTCACTCGAATAAGCTCTTGGTAATTGCCTTGCAATTCTTCGTAAGCTATCCGCACTCGGTACACCATGTTGTAGGTCGTGAAGCTGCGCG
The DNA here is from genome assembly GCF_031398885.1 of Hymenobacter sp. GTDB lineage: Bacteria > Bacteroidota > Bacteroidia > Cytophagales > Hymenobacteraceae > Hymenobacter. Next base: position 18,822 of record NZ_JANNOD010000028.1, read on the forward strand.
CCCGGCGGTGCAGCGCTTCCAGTTGCAGTATTCTATCGGGCAACAGGGCGAGCACGGCGCGGCGCGCGGCTACCGTGCTACTCAGCGCCAATTGCGTATCCCGGTACAGTTGCTCGGCCTCATCCTCCCATACCAACAGTTGCTGGGCGCGTTGCAGCATTTTGGCTACCTTTTTATACGGAATGGCTTGGCGCTGCTCGGCGTATAGATTGCGCAGCATTCGGGTACATTGCACCACGTATTGCGTAAACTCACCGGCCTCGGCCAGCCGCAGGCAGCGCTGAAGCAGCCGTTCCGACATCTTGTATTCCCGCTCAGCATACAGAATGCTCACTTTGTGAAGCAAGTCCAAGCAGTCCAATTCATGCCGCCGCGATATTAAATGGCGTGTGTCGGAATGGTCCAGAAAGTAGAGCTGATTGAGTAATTTGCTTCGTACCCGGGATTGCAACTTCTGTAAGGCCCGTACGTTGGCTGCCGTGGCTTTACCATAAAGCGCTTTCACCACCTGCAGGTGGGTGGCTTCGGGTGCCTTGGTCAATGCATCCACAAATTGATTTTCCTTGTTGGGTTGCCGGCTGCGCAGGTCCAATACAGGCAAGGAGGTCAATCCGCGCGATGTCACAATTCGCACCAAATTTGAAATTTCATTCACTATAAATCTGGCTTACGAGCCACTGGTGGGCATCTCCACAAAAATCGGATGGCAAAAAGCGACGTCACAAAATCAGGTGTTCTTTCCTTTTTCCGTTGCTAATATACCCGCAACCTTTGTAATCTGGAGTTTTCAAGCCTTTTGCGTAGGCTGCTGTCGCAAATTCGTCCTTTTTTTTTAATCGGCTAAATAATAAACTCCAGTAGCACGCGCTCAGAAGTATTTATCAAATTATTTCTGTTTATAATTATTTTATTTACAATTTAAACACAAGTCAGCTTTAGGTCAACATTGTCCTTTTGTACGGTAGGAAGAAGCGTCAACTTTGTGTCACTCAAATGTCTGACACACCTTTAAACTCTAAACCGCCGTGCTAAAGCTCCTTGTAGCCGCCCTGTTCCTATTCGCTAGCTACGCTGGCACCACTCAAGAAAACATAGCCTCGCAAGCTCCGCGTACTTCACCCCGCGCTGAGGCCGCCCTCGGCGGCAGCGGCGGCTGGGCCGGCGACATCGCCGCCTAAGCGTGCGACCGCAGCGGTGTTAATGCCTATATTGCTACCCCCTTCATTGTAGCGGTTTAGTATATAGGTGTCCTGTGTGAAGCGAAGCCTCTCGGTTGTAATTTTGCTCTGCACTGCTACGTTGGCACTGCTCACGGCCAGTTGCGGCCCACATCGCCGCGAATCTGAAGCCATTCGCATACGCTGGGCCCACGACCCCGAAACGCTGGACCCCTTGCAGCTACCCAACCAAATGGCTATTGAAGCAACGAACCTGCTTCACCTCAGCTTACTGCAGGTTGATATTACTCAGCAAAAATATACTGGTGCACTTGCGGTGGGCTTACCCACAACTCGCCTGGTTGGCGACTCGCTGACCCAACTTGATTACTGCCTGCGGCCAGCGGCGGCCTGGGACGATGGCCACCCCGTGCTGGCTAGCGACGTGGCTTTCTCTCTGAAGCTGATATTTTGTCCGGGCCTGCCCAATGAAGCCGCCCGCGCCCGGTTTGGTTTTATCGAAGCAGTAACCCCCGACCCCATCAACCCCCGGCAATTCACGCTGGTGTGCCGCGGCCAGTCGACGGAATACTTGCTGGCTTCCGGGGATTTTTTCATTCTGCCCGAGGCCACCCTGGACCCCCGCGGGCAGCTCCGCCACTTTTCGCTGGCCGAATTACAACAGCGGCCCGCGGCGGCGCCTGCCGACACGGTGCTGGAGGCGGTGGCGCAGCGCTACGCGACGGCCAGCAAGGGCCAACTGCCGGGCTGCGGGCCCTACCAACTGGTGAAATGGGAAAAGGACCGGCGCTTGAGCTTTCGCCGCAAGCCCATGTGGTGGGCCAGCCAAGGACGGCCCACGCCTTTTGTGCTTCAGGCCAAGCCCAAGCAGCTCGAATACGTTGTCATTCCTGATGCGGCGACGACGACCCTGGCACTGCGCCGGGGCGACCTGGATGTGTACCCGCAAATGCCCGCCCGCGAATTTGCTCGGCTGCGGGCCTCCTCCGCGGCCCGGGCCACGCTAAATTTTTACTCCACGTCCTCTTATGACGTCGTTTTGGCGGGGTTCAACACCCGCCGACCGGCTTTGGCTGATGCACTGACCCGTCAGGCCCTGAACCGGTGTTTTGACGCGGCCAGCTTACTGCAGGCCACCCAATTAGGCGGCGGGCAGCGCACGGTAGGAGTCATCAGCCCCGCCGACCGCACCAATTATAACGACAGCTTGCCGCTGGTTCCGTTCGACCCCGACGGCGCAACCCGGCTGCTGCGGCGGGCTGGCTGGCAGGGCGGGGCCGCGGCCGGGTGGTTTCGCGCGGGGCCGCTGGGCGTGCGCCAACAGCTGCGCCTTATGGTTCGCTACCGGGCCGATGAGACGATGTTTGCCACTATTGCCCTGCAGTTTCAGGCGGCAGCGGCCAGAGTTGGCATCCCGGCCACGCTCCGGCCGACCGAATCGGGGGCCTTCACGGCGGCGCTGCAAACCGGTGACTTTGATGTTTACGTGCGCATTTTGAAAGGCAACCCGTTCATGTTCAACTACATTCCCATTTTTCACTCGTTGGGCGTGGGCGCGGGCAATACCACCGGGTTCCACACGGCGGCCAGCGACCGACTCATCGAAGCCATCGCAGCCGCCAATGGCCAGACCCAACGAGGCCAGCTTTTGCGGCGTTTCCAAGCCCTCATGCAGCAGGAAGTGCCAGTAGCGCCCCTTTTTTTCGTATCCAACCGCATTGCCGCCGACCGTCGCCTGACCGGCTTGCACGTCAATAGCCTCAAACCAGGGTACTCGGCGGCGACCATTGAGCGGGCGCCCCAGCCCTCCCCAGTTCCGTAACGCATGGTCCGGCTGGTATTCTGGCGCTTGGCCCGAACGGTGCTGGCCGTGTGGGGGCTGGCTTCGGTGGTGTTTCTGGTAAGCCACCGCGAGGCGGAAACCGCAGCCCAACTGGCCCTACCCGAGGCAACGGACCTCAGCCCCGGCCGGGCCTCCACCCTGGCCGGGCAAGAAGCCGCCCGGCGGGCCGTGCTGCAACGCCTGGGACTCGACCTACCCGTTTTTTACGTGAGCCGTGGCGCTGGCCCCAGTGCGGAGCAATGGCGCTGGAATGGGCCGCGTAACCAGTACCACCAGTGGGCCGCGGGGCTGCTGCACGGTGATTTGGGCACCTCTTTCCGCACCGGCCAAGCCGTGACGACCCGTTTGGGCACGGCGTTGCGCTTCACCCTGCCGCTCACGGGCACTGCCGCCGTGCTGGCCGTGCTGACCGCCCTTGCGCTGGCTCAGCGGCTGGCCGCGGGCCCGTGGTGGCAGCGAGCGGTGCGGGCCGTACTGCTTTTCGTGCACGCGCTGCCGCTGTTTGTGGTGGCCTTGTTGCTGCTGCTGCTGCTGGCCAATCCCGAAGTAGTGGCCTTGTTTCCGGCGTACGGACTGGACGAGCCGACCGCCGAAGAATCGGGCTGGAGCGCGGCTGCTACCTATGTGTTGCACATGGCCCTGCCCGTGGCGGCCCTCACCCTCGCAGCAGTGCCGGAACTCACCCTGCAGCTCGAAGCGGCCCTGACCCAGGAATTGCGCACCGGTTACGCCGTCACGGCGCGGGCCAAAGGCCTTGCCACCGGTGCGGTTGTCCGCCACCACGCCCTGCGCAACGCCCTACTGCCCACGCTCACCCAAATAACCGAGCTGCTGCCGGCCCTGGTGGGCGGGGCCGTGGTGGTAGAGGTAGTGTTTGCCTTGCCCGGCATGGGGCGCCTACTGGCCGAAGCCGCCGCCGCCCGCGACTTTCCCGTGCTGGTCGGCGGGGTGCTTCTAACGGGAGCCGCCCGCTTGTTGGCCCTGCTCCTGGCCGACCTTCTCTACTTCTGGGCCGACCCCCGCATCCGTTGGCAGCCCTAGCCCCCGCCCCTACTTCCCGGTCCCGGAAGCTGGCCATTCTGTGGTTGAGCTTCGTGGTGGTGGCGGCGGCGCTGGCGACGGTGCTGCCGCTGCCCTATCTGCCCGGCACCCCCGACTTGGCCCACGTAGCCCAGCCACCATTTCGCTCTGCTCAGCACTGGCTTGGCACCGACCCGCAAGGGCGCGATGTGCTGAGCGTGCTCGTATTTGGCGCCCGCACCGCCGTGCTGCTCACGCTGCCGGCGGCGGTACTGGCAGCAGTGCTGGGGGCACTGGCAGGCGGCGCGGCGGGCTTTTGGGGCAACGGCCTGCGCGTGGCTCTTCCATACTGGTGGCTGGCGGCGGGCGGCGGGTGGTGGGCAATTGGGTTGCCCACCCCCGCGCTTGGCCTGGCCGCGGCCGTCTTGGGCGCGGGCACCACGCTCGTTTTGTGGCAACGCAAGCGCGTCTTGCCCACTTGGTCCGTGCCCCTCAACGCAGCAGTAATGGGTGCAGCTACTGCTCTTGACACCATTCCACGCCTGGTGCTGGTGGTTGCCCTGGCAGCCGGAGCGGGGGTTTCAACCCCGGGCCTGCTGGTCCTCCTTACGCTCACGGCATGGCCGCATCCGGCCCGGTTGGTGCGCGCGCAGATGTTACGGGTACGCGCCCTGCCGTTCGTGGAAGCAGCCCAGGCGGCCGGGGTTCCGGCTTGGCAAGTGTGGCTCAAGCACGCCATGCCCCACGCCGTGCAGCCGCTGCGCACGGCGCTGCCGCTCAGCGTAGCGGGCTTGCTGGGGCTGGAAAGCACCTTGTCATTCTTGGGCATTGGCCTGCCGCCGGACGTGGCGAGTTGGGGACGGCTTATGGCCACCATCCGCGAAGCGCCGGAAGCTTGGTGGGTCTTTATTTTTCCAAGCATATTGCTATTATCCACCACTTTAAGCCTGAATTCCTTGGGCCAAAAACCCAATACCGTAGCTTGAGTGCCTTGGTGATTGGGTCCCAGGAACTAAAAAACTCCGAACCTAGCACTTAAAAACTCATTTCATACGGATGTCGCAAATCGTGTTTTTTTTCGAGAAACAAAAACTCGCCAAGAACTCAGTCAAAATTGTATAATATACTGTTTTTCAGCATAATAAATTACTATAACGACAAAGCTCAAATATTGAAAAATGCTTTTTTTGGGTAATTTATTGTGCTTTTCTTTTAGAATAACTGAATTTTTGATGTCTGGATTTAAGCCATTCTGTCCTTTTTTTGGCTACGGTGAGGCTTTAATATTGTAGCCTCTTAGAGCCAATTCGGCTTCTCCTTTATCATTCCTTATTCTCCTTCTTACACCCATTAGATATGTATTTGCTCATTTATCCTTCGCTCAGCGCTGCTCGCCGGCCCAACACCCCAAACCGGATGGCTCGCCCGGCCACCACGGGCATCGACTTCGTGACGCCTGATGGCACCGTGGTGCCCCGTGCTTTGGGCGAAGCCGCTTTGCTGGGCCGCACCGCCGTGCTGGTAGGTGGCTTTTTGGTGGGCATGTGGTCCCAGGCCTAAACCCTTCTTTCTCCTTTTCGTGCTTGCCTACTCCAAGTTTTCAGTCTACCCTCAATGCCGCCTCATTTGATTTAGTATTCTGCCACTCTACTGCTTACACATTACCTATCTACTACTCACCGGCTACCCCTGCTGAGTCTTAACCCGCCGTCTACCCCGGCGGGTTTTTTTTGGCCGCTAGCGGGCGGGGTTTTCGCTTTGAGCGGCCACCAGGCCGATGCCTTCGCCGAAGGTGTGAGGGCAGTAGCCCAGCTCGCGCCGGGCCTTGCCGATGAGAAACCCGGTGCGGGCGGGCCGCCGGGCCGGCTGCGAAAACGTGCTGCCGTCGACCTTTTCAATCAGGCCTTTGTCGAGGCCGAAGTAATCGGCCACGCGCAGGGCCATGGCATAAGGGGTGAGCAATTCGTCGCTGCTGATGTGGTAGATGCCCCGCGCCTCGTGCCGGGCCAGCAGCCAGCAGCCCTGGGCGAGGTCTTCGGCCAGGGTGGGCGTGCGCCACTGGTCGTCCACCACTTTGATGGGCGTGCCGGCACGCAGGGAGTCGCGCACCCAGAGCACGAGGTTGGTGCGGCCGTAGTCGCGGGCCACGCCGTACACCAGCACCGTGCGGGCAATGGCCCACGGGCTGGGGCTGGCCTGCACTGCCCGCTCGGCGGCCAGCTTGCTTTCGCCGTAGAAATTGACGGGACCGGGCTCGGCTTCTTCCGAGAGCGGACCGGCTTCGCCGCTAAAAATAAAATCGGTGCTCAGGTGCGTGAGGTGAATGCGGTGGGTAGCGCAGGCGTCGACCAGGTTTTCCACGGCCGTCACGTTCTGTAGCCAGCAGGCTTCCCGGTTCAGCTCGCATTCGTCCACGTTGGTCATGGCGGCGGTGTGCATGAGGTGGGTGGGCCGCTGCCGGGCCAGCACCTGCCGCACCTGCGCGGCATCGGTCACGTCGAGGTTGACGAAAGTCAGGTCAGGGTACGGGCCGGCCAGCTTATTGCGGCCGCGCGAAGTGGCCACCACTTCCACGGCGGCCTGCTGGCGGAGCAGGGCCACGAGCTTCTGGCCCAGCAGGCCATTGGAACCGGTGAGGAGGACTTTCATTCTTTGCAATGAAGAGTGAGGAATGAGAAATTAGAAGGCGTCAAAAAAGCAATTCCTCATTCCTCATTCTTCATTTGTAAGAGTAGCCGTAGAGCTTGGTGATTTTCTTGCGCTTGAGTTTTTCGACCTTCAGGGTCATTTTGAGGTCGGCGGTGGGCCGGTCGCGGCCGTCGCGGGGCAGCCTGGCAATCTTGTCGATGACGTCAAGGCCCTGGATGACCTGGCCGAAAACGGTGTACTGGCCGTCGAGGAAGTGCGTGCCGTCGTGGTTTTCGACCAGGTAAAACTGCGTGATGCTGCTGGCCCGCTGCGGGTTGGCGAAATCGCCCTGGCGGGCGGCGGCCAGGGCGCCGTAGTTGTGCGGGTGGCCGGCGGCCAGCTCGGCCGGCACGGTGCCTTCGCCGGGCTGGCCCAGGCCGTCGTTGCCGGGGTCGGCGTCCTTGGAGTTGGCATCGCCGCCCTGCACCATGAAGCCGGGGATGACGCGGTGAAACGTGGTGCCGTCGTAGAAGCCGCTCTTGGCTTTTTGCAGAAAGTTGGCCTTGTGCAGCGGCGTATCGTCGAATAGAATCAGGCGGATGACGCCCTGCGCCGTGGTCAGGGTCACGACTTCGTCCTTGCTGGGTTGTTTGGCGGGCTTGGCGGGTTGGCCGGCGGCAAAAGCAGGGCCGGCCAGCCACAATAGGGCCAACAGCGCCCGCCCGAGACGATAAATGCTACGCTTCATTCGAAAAAAGGAAAGGGTGATAGAATTGCGCCGTAAAACTACACGCCTGCGATTACCGGTTCGGCGGCCCGCTCGCCAGGCCACCACCACTAGCCCCGGTGCTCGCGGATGCTGGCCAGGATTTCGCGGCCGCCGCGGCCCAGCACCGAATCGGCCACGGACACGCCCAGCGCGTGGGCATCGGCGGCTGTCTCGGTTTGCTGAATGTCTTCCACGTATTCCTCGCCGCTCAGGCTGATGAGGCCGCCGTGCAGGCACAAGGTGCCTTTCTCGTTCAGCGTGGCCAGCGCGAAGGACGGAATGCTGCACCCGCCTTCCATGGTGTGCAGAAAGGCGCGCTCGGCCACCAGGCAGGTGTGGGTGGCGGGATGGTCGAGGGCCGCTTTGAGCTGAGCTTTGAGGGTTTCGTCCAGGGATTCCGCGCATTCGATGGCAATGCTGCCCTGGCCGGTGGCAGGCACGAACTGGTCGGCGGGCAGCACGTGGCGCACGAGGTGGTCGTAGCCCATGCGGTGCACGCCGGCGTAGGCCAGCACCAGCGCGTCAAACTGCCCTTCCTCCAGCTTGCGGAGGCGGGTTTGGAGGTTGCCGCGGGCTTCGGCGGTGCTGGCCTGCGGGTAGAAGCGGCGCAGCTGGGCCTTGCGGCGGGTGCTGCTGGTGCCGAGCACGACGCCGGGCTTGTCGAGCGAGAACTGCTCGTTGAAGCTCAGCACCACGTCGTTCACCCGCTCGCGCTCCAGGAAAGCCAGCAGCTCCAAATCGCGCGGAATGCTGCTTTGCACGTCCTTGGCCGAGTGCACGGCCAGGTGGGTTTCGCCGCGGCGCAGGCTCACTTCCAGCTCTTCGGTGAACACGCCCTTGGCGCCAATTTTGGCCAGCGAGCGGTCCTGCACGGCATCACCGGTGGTTTGCATCGGCACAATTTCGGTGACAAATCCCGCGGCGTGCAGCAAGCTGGCCACGTGCTCGGTTTGCCAGAGGGCGAGGCGGCTGGCGCGCGTGGCGAGGCGAATGGTCATGGAAACGTTGAGTGTTAAGGTTTGCGGTTTGAGTGTTGCATGCCGAATGCTGGGCTGCTGACCATTGGATAATGGCCAACTCCGCATTCAACACGCAACACTCAAACCTTCAAAAAGCTGCCCAGCCGCAGGGAACTGTCAACAAACACCATCTTGGCGTTGGCGTTGCGCTCGATGTGGTAGTGTGCATCGGTGAGCTCCTTGGTCAACAGCTCGGCGTTGCGGGGGGTAACCAGCTTGGAAAATTTGTTGACAAAGTCCTGCTCGGCCGCCGGCAGATGGGGCACAAACCGCGGGTCGACGCCGAAGAGCAGCACCTTGCGCAACAGCCCGAGCGAGTAGCTCAGCAGCTCCTTTTGGTTCTCGCGGCCCAGCTTCTGAAAATCTTCGCTCTGCTTGAGAATCTCGGCGGCTTTCTGGCTGTAGGACTGCCGCATCCACTTCACAAAAAATTCGAAGTAGTCGTGGTCGGCGTTGGCGTCGCGGCTGGCCAGGGCGGCGCCCAGGCTGCCGTCGGCCAGTTGGGCCACCTGGCGGGCTTTGGCCTCGGGCACGTGGTAGCGGGCGTGCAGGTAGTCGGTGAGGTCGTCCTCCGAAAACGGGCGCACCACCACCGGCTGCACCCGGCTGATGATGGTGGGCAGCAGCTGCTCGGGCGCGTGGGCCACCAGCAGGAAAACGGTGGCGGGCGGCGGCTCCTCCAGCAGCTTGAGCACGGCGTTGGCGGCGGCGGGGTGCATGAGCTCGGGCAGCCAGAGAATGACAACCTTAAACCGCGCCTCGAACGCCTTCAGGCTCACCAGCTTCAGGATTTGTACGGCCTCGTCCTTGGAGATGCTGCCCTGCTTGTTCTCGGCCCCGATGTGCTGCATCCAGTCGTTGAGGCCCTGGTAGGGGTTATCCAGCACGAAAGCGCGCCACTCGGCCATGAACTTGCTGCTCACCGCGTCCTTGCTCACCGTTTTGGTGGTGGTCACGGGCACGATGAAGTTCAGGTCGGGGTGGGCCAGCTTCGCGGTTTTGGTGCAGGCCGGGCAGTGGCCGCAGCTGTCCTCGGCGCCGGGCGCCCGCGCCTCGCAGTTCAGGTATTGGGCGTAGGCCAGGGCCAGGGCCAGCGCCGCGCCGCCCTCGCGGCCCCGAAACAACTGCGCGTGCGCCACGTGCTGCCGCTGCACCGACTGGCGCAGCAGCTGCTTCACGGCGGCCTGGTTGGGAATTTCGGCGAAGGTCATCTGAACCGCGGATTTATCGGATTGGTCGGGTTACTCGGATTTTGGGGACGATTAATCCGCGGTTCAGGCAATTCGGTCGTCTTTTGTCGCCGCAAACACCTCGGCCATAATCGCCTGCTCCACCGCGTCGTAGGGCAAATTGCGCCGGGCCATCACTCGCTCGGTCACTTCGTTCATTTTTGGCAGCTTAAACGTTTCGAAGCCCGCCGCGCCGCCCCAACTGAAGCTCGGGATGAACTGCCGCGGAAAACCCGCGCCGAAAACATTGGCCCCCACACCCACCACTGTGCCGGTGTTGAACATGGTGTTGATGCCGCACTTGCTGTGGTCGCCCATCATCAGCCCGCAAAAAGTCTGGCCGGTGTCGACGAAGCGGTGGGCGGCGTGGCTCCAGACTTTGACGGGCGCGTAGTTGTTCTTGAGGTTGCTCGTGTTGGTGTCGGCCCCCAGGTTGCACCACTCGCCGATGACGGAGTTGCCCAGGTAGCCGTCGTGGCCCTTGTTGGCGTAGCCCAGCAGGACGCTGTTGGCCACCTCGCCGCCCACTTTGGAGTACGGGCCCACCGTGTTGTCACCGCGCATTTTGGCGCCTACGTTGATGTGGGCGCCTTCGCACAAGGCCAGCGGGCCCCTGATAATGGCGCCCTCGTGCACCTGCGCGTTCTTACCCAGGTAAATGGGGCCGTCCTCGGCGTTGAGAATGGCGGCGCGAATTTTCACGCCCTCTTCGATAAAGATGTTTTCGGCCCCGTACACGATGGTGGGCGCGTCGTTCACCGGCTGCGAAGTGCGGCCCGCGGTAAGCAACGCAAAGTCGCGCCGGATTTCCACACCATTGCGCAAAAACAACTGCCACGGCCGGTCAATGACCGTGACGGGCTCGGCCACTTGCCGGGTTTCGGGCAGCCCGTCCTGAATGAGCTCCGCCACCTGGGTGGCGTCGGCCACGTGGGCCGCCACCAGCAGCTCGTCGCAATACAGGGCCTGGCCGGGCCGCAGGGCCAGCACCTGGCGGGCGAGCAGGCCGTCGGGGCACACGGCGCCGTTGACGAGAAGGGCCGGGCCGCGCACGTCGCCGGCCGGAAACTTGGCCTGCAAGTAAGGCTGGGTGAGGTAGCCCACGACCGCCGCGGCCAGCCGGTGCTGCCATTTCTCGGCGATGGTCAGGATGCCGCAGCGCAGCGCCGCCACCGGCCGCGTGAACGTGAAAGGCAGCAGGTGCGGCCGGATGGCCGGGTCGTCGAAAAGCAGAACGCGCATTTACGCTTTGGTTGTCAGTTGTTCGTTGTCAGTTGTCAGGGCGAGGAAAGAGCGGAGTGGGCGCGCCACCGGCCACAAAGCTCGGACATTGCCAAAAGAAAAGCTCCCGGCAGCTGGGCCACCGGGAGCTGGGGGCTGCTCCGGCGTCAGCCTAACAACTGACAACGAGCAACTGACAACTAAGAAGCTATTCTTTGTTGGCGCTGGCCTGCTCCTTCTTGGCGTAACGGCTGCGGAATTTCTCCACCCGGCCGGCGGTGTCGATGAACATATTCTTGCCGGTGTAGAAGGGGTGCGAGGCGCTGCTCACTTCAATTTTCACCAGCGGGTACGTCTTGCCGTCTTCCATCGTAATGGTGTCGGTCGGCTTCATCGTGGAGCGGGTGATGAACTTGAAATCCGAGGAGGTGTCCTGAAACACGACTTCCTGATACTCGGGGTGGGTCTCTTTTTTCATATCGGGGCCAGTTTTACCAGTTGAACCCTGCCGATTTTGCGGAAGGGACTGCAAAAGTACGGATTAGCTCGGAAATACCCAACTCCAGGCCCAACATTTTCGGCTCACAACGGCCCGCTGGCGGGCGCGACCGGGCTTGTTGGCTTTCTCAAAACGTCGTACATTTGAATCCGACCCTCACTCGGGGTCGGTTCGTCGCGCGTGCTGAACTTTGTACTCGTCCGCCGTCTGTTTCGCCGCTCCGGTCCTGCCGCGCTGGTGCTGGTGCTGTGGAGCGCCGCGGTGGCCGTGGCCGCGTCCCTCACGCTCTTCACCGCGGCCTACGACGGCGCCAACGTGCGGGTGGAGTGGGAAGTGAACACCGAAACCGACGTCACCGGCTTCGAGCTCTCCCGCAAAGCGGCCACCGAAACCAGCTACACTGCGGTGAGCACCGTGGTGCCCACGGGCCAGCGCCGCTACCAGCACCTCGACACCAACGTGTACCGGGCCAGCGGCGCGGGCACGGCCGGCGCGGCGGCCGGCGGCGGGCCCTACACCTACCGCCTCACGGTGCGCAGCCCCGGCGGTGACCAGAGCTACCTCACCGTCATGGCCGGCACGCCCAGCGCCGTGCAGCGCTCCTGGGGCACCATCAAGTCAATGTTTCGGTGAGTGGTGATGAAGTAATAGAAGTGATGAGGTGATGAAGTTGTAGGGCGGCTTTGCTTTAACCGACTGGGGTCGGTTTTTTTGTGTTCCGCCCAATGCCTCAGGGCTCGCATGCCTCATCCCTTCACTGCCCCATCACCTCATCACCTACTCAATGCGCCTCTGCTTCGCCTCCAATAATATCCACAAGCTCAACGAGATTCGCCCGCTGCTGCCCCCGGGCCTCCAGTTGCTGAGCCTGTCCGACATCGGCTGCCACGAAGAACTGCCCGAAACGCAGGACACCCTGGCCGGTAACGCCCGCCAAAAAGCCGAATACGTGCGCCAGCACTACGGCGTGGCCTGCTTTGCCGACGACACGGGCCTGGAAGTGACGGCCCTCAACGGCGAGCCGGGCGTGTACTCGGCGCGCTACGCCGGCCCCCAGCGGCGGGCGGAAGACAACGTTGCCAAGCTGCTCCGGGAGCTGGCCGGCGCGGCCGACCGCACGGCGCGGTTCCGCACGGTGGTGGCCCTGGCCAGCGCGGACGGCAGCATGCGCGAGTTTGCGGGCGAAGTGGTCGGGCACATTGCCGCCACCGCGCGGGGCACCGGCGGCTTCGGGTACGACCCCGTATTTGTACCCACTGAGGGCGACGGCCGCACCTTCGCCGAAATGAGCAGCGCTGAGAAGAATAACATCAGCCACCGGGCCCGGGCCGTGGCCGGACTTACGTTTCACTTAATGAGGAATGAGGAATGAGAAATTAGCCGGTGGGTTCGAAATTCCTCATTCTTCATTCTTCATTCCTCATTAAGCGCAGCGTTACCTTTGCCAGCTATGCACACCCCGTACTTAATTGGCATTACTGGCGGCAGCGCCTCGGGCAAAACCACGTTTCTGCGCCGGCTCCTGGCGGCTTTTCCCGAGGAGCAGATTTGCCTCATCTCGCAGGACAACTACTACCACCCGCTAGAAAAGCAGCTGCGCGACGACCAGGGCGTGGAAAACTTTGACCTGCCCGCCAGCATCGACGCCGCGGCCTACGCCCACGACGTGCTGCGCATCAGCCAGGGCCACGAGGTGCGCCGCAAAGAATACACTTTTAATAATGCGGCCGCCACCCCCAAGGAGCTGGTGTTCCGACCGGCGCCCATCGTGGTGGTGGAGGGGATTTTCGTGTTCCATTTCGAGGAAATTGCCCGGCTGCTGGACCTGAAGGTCTACATCGACGCCCAGGAACACGTGAAGCTGCACCGCCGCATCATCCGTGACCGCGACGAGCGGGGCTATGACTTGGCCGACGTGCTCTACCGCTACACCCACCACGTGGCCCCCACCTACGAGCAGTTCATCGCCCCCTACAAGCACTACGCCGACATCGTGATTCCCAACAACCGCCACTTCGACAAGGGCTTGGAGGTGCTGGTGGGCTTCCTGCAAACCAAGGTGCCAACGAGCCAGTAGTACGGCCCGCGCAGCGCCACGGGCCGGCGCGGGACCAATGGCCGGGGTCGGCCGCGTATCTTCGGTTCATCTCACCCTGCTTGCGCTACTGCCATGACCACTGCCTATCAGTTTGACGAATTGCCCGTGCTGCACGGGTTGTCGGAGCCGGAGTTTTTTCGACTCTGTCAGGACAATCCCCAGCTGCGCCTGGAGCGGGCTGCCAACCAAGACATCATCATTATGCCCCCCGCCCACCCCGATGCCAGCGAAGACGGTTTGGAAGTAGCTTACCAGCTCAAGCATTGGGTCCGCACAACCGACGCTCCGCCGGGCCATGCCTACGAGTCATCGGCCGGGTTTCGGCTGCCCGACGGGTCGGTGCGCGCGCCCGACGTGGCGTGGTTGAGCAACGCCCGCCGCGCCGGGGCTGAGCAGGCCGCCGGCTTCTTAGCCGCTTGCCCGGAGTTTGTGGTGGAGGTGCTTTCGCCTTCCGACCGCTTGGCGACCACGCAAGTGAAGATGGCAGAATACCTGGCCAACGGCGTGCAGCTGGGCTTTCTGCTGGACGTAGCTGCCGAAACGGCCTACGTGTACCGCCCCGGCCTGGTCCCCGAAACCGTGCGCGGCTTCGACCAAACGCTGAGTGGCGAGCCGGTGCTGCCGGGCTTCGCCCTCGACCTGCGGCCCCTGCGCCGCGCCCGCTAGCCCACGCCTGCCTTGTACAGCAAAGCCGAAACCACCCAGCTCCGCCAGGCGTTCTGGACGGCCTTCGGGCAGTACATGGCCCCGGTGCCTTCGGCCGAAGGCGAAACAACCAGCTGGATAAACTACAAAACCGGCCTCAAGCACGTATCCTTCCGGCTGCGGGCCGACCACCGCCACGCCACCATTGCCATCGAGCTGACCCACCCGGACGCCGGCATCCGGGAGCTGTTTTTCGAGCAGTTCGGCGAGGTGCGCAATCTGCTGCACGAGGCGCTGGGCGAAGAATGGACCTGGGAAGCCCACGCCACCGACGCCCACGGCGGCCAGCCCTGCAGCCGCATCTACCAGGAGCTGCGCCCGGCCAACCTGTTTGACCGCAACGACTGGCCGGCGCTCATCTCGTTCTTCAAGCCCCGCCTCATTGCCCTCGATGCGTTCTGGACCGACGCGCAGTGGAGCTTCGAGGCGCTGAAATGACGGGGGGTAGCGGGGGACCCGCCAGCAACAAAAGAACGTCATACCTCGGCTGCGCTCGGCATGACGTTTTGCTATCTCAACCTTAATTAACCCGCCTACGCCCCAGCCCCCCCGGCCACCGGCGCGGCGCTCCGGCTGCCGGTGCTGCCCACGCGGCGGGCGCGCTTGTAGCCGTCGTAGAGGGGCCGGTTCAGAAACCGGAACGCGTCCATCGGCTTGTCGAGCTCATACACTTGCTGCATCAGCGCGCGTAGCAGGTCCGAAGCGGACTGGTTGCCCTGACCACGCTGGTCAATGAGGGAGCTGGTGCTGCGCACGGTGGCGGCAAAGGCCGTTTGAGCAGCGCGCATTTGGGCCATTACGGGACCCGTGAGGGCGTAGCCTGCGAGGGCCTCCGCGCGGCCGTCGGCGTCGTCGAACAGACCCTTAGCCACGTCGCGCAGCTCCTCGGGCTTCATCCGTTGCAGTTGCGTGGCGCTGAGGGTGGCGCGGGCCAGCAGAGCGGTGTCGTTGGTTTTGGTGGCAATGGAGCGCAGAGGGCCCAGCACGGCGGGCAGGGCGGCCAGCAGGGCGGTGCGGGCGTCGGTGGCGCCCCGCGTCACGGGCTGGGTGTTGAGCGGGGCGGCGCCCACGGCGGCCGTCAGCAGCTGGTAGGCCGGGGCGATGTCGGCCGCCTCAGCGGCGGCCACGGCGCTGGCCCCGATGGCGGCCGTGTTGTCGGCCAGGAATTTGACCAGCACGGTGGTCATGGCGTATTGCTTGTCTTCGCGGGCATCCATAAAAATGAAGGGGTAGAAAAGTGGCACCGGTCGAATACCAGCCGGGCCTCCAAGGTTACTGCCTTTTTTCGGGTTTGGCACCGGACCAACTATGAAATCGGGTATATACCGTTAAATAAAGGGAAACTACCGCGGTGGCTGACGCGCTTTGCGGCCTTACCCGCGTAGCTTTAGGGCTCCTTTTCCCTTCTACCCGATTAAGCTCATGGCGTCTTTCTCCGCTGAATTGCGCGTGGCTGGCCACGTTTTCCCCGTATTGCACTGCTCCTTTGGGGTGCACCAAGCCACCCAGGAGCGCGGCCGGGTGAGCAGCAAAGTGCGCCACGAGCCAGTGCACCTCACCCTGGCCGTGCCCGACGGGAACGCCCTGCTGGCCTGGGCCGCCGACCCGCACAAGCGCCAAGCCGCCTCCTTAGTGTTCAAAAATGCGGCCGGGGGCGCGGCGCTGGAGACGCTGGTGCTGAAGGCGGCGTACTGCATCGATTATCGGGAAGAGTTCGTGGCCGGCAGCGCGCGGGACGGGGCCTATTTACTGCACCTGACCCTCTCCGACCCCAACGGCTGGATCATTCAGGCCGGCGGGCTGGGGGCAGCCTTTGTGGCCCCGGCGGCGCGGGAGCACGGGGTGCCAATGGTGGCCGCCGCACCCTTAGTCGCCCCTCCCACCGGCGGCATCGTATCGGACTGCACGGAATCCATAAGACAAAACCTGCAGAACCAAGTCAAGCAAAACTGCAAGAATGGCAAACAAAGCTGTCTAATAACGGATAATTGCCCCGTCTTGGAGGAAACAATGGAGACGCTGAATGCCTGCATCGCGGCCCGCACCAAAATAAATATGAAGTGCTTCAAAGGCGGCGACGACGGGCACAAAGAACAAATTGAGAACAAAATTAAAAGTCTTGTAAGATGTCAAGGGTATTATTTCGGCAAGTGCGCCAAAACTCCTCAACCTGTTCCTTCTCTGCGCAGGGTGCCTAGCACCAAGCCCGTTACGCTGCCATCTGTCCCCAAAGAAGTCCCTCTTACAATAGCTGGCGCGGGCCTGTTTATTCTTTACCTC
Organism: Hymenobacter sp.; assembly: GCF_031398885.1. GTDB lineage: Bacteria > Bacteroidota > Bacteroidia > Cytophagales > Hymenobacteraceae > Hymenobacter. Next base: position 35,311 of record NZ_JANNOD010000028.1, read on the forward strand.
CTTTCTGGTGCATTAAGGCCGGGCCCAATCTAACAAGGCCATTTGCTTGCTGCCTCTATCGCCACTCTTTTTTCATTCGCTGCCAGTTAAACTAACCACGTCATGAACCACCCTGAGCTTGTAGCAGAAATTACTGCTGCTTTCCAAGATGAGCCGTACCCCGGCGACTTAAACATTGTGTACGATAACTCCGGCTTTCACTTGGAATGCATCGAAATCCGGGAGGCGTTTAAAGGTCACCTTTGGCAAGAGGTGCCGGACGACGTGTTATCGGCGGAGCGCACCGGCCTCTCGTTTATGAGCAAAGAGGGCTTTAAGTATTATTTGCCGGCTTTCATGTGCTCTCTGCTACGGGACAGCAGCGTCGTCGAGGAGGGCATCAGCATGGTTGTCCAATTGCTAACCCTGCCGACTGAAATTGACATCGCCGTAATGGCTGAGAAAATTCAACGCTACGAGGTGGCCAGCAAATTACCCGACGTTGATTTGAACGAAGTATTACAGAACCAACTCAATTACACAAATAAGAGCATCAATACTTTTATCGCCCGCGCCATTCAGTTTACCCCCGCACAAGGGCGGGCCATCTACCATTTCCTGGTTTACGCCCGGGACGAAGCCGGTGATGAGTTTTTGAGCACGGAGGCCGACTTGGCCATTCAGCGCTACTGGTTTCAATTCGAGTAGAGCCGGGTTTTCGGCAAAAACGCGCCGTAGAGGACGGGCGCAAGCTACGGCGTGGGGGGCGTCCCGGGCGGCACTCATACCCAGCTCCCGAAACTACCGCGGGGCGGCGACCTCGCTTTGTAGGCCTGCAAGTTGAGTTTGTAGGCTTGCGACCTCGATTTGTAGGTGTGCAAGTCGGGTTTGTAGAGATGCAACTTCGCTTTATAGGGCTGCGACTCCGGTTTATAGGCCTGCGACCTCAATTCACAGAGCTGCGACTTCGATTTTTAGGTCTGCAACTTTAGTTTACAGGCCTGCGACTACGGTTTATAGGCTTGCGACTTCGATTTATAGGCCTGCGATTACGGTTTATAGGGCTGCGAGTAGGCCTGCTTTGCCACGGGCGCACGTTTGGCGGTCCGGGCGCCCATCTCCGCTGAATTGGTATCTTTGCAGTCCCCGTTTGCACCCATGCCCACTTTGCTCTCCCGTCTCTGGTTCTCGCTGCGCTTTGCCCTGCTCGCCGCTTCGGTGCTGCTGGTGCTGGGCCTGAACCAGCGCGCCGTGAGCGTGCTGCGCCTGCCCGCGGGCCAGGGCGAGGCCCGCTTCACGACATGGTCGAAGGCGACGGTGGTGAAGCAGAAGGTGCTGTTGGAAGCCACCGCGGCGCCGGACCACTTCGTGGCCCCGCTGGCCGTGGCCTGGCTGCCGGCCGCCGTGCCGGGGCTCTGGCTACCGGCCCTGCGCCGGGCGCTGGCCGTGCCGCGCCTGCGGGCGGGTGTGCGGGCCGGCGAAGTGTTCCGGGCCCGGCTGCTGGCCGTGGCGCTCTCGCCGCAAGCCCCTTAGTTTTTGAATTAGGAATTAAGAATTAGGAATTAAGAATTGGTTTCGACTGATTCTTAATTCCTAATTCTTCGTTCCCCTTGGCCCTTACTGGCCCAATTCTTAATTTTTAATTCCTAATTCTTAATTCAATCCATGCGTAACAAAGGATTAATCATCGCCCTCACCGTCATCGTGACGGCGCTGTGCGCGTACTTTCTGTTCTTCACCTACGTCTCGCGCGGGGTGCAGGGCAAGGCCGTGGCCTACGCCACGCGCAACGGCAAGCTCAACGAAACCGCCCGCCAGCACTATCTCGACTCGGTGTGGCGCGCGCCGGTGTTCGGCCCCTTCACCTACCGCGAGGTGCGTCAGAGCGAGCTCGGCCTCGGCCTCGACCTGAAAGGCGGCATGCACGTCACGCTCGAAGTCTCGCCGGTGGAAATCGTGCGGGCCATGAGCGGCAACAGCAAGGACGCGGCCTTCAACAAGTCGCTGGAGCAGGCCCAGGAAACCCAGAAAACCAACTCGGGCACGTCCTTCACGGCGCTGTTTGCGCAGGCCTACCAGCAGAACGCGGCCGGCAAGCCCCTGGCCACCATCTTCGCCAACACCACCAACAAGAGCCGCAACATCGACATCAACTCCTCGAACGAGAAGGTGATTGGCGCCATCGACAAGGAAGTGGAGGAAGCCATCGACCGCTCGTTCAACATCCTGCGCACCCGGGTGGATAAGTTCGGCGTGAACCAGCCCACCATCCAGCGCGTGAAGGGCACCGGCCGCCTCCAGATTGAGCTGCCCGGCGTCGACAACCCCGACCGCGTGCGCAAGCTGCTGCAGGGCCAGGCCAAGCTGGAGTTCTGGGAAGTGTGGAACCAGAACGAAGTGGGCCCCTACCTGGTGCAGCTCGACACCCAGCTGAGCGCCAAGCAAGCCGCCAAAGCCGGCCCCGCGGCCGCGGCTTCCGACACGGTGGCCGTGAACCTGGCCGCCGCCGGCGATTCGACCTCGCTGGCCGCCCAGCTCGCCAAGAAAACCAAGGGCGGCAAAACCGCCGCCGACTCGGCCGCCACTTCCGCCAAGGGCGGCGTGCTGGCCAAGCTCTTCACCATGCCCGGCCGCCTGGGCGTGAACCTGCGCGACACCTCGGCCATGAACACCATCCTGCGCTCGCCGGAGGCCAAAGCCACCTTGCCCCCCACCCTGGCCCTGCTCTGGAACCTGAAGCCGACCACCATCGACAAGCAGGAGTACCTGGAGCTGATTCCGGTGCGCAAAACCCGCGACGGCGTGCCCCCGCTGGGCGGCGAAGTGGTGAGCGACGCCCGCTCCGACATCGGCCAGAACGGCCAGCCCGAAGTGCTGATGAGCATGACCCCGGCCGGCGCCCGCAAGTGGCAGAAAATGACCGCCGCCAACATCGGCAAGCAGGTGGCCATGGTGCTCGACGACTACGTGTGCTCGGCCCCGGTGGTGCAGAGCGAGATTTCGGGCGGCGGCACCAGCATCACGGGCAGCTTTGCCCTGGAAGACACCCAGGACCTGGCCAACCAGCTGAAAGCCGGCAAGCTGCCCGCCCCCACGCGCATCGTGGAAGAAGCCGTGGTGGGCCCCTCGCTCGGCAAGGAAGCCATCAGCCAGGGCCTGTACTCGTCGCTGGCCGGCCTCGTGATTATCATGATTTTCATGGCCCTGTACTACGGCCGGGCCGGCTTGGTGGCCGACGTGGCCCTGCTCTTCAACATGTTCCTGATTCTGGGCGTGCTGGCGCAGTTCGGCACGGCGCTCACGCTGCCCGGCATCGCGGGCCTGATTCTGGTTATCGGCATGTCGGTCGATGCCAACGTGCTGATATTTGAGCGCGTGCGCGAAGAGCTTAGCCACGGCATGAGCCTGCCTGACGCCATCAACAAAGGCTACTCGCGCGCCTTCTCGGCCATCTTCGACTCCAACGTGACCACCATGCTCATTGCCGTCATCCTCGGCTTCTTCGGCACCGGCCCGGTACAGAGCTTCGCCGTGACCTTGGGCATTGGAGTGCTGACCTCCTTCCTGGCGGCCGTATTCGTGTCGCGCATTATCATCGAATGGCTGATTAAGGGCAACGACAACCACCCGATGACCTTCAGCACGTCGGTTTCGCGCAACCTGTTCAAGAACCTGAACTTCGACATCGTGGGAATGCGCAAGAAGGCCTACGCTTTCTCGGCTTTCTTCATCATCTTCGGCTTCGGCCTGATGGCCTACCAAGGCGGCCCCAACCTGGGCGTCGACTTCAAGGGCGGCCGGGCCTACGTGGTCGATTTCAACAAGACCATGGTCGCCTCCAGCGTGGCCGACCGGCTCCGTCCGGTGTTCCAGGGCGCGGGCCTCGAAGTGAAGCAGTACGGCGCCCCCGACCGCCTGCGCATCACCACCGGCTACCTGGCCGAGGACGAGAGCAGCGCCGCCGACGAAAAAGTAGCTGCGGCCCTCAACCAGGGCCTGCAACAGTACAGCGCCGACGCCCCCGACATCAAGTCGACCTCGAAAGTGGGCGCCACCATCGCCGACGACATCAAGCGCACCTCGGTGCTGAGCCTGGGCCTGACTCTGCTGGGCATCTTCGTCTACGTATTGTTCCGCTTCGAGAAGTGGCAGTATTCGATGGCGGCGGTGGTGGCCCTGTTCCACGATGCGCTGCTTGTGATTGCGGCCTTCCCCATTGCCCGCCTCTTCGGCCTGAACTACGAGATGGACCAGATTTTCGTGGCCGCCGTGCTCACCGTGATTGGCTTCTCGATGAACGACACGGTGGTTATCTACGACCGTATCCGCGAGTACCTGCGCGAAAACCCCAAGCTGACCTTCGCCCAGGTGGTGAACCCGGCCCTGAACTCGACCTTCTCGCGGACGATGATTACGTTCACGACGGTGTTCCTGGTGGTACTGGTGCTCTACATCTTCGGCGGCGAAACCCTGCGCTCGTTCTCCTTCGCTATGATTATCGGCGTGATTTTCGGCACCTACTCCTCGCTGTTCATCGCCACCCCAATCATTCTCGACACCTACGGCAAGAAAGAGGAGCGCGAGCGCCTCGCCGCCGGCGAGGACGTGACCGGCCTGCCCGGCGACGCGCCCAAGCTGAGCACGGCCAACGTCTAAATCACGGATTTATCGGATTTCGCACGGATTGGTCGGATTTTGTAGTCGGTTGATTAATCAAAAAAGGCTTGCCACTTGGCAAGCCTTTTTTGATGTCCGCAATTACTGGAGTTGCTTCAGCCGTCACAAAATAATCGACTACAAAATCCGACCAATCCGTGCGAAATCCGATAAATCCGTGATTAGGCAACCGTTGCTTCTTACCTTCCGAGTGGTCCAACAGGAAGCCCCAACCGCTGCGCCATGCTGCACGTGTCCCCATCAAATTCTCCTGCTCCCATGCTTGCTGAATTGCTGGCCGGCTGCCAACGGCAGGAGCGGGTGGCCCAGCGCCGCTTGTACGGACAGTTTCACGGGTACGCCATGAGCATTTGCCTGCGTTACGCCCGCGACCGCGACCAGGCGCTGGAAGCGGCCAATGACGGCTTTTTGAAAGTATTCCGCGATTTACCCCGCTTCGACGCCACCCGGCACCCCGAAGACGTGCCGGGCTCGTTCCGGGGCTGGCTCAAGCGCATCATGATTTACACGGCCATCGACCACTACCGCGCCAACGAGCGCCACCAGCACCAGCAGGAGCTCACCGACGCGACCCTGAACCAAGCCGACGGCGCCGCCACGCCCCTCGACTCCTTGAGCTACGACGAGCTGCTGAGCCTGGTGCAGCGCCTGCCCCCGGCCTACCGGGCGGTATTCAACCTGGCGGTGATTGACGGCTTTGGCCACGAGGAAATCGCGCAGCAGCTGCGCATCTCGGTGGGCACTTCCAAATCAAATTTATTTAAGGCCCGGGCCCATTTGCGGACGATGCTGGCCCAGTACAATATTTCCGAAAAAGCTAGCTATGTGGCCCGATAACGATATCGATAAGGCATTTCAACGGCTCAATCCGCCGGAGCCCGAGCCCGCGTCCTTTCCGCTGGATGCCTGGCTGCGCCTCGAAACGCGGCTGGACCAAGCGGTGATTGAACGCGCCGTGCGGCAAAAGCTGTGGCGATTTTTCGCGGCCGAAGTGGCCGTGGTGGCCCTCGTGGCCCTGGGCTGGCTGCTGTGGCCCACCAGCCCATTGGCCCCGGCCAAACCCCTCGCGGCCGCCCCTAAACTGACCACAACCCCTTCTGCAGTAACGACTGCCAGCGCAACCAAGCCCCAAAATAAAACCGCAGCCACTGCGCTAAACCGCGCGCCCACAGCAACGGTCAAAGCCCCAGCTGCTATTGACGCTCCAGCAACCCCGGTTGCCACCGGCGCTGCCACGATTTCCGGCGCGGGCACCGGGGCCGGAAGGCCGACGCTGCCACTACTCGCCGCTACCCGGGCGCTACAGCGGCTGGCCGGTGCAGCGCCCGATACCCGGCGGAAACAATTCCAGCACAAACAACAGCCGGCCGACAAGCTACCTGTAAGCAATAAAGTGTCGATGAGCGCCGTCACCCCTACCACACGCAACGTGCCGCGCCGGACCAACGGGGAGCCCGCCTACGCTGGCCGCAACCCAGCGGATTTAACGTCCGCGTCGGTTAGCAACGCGAATACAGCTCCTCGACAGGCAAGCACGGACGAACGGGACCCAACTCCGAATGGCGTAGTCCTTCAGGCCGCTTCAGCCGGGGCATCGGTTCCGGCTGACGCTCCGGCTGAAGCGGCCGCACCTGACCTGCTGGCCCTGGCGGTGCAGCCCGTGGCTCTGGCGCCGGTTGCCGCCCCGGACCTGCCCGCCGCGCTGGCGGTGGCGGACGCACCCGCTCGTCCGCTGCCGGCCGGGGCGGCGCTTCCGCCGCGCTTCTTCGTGGGGCTGGTGGCGGCGCCCGACGTGAGCACCGTGAAGTTTGTTGGAATGCAGGCCCCGCTGCCCAACGTGGGCGTGACGCTGGAGTACCGGCTCGGCAACCGCCTGCGCCTGAGCACCGGCCTGCTGCGCTCGACCAAGCAGTACGCGGCCCGGCGCGACGACTACGACTGGCGCAATTATCCCCGAGCTTATTACCGCGATTTTACGCACGTGGACGCCACCTGCACGGTGCTCGACGTGCCGCTGAATCTACGCTACGACCTGGCCGTGGGGGCACGGTTTCGGGTGTTTGGCAGCGCGGGCTTGTCCACGTTCTTCATGCAGCGCGAGCGGTACACGTACGACTACGTGGAAAACGGCCAGCCTGAAATCTGGGACCGGTCGGTGGTCAACCAAAACCGGCACTTATTCGGCATCTTCAATCTGTCGGCGGGCTACGAACGTAGCTTGGGCAAGCGCTGGAGCGTGCAGGCCGAACCTTACCTGAAGCTGCCGCTGGCCGGCGTGGGCCAGGGCAGGGTAAACCTGGTCAGCGGCGGGGTGTTCATGGGCGTGAAACACGGCTTTTGAATCCGCCAGGCCGGACGCGGGCCCAGCGCGGAACAGCATTTTGCATCGTAATTTTCAACCTCCTACACTGGCGTAATCCGCGCGGTCGTTTTCGTTTTTTCCAAGTATCCTCTTTGATGAGCTCTGATATGTCTGCTACTTCCCCCTTTTCTGCGTTTTTCCGGCCGGTGCTGCTCGGCACTGCGGTGCTGCTGCTGGGCCTGGCGGCGGGCTGCAGCTACTCCAACGGCGGCCCGGCCGACCTCGTGGTGCCCTGCGATGCCACGCCCCAGGCGGTTACCTACGCCGGGGTCATCTCCCCCATTTTTGATACGCACTGCCGCGAGTGCCACGCCACCAACAAGGCGTCGGCGTTGGGCGGCGGCATTGTCTTCAACGACTACAACGACATTGCCCAGTTCCCTTCGTCGACCTTGTTGGCCAGCATCAAGCATTTGCCCACCGGCGACCCCATGCCCAAGGGCCGGGCCAAAATCCCGGAGTGCGACATTCTGCGCATCGAGGCTTGGATGAACGCGGGCAAGCTTAATAATTAATTCCAGCGCCATGAAACAGCCTTTTTTACCCCTGCTACTTTTGCTGCTGCTTGCCGCCCCGGGCCGCGCCCACGCCCAGGGCAAGTACCTCACCAAGGCGGGCGTGGTAACCTTTTTTTCGGCCACGCCCATTGAGGACATCGAAGCCCGCAACCAACAGGTGGCGGCGGTGCTTGACCTGGGTACCAGCCAGTTGGCGTTTTCGCTGCCCGTCACGGGCTTCGTCTTCAAGCGCACGCTGATGCAGGAGCACTTCAACGAGAACTACATGGAGTCGGAGAAATTTCCCAAGGCCACCTTCACGGGCCGCTTCACGGGGGCCGACGCGGCCACGCTGGCCGCCGCGGGCCCGCACGCGGTGCAGGTGGAAGGCAGCCTCACCATGCACGGCGTCACGCAGCGCATCCAGGTGCCCGCCAGCCTGGAGCTCAAGAACGGCCAGCTCCTGGCCGCGGCCACGTTCACGGTGGCCACGGCCGACTACCACATCGAGATTCCGCTGCTGGTGCGCGACAAAATTGCCAAAACGGTGAGCGTGCGCGTGAACCTCGCCTGCAACCCGGCGCCCGGCGCCGTGGGCGCCACCACCCCGCCGGCGGCCCGCTAGCCCGGCCACGGCCCCACCACCTCGTCACCCATACGCCAGTTAAACGTTGCTTTATGACCCGCCACTCTTACGCTGCTCCTTTTGTTGCCGGCTTGCTGCTGACCGGCTTGCTGGCCCTGGCCGGGCCGGCCCGCGCCCAAACCGACCTGCTGGGCGAACTCGAAAAGCAAACTGCTGACTCGACCGGGCGCGAAGTGGTGACGGCCACGTTCAAGGCCACGCACATCATCAACTCGCAGTCGGTGGAAACGCCGGGGGCGGGCACGCTGGCCTTCCTCATCCAGCACCGCTTCGGCACGCTGAACAGCGGCGCTTACGAGTTTTTTGGGCTCGACCAGGCCGTGCTGCGCCTGGGTTTTGAGTACGGCCTGACCGACCGGCTGGCCGTGGGCGTCGGCCGCAGCTCGCAAGACAAAACCTTCGACGGCTTCGTGAAGTACCGCGCCCTGCGCCAAACCACAGGCGCGCGGCCCATGCCCGTCTCGGTCACGCTGTTTGCGTCGTCGGCCATCACCACGCTCAAATTCAACGAGCCCACCGTGGAACGCACCACGGCTTCGCGCGTCGACTACGCCTACCAGGTGCTCATTGCCCGCAAGTTCAGCCCCAGCTTGTCGGTGCAGCTTATGCCCACGCTCATTCACCGCAACTTTGTGGCGCGCTCCGACATGCAAAACGACGTGTACGCCCTGGGCGCGGGCCTGCGCCAGAAGCTCACCAAGCGGCTGGCCCTCACCGCCGACTATTTCTACGTGCTGCCCGGCAATACGGCCGACACCTACCGCAACGCCCTCGGCCTGGGCGTCGACATCGAAACCGGCGGCCACGTGTTTCAGCTGCACCTGACCAATTCCAAGGGCATGGTTGAGAAATTTTTCGTACCCCAAACCGACGGTAATTTTTTCGACGGCGACATCTATTTCGGCTTCACCGTGGCCCGGAATTTCACGGTGAAATCGCAACTTTAAGGAATTAGAAATTAAAAATGAAGAATTAAAAATGCCCGCCTGACGATTCAGGCGGGCATTTTTAATTCTTCATTTTTAATTTCTAATTCCTTAAACCAAAATGCCTTCCGCCACTACGCTTTGCACCTCGGGCACCATGCGCTTGAGCAGGTTTTCGATGCCCGATTTCAAGGTGACCGTGGCCGAGGGGCAGCCGGAGCACGAGCCCTGCAGGTTCACGGTGACCACGCCTTCGTGGTAGCTTTTGAAGGTAATGTTGCCGCCGTCCTGCTCCACGGCGGGGCGCACGTAGTTGTCGAGCAGGTCGATGACTTTCTGGGCAATCTGGCCTTCCTGCTGGGTGGGGTCGCCGGCGGTGGCGGCCTGGGCGGCCTTTTGTTCGGCGGCGGGGTCAACCAGGAAGATGGGGCCGCCGGCCTCCACGTAGCTCTTCAGGAACTGGCGCAGCTCCGGGATGAGCTGGGTCCAGGTTAGCTCGGGTTGGCTTTTGGTGACGGTGACGAAGTTCTGGGCAATGAATACGCGGCCCACGTAATCGAACCCGAACAGCTCCTGCGCCAGCGGCGAGTTGGCCGCCGCTTCGAGGGTGGGATAATCCACGCTCACGCCGTCGGGCAGCAGGTTGGAGTTCAGGACAAACTTCATGCTCTCCGGGTTGGGAGAAGCTTCGGCATAAATAGAGACAGCGGACATGGCTTCGGGGCTTAAATCAAGGAGAGAACCGCAGAAGTTGCGGCTGCTAATGTACAACCACGCTGGGGCGGCCGAGGTTGCAAATGTACGTACATTGGTTGCAAGGCGCGGGGCTGGCCCCCGCGCCCTACAGCCGGTTGGCCCGGGCGCGCAGCAGCAGGTCGGCCAGCACCAGCTGCGTCATGGCTTCCACGATGGGCACGGCGCGGGGCAGCACGCAAGGGTCGTGGCGGCCCCGGCCCGCCAGCGTCACGGCCTCGCCTTGGTCGTTGATGGTTTGCTGGGGCTGCAGCAGCGTGGCCACGGGCTTGAAGGCGACGCGGAAATAAATGTCCTGCCCGTTGCTGATGCCGCCCTGGCTGCCGCCGCTGTGGTTGGTGCGGGTGCGCACGGCGCCGGCCGCGTCGGTATAAAATTCGTCGTTGTGCACCGAGCCCGGCAGCCTGGTGCCCGCGAACCCGGACCCAAACTCAAAGCCCTTCACGGCGTTGATGCTGAGCAGGGCGTGGCCCAGCACGGCCGGCAATTTGTCGAACACGGGCTCGCCCAGGCCGGCGGGCACGTGGCGCGCCACGCCCGTTATCACGCCGCCCACGGTGTCGTGCGCCGCCTGCGCCGCGCGGATGCGGGCCTCCATCAGGGCCGCCGTCTCCGGGTGCGGGCAGCGCACGGGGTTGGTGTCAATCAGGCTCAGGTCCAGCTCTCCGTATTCCAAGGGCACTTCTACCTCGCCCACGGCCGACACGTAGGCGGCAACCTCGACCCCAAAATGCGCCAGCACCCGCATGGCCACGGCGCCGGCCGCCACGCGGGCGGCCGTTTCGCGGGCTGAGCTGCGGCCCCCGCCCCGGTAGTCGCGGCGGCCGTATTTGGCGTCGTAGGTGTAGTCGGCGTGGCTGGCGCGGTAGGCGTGGGCAATGTGGGAGTAGTCGTCGGAGCGCTGGTCGGCGTTGGGGATAAACAGGCTGATGGGCGTGCCCGTGGTCTTCCCCTCAAACAGGCCCGACTGGATGTGCACCGCGTCGGCCTCCTTGCGCGGCGTGGTCAGGTCCGACTGGCCGGGCCGGCGCCGGTCGAGGGCGGCCTGAATGTGAGCCACCTCCACCGCTACACCCGCCGGGCAGCCGTCGATGATGACACCAATGCCCGCCCCGTGCGACTCGCCAAACGTGGTGATGCGAAAGAGGGAGCCGAAGGTATTGGACATTAATTAGTGATGAATGATTAGTGGTGAGTGATTAGTGGTTAATGAGTTGCTTCTGTCAGGATTTCGGATTTGCGTTCACAAGTTCGAAAACTAACCACTATCCGTTAACCACTAATCACTAACAAAGCTACCCCCGGCGCCCGGCCCGCCACCAGCCGATTCCTACCAGGCCCACCAGGCCCACCAAGAGCCAATCGGCGTAGCGCCGGACATCGCGGTACACGTCCAGCGACTGCATTGTCGAGTCGGCTTCGGCCAGCGCGGGGCCGTAGAACGGGTCGTCCTCGGGCCTGGGCAGCGGCGCGGGGGCCGCGGCCGCCCCGCGCACCACGGGCCGGACCCGGGGCCGCAGGGTGTCGTAGCGCGCCGTGGCCGGGTTGAACACAATGAGACGCCAAAGGCTGTCGAGCGGCAGCGGGCCGGGCCGCCGGGCCACCAGCCGGTAGCGAAACAGCTTGCGCCCACCGCCCGGCGCGGGCTCCTCGCGCACCTCGGGGCCGTACACGTCCAGGCCCGGCCGCGGGGCCAGCGTTGGCGCCAGCAAGCCGGCCAGGTTGCCGCGGCCTTCCACGCCGAATGTGTACGCAAACGGCTGCCCCACCCGGAACGTGCGGGCGCTGAGCGCTTCCCGCACCTGGTAGCTGCCCACGGCCACCGCTTCGCCCTGCGGGTGCGGCGGCAAGGCGCGCACCTGCACCGTGACGCCCGGGGCCAGGTACGTTTTGTAGCCCGCTAGGCGGTTGTCCAGCCCCGGCTCGGGCTTTTTGAGAAACTTAAATTTCACCATCGTCAGGGCCAGGGGCGGAAACTGCAGGGGCTGGGCCGTGAGGGGGTAATAAGTGTTTTCGGCCAGCCGAAAGCGCAGGTACACCTGGCCCTGGCTTCGCACGGTGTCGGGGTCCACGCTCGCCTCGGGACCGGCCGTTTGCCAGGCCGTGGGCTGGTGCAGCTCGTGCAGCAGCAGGGGCAGCTGGTCGGTGAAGTCGTGGAAGGCCAGCATGATTTGGTCGGCTGGCGTGAGGTAGAAATACAGCCCCACCCGCACACCTTCGCCGGCGAACACGCTGGGCCGGTCGGCCACCACGGCCAGAAAAGCGCGGTCGGCCAGCTCCTGGTACAGCGCCGGCTTGGGCTTGCCAAACAGCTTGTCGAGGTCGCCCACGGCTTGCAGCGGCGCGGCGGGGTGGGCCGGCTTGGTGAGGGCCGCCGGGTTTGCAGATGGGCCCGGGGGCGCGGGCGGGGCCGGCCCCACGCGCACCGTGGCCGCCGGGCTGCGCAGCACCACGCCGTTCACCGTCAGCTGGAAGGGCTTGATGGCGTATTCGCCCTCGCCGTAGGGCACGTAGCGCTGGGTGATGGTCAGGTCGGTGAAGCGCCGGCCCTGCACGATGCGCGTGGTGGTGGTGCGGGCCTTGCCGCTTTTTTTGAAGCCGTCCAGCTCCGGAAATTCCGAATACCGGTCCAGGGCCCCGCCCCGCAGCCGGAACCCCAGCGTGAACACCCCCGTCACGGGCAGCGCGGCCGGGCCCGGCACCAGCACCACGTCGGCCGGTGCAACGGCGCCGGGCTGGGGGGCCACCGGCTGGGCGGGGGCCGCGCTCGTGCCCGATACCGCCACGAGCAGAGCCGCTATCCCAAAAAGTCTTCCCATGGTCTTGCGCTCGTTAATGGGCCCAAAAGTAGCTCTAACCGCTGGAATCGCCCTTATGGTCAAAATTGCAATTCCTCACCGGCAGGCCCGAAATGCGTCCGAACCCGAAAAAAGTAGCCGGCACAAATCCTTTCCCCCGCTCCCCGCCGTATCTGCCCCCACAAAACCCCGGCCCATCCATTCTTTTGCCAATGCTTGGCCATTGATTTCGCTCAGGCCTCCGTCGACTTCCCCTTTAGTTTCCATTTTTCATTTATTCATTCCACACCCATGTCTGATAAACTTCAGCCCCGCGGCTCCGACGAAACCACGTTCGCCCAACCGCTGTACACGCCCATCAAGCGGCGCTCCTTCTTCATGTACGCCGGTGCCACCGCCGGTGCTTCGGCCCTGGTCCTGGCCGGTTGCTCGGACGACGAGGACGACAACAAGCCGGCGCTGCCCGCCGGTAATTCCATGACGTCCAACGGCGCCATCAGCCTGGGTTCGGGCGACGTCGGGGTGCTGAACTATGCCTACGCGCTGGAACAGCTCGAAGCCGACTTCTACAGCAAAGTGGCTGCCTTGCCCATGGGCATCCTGACGGGCGTGGAGTACACGTACTTCCAGCAGGTTTCGAAGCACGAGGCCATTCACCGCGACTTTTTCAAAGCCGCCATCACGCGCGACGCCGGTACGCAGTTGTTGCGCCCACTGACCCCCGTGTATCCTGCCGGCACCTTTGACACCCGTGACAAAATTCTGGCCACGGCCAAAACGTTTGAGGACCTCGGCGTAGCGGCTTACAACGGCGCGGGCAAGCTCCTCAAAACGCCTGCTTACCTCGTGATTGCCGGCCAGATTGTGTCGGTGGAAGCCCGCCACGCCGCCTACATCCGCGACTTGGTACTGCCCGGCTCCTTCGCCGCCGACGACGTTGTAAACGTCTCGCTGGGCCTGGACATGGCCATGGCCCCCACCGCCGTGATTGAGGCCGCCAAGGGTTTCATCACCGAGAAGCTGGATGCCAGCTCCGTGGGCGTTAATAATTAGTGTCTCTTCTCTCAACCGCAATCAATCTTCGCCATGAATTTCTTCAATATAATTAACAAGCTTTCCGAGGTGGACCCCGACGTACTGGGCCGCCTGGATTCCCGCCGCGCCGTGTTCAGCTCGCTGACCAAAGTGGCCAAGGGCACGGCCATGGCCTCGGCGCCGGCTCTGCTCGCCTCGTTTTTCTCGAAAGCATACGCTGGCACCAATGCCGGCGACCCCAAGGAAGTGTTCAACTACGCGCTGACCCTGGAGTACCTGGAGGATGATTTTTACAAAAAGGTGATTGATTCGCCCCAGTTCATTCTGCAATCGGCGGCGGACCAGGCGGCCATTCGCCAGATTAAGAAGCACGAAGCTTCGCACGTTGCGCTCCTGCGCACGGTAATTAGTGCCATCGGCGGCACGCCCGTCGCACCGGTCACGTTCAAAGCCGCCACGTTCGCTACGCTGGCTACGTTCGCTGCTCAACTGGAAGTTGCGCAGTTGCTGGAAGACACCGGCGTGCGGGCCTACAAAGGCCGTGCTGGCGACCTGCTGGGCATTGCCGACGTTAACATCACCGGTGTTGGCATGGTGAACCCTCTGCAAGCCGCCCTGCAAATCCACTCGGTGGAGGCCCGCCACGCCTCGCACATCCGCACGATGCGCGGCCAAACGGCCTGGATTAACGGCGACGGTGATTTGGACGGCCGTGACAATTACAAAGGCCTTATTCCCGAAAATACGGTTGTGCAATCGAGCGTAAACCTGACTACTGGCTTGCCCACGCCTTACACTGCCAAGGACGCACAAGCTTCATTCGACGAAGTCCTGACGGTGCAGGAGGTATTAGCGCTCGTCACACCTTTGCTCAGTTAAGTTTCAAGTGGCCCTCTTTTCGGGCTCCACTGTTTGACAACGCCGGTTCCGCATTGCGGGACCGGCGTTGTCGTTTTTAGAGCAGCGCCAATCGGGCCCAATCCGCCCGGGTGCGAATTGCTTGGGCCAAGGTCCGTACTCCTCGGGTTGAAAAAGCACCTTCTACCTTTGCAATAGCTTTATTGAAGGCACACGAAGCAACCCTTGAGCGGCGTTTGACCTCTTCGTTTTGCTGATGCCGGCCGGCTTGTCGCCAATTTTGTGCTTCCCAGCACGGCGCTTTGCCCGAAAGCTCGTTTACTGGTTTCGCCCTTTCGCGCATATTTAATCCCCCATTTCTCATGTCCGATACGCTTCGGCCTACTGGCTCCGACAATACGCAGCTCGCCCGGCCGCTTCGGGTGCCCATCAAACGGCGCTCCTTTTTCATGTACGCCGGGGCTACGGCCGGCGCCACCGCGCTGGTGCTGGCCGGCTGCAACGACGACGACGACAAAAACCAACCCGCCGCCCCCACCACGGTCAACGTGGGCATCACGGCCGCCAACGACGTGGGCGTGCTCAACTACGCCTACGCCCTGGAACAGCTGGAGGCCGCTTTTTACACGCAGGTCAAAGACGGCGCCTACTACCAAGGCCTGCCGGCCGCCAGCGCCGAAAAGCAAATCCTGGACGACTTGCAGTACCACGAAATAGCGCACCGCGAATTTTTTAAAGCCGCGCTCGGGGGCGCCGCCATTCGGGGGCTGGAGCCCGATTTTAGCACCGTCGACTTTGGCGTGCGCAACGGCGCCGCCGCGGGCAAGCTGGGCGTGCTCGAAGCGGCCAAGGCCTTCGAGGACCTGGGCGTGGCCGCTTACAACGGGGCGGGCAAGTTCATCCAAACCCCGCTCAACTTGCTGCTGGCCGGCAAAATCGTGTCGGTGGAAGCCCGGCACGCGGCGCTCATCCGCGACCTGCTGCTGGAAGCCAGCTTCGTGGGCGACGACGTGGTGCAGGTCAGCACCGGCGGCCCCATCGTGGCCGGCGGCCCGGTTTCCGCCACGCCCACTGGCCTGGAGCGCTCCAAGTCCCCGGCCGACGTGGTGCAAATCGTCAACACGTTTCTCAAGGAGGGCTCGAAGCTGGACGTTTCCGGCCTGGTGTAGGCCACTTGGCTGCTCGTTCCTTTCTGACCTCACCTTCCCCGCTTCATGAATTTCCTGCATATTATTTCCGAAATTGAAAAGGTCGACCCCGAAGTGTACGGCCGGCTCAACTCCCGCCGCCGCGTATTTCAACACCTGGGCGGCCTGGGCGGCAAGCTTGCGGCGGCGGCCGTGCCGCTGGCCCTGGGGTCCATCTTTACCCGGGCCTACGCCGGCGCTGCTGCCACCCAAGCCACCGTGCTCGAAGTGCTGAACTTTGCGCTGGTGCTGGAACACCTGGAGGCCAATTTCTACAACGCCGGGCTGGCCAATGCTGCCGTCACCAGCGGCCTCAGCGCCAACAACGTCGCGGCGCTCAACGCCATCCGGGCCGACGAAAACAACCACGTCGCCTTTTTGCGCGGGGTCATTTCGGCGCCGCCGTTCAACGCCACCCCGGCCAGCCCGGTTCCGGCCGATTTTGACTTCACGGGGGCGCAGGGCGGCACGCGCCCGGCCCTGTTCGCCGACGTGCTGGCCAACCCGGCTACCTTTCTGGCCGTGGCTCAGGCCCTGGAAGACACCGGCGTGCGCGCCTACAAGGGCGGGGCCACGGACCTGATGTCGAATAAAACCGTGCTCGAAGCCGCCCTGAACATTCACTCGGTGGAGGCCCGCCACGCCGCGCGCATCCGCACCATGCGCCGCGGCGGCCTCACGCCCCCCGGCGACCGGGCCTCGCTCGTGGCCCCCGACGCTGCTAACCCCGGCGGCTCCCCCAAGAGCTGGGTGTCGGGCCGCGACGGCAACGGGCCCGCTCCCGGCAAAACCGACGCCGTGTATGGCCCCGGCACCCCCGCCGCGGGCGCGGTTACGAATATTTTCTATCCCGCCGAGGACAACGTGAAGCAGGCCGCAGCCGACATTACGACCTTGCTCTCGGCCGCCGCCGTTGCTGGCCTGGCCGCGGCCGGGGCGGCGGTGGCCGCCACCGAGTCGTTCGATGAGCCCCTGGACATGGCCACCGTGAAGGCCATTGCCCGCAACTTCGTGAAACCTGGGACGCCCACATTCGCGCTGCTGGCGTAGCCGCCTCCGCGGGTTCCCGCAGGTTCGCGTTTTTGCACAAGGCCGGCCTGGAAGCCGCCCTTAATTTCAGGGCCATGCCACCCCGGCGGCCCGCCGAGTATCTTTGTGGACGGCGGCAGGGTGCGTTTGGCCATTCCGCCGGTTTATTCCTTATGTCTGACTCAATCATCTCCCGCGGCAATTCGCTGCCCCGCCGCTCCTTCCTGCGGGTGGCGGGCGCTTCAGCGGCGGCGGCGTCGCTGGTGCTGGCCGGCTGCGACACCAGCACCCCTCCCCCCGTCGCTGTCGACCAGAACCTGCTTAGCTTGGCCGAAGGCGACCCGGGCCTGCTCAACTACCTCTACTTGCTGGAGCAGCTGGAGGCCGCGTTTTACCAACGGGTGGTGACGGCCCCGCCGGCAGATTTCCGACCCGGCGAGCAAGCCTTTTTTGAAGACCTGCGCGACCACGAGCTGGTGCACCGCGAGACCTTGCGCTACGTCCTGGGCACCAGCGCCTACGATGCGGTCCTGGCGACGCCCATTCCCTTCGATTTTTCCAGCCTGACGCTCACCACGCGCGCCGGGGTGCTGGCCGCCGCTCAACAACTCGAAGATTTGGGCGTGGCCGCCTACGCCGGGGCGCTGCGCCTGGTGCGCGCGGCCAGCACCGTGGCGTTGCTAGCCAAAATAGCGTCCGTCGAGGCCCGCCACGCTGCCTTTGTCCGCGACCTCCTTACGCCGGGCTCCTTCGCCGGGGATGACGTGGTGGTCAGCACCGACGGCCTGCAAAGCGCCGGCGTGGCCAAAACGCCCACGCAGGTGGTGGCCGAAACCAAGGCTTTTTTCTTGCCCGTCGTGGTATCCATCGATGCGCTGCCCCAGGCGTAAGGCTCTTTTTTTGCCCATTTCCGCATGACTATTCTTTCGCTTCTCGACCGGCTCAGCGCCGCCGATGTTCCTTCGGGGCCTACTCCGCGCCGCCACCTGCTGCGCCAGCTAGGCCAGACGGGACTTCGGGCGGCCGGGGCCGTGCTGCCCCTGGCCCTACCGGCCCAGGCTGCCCCCACCGAAACCACCTTCGACGCCACGCTGCTGCTGCTCAAGCTGGAAGATTTGCTCGGCAGCTTCTACGGCCAGGCGCTGTCGGCTCCCGTGCTCACCGGCCCGGCGCAAGCCGCGGTGCGGCCCGATTTTGAACGCCTACTCCGCCAGCAGCAGGGCCACGCCCAGTTCCTGCGCGCGGCCCTGACGGCCACCGGCATCACCCCGCCCCCGTCCCCGAGCTTCGACTTCAGCGGCCGCAAAAACAACCCTTTCAACCCGGTGCTGTTTCCGGCCGTCTTCACCGACTACGGGGCCTTCCTGCAGTTGGCGCAGCAGCTCGAAGACGCCAGCGCGGCCACCTACCTGGGCCAGGCCGCCTTCTTTGTCACCGACAAGCCCCTGCTCGACGCCGTGCTCCGCATGCAAAGCGTGGAAGCCCGCCACGCTTCCCACCTGCGCACCCTGCGCCGGGCCGCGGGCCCCGCCGCCGTAAAAAGCTGGCCCAGCACCGCCGACGCCGCCCCGGCCCCGGCGGTGCTGGTGCCGAGCACGGCGGGCAGCGCCGCCGCGCCGGTGTCCATTTATACTTTCGAGGCCAACGAGACGCAGGTGGTGACTGGCACCAACACGGTGCCCTTCCCCACCGTTCTCACCGGCAACACCGCCGTCCAGTTCCGGGCGCCGGCCGAGGCATTCGACGAGCCGCTGCCCACCCTGCAAGCCAGCGCGTTGCTTGGTATCTTCGGTTGAAGACTCACAAAATTTGGGTGTTTTTTTCAAGAAGAGTGGCACAGGCTGCTCTTTTTGCGTATTGGGGCACCCATCCACCTCCTATCCCTTCCTTCCCCTTGCGCAGCCCTGCCGCCTTGTCGTATCTTTCATATCCTGCTGCCGGCCAAGCCCCGCCGTACGCTTCGACTGCCGCTTTTCCTTATTTTTTCACTGCTCTTCCTGCTCCCTTCCGATGCTAGATTACGTGAAAATGATTCTGCTGAAAGTCAGTTTCAACAAAGCGCTGTTCGAGAAAGAACTCCGCAAAGCCCTCAAAATGCTGGTGCCGGCCGAAGTGCCGGATTTCCGCAGCTGGTGCTACCAGCAGTTTGCCCACATCTACCGCAAGGTGTTGAAACGGGTATTCGGCAGCTTCGAAATCGCCGGCAGCTAGTTGTTGGGTAGTTGTCAGTTGCTCGTTGTCAGTTGTTAGCCGCGGTTTCAAAACACCTTAACAACTGACAACTGATAACTGATAACTGATAACTGATAACAAGCAACTAACTACCCGCCCGTCACAAATTTGATGTTGCGCTTGAGCCCTTCGTAGCCCGTGCGCTGCACGGCTGACTGGCGGAACAGCTCCGTGAACAGCTCGTGGGTGATTTCGCGCCAGTCGCCGGGCGTCAGGTCCTTCAGGCCGGGCGCGGGGTTGAACTGGGGTTCTTGGTGGGGCTGGCTAAAGCGGTTCCAGGGGCACACGTCCTGGCAGATGTCGCAGCCGAACACCCAGTTGCCGAACTGCCCGGCCACTTCGGTCGGAATCTGGTCCTTGAGTTCGATAGTGAAGTAGCTGATGCACTTGCTGCCGTCCACCACGTAGGGCTCGGTAATGGCCTGCGTCGGGCAGGCGTCTACGCACTTGGTGCACGTGCCGCAGTAGTCGCGGATGGGCCCGTCGGCGGGCAGGGCCACGTCCACAATCAGCTCGGCGATGAAGTAGAACGAGCCGGCGCCGGGCGTTATCAGATTTGAGTTTTTGCCCACCCAGCCCAAGCCGGATTTCTTGGCCCAGGCCTTGTCCAGCACCGGGGCCGAGTCCACGAAGCAGCGCCCGCCAATCTGGCCTATTTCGGCTTCCATGTCAGCCAGCAGCGTTCTCAGCTTGTCTTTGATGACGAAGTGGTAGTCGCGGCCGTAAGCGTACTTGCTGATTTTGAGCGTGTCGTCGGGCTGCTGGTCTTCCGGCGCGGGATAATAATTCAGCAGCAGCGAAATCACCGATTTAGCCCCGTCCACCAGCCGGCGCGGGTCGAGGCGCTTGTCAAAATGGTTTTCCATGTAGCCCATGCGCCCGTTCATGCGCTTGGTCAGCCAGGTTTCCAGGCGCGGGGCTTCCTCCTCCAGAAACTCCGCCCTAGAAATCCCGCAGGCCAGGAACCCCAGTTCCGCCGCGCGGCGCTTGATGAACGGGGCCCAGTCGGCGCGGAGCAGCATGTTCGGGAAAAAGGCTAGAAGGAGTGAGGCAGCAAAGCAGAATCACGGCCGGTCGCGGCCCACGAACCGGTTTTTGCCCAGTAAAAACCCGATGGCAAGGTCGAGGTTACGGGTCAGGCTGGCCTCGGTCTTAAGGCGGGCCAGGTAGCGCACCACCTCCACTTGCCGCGAGGGGGGCAGGCGGTCAAATATCCGCCGCGCCTCGGGGGTTTCCGCCAGCGCCCGCTCCAAGGCCGGGCAAGCCAGCGCGGACGGAGCAGACGGGTTAAAGGCCACCGCGACGACCAGCACCTCGCCAATGCGCCGGGGCGAATGGTCGAGCATGGTCAGGTTGACATACAGCCGCCACTGACCGGCGTAGCGCACCAGCGTTTGCTGGTAGGTCCGGCCGTTTACGGTGCCACACACCCGCACCGGTCCTTTGCTACGGCCGGCCTGTTCAAATACTTTGGCCAGTATTTCAGCGGGTATCTGCACAAACGGATTGATGCCAATCAGTTCGAGTGGGGCGGTGAAGGTTTGCATAGAGTCAAATAGCACCGACTCGCTCATCGGGACGGCCGCAGCCCGCGCCGCACCTGGGAATATACTCGGCCCCGTCCGCAATATCCGTGCGGTCGGCCCAAGCCCCGAAAAGCTCCGGGTCCGCAAACGACTGCCCAGCTTGTACCGGGTCAGCCGCATACAGGATGGGCGGCTGCCGCTTGACAGCCGCATCAACTGGCTTGTTCAGCAACAACACCAGCCCCTCCATGGCCACCCGTGCCCGTTCGGGCAGCGCGTGAATTTCCTGCGCAAGTTCCAAAGCTTCCACGTCCTAAAGCTACAGGTTTACGAAAAAGAAACGCGCCGCTGACCGCAGCGCGCTCTTTGCGGCTTTGGCCCCGCCGCGCCTACTGCGTAATCTCGGCAAATAGGTCGCCGTTGTTGCCGCGCAAGTGGTTGGGCAGCAGGCGCCCTAGGTGCTGGTAGGCGGCTTCGGTGGCCTCCCGGCCGCGGCTGGTGCGCTTGATGTAACCTTCCTGGATGAGGAAGGGCTCGTACACTTCCTCAATGGTTTCGCCTTCCTCGCCACAGGCCGTGGCGATGGTGCTGATGCCCACCGGGCCGCCCTTGAACTTGTCGATGATGGTGGTCAGAATGCGCTTGTCCATGTCGTCGAGGCCGCGGGCGTCCACGTCGAGGGCGTTGAGGGCAAACTGCGCGATTTCGACCGTAATGGTGCCGTCGCCCTTGATTTGGGCGAAGTCGCGGGTGCGGCGCAGCAGGTTGTTGGCGATGCGCGGGGTGCCGCGCGAGCGGCGGGCAATTTCAAAGGCCGCGTCGTCATGAATGGGCGTGCCCAGAATTTCGGCCGAGCGCAGCACAATGGTCGTCAGCAGCTTGGAGTCGTAGTATTCCAGGCGGGCCGAAATGCCGAAGCGGGACCGCAGCGGCGCCGTAAGCAGGCCCGAGCGGGTGGTGGCCCCCACCAGGGTGAAGGGCGACAACGAAATCTGCACCGAGCGGGCGTTGGGGCCCGAATCGAGCATGATGTCGATGCGGTAGTCCTCCATTGCCGAGTACAGGTACTCTTCCACCACGGGATTAAGGCGGTGGATTTCGTCGATGAACAGCACGTCGTGCGGCTCCAGGTTGGTGAGCAGGCCGGCGAGGTCGCTGGGCTTATCGAGCACCGGGCCGGAGGTCATCTTGATGCCCGCGCCCAACTCGTTGGCGATGATGTGCGAGAGCGTGGTTTTGCCCAAGCCGGGGGGGCCGTGCAGCAGCACGTGGTCGAGGGCATCGCCGCGCTGCTTGGCAGCGGCCACGAACACCTTCAGGTTTTCCAGAATCTTCTCCTGGCCCGTGAAGTCGTCGAAACTGAGCGGCCGCAGGGCCTTGTCGATGTCCTTGTCGGTGGCATCGAAGTTGTCGGTATTGCCGGTAAGAAAAGCTTCGCGCATAAATGTAGTTGCTAAAATGGTTGGTCGCTGCTTGCTAAGCAGATGAGTAACCGAGACGCCCGCAAAAAAGCTCCTTTTAGACAAATAAAAGGACGTCATGTCGAGCGCCGCCCAGACATCTCGCATGGGGTAGTATTCCAATCAGCAGGTGAGGCGAGCGAGATGTCTCGGCGGCGCTCGGCATGACGTTTTACCAAGCAACCGGGCCTACTCGTGCAGCAGCACCTCAATGTCCAAGTGCAGCCAGTCGGTCTCCCAGGACTTGTGGTTGAGGCGGGCGGTGACGTGTTTGCCGGCATCGAGCAGGCGGGCCACGGTTTCGTTGCGGCCCTCGGGCAGGTAGCCGAGCCACACGTTGGCGGGGTCGGTGGCCGGAGCGGTGTGCACCTGCACGGCCCAGTCGTCGTACTTGCTATCGGCCTCGCGGCTGAGCTGCAACGCCTGGCCGACTTTCAGCTCCGGCTCGTGCTTTTCCAGGTTGGGACGGTGCGAGGTGCCGGCCACGAGGCATTCAAGCAGCACCAGGGGCTCGGAATCGGTGACGATTTTCATCATGGGACCAAATTACGGCGCGGGCGGCGGGTTTGAACGGGCCAGTTGGGCAATTCTGCCGGTTAGTGCCGCTACGATGACGTAGGTTGCACGCAAATTTTTATTCTTCCTTCAATTTTCACGATGAAAAAAACACTTCTCTGGGGTACCCTCGGGCTGGCAGCTTTGGGCTCCTGGGCGTTTTATCCAAGGGCGGCGGCCGAACCGGGATACATGATTGTATCGTTGCGCGTTACCAACAGCGAAAGACCCACTTTGGTCACCATCTCGCCGAGTGGAGAAGAAACCAAGGACGTTCTGAATACGAAAACAAAGCCCGTTCGCTCCCTGCAAGCGCAGACCCTTGCCAAGCTTAATGAGTTGCGGAATCAGGGATGGGCCGTCGCGCACGTGACCTCCAACGGCGGCTATGTGCAAAACGCAAACAACCCCGCGTTAAGCCCAGACTATTTTTTTACTGACAACTACCTACTCGAAAAACAGTGATTGGGCCCACCTCGTCGTAAAAATGCCGCCGACTTGCGTAATCGGCGGCATTTTTTACGACGGCATTTTTTCTACTTGAACGCCTGAATGCCCGTAATATCCGCCCCCGTAATCAGCAGGTGGATGTCGTGGGTGCCCTCGTAGGTCACCACCGACTCCAGGTTCATCATGTGGCGCATGATGGGGTACTCGCCCGTGATGCCCATGCCGCCGTGAATCTGGCGCGCCTCGCGGGCCACGTGCAGGGCCATTTCGACGGAGTTGCGCTTGGCCATGCTGATTTGGGCGCTGGTAGCCTTGCCCTCGTTTTTAAGCACGCCCAGGCGCCACACCAGGAGCTGGGCCTTGGTGATTTCGGTAATCATCTCGGCCAGCTTCTTCTGTTGGAGCTGGAAGCCGCCGATGGGCTGGCCGAACTGCTCGCGCTGCAGCGAGTACTTCAGGGCCGACTCGTAGCAGTCGATGGCCGCGCCGATGGCGCCCCAGGCAATGCCGAAACGGGCCGAATCGAGGCAGGAGAGCGGGCCGCGCAGGCCGTCGATGTTGGGCAGAATGTTCTCCTTGGGGATTTTTACGTCCTCGAATACCAGCTCGCCGGTGGTGCTGGCGCGCAGGCTCCACTTGTTGTGGATTTTGGGCGTGCTGAAACCCGCCATGCCGCGCTCCACGATGACGCCCTTGATGCGGCCCTGCTCGTTTTTGGCCCACACCACGGCCACCTGGCACTCGGGCGAGTTCGAAATCCACATCTTAGCGCCGTTCAGCAGGTAATGGTCGCCCATGTCCTTGATGTTCGTCGTCATGCCGCCGGGGTTCGAGCCGTGGTCGGGCTCGGTCAGGCCGAAGCAGCCGAGCCACTCGCCGCTGGCCAGCTTGGGCAGAAACTTCATGCGCTGCTCCTCCGAGCCGTAGGCGTAGATGGGGAACATCACCAGCGAGCCCTGCACCGAGGCCGTGGAGCGCATGCCGGAATCGCCGCGCTCAATCTCCTGCATAATCAGGCCGTAGCTGATGTAGTCGAGGCCGCCGCCGCCGTACTCCTGCGGAATGGTGGGCCCGAACGCGCCCACGTCGCCAAACTTCCGCACAATCCCACTGGGAAAATGCGCGTCCTGCGCCCACTTCTCGATGTTGGGCGAAATCTCCTTTTTCACGAAGTCGCGGATGCTCTGGCGGATGAGCAGGTGCTCCTCGGTCAGCAGGCCGTCGAGGTCGAAATAATCGGTGAAGCCGTTGGCGTTGGTGCTGCCTTTTTGGGCGGTGTGGGCTTTGGCTTCGGGGGAGAGAACGTCGGCTTCGGAAGACATGGGCGGGGATTGGGTGGGAGTTTCAGCAAAGATAACAGGCGGCACGAGGGCCCGGTTCGGTCATTGCGAGGGGCGCGCCGCGAAACGCGGCAATCCGTCCTCCCCGGGCGACCAGCGTCAATGCGTAACAAAGTTTATTTCAAGCTGCGAAACCTCATAAACTCTGATTACCAAAGTTTTTGACATTACGTAGTTGGTCGCTCAAAGAGGACGGATTGCCGCGTTTCGCGGCGCTCCCCTCGCAATTACAAATCCTAAAACCGCAGGTTCACCGAAGCCAGCACGTTGGTCCGGGCCTGGGGGTAGAAGTAATTGAAGTACTGCGCCTGCCCGCCGCTCACGTAGCCGTAGGTGTAGCCGTTGTTTTCGTACTCGGCAGCCAGCACGTTGTTGACCAGCAGGGCCAGTTCCACTTCGCGCAGGCCCAGCCGGCCCGGCCGCCAGCCGTAGCGCAGGCGCACATCCTGCACGTAATAGGCGTCGATGCTGCGGGCTTGGGTGCTGGTGTTGTCGAGGTACTGGCGGCCGGCGTAGCGGGCCAGCGTGGCCAGCTTCAGGCCCGGCAGCGGCTCGTACTCCAGAGTGTAGGCGAAGGTGAGGCTGGGCGAGAAGGAAATGTCGGTTTCCTGGTAGCTGGTGGCGCGTTCGCCGCCCTGGTCGTAGTCGGCCAAGTAGTCGGTGTAGTTGCGGATTTTGTTGCGGCTGAACGTGGCCGTGGGGCTGAAGGTGAGGCCCCGGGCCACCTGCGCCGCGGCTTGCAGCTCCAGCCCCGTGCGGTAGGAGTCCCGCACGTTGGTATGGATGGGGTTGCCCACGTCGTCGAGCTGGCCGGAGAGCACCAACTGGTCGCGGTAGCGCATGTAGTAGTAGTTGGCCGTCCATTGCAGGCGGCCGGCGGTGCGGCGCAGGCCGGCCTCCAGGTTGTGTAGCTGCTCGGCGCTGGGGCGGCGCCCGGCAGGCGTATCGGTGAAGTCGGTGCGGGTGGGCTCGCGCTGGGCCAGGGCGTAGGAGGCGTAGGCCGTCAGGGCGGTGCGCAGTTCGTAAGTCAGGCCCGCTTTGGGATTCAGGAAGTGAAACCGGGCCGCTTGCTGGCTTTTGCTCCCGTCGGCAGTGGGCCCGAAGAAGACGTAGTTCACGTACCGGTACTGCACGTCGCCGAAAGCCCCGAGGCGGTCGGTCAGCTCGACGTTGGCCCGCAGGTAGGTGTTCACGTCGGTTTTGCGGGAATTGGGCTCGTCGTAGTAGCGGGTGCCGGTTTGGGGAATGCTGAGCCCGCGCTGGGCCCAGGTCAGCTCGTCGTAGTGCTGGCCGCGGTAGCCCACCACGGCCCCGCCCAGCGTGGCCTCGGCCAGGCGGCCGGCCGCGGCCGGCCGGAACTGCAGGGCGTAGGTGGCACCGTAGAGGTCCGTTTTCAACCAGCGCCGCCGGATAACATCCGTCAGGCCCGCGGAGTCCACGGCCGGCGGCAAGGGCGTGATGCCATACTGCGTCGGCTCCTGATTGGCTTTGTACTCCTCATAGTAGCCGCCGCCGCGCGTCCAGAACGGCGTCACGCTCAGATTCAATGTTGGGCTGAGCTGGCGCGACACCAGCAGCTGGTAATAGTCCTGCTGGTAGTTGTCTGTCTGATTTTTATACGCGGGCAGGTGCTGGCCGTAGTCGGTGCCGGCCTCGTTGTAGCGGCGGTTGCGGCGCCGCAGCGAGTCGGCCAGGCCGTACCAGCTTTGGTAGGTGGTTTCAAAGCCCGTCAGCACCAGGGCGCGCAGCAGCGTTTTGTCGTCGGAGTACGTGCCGGCCAGGTACAAGGACTTCATCCGGGCGCTGGCCCGGTCCACGTAGCCGTCGCTCTGCACCCGCGAGGCCCGGGCATCCACCGTAAAATGCCCGTTGATGAGGCCCGTACCGGCCATCACGGTGCTTTTCCAGGTGCCGAACGAGCCCGCCGAATTATTGACCTCGGTATACGCCGCAGGCCGCAGCCCCAGCGTCTCAATGTTCAGGCTGGCCCCGAAGGCGCCCGCGCCGTTGGTGCTGGGCCCGGCCCCGCGCTGCACCTGAATGCTTTGCACGGAAGACGCCAAATCGGGCAGGTCCACGAAGAACGTGCCGTGCGACTCGGCCTCGTTCACCGGCACGCCGTTCAACGTCACGTTGATGCGGGTGCCGTCGGTGCCGCGGATGCGCAGGCCGGTGTAGCCCACGCCGGTGCCCGCGTCGGAGGTCGTGACCACGCTCGGCGTCTGGTCGAGCAGGTAGGGAATGTCCTGGCCGAAGTTGCGGGCCTGCACTTCCTGGCGGCTCACGTTCTGGTAAGCGGTGCCCGTTTTGTCGGTGGCGCGGGTGGCCGTCACTACGGCTTCGGGCGTGAGGATGCGGCGCCGGGCGGTGTCGGCGGGGGCGGCCGATTGCGCCCACGCCGGGGCGGAGGCCAGCGCGCACAGCGCCGCCCCCGCAAAAAATACAGTTTTCAAAAAGATTATGGCGTAAAGAATGGAACGCGCCGGCGCCCCAGGGGTCGGAGCGGCGGCGGAAACGTCCGCGGATTTGTTTGTTCCCTTCGCCGGCATTACCCGGTTCAGGTTCAATGGGTATTATCTCAGCCGATGTCGTGCACAACATCAGCACCCCTAAACATGCAGCAAAGGTAGCACCGCGCGCGCCGGAGCGCCAAGGGCCGCGACAACTTGTTCGCCGGCTTTGCGGTTTGTTGAAAGTCAGTTAATTTAGGGGTGCCGCCCGGCGCAACGCCGGCCTTGGAACCTGCGTTGTAAGGTTCGCACCACCTCAGCCGCTCACGCTATGTTCACCCTTATCTACGCCCTTGCTTTTTGCGCTTTCTTTCTGTTCGTGATGGTGCTGCCGCGCCGCCGCCGCGCCATGCCCCCGCCCCCGCCGCCCGATGGCGACGACGACGGCGGCGAACCCCACGACCCCGGCCTGCCCGACCTCGACCTGCCGCCGGGCATTTCGCGCCCCATCAACGACTGGGAGCCCGACTACAACAAGCGCCGCGTGGGCGTGTGAGACGCTGCGCTCAATGAAGAATGAAGAATGAGGAATGAGGAGTTGTCGTTTGGATAATTCCTCATTCCTCATTCTTCATTAAGCGCAGCGTCAGCCTATTTCAATGGCGTAGGCGGTGGAGAAAATCTGGCCGGGGTCCAGCGTCAGGATGCCTTCTTTGTCGCGGAGCTCGCCGGGCTCGCCGGTGGGGCTGGCCACGCCGTGCCAGGGCTCCACGCACACAAAGCCCGCGCCCGGCCCCTTGGTCCAGAGGCCGAGGTAGGGAAAGCCGTCGAACTGAAAGCGCACGAAATGCGCCGATTTGCGCGAGCGCAGCGTGAGGTGCGTAAAATCGTAGTGCTTGAACACCAGCGCATCATCGGCAAACAGCGCGTAGCTAAGCGGCAGCTCTTGCTGGTTGCGGAGCACCGGGGCGATGTGGCCCGTGAGCAGCCCCCCCCGCAGCAGGTGCCGGTCGAGGGTGACGGGGTGGTCGAACTCGAAGTAATAGTCTTCGAATGTTTCGTCTGGCAGCAGGGGGCAGCGCACGGCCGGGTGCGCCCCAATGCTGAAGAGCAGCGGCTGGTCGGGCGCGGGGTTGTGCACGTCCCAGCGCACGCTGAGCCGGGCACCGCGCAAGGCGTAGGTAATGGTCAGCTCGAAGGCGAAGGGAAACACCGTGCGGGTGGTTTCGTCGTGCTGCAGCCGGAACACCAGCTCGGCGGCGCTGTGGCGGAGCACGGCAAATTCCTGGTCGCGGGCGAAGCCGTGCTGGGGCAGCTTGTAGTCGCGCCCTTTGTGGTAGTAGGCATCGCCGGGCAGGCGGCCCACCAGCGGAAACAGCACCGGCGCGTGGCGGGCCCACACGGCGGGGTCGCCGGGCCACACGTATTCGAGGCCGTCGGCGAGCGTGACCAGGCTGGTGAGTTCGGCCCCGCGGGCGGCAAACGTGGCGCGGCACTGCGGCGTGCTGAGCGTGTAGCGGGCGGGCGGGGCCGGCGGGTGCAGGGCGGACGGGCTGGGCGGCTGGGCGGCGCCGCGCAACAACTCATCCACCAGAAAGCACGCCTGGGCAAAGCGGCGGTCCTCGTCGCCGGAGATTTCGGCAAAGTTGGACATCTGCTCCCGCAGCTCGCGCTGGTAAAGGTCGTAGAAATGCTGCCGCAGCTGGGGGTGTTCGCGCAGCGGGTCGGGCTCCCAGGGCAGGTCCACGCCCATGAGCAGCACCAGGTCGTACTGCTGCTGGTCGATGCGGTTCAGCACCCAATCCGGGCAGGTGCCGAAAGAGTGTTCGGCCCAGATTTTTATCACCAGCAAGTCGCTGTCGAAAAACACCACGCGCTGGGCTTCGGCTTCGGCTTCGGCTTCGGCTTCGGCTTCGGCCGCCAGTTGGCCGCGGGCTATTTCTTCGAGGTCGCCGGGCGTGTAGTGCGGGCCGGAGGAAGCCAGGTATTCGCGGGCAAACTCGGGAGCATACGAGGTGCCATAGTGCGCCGCCAGCCGCCTGGCCAACGTCGATTTGCCCGTGGATTCCGGGCCGGTGAGGGAAACGCGCAGCAACTTTTTAGCAGGAAAGGAACTCAGTGGAAAAACACAGTCAGCAGGCAACGGAGAGTCAGGAGGCCATTATTGGGTAGAATAACGGGGTGCCTCCAGAGCGAATCGTCACGCAAAGGTGGGGACGGGGCCGCGTTTTGCCGCGGGGTGCTTCCGGCGCAATTTGCTTAGCGAGGAGCTGGCGCCAACGGCTGGGCGGGCATCACCAGCGCGCGGCGCCACTGCCAGTAGCCGTAGGCCGCCAGGCCCAGGTAGAGTGCATACAGGCCGCTGGTGGGGTACAGCTCCTTGTACCACAGCACGGGCACGTAAATGACGTCGACAACTATCCAGAGCAGCCAGTTTTCGAGCCGCTTGCGGGTGAGCAGGTACTGCGCCACGATGCTGCCGGCGGTGGTGAAGCTGTCGACGTAGGGCAGGGTGGCGTCGGTGTAGTGGCCGAGGTAGTAGCCGAAGCCCAGGGTGTAGGCCGCGGCAAATCCGGCCCCGGCCAGCCATTCGCGGCCGGTGGTGCGCGAAACCCGCAGCGCCGTGCGCCCCCGCCCGCCGTGGAGCCACTCGTACCAGCCGTACAGGCCCAGGGCAATGAAGAGCCCTTGCAGGTTGCGGTCGGAATAGAGCCGGGCCCCGTGGTAAATGAAAACATAGAGTCCGCAGCTGACGATTGCCGCCGGGAAGTTCCAAAGCGACTCGCGGGCCGCCAGCCACACGCACACGAATCCGGTGGCCACGGCCACCCATTCCAGCAGGGTAGTGGTGCGTAAAAACTGCGCGAATGAGGCTGAAATATCCAACAGCAGAAAAGCGGGCACGAGGACAGCACCGGGAAGGAGAAGCCGCAAGGTAGGCGCGGCCAGCTATTTTTGCCCCTCGTATCGTACCGCAATGGAAGCCGCGACCTTGGAAATCAGCCCCGAAGAACTACACCGCCGCCTGCTGGCCGGCGACGACCTGCAGCTGGTGGACGTGCGCGAAGAAATGGAGTTTGCGTATGGCCACCTGCCCGGCAGCCTGCTTCTGCCCCTGGCCGAAGTGCCGCGCCGGGCCGCCGAAATCCGCGCCGCCGGGCCGGTGGTGCTCATCTGCCACCACGGCGTGCGCTCGGCCCAGGCGCTGGGCTACCTGCGCCACCGCCTGGGCCGCACCAACGTGCTGAACCTGCGCGGCGGCGTGGCCGCGTGGGCCGCGCAGGTCGACCCGAATTTTCCGCAGTACTGAGGTTCTGAAGTTCGCGCCGAGCAGCCGTTTGCTGCGGTGGGTTGTTACTGCAACTCCCACCCTTCCTGCCTATGCCCAATCTCCCCCTTGCCGCCCGCTCGTTGACCACCCCCAGCCTGGCCGACCGCCTGGCCCTGCGCGAGCGGCCCGGGGGCGCCCCGCTGCTGCGCCAGGAATGGGGCGACCTGCTGTTTATGCACTGGCCGGTGCCGGCGGCCCTGCTGCAACCTTACCTGCCCCCACGACTGCAGGTTGACACCTACGACGGCCTGGCCTGGCTGGCCGTGGTGCCCTTTCGCATGTCGAAGGTGCGCACCCGGGTGAGCCCGCCGGTGCCGGGCGCCAACGAGTTTTTGGAGCTGAACGTGCGCACCTACGTGCACCTCGACGGCGTGCCGGGCGTGTGGTTTCTCTCGCTCGATGCCACCAACGCCCTGGCCGTGTGGGTGGCCCGCACGGTGTTTAACCTGCCCTACCTGCGCGCCACCATGCGCCTGGACAGCCCGGGGCCCGAGCTGCGGCAGTTCAACGCCACTCGCACCCACGCCGGAGCCCCGGCCGCGCACTTCCGCGCCACTTGGAAGATAGGCCCGCCCCTGCCGCCCGCCGAGCCCGGCTCGCTGGCGTTTTTTCTCACCGAGCGGTACTGCCTCTACGCCAGCAACCGGGCCCAGACCAAACTCTACCGCGGCCGGGTGGCGCACGCGCCCTGGCCGTTGCGCACGGCCCAGGTGCTGCACTACGAGTCGTCGCTGGTGGAGGGCCACGGCCTGCCCACGCCCACCGGCGCGCCCCTGGTGCACGCCGGCGGCCCCGTGGGCGTGGAGCTGTGGCCCATGCGGCGGGTGTAAGGGGGTTGCTGGTGGTTGGTTTCTGGTCACCAGTTAAAATTTTCACCAGCAACGAGCGGCCAAGAATCCTTTTACAAGTACAGGTCCACCATGCGCTGCCAGTCGGGAGGCTTGTGGGCTTCGCCGGCCCACACGTGCAGCTGGTGGGCAATGCCCTTGTCCTGAAGCTGCCGGCTCAGGGTCAGGTTATTTTCCAGGAAGGCGTCCTCCTCGCCCACCACGAGCGTGATTTCGAGCCGGCGCAGGTGGCCCAGGTAGAAGTCGTCGGTGAGGTGGGCAATGAAGCGGTTGGGCGTGTTGAGGTACACGTCCTCGTCGACGTAGCCCTCGAACAGGTCCCGAAAGCCGGCCATGGGCTGGGTGAGGTCGTAGCGCCCGCTCATGCCCAGCACCTTGCCGAATAGCTGCGGGTGGCGGAAGGCCAGGTTGACGGCGTGGTAGGCGCCCATGCTGCTGCCGGCGGCAATCAGGCACATGTTGGGGTTGAGCCGCTGGCTGAGGGGCAGCACCTCGTCGAGGAGGTAGCGCTCGTACTGCAAATGGCGCCGGACGCGCTCGGCCGGGGGCTTGGCCGGGTCGTAGAGGCTTTCGGCGTCGATGCTGTCGACGCAGTAGAGCTGCAAAAAGCCGCTTTCAATCTTGGGCCGCAGAGCCTCCACCACGCCCCAGTTCTCGTGGTCGAAGAAGCGGGCCCGCCGGGTGGGAAAGAGCAGCACCCGCGCCCCGGCCGCGCCGAAAACGAGCAGCTCCATCGGCCGGCCCAGGGCCGGGCTCAGCCATCGGTGGTATTCGCGGCGCATGGGCAGGCAGGGCAAAGAGTAGAAAGTGGGGAAAGGCCGGCCCGGGGCTAGGCCAACGGCGCGAGCATGAGGGGGAGCTGCGCGTCGATTTCCTGCCGCCAGAGGGCGTAGCCCAGCGCCGACAGGTGCAGGCCATCGGCTTCGAACAAGGCCGGCTGGGGCTGGCCCCGCCCGTCGAGCATCCGGGCGTAGAGGTCGAGGTAGTGCCGGGGCGGCCCGTGGGCGGCCACCCGCTGGCGGATGCAGTCGTTGGCGTATTCGATGCTGCCGCGCAAATACAGCCGGGCCGGGCTGAGCTTGATGGCCACGAAGCACACCGGCACGGCGCCCAGCGTGGCCGCGACGGCCGCCAGCAGGTGCTCATAAAAGAGCACCACTTCTTCGGGCGTGCGGCCGTCGCCCAGGTCGTTGTCGCCCGCGTACAGCACCAGGGCATCGGGCCGGTGCGGGAGCACCACCTCCCGAAAAAACCAGGCGCAGGCCGCCAGGGTCGAGCCGCCGAAGCTCAGGTTCACGGCCTGCACCCGCGGGAAGCACCGCTCCAGCGCCGGCCAGCGGGTGAACGTGGAGCTGCCGTAGAACACCACCTTCGACTGCTCGCCGGGGCGTTCGACGGGTTTTTGCACCAGCCGCCTAATTTCTTCCTGGTACCATTGCATACATTGTGGAGCAAGCGCCGGGCGCACGAGCCGGCGGCAGTAGTGGGGGGCGGAGCCCAGCGCAATGCCAACTGCCTCAGCCCGTTGTTCACCAGCGCGGGGCCGCCCTTCCCCGCCGGCAAAGGTCGGCTACGAGGGAGCCTAAAATTCTCACTCCTTCGTTACGGGTAGATGACGTTTGCGGCCGCGGCCAACCACTGGTCGGCGCACGGACTGGGGTGCAGCGCGCCGGCAAAGGGCGTAATTTTGGCCGGTGAACCCCGCCTTCGTCCTGCCGCCGCTGCCCGACTTACCCATTCTCGCGGCGCTGCCCGCGCTGCGGGCCGCCCTGGCCGCCCACCCCCGCGTGGTGCTGGAAGCCCCGCCCGGCGCGGGCAAAACCACGGTGGTGCCGCTGGAGTTGCTGGCGGCCGCGTGGCGCAGTCCGGCCGATAAAATCTTGGTGCTGGAGCCGCGGCAATTGGCCGTGCGCGGGGCCGCCGCCCGCCTGGCCCAGTTGCTGGGCGAGCCCGTGGGCCGTACCATCGGCTACCGCGTGCGGCTGGACAGTAAAATTTCGGAGGAAACCCGCGTGGAGGTCATCACCGAGGGCATTCTCACGCGCATGATTCAGGACGACCCCGCGCTGGAAGGCGTGGCCGCCGTGGTGTTCGACGAATTTCACGAGCGCAGCCTGAACGCGGACCTGGGCCTGGCCCTGGCCCTGGATGCGCAAGCCGTGCTGCGGCCCGAGCTGCGAATTCTCATCATGAGCGCCACCCTGGAGGCCCAGCGGCTGGGCCAGTGGCTGCCCGCGCCAGTGGTGTCGTCGGCCGGTTTTCTGTTTCCGATTGACACCCACTACCTCGACCCGCGCCGCGCCGCGGCCCTGCCCACCCGCCCCGCTGAGCGGCTGGCCGAGCTGGTGCCGGCCCAAGTGCGGGCCGCCCTGCACGCGCACGCCGAGGGCGACATTCTGGTGTTCCTGCCCGGCGTGGGCGACCTGCAGCGCAGCGCCCGCAAACTCACCGACGCCCTGCCCGACCACGTGGACCTGCACCTGCTGCACGGCGAGCTGCCCCTCGAAACTCAGGACGCGGCCCTGCGCCCCGCCCGGGCCGGCCGGCGCAAGGTCATCCTGGCCACCAGCATCGCCGAAACCAGCCTCACCATCGAGGGCGTGCGGGTGGTGGTTGACGGCGGCTTTGCGCGGGTGCCGCGCTTCGTGCCGCGCACCGGCTTCACCACCCTCGAAACCGTGCCCGTGGCCCGCGCCGCCGCCGACCAGCGCCGGGGCCGCGCCGGCCGCCTGGCCCCCGGCACCTGCTACCGCCTCTGGACCGAAGCCGAGCACCACCTCCTGCCCGCGCACCGCCCGCCCGAAATCACCGCCGCCGACCTCAGCGGCCTGGTGCTGGAGCTGGCCCTGTGGGGCGCCGCCCCCAACAGCCTGCGCTGGCTGGACGCACCACCCGCGGCCGCGTTTGCCCAGGCCCGGGAGCTGCTGCTGCGCCTGGGCGCACTGGACGCTTCGCTTAATGAAGAATTAAGAATGAGGAATGAGGAATTAGCGGCTGGCGGCAACGCGCCACCACCTAACAATTCCTCATTCTTCATTCCTCATTCTTCATTAAAAGCAAAGCCGACCCCCCACGGCCGGCAGTTGGCCGCGCTGGGCCTGCCGCCGCGGCTGGGGCACCTCGTGGTGCGCGGCCAGGAGCTGGGCCACGGGGCGGCGGCCGCCGCGCTGGCCGCCCTGCTGGCTGAGCGCGACCTGCTGCGCTGGGCGGCCCCTACCGATACGCGCCCGGCACCGCCCGACCTGCGCCTGCGCCTTGAAGCGTTGGCCAGCGGCCGGCCCCCGCTGCCGGGGCTGGCCCTGCACCACGCCACGCTGGAACGCGTGCGCGACGTGGCCCGCAACCTTACCCGGCGCCTGGGTCTCAAGAATACTGAGTTTAGCTCCAGCATTTCTCAGGCCCCAGTGGGCTTGCTCACCGCCCTGGCTTACCCCGACCGGGTGGCCCAGCGCGAAACACCGGACCGACTGCGGCTCATTACGGGCCAGCGAGTGAGTTTAAACACGACCGACGTGGACCCGCAAGCGCAGTTTTTTGCGATAGCACACCTGGCCGGCCCAGCCACCGCGCCGCGCGCCACCCTGGCCGCGCCGCTGGGGCAAGACGAATTAGAGTTGGCCTTCGCCGAGCAAATTACAACCACCGATGAAGTGCGCTACGACCCCGTGGCCCAGCGCGTGACGGGCCGCCGCGTGCGCCGCCTGGGCGCTTTGCTACTGGCCGAAACGGCCATCGGCCAGCCCGACCCGGCGCTGGTGGCGCGGGCTTTGTTGGCCTATTTGCGGGAAGCCGGCGTGGGCAAGCTGAACTGGACGGCCGGGGCCCGGCAGCTACAGCAGCGGCTGGCGTTTCTGCGGCGGCATTTTCCACTAGGTGAGCCCGCCCCAGCCCTAACAACCGAAAACGAGCAACTGACAACTAACGGCTGGCCGGCCTTTGACGACGACACCCTCGTGCAGGAGCTGGCCGACTGGCTGGGCCCCCACCTGACGGGCCTCAAAACCTTGGCCGACGTGCAGCGCCTCGACCTCACCGAACCGCTGCTGGCGCGCCTGCCCGGCGGCTGGGCCCAGCGCCAAGCCCTTGACCACCTCGCCCCGACCGAGGTGGAGGTTCCCAGCGGCTCGCACATCACCTTGGATTATAGCGACCCGGCGGCCCCGGTGCTGGCCGTGAAGCTGCAGGAGCTGTTTGGCCTGACCGAAACCCCGACCGTGGCCGGGGGACGAGTGCCGCTGCTGCTGCACCTGCTTTCGCCCGGCGGCCGGCCGGCGCAGGTCACGCGCGACCTGCGCAGCTTTTGGGAGCGGGGCTACTTCGAGGTGCGCAAGGACCTGAAGGGCCGCTACCCCAAACACCCCTGGCCCGATAAGCCCATGAAGCACATCCCCACCAAACTCACCAAAAAGCGCTTGGGCGGATGAAGCCCCGTCTTTAGCTGACTGGCTTACAGCATTCTATTAAAGAAGATCAAATCGTAAAAGATAGTAGGAAACAATTACGTAATATTGATAACAATTACGTAATTTAGGGGTGTGAAACATCTCTCCTATTTATTATTCATGGCGTTGCTGGCCGGGAGTGGCGCGGCCTGGGCGCAAGGCGGCGGGGCGCCCGTGGGCTGGTTCAAGCTAAGCGCCGATGAGCCGTTGCGCGGCCGGTGGAGCCTGTATTCGGAAGTCGAAACCCGCCAACGGAACGCGCATCTCAGTGCCCAGCAACTGGGCCGCGTGGGCTTTCGCCTGCGCGTGGCGCCCAGCCTGAGCCTAACCACCGGCTACGTGCTGGCCGCCAACGAAGCCAACGACGGCACCGGCTCGACGGCTCCTGAGCACCGGCTTTACCAGGAAGTGGCCCTTGCCGATGCCACTGGCCCGGTACGCGCCGGCCACCGCCTTCGGGCCGAGGAGCGCTGGCTGCGCCCCGCGCCGGAGCAGGCGTTTCGGTTTGCGCCGCGCCTGCGCTACCAACTGCGGCTGGTGGTACCGCTGCGTTCGGGCGGGCTGCTGCCGGTGGGGGGCCTGTTTCTGGTGGCGGCCGACGAAATATTTGCGGGCTTGGGCCCGCGGGAAAGCGGCAGTTTTCTGGAAGAAAACCGCGCCAGCGCCGGCCTGGGCTACCGCGTAAGCTCGCGCGCCACCCTGGAAATGGCCTATCTGCACCAAACCCAGGCGGCGGGAACGGGCGGCGCGGCGCTCGCCCGCAATGCGGTGCAAGTCAGCGTGGCCATGGCTACGCCCAACCGCGTGGCGTTGGTGCGCCGGTGATGGCGCTCGAAAGCAGTCAACAAAACTGCTTCTTGGAGTACTTCTCAGGTTCGTGTATGTGGCGCGGCCGTGTTCACCTCACCCCCGGCCCCTCTTCCGCGGAGAGGGGAGCCGGACGACTTGCGTGCCAACCTGAGAACGGCTGATAAGTACCTATTAATGACCGACAACTACTAGCGCGGTTCCAGGTCATTGTCCACGGCGCGACCGGCGAAATCTCACGAGACGGGACCCCTCCGGGGCCGCGGGGCGAGCCCCGGCTCGCTGAAAGCGAGAAGCCCAAAGAGAGGGGGCCGAGAAAGCCGTATACGGACCTGGAAACCGCTTTAGCCGCCGATTTAAGCCGCGCGCTGCGCCCCAAGTGCCTACCCTGGCAACTCGCCGCCGGGGCCCCCGGCGCTGCGGCCGCGGGCGGGCGAGTAGTGGCGGTGCAGCCAGCGGCTGAGCCCGCCAAGGCCCGGCAGCAGCACGCGCTCGGTGATGTTGGCCTGGTCGAGCTTGTCGCGCACTTCCCACTTGAGGCGGGCGGGGATGATGATGCGAAAATACAGCTCCGGGTGGGCCGTAAGCCACTGATGCAGCACGCTCTGGGCCGTGCTCATCAGCGAGAACAAAGCATATTGGTGCACGATGCGGGCATCGAGGCTCGGCGGCTCCAGAAACAGCACGTAGGGCTCGGCCTGCAGCTCTTCCAGCTCGCGCAGGCTGCTGCTCACGGGGTGCAGCAGCTCGGAGGTGAAGACGTTGGAGCCTTCGTGCTGCAGGGCCTGGCGCAGGCGCTGGGGCAGGTGCTCGGCGGCCTTCACGTAGTTCAGCGCCCAGATGATGCCGTCTTCGTGGTAGGCGTCGAGGTCGTCGGTGGCGAAGTGCAGGGCCACGTAGGGCGAGTAGGTCCAGTCGAGCAGGCGGGTGGGCAGGCCGTGGTGCTGGGCCAGGGCCAGCCAGTCCCAGGTGCTGGCGGCCTGGGCGGGCACGGTGGTGTCGCGGGCGTACTTGCGGAAGTTGCGCAGCAGGTGGTGCTCCAACTGGTGGTACTCGCCGCCGAGGCGCTGCAGACTGGTGTCGAGCTGGTAGTGGCGCGAACGGCCGCCGCGGTACACGAACGGCGAGCGGAACCGCCCAATGCGCCCGTCCCAGGTGTCCTGAAACAGCAGCCGCTGCAAGTCTTCCCAGGAGGTGGCTTCGTGGTCGTTGGCGGAAAAGGGCATGGGACGAAGGTACGGCGAGTGGAAAGCAGGCCACATACTAATTGAGAACAGTCATGCTGAACGAAGTCGAAGCATGACCGTTTTTGGTCAACCAACGTAACCCGCCTTACTCCCCGGCCGGAAAGTCGGCCGCGTCACCAATGGCGGCCACTTGCTCCAGCTCCTTGCCGAGGGCGGCAAACTTCTCGCGGGCGCCTTTCACGGCGGCTTTGCCCAGGGGCAGGTGCAGGGGCGGGTTTTCCAGTTGCACCACGTCGTACATGGCGTGGGCGGCGCGGACGGGGTCGCCCGGCTGGCGGCCGCTGTAGCCCTCGATGCCGCGGATGTTTTCGCCCACCGTGGCCTGGTAGTCGTCGATTTTGGTGTTGGCGATGGTGGCCGACTCGCCGGCCCACTTGGTGCGAAAGCCGCTGGGCTCGATGTTCGTCACCTTAATGCCCAGCGGCCCCACCTGCTGGCTCAGGCTTTCGCCGATGGCCTCCAGCGCAAACTTGCTGGCGTTGTAGATGCCCACGCCCGGAAAGGTTTTCAGCCCCCCGATGCTGGTGATGTTGAGCACGTGCCCGCTGCGGCGCGCGCGCAGGTGGGGCAGCACGGCCCGCAGCACGTGCAAAGCGCCAAACACGTTCACGTCGAACTGCCGCTGCACTTCCTCGGCGGGCACTTCTTCGATGCTGCCCATCGAGCCGTAGCCGGCGTTGTTCACGATAACGTCGAGGTGCCCGAAGTGGGCAATGGCGTCGGCCACGGCGGTTTTCACCTGCGGCTCGTTGGTCACGTCGCACACCACACCCAAGGTGCGGCCGGCTGCTTTGGCGGTGAATTCGTTGGCTTGCTCGGCCTTGCGGAAAGTAGCGGCCACGGAGTCGCCTTTTTCGAGGAGGTAGGTGGCCAGGGCTTCGCCGAAACCGGACGAGGCGCCGGTGATAAACCAGGTTTTGGGGGAGGATTGGGGCATGGGTTGCGTTGGGAAATGGTAGCCGCTAAGACGGCTGCGCGCGGGTAAATGTTTGCGGCGGCGGCCGAAGCCAACCGCTTCGAGCCGTTGCAGTACCTTCACGCCCTTTCCCCTCCCACTCTGGTTTTGCTTGGCTCATGAAAAAGTTCTTCTCGCTCATCCTCGCGCTGCTGGGGCTCGACGCGCACGCCCAAACCACTTTTAAAATTACGGCCGTGCCGGCCAACACGCCGGCCAGCGCCACGCTCTACATGGCCGGCACCTTCAACAACTGGGCCCCCGGCAGCGCCGCCCACGCCCTCACCCGCAACGCCGACGGCAGCTACCAAATCACGCTGCCCGCCAGCGTGACGGGCACCATCGAGTACAAATTCACCCGCGGCGCCTGGGCCGCCGTGGAAACCAGCGCCACCAACGGCGCCGTGCCCAACCGCAGCTACACCGTCGGCAGCAGCGCCGGGCCGGTGCTGCACCAGGTGCTGAACTGGAAAGATTTGGCCGGCCCCACCGGCGGCGGACCGGGCCCCTCCACGGCGGCGGCCAACGTGAGCGTGATTTCGACCACGTTTGCCATGCCGCAACTGGGCCGCACCCGGCGCGTGTGGCTCTACCTGCCGCCCGGCTACGCCAGCAGCGGCCGCCGCTACCCCGTGCTGTACATGCAGGACGGGCAAAACGTATTCGACGCCCGCACCGCTTTCGCCGGCGAGTGGGGCGTGGACGAAGCCTTGAACACGCTGCAGGCCAGCGGCCAGGACCCCACCAGCTGCATCGTGGTGGCCGTGGACAACGGCGGCGGCGCCCGCCTCGACGAGTATTCGCCCTGGAACAACCCGCAGTACGGCGGCGGCCAAGGCGACCTGTACGTGGATTTTCTGGTGCAAACCCTCAAGCCCTACATCGACGCCACCTACCGCACCCTGCCCGGCCGCGAGCACACCGGCTTGGCCGGCTCCAGCATGGGGGCCCTCATTGCCACCTACGCGGCCCTGCGCGAACCCGCCGTGTTCGGCAAGGTGGGCGTGTTTTCGCCCGCGTACTGGTTTGCCTACGCCCAGTTGCTGGACTACGTGCACCGGCACCCGGCCAACCCCGACACGCGCTTCTACTTCGTGAGCGGCACCACCGAAAGCCTCTCCTTAGTGCCCCAGATGGCCGCTCTGCGCGACTCGCTGCTGCGCGGCGGCGTGCCCGCGGCCAACGTCAGCTTCAACCCCCGCCCTGACGGGCAGCACGCCGAATGGTTCTGGCAGCGCGAGTTTCCGGGGGCTTACTCGTGGCTGTACGCGCCGGCCACCGTCACGGCCACCCGCGGGGCGCAGCGCTTGGTTACCAGGGTGTACCCCAACCCGGCCGCGCAGGAACTGCGGGTTGAGCTACCGGTTGCGCTGGCTGCCGCCCGCCTCGAAATCAGCGACGCGCGGGGCCGGACGGTGCTGCGCCTGCGGGTGCGCAACGGGCAGGCGGTGAGCGTGCGCGGCCTGGCGCCCGGCCTCTACCTGGCGCGGGTGGCCGCGGGCCCGGAGGTGGACTCGGTGAAATTTGTGAAAGAATAAACGTAGCACCGCAGCGCACCGGCGGGGTACCAACCCAACTTCCCGCCGTATCTTTGACCGGCAAAAGGCCTCAACCCCCAACCCCTTTTGCTATGGCGGATTCCGCACCCCTCAAAATTGCCTTCGAGGCGCTGACTTACGACGACGTGCTGCTGCTGCCAGCGTACTCCGAAGTGCTGCCCCGAGACTGCGACACCGGCACCCGCCTTACCGCTAACATCCGGCTGCAAACCCCGCTCATCTCGGCGGCCATGGACACCGTCACGGAGTCCGACATGGCCATTGCCCTGGCCCAGGAAGGCGGCTTGGGCATTATTCACAAGAACATGTCCGTCAAGGCGCAGGCCGAGCAGGTGCGCCGCGTCAAGCGCAGCGAGTCGGCCCTGATTCAGGACCCCTTCACCCTGCCGCCCACCGCTACCATCGGCGACGCGCGCCTGCTGATGCGCAAGCACAACATCGGCGGTATTCCAATCATAAACGACGACCGCCGGCTCGTCGGCATCCTCACCAACCGGGACCTGCGCTTCGAGAAGGACCTGAGCCAGCCCGTCACGACGGTGATGATACCGCTGGGCACCCTCATCACGGCCCCCGCCGGCATCGACCAGGCCGAGGCCGAACAGCTCCTGACCGACAGCAAGGTGGACAAGCTGCCGCTGGTGGACAGCGAAGGCCGCCTGGCCGGGCTGATGACCTACAAGGACATTCGCAAGCGCCGCCGCACCCCGCACGCTAGCAAGGACGGGCAGGGCCGCCTGCGGGTGGGCGCCGCCGTGGGCGTCACGCCCGACCTGCTCCAGCGCGTGGCCGCCCTGGTCGAAGCCGGCGTGGACCTCGTGAGCCTCGACACCGCCCATGGCCACTCTAAAGGCGTGATGGACGCCGTGCGCGCCATCAAAGCTGCGCACCCCAACCTGGACGTGATGGCCGGCAACGTGGCCACCGCCGCCGGTGCCAAAGCCTTGGCCGACGCCGGGGCCGACTGCGTGAAGGTGGGCATAGGCTCGGGCAGTATCTGCACCACGCGCATCATCGCCGGAATTGGTATGCCGCAGTTCTCGGCCGTGCTCGAAGCTGCCCGCGGTTTGGCCGGCACCGGCGTGACGCTGGTGTCCGACGGCGGCATCAAGTTTTCGGGCGACATCGTGAAGGCCCTGGCCGGGGGCGCCGCCGCCGTAATGGTGGGCTCGCTGCTGGCCGGCACCGAAGAAGCCCCCGGCGAGTTGATTATTTACGAAGGCCGCAAGTACAAGTCCTACCGCGGCATGGGTTCGGTGGAGGCGATGGAGGACGGCAGCAAGGACCGGTACTTCCAGGACGCCGAGGACGACGTGAAGAAGCTGGTGCCCGAGGGCATTGTGGGCCGGGTGCCGTTCAAGGGCAACGTGTCGGAGGTGATTTACCAGCTGGCCGGCGGGCTGCGGGCCGGCATGGGCTACGTGGGCGCGGCCAACCTGGAAGCCTTGCAAGCCGCGCAGTTCGTGCGCATCACCGGGGCCGGCCTGCGCGAGTCGCACCCCCACGACGTGCAAATCACCCGCGAGGCCCCCAACTATTCGAGCCGGTAGGCGGGACCCCTTGCGCCCGCTGGGGAAGACGCCGGAATCATGCAAGTGGTTTTGCATGGCTGATGGTATCTTGCGAGCTGGTTGGGCGTCGGTCAGGACGCGGCGGGCGGGTGTGCTTGTGTTATTCCTAGTTTCTGTCCGTGCGTCATCCGTTGCTATACGTTGGTTTTTTAGGCGTCCTGATTAGCGGCGGGCTGGCCGTAGCTGGCCTGTTTGGGGTTGGCGGCGCCCTGGAGCAGCCGTGGTCCATGGGGCTGCTCCTGGCGGCCGACCTGGCCCTGCTGGCGGTGCTCACCCGCCTGTACTTGCGCCCCCCGGCCGGCGGCGCGGCCGCGCCGGGGGCAGGCGCCGCGCCGCGCCGGGCCGAAATCCAGAGCCTGCAGCGCTTGGTGCAAATCGTGCAGCGCGGCCAGACCTCAACCGAAGTCTACCGCACCCTGCTCGAATCGGCGGTGGAAACCGTGCGGGCCGACGCCGCCTGGCTCGACCTTGACCCCAGCCACGCCGGGTTGGACGCCGCGGAGGCCACTCAGTACCACCGCCTGACGCCGGCCCAGGCAGCTGCTTTGCGCACCCACCTGGCCAGCTACCAATTGCCCGAGGGCGAGTTCATCACCAACGACCTGAACGAGCGGCCCGGCTTTGCCGGGACCCCGCAGCACTTCCGTTCCCTGCTGCAGTTGCCGCTGCGGGGCCTGCAATTCGACTACGGCATGCTGTACCTGCTCAAAGTTGAGCCGCACACCTTCGAACGCGAAGACCTCAGCATTCTGCAAACCTTCACCAGCCAGGCCGTGCTCAGCATCGAAAACCTGGAGCTGGTGCGCACCTCCCTGGCCAACCAGCGCACCCAGGAGGAACTCAAAATTGCCTCCCAGGTCCAGGACAGCCTCATTCCCAAAAACCTGCCCACCGACAACTGGTTCGACATCAGCTCGCACTCGCTGGCGGCCAAGGAAGTGGGCGGCGACTTCTACGACTTCCTGCACCTGCCGGGCCGGCGGCTGGCCGTCATCATCGGCGACGTGAGCGGCAAGGGCGTCACGGCGGCCTTCCACATGGCCCAGATGAAGGGGATTTTTCACTCCCTGATGCAGGAAAACCCCCTGGCCAAGAACGAGCGCGACAAATTCCCGGTGCCCAGCCGATTCATGGCGCAGGCCAACGCCGCCCTGGTGCACTGCCTGGAGAAATCCTCGTTCATCACCTCCTCGCTCTACATCATCGACTACGAGCAGGGCGGCTTCGTGTTCGCCCGCGCCGGGCACTGCCACACGCTCTACTACCACGCCCTGCGCGAGGAGGTGTTTTACTTTGAGTCCACCGGTCTTGGCTTGGGCATCATCCGCAACGAGGGCTACGAAAAGCACATCAAAAATCAGTTTTACGACTACAGCCCCGGCGACGTAATGGTGATTTACACCGACGGCATCGTGGAGGCCCGGGGCGGAAACGGCACCGATGAATACGGCGAGGACCGCCTCAAGCTGCGGCTCGAAGAAAGCTATTTCCAAGAAGCCGAGGGCATCAAATCCTTCATCCTCGCCGACCTCAACGCGTTTACCCACGGGTACCCCATCCACGACGACCAGACCCTGCTCGTCATTAAATTCAAGTCGGCTCAACCCCCGCCGTTGGCCTGACGTATCGCCCTCATTATGAAAGTTACCGCGCAACCCTCCGCCGACACGCTCACCCTGCACCTCGATGGCGAGCTGGACGCCAGCTCCGCCATCGTGCTCGACACCGAGCTGGCCAAACCAGACATCCTGGAATACCGTAAGGTGCTGATTG
Source organism: Hymenobacter sp. (assembly GCF_031398885.1). Lineage (GTDB taxonomy): Bacteria > Bacteroidota > Bacteroidia > Cytophagales > Hymenobacteraceae > Hymenobacter. The sequence goes on from NZ_JANNOD010000028.1 coordinate 78,604, forward strand.
ATTGCGCCAAACTCAGCTACATTTCTTCGGCGGGCCTGGGGGTTTTCATCTCGCATCTCCAGCGTTTTCAGGACGCCACCGTGAAGCTGGTGTTTTTCAACATGCAGGAAAAAGTATTCAACGTATTCGAAATCCTGGGCCTGGACGCGCTGATGACCATCGTGCCCAGCGCCACCGAAGCCGAAGCCGCTTAATTTCAATTAGTAATTAAGAATTAGGAATTAAGAATTGCCCCGACCATCAGGGTGTCCTTAATTCCTAATTCTTAATTACTAATTATTAATTATCCATGAAGTCTGCCCTCCGCATTGCTTGTTCACGCAGCCAGCTCCAGCAGGTGCGCGACTTTGTGCGGCACTACCTCGGCGGCCGGGGACTGCCCGAAATCGTGGTGAACCAAGTGGTGCTGGCCGTTGACGAAGTGGTGGCCAACTTCATCATCCACGCCAACGGCGAAGACGAAAGCCAGTTCCTGGACCTTAAGCTGGCCTTTGACGACCACGACCTGAACGTGGAAATTGCGGACCACGGCAGCACCATTTACCAGCCGCCGGCCCACCAGGAACCCGACCTGCGCGACTATATCCGCCAGGGCCGCAAGGGCGGCATGGGCATGACGCTGGTGAACCGGCTCATGGACCACGTCGAGTTCTCCACCCGCGGCAACCACACCGTGTGCCACCTGCGCAAGCACCTGGCCTGACGCGGCGCCGGGCGTTTTGGTTTCCTGGCACACCCCACCCTGCGGCTTCTTGATTTACCGGCTTTATTTCCCCCCGGAAAATACTTAATTTCGCACCGGTAATATTGTGCCTGCGCCGACGGTTACTTGCCGTCGCGCACCATCGACCCTCCTTTTCCCTATGCACAAACGCATTCTGTGCGCCGGCCTCGCCGGCGTAACGCTGCTGGCTGGCTGCCAGGCTGCCAAACCGGCCACAACGACTTCCGCCAATTCCGGGCCCGCCGTCGAAACCCTGGGCACGTACCCAGTGCCCGCCAATGAGTTTGCCTACGTGTACCGCAAGAACAACAGCTCGGCGCCCGAGTACGGCACCCGCCCGAGCGTGACCGAGTACCTGGACTTGTACACCAACTTCCGCCTCAAGGTGCTGGAAGCCGAGCAGAAAGGGCTGGACACCACCCAGGCGTTTAAGCGGGAGCTGGACGGCTACCGCCAGCAGCTGGCGCAGCCCTACCTGACGGAAAAGAGCGTGACCGACCAGTTGGTACGCGAAGCCTACGAGCGCATGAGCCAGGAGGTGAGCGCCTCGCACGTGCTCATCCGCGTGGCGCCCGACGCCGCCCCGGCCGACACGCTGGCCGCCTACCAGAAGATTGATAAAGTCCGCCAGCAGGCGCTGGCCGGCGAAGATTTTGGGCAGCTGGCCCGCACCCTGAGCGAAGACCCTTCGGCCAAGGAAAACGGCGGCAAGCTGGGCTACTTCACGGCCATGCAGATGGTGTACCCGTTTGAGACGGCCGCCTACAAAACGCCCGTCGGCCAGGTGTCGGCGCCAGTGCGCACGCGCTTCGGCTACCACGTCATCAAGGTGAACGACCGGCGGGCCGCGCAGGGCGAAATCAAGGTGGCCCACCTCATGATTCGGATGAACGCCAACGCCGCCAAGACCGACTCGCTCACCGCCAAGAAGAAAATCGACGAGCTGGCCAGCCGCCTGCGCAAGGGCGAGAACTGGGACAAGCTCGTGGCCCAGTTCTCGGAAGACGCCGGCTCGGCGGCCAACGGCGGCGAGCTGCCGCCTTTCGGCACCGGCCGCATGATTCCCTCGTTCGAAGAAGTGGCCTTCAAGCTGCAAAAGCCCGGCGACCTCGGCGGCCCGGTGCAGACGCCCTACGGCTGGCACGTCATCAAGCTGATTGAGCGCCAGCCGGTGGCCAAGTTCGCCGACGTGGAGCCGACGCTGAAAAGCAAAGTGGCCAAAGACTCGCGCTCAGAGCTCAACAAAGCGGCTTTTCTGAAGCGCGTGCGCCAGGAAGACCAGTTTGTGGAAGTGCCGGCGGCCAAGGCCTACGCCTTCAGCAAGGCGGACACGGCCCTGGTGGCCGGCCGCTACAAATACGTGGCGCCGGCCGCCGCCGGCAAGCCGGCCAAAGGCGCCGCCAACGACAACTCGGCCTTGTTCACCATCAAGGGCAAGGCCTACCCGGTGAAGGATTTTCTGACCTATGCCCAGCAAAACCAGCGGCCCCGCACCGGCGCGCAGCCCACCTTCGCCATGCAGCAGCTCTACGACCAGTACGTGGAGCAGTCGCTGACCGAGTTCGAGAAGAACAGCCTCGAAACCAAGTACGAGGACTACCGCATGTTGGTGAAGGAGTACCGCGACGGCATTCTGCTCTTCCAGTTGATGGACGAGAAGGTGTGGAGCAAGGCCATTGAGGACACCGTGGGGCTGAAAAAATACTTCGCCGAGAACCAGGCCAAGTACCAATGGGAGCCGCGCGTGCAGGGCACCGTGGTAAGCGCGGCCACGCCCGCGCTGCTGGCCCGGGTGCAAAAAGAATTGAAAGCCGGCCGGTTCGCAGTCACCAAAAATGTGCCGAAAGCGGCGTTCGTCCGCCCGGGCACCACGTACTTGTCGAAGACCGGCGGGCAGGCCCTGGGCGAAATAGCCAAGCGCCTGCTGCAGGATTCGCTGGCCCGCGTAACCCTCACGGGCCGCGTGAAAAAGGGCGAAAAAGCCACCCTGGCCCGCGCCCGCGCCGACTCGGCCGCCCGTTACCTGCAGGCCCGGGGCGTGCCCGCCCGCCGCATCGTGAAAGCCGCTTCGACGGCTCCTGCGGCCGAAAGCACCGTGCAGCTGGCCTTGGTGAGCGGCAGCCCCGCCGCCATCGAAGCCGAGCTGAACGAACAGAACCCGCTCTCGGTGCAAATCAGCCAGAAGATATTCCAGAAGGGCGACAACAAGGTGGTGGACGACCTGATGATCAAAGGTCCCGGCACCTACAACGGGCAGAAAGACGGCCGCTACTACGCCGTCACCATCGACAAAGCCCTGCCGGCCGGCCCCAAAACCCTGGCCGAAGCCCGCGGCCAGGCCACGTCCGACTACCAGACCTACCTCGAAAAAGAGTGGATTACCCAAATGCGCGCCGCCCGCCCGGTGCAGGTGAACGAAGCCGAGGTGAACAAGCTGGTAACGAAGTAGATTCAGTTAACAGTGAGCAGGTATCAATGAACAGTTTCATCCCAACCGTTCAGCGATAACTGCTCAGTGTTAATTGCTAACTGACCTCGTGCTGCAACCTTCGGAGCCAGGCCGCGCTCCCTGGTTTTTGCCCGCTCGCGGATTTATCGTGAAATTTGCGGGCCCGTTCGTGCGTTGCGCATTCGTGGCCCGGTCCCGGGCCCTTTGCCTGCGGGCCTTACTACTTACTCTATGCTTGCTAAAGTGAATTGTGCCGCGGCGTCGGCCGTGCTTACGTTACTGCTGCTCCTGGGCTTGGCGCCCGCCTCCCGGGCCCAGCTGGGCATCACCCGGCCCAAGGGCCAGGAGCTGCTCGACGGCATCGTGGTGAAGGTGGACAACCAGATTGTGCTCCGCTCCGATGTGGAGAACATCTACGCCCAGGAGTTGGCCCGCGCCGAGGGCAAGCCGCTGCCGCCGGACTTCAAGTGCAAAATTCTGCAGAGCCTGGTGCTGAACAAGCTGATGCTGGCCCGCGCCGAGGTGGACTCCGTGACCGTGACCGATGCGCGGGTGAACGGCGAGGTGGACCGCCGCATGGCCTACTTCGTGCAGCAAATTGGCTCGGAAAAGCGCTTGGAGGAGCAGTACAATAAGCCCATCAAGGCGCTCAAGGACGACCTGCGGCCCCAAATCAAGGACCAGCTCACGCAGCAGGAAATGCAGGAAACCATCACCGGCAAGGTGACGGTGACCCCGCGCGAAGTGGCCCAGTACTTCAGCAAGGTGCCCAAGGACAGCCTGCCCTACTTCAGCACCGAGGTGGAGGTGGGCCAGATTGTGGTGGCAGCCCAGGTGAACGACAAGGCCAAGCAGGCCGCCCTGGCCAAGCTCAACGACTTGCGGGCGCAGGTACTGGCCGGGGCCGACTTCGCCACGCTGGCCAAGGCCAACTCGCAAGACCCCGGTTCGGCCAAGGAAGGCGGCTACCTCGGGTTTTTCGGGCGCGGGGAGCTGGTGCCGGAGTACGAGGCCGCGTCGATGAAGCTGGAGCCGGGCCAGCTCTCGCCGGTGGTGCAGTCGCAATTCGGCTTCCACCTCATCCAGTTCATTGAGCGCAAGGGCAACAAGTATTCGACGCGCCACATCCTGCTTAAGCCCGAAACCGGCGCGGCCGACGCCAGCGAATCGGCCAAGACCCTGACCAAGCTGCGCCGCCAAATCCTGTCCGATAGCATCAGCTTCGCCAAAGCGGCCAAGGACAACTCCGCGGACAAAAACACCAGCGGCAACGGCGGCCTGCTCCAGAACCGTCAGGACGGCGGCTCGCGCCTCCCCCTCGACAAGCTCGACCCGGCCATCTTCTTCACCATCGACACCATGAAGGTGGGCCACATCACCCCGCCCCTGCCCTACCGCACCGACGACGGCAAGGACGCCATGCGCATCCTGTGGCTCAAGTCGAACACCCCGCCCCACCAGGCCAACCTGCAAGACGACTACCAGAAGATTGCCGCCGCCGCCCTGAACGAAAAAAAGAACAAGGCCCTGGACGAGTGGTTCCTGAAGAACCGCGGCACCGTATACCTGGAAATAGCCCCGGAATACGCCCAGTGCAAGGTGCTGGACGTGGCGGGAAAGTAGGTTTTTAGTTGTCGGTTGTTAGTTGCCAGTTGTCAGGCTGTGCTAATAATCTGAACCGGGTTACGTTTTCCACTACCAACTGACAACCAACAACTGACAACTAAGAATGAGGAACGACAAAGAAGCCGCCGACGCGCTAGCGGCCTCCTTCCAGCAGCTGCGCCAGGAAATTGGCAAGGTCATCGTGGGGCAGGACGAGGTGGTGCGGCTGGTGCTCACGGCCGTGTTTTCGCAGGGGCACAGCCTGCTGGTGGGCGTGCCCGGGCTGGCCAAAACCCTGCTCATCCAGACCATTGCCGACTCGCTGGATTTGTCGTTCAACCGCATTCAGTTTACCCCCGACCTGATGCCCAGCGACATCGTGGGCTCGGAAACGATGAATCAGCAGCGGGATTTTCACTTCGTGAAAGGGCCCGTGTTCGCCAACATCATCCTGGCCGATGAAATCAACCGGACGCCGCCCAAGACCCAGGCCGCCCTGCTCGAATCGATGCAGGAATACGCCGTGACCGTAGCCGGGCAGCGCTACGCCCTGGCCCGCCCGTTCTTCGTGCTGGCCACCCAAAACCCTATTGAGCAGGAAGGCACCTACCCGCTGCCCGAAGCCCAGCTTGACCGCTTCATGTTCAACATCGAGCTGGGCTACCCCAGTTACGCCGAGGAGCTAAGCATCGTGAAAAACACGACTTCCGACCGCAAGCACACCGTGAATAAGGTGCTGCACGCGGCCGACATTCAGGCGTTTCAGGAATTGGTGCGCCGCGTGCCGGTGGCCGACAACGTGGTGGAATACGCCGTGAGCCTGGTGCACAAAACCCGCCCCGGCACCGAGCGCGCCGCCCCTCGCGCCACCCAGCTGCTGGAGTGGGGCGCCGGGCCCCGCGCCTCGCAGCACCTCATCGTGGGTGCCAAGTGCAACGCCCTGCTCAACGGCAAATACTCGCCCGACATTGAGGACGTACGCGCCGTGGCCGTGGCCATCCTCCGCCACCGCCTCGTGCGCAATTTCAAGGCCGAAGCCGAAGGCGTGGGCGTGGAGCAGATTGTGAAAGAACTGCTTTAACGCAATTAAAAATTGAGAATTGAGAATTAAAAATGAGCCTCCTCACCGCTTGGTAGACTCACACCTCCAATTTTTAATTTTTAATTCTCAATTTTTAATTGATTAGAGAATGGAAGCCCAAGCCTACTACCAGCAATTTGAGCGCAATGTGCGCATCGTGCTCGACGCCCTGGCCGCCGGCCTCGACCTGCGCACCACCAGCCTCGAAACCAGCCTGCCCATCGAAGTATACGTGCTGTGCGAGGTGCTGAACCAGGGCGCGGGCGAAGACTTCACCCTTACTGCCACCGGCGTGGCGCGGCTGGCCGAGTTCCAGCAGCAATTCATGAAGCACGAGGGCCAGACGCTGGCCGCCATGCAGCGCGTGCTGGCCGACAAGCGCGGCACCATGCGCACCCCCGAAGGCCGGGTGCTGACGAAGGAAATGCTTATCCGCCGGCTGGAGTTTTTCAACGAAGCCGCCCGGCAGGTGAACGTGATGCGCACCCAACAGGCCCTGGGCAGCCCCAGCCAGTACGCCTGACGCTGCGCTTAATGAGGAATGAAGAATAAGGAATTAGCAGATGACAATTCTTCGTTTCTCACCTTGGCCAGCCTGCATGTGGGGAATGAAGAATGAAAAAACATACCCCGCCGGGTAATTCTTCATTCCTCATTCCTCATTCTTCATTGACAATGTTGCCCCGCGCTCCGCTGCTCACTGCCCGCCTCTGCCTGCGCCCCTACGAACCGGCCGACGCCAGCGACTTCTTCGCCCTGCTCGACGCCGACCGCGCCCGGTACCGCGCCTCCTTTCCCGACCGGCTCCAGGCCGTGCGCACGCGCGCCGACGCCGCCATTGCCCTGCGGGCTTTTGCCGCCGACTGGCAGTCGGGCCGCTTCTACGTGTTTGGCATCTGGCACCGGGATACAGCGGCCTACCTCGGCGACATTTGCCTCATGCCCCAGGCCCAGGGGCGCGCCGAAATCGGCTACTACCTGGCCACGGCTGCTGAGGGCCACGGCTATGCCCGCGAAGCCCTGGCCACCGTGGTGAATTTTGGCTTTCAGACCGTGGGCAGCAAGGGCTTGCTCATCCGCTGCTACGCCGACAATATTCGCGGTCAGGCCGTGGCCCGCGCCGCCGGCTTTCAGCCCGAACCGGCCCCCAAGCGCCCGCTTTGGTTCCAAAACTCCGATACCCTGGGCAACGTCCGCCGCTTCTGGCTGCCGCGCGCCCCGGAACCGCCCCAACGGTTGTAAGGGGCGCGCGGCAGCCGGTGGGGCCGCCCCCCC
>NZ_JANNOD010000060.1:0-17320 GCF_031398885.1 Hymenobacter sp.
GCAACGGCCACTTGCTCGTGCGCCGCACCACCAATAGCGGCGCCAACCGCTGCCATTGCCGCTCGGTCAAATCCGAGCTGTATCGCTTCGCTTGCATGAAACAAAGCTAAAAAGGTCCAACTAACTTAAACAGCTTCTAAGCAAAGTCTTTTAGAGCAGCACCGTTCCTCCCAAAGAAGCGGGTAGTTTTGCCGCCATGCACACCTTTTTTGCGCCCGGCCTGACGGCTCCCATTCACACCCTGCCCGAAGACGAGAGCAAGCACGCCGTGCGCGTGTTGCGCCTGGGCCTGGGCGACGAAGTGGCGCTACTCGACGGCCGCGGCGGCCGCTACCATGCCGCCGTGGCCGACGCCAACCCCAAGCGCTGCGAATTGCGCATCATCCGCCACGAAGCGATGCCGCCCCGCCCCTACTTCGTCCACGTGGCCGTGGCCCCCACCAAAAACCTCGACCGCCTGGAGTGGTTCGTGGAAAAGGCCGTTGAAATTGGCGTGGAGCGCATCACCTTCCTGCGCTGCGCCCGCTCCGAGCGCCGCGAGCTGAAGCTGGACCGACTGGAGAAAATAGCGGTGAGTGCCCTCAAACAGTCGGGCCAAGCATGGCTGCCGCAGCTGGACGAAATGACGGAATATGCCACTTTCGTGGCGCAAGCCATACCCGAAACCACGTTTATTGCCCACCTGGAAGCCGGTGAACGCACTGCCCTGGCGCAAGTAGCCGGCGCCGGGCCGGGATGCTGCGTGCTCATCGGGCCGGAAGGAGATTTCACGCCGGGCGAAATAACCCTGGCGCTGGGCCGGGGCATCCGGCCGGTGACGCTGGGTGCGTCGCGGCTGCGCACGGAAACGGCGGCGCTGGCGGCGGTGTTTACGGTACACATTGCCCGGCAATAAGTTGCCGTCGGAGCATTTCTACCATGCTTTCCGGCTCCCCTCTCTGGGCTTCGCGCTTTTGGCGAACCGGGGCCCGCCCCGCGGCCCCCGAGGGGTCTCGTTCCGCAAGGTTCGCCAAATCGGTAGGGATGCTTCGACAAGCTCAGCAGAACCGCGCACTTTCCCTACGTGGTCATGGAGCCAGCCAAGCGGCGGCACGGAGCCGGCAGCAGCGCCCGAAGCAAATAGCTGGCGCGGGCGCAAGGGTCAGGCCGCGTCCGAATCGGTAGCGGCCTGGGCCAGCAGCGCGGCGGCTCTGGCCAGCTTCTTTTTGCGCCAGGGCGCGTCCTGCTCCCGGTCGCCGGCCATGATGCAGCCGTAAGGCCGGATTTCGTCGACGACGGGGGCCAGGTTGAAATCTGCAATCTGCCGCTTCACTTCCGCCGCGTCTTTGTAAGCACTGGGCAGCTCGGAAATATCAATTCGATTGAGGTAACTGCCGTCGGCCTCGTCAACTACCAGCATGAATTTCTCGATTGTCCGGTCACTCAGCTTGTTCATCACATCCTGCAGGCCGGATGGTTTCCCCGGTTTTGAGCGCGCGGCAGCGGCCTAGTTTAATTCCTCCAACTGCTGCTGGGCCTGCCGAAGCGTTTCCAGAAAAAAGCTGCGCGGAATTTCGGGTGCTTTGGTGGCCATCAACTCTTTTATGGCCCCGATGTGGCGCAGGCGGCTCTGCTTTTGGTCGTACAAGGGGTCGGCCAGATTACGGAAGGTTTGGAGCTTCCGGTTCACCAGCCGCAGGGCCTTGGCATGGTGGTGGGCCAGCTTGTGCTCTGACTCCGCGACGCAGTCTGCCACTAGCGCGACCAGACGGTTTCGCTCGGCTTCGTAGTAGGCCAGTAGTTGGCTAAGTTTGCTGCTCATCAGAAAAGCGGGGAATGCCCAGTAACGGGCCGGGCCGAACCTCTGGAAGCCGTAAGCTGTCTTCTGGGCACCCCCGGCCAGATTGGTGGCTCGCAAATTACTTACCCTTATGCGCAAACACCTGCTTCTCGCCGCGGCCTTGCTGCTGGCGCTCACGGCCGCCGTGGCCCCGGCCCCCAGCTTCCGCATCGCCAAGCTGCACTACGGCGGCGGGGGCGACTGGTACGCCAACAAAACGTCGCTGCCCAACCTGATTCAGTTCTGCAACCAGGCGCTGAAAACCAACATCGCGCCCGACGAGGCCACCGTGGAGCTGGATGCGCCCGAGCTGCTCACCTACCCGTTCGTGCACATGACCGGGCACGGCAACGTGAGCTTCACCGCTTCGGAGGCCAAGAACCTGCGGCGCTACCTCACCGGTGGCGGCTTTCTGCACATCGACGACAACTACGGGCTGGACAAATTCATCCGCCCCGAGATGAAAAAGGTATTTCCCGAGCTGGAATTTGTGGAGCTGCCCTACTCCCATCCGGTCTACCACCAGAAATACCAGTTTCCGCGCGGGCTGCCCAAGGTGCACGAGCACGAAGGCAAGCGGGCCCAGGGGTTTGGCCTGCTCTACAAGGGCCGCCTGGTGTGCTTCTACAGCTACGAATGCGACCTGGGCAACGGCTGGGAAGACGTCGGCACCTACCCCGAGGACCCGCCGGCGGCCCACGATGCCGCCCTGCGCATGGGCGCCAACCTGCTGGCCTACGCCCTGACGCAGGACTGACCCACCCGCCCAGCCCGGGTCAGTCGTATTTCCGCTTTAAAATCTCGCTCAGCACCAACCCGGCGCGGACGCTCTCCGGCTGGCTCAGCCACTGGCGCACCGTGGCCGACAGCGGCGCGGCGGGCGCGGCGGGTTCCTGCCAGTAGTCCTGCACCGGCGCTACAACGGAGGCCCGCGGCAGCGCCGACGACCGGCGGGCCAGCGGGCCGGGCGCGTTGCGGGGCCGGGCGGCGGCGCGGGCTTCCAGCGACAGGGCCCGCGCCACGGCGCGCTCCTGGGACCGGACCGGCCGGGCCACCTCCCGCGGCATCAGGCGGCCGCCCAGCGTGCGCAGGGCCGGCACGGACGGCGCGGGCACGGGCGCGGGAGCCGGCGTAGTATCGGGACCCGCCACATTACGGGCCTGCATCTGCTTGAGCAACTCCTGGAAAGTGGCAGTGGGCAAGCCCGGTACGGCCGGGCCGGGGCGCGCGGGCCGCTCCTGATTTTCGCGGGCGCTGGTTTCCTGGGCTTTTTTCACCAGCCGAAACACGTAAACGCCCAGGCCGAAGAGTATCCAGAGCAGGGTGTACACCTTTTCCATGGTTCGAAGGTAAGCCGGCCCGCTCATTAACAGCCCGTCCGAAAAGCCCGGCACGGCGTGCTTTTCGGGTCCGCCAGCTTTGGGGCTGGGCTGTCAAGCCGGCCGCTAGCGGACGCCTTTTTCGGGGAAGCGGCCGGTTTTGGTGCGGTAGTAGGCCTTGATTTTTGCCTCGTCGGCTTCGTAGTCGCCCGTGGGGTACACGGCCGGGCCAATGCCGGCTTCCTTGAGCCGGTAGTCCAGGTACCCCAACCGAATGGGCACGTGGGCGCCCAGCGCGGCAAAGTAGTAGCCCTTGCGCCAGCGCGGCTGGTAGGCGCGGGTGCCCTCGGGCGTGATGAGAATGACCAGTTCGTCGTACTCGTCAAAGAGCTTCACCATGCCGTCGACGAGGCTGTTGTTCTTGCTGCGGTCCACGGGCAGGGCGCCCACGGCCCGCACCATGCCCCCCAGCAGCCAGTGCTCGGCCCACTCCTTTTTCACGGTGAAGCGCACGTCCACGTCCATCAGGTAGAAAGCGGCGCGGGCCAGGATGAGGTCCCAGTTGCTGGTGTGCGGGGCCGCAATCATCATGCTTTTCTGGATGTCCTTGTTGTGGATTTCGCCCAATTTCCAGCCGGCCACCCAAAACACAAATTTGGCCATGTAATACCAGAAGGTGGAGGTTTTGCGGGCAGGCATCAGGGGTGATTTGGTGAATGGGTAAATCTTAAATTGGCTTCGTAGGCCCGGCCCGACCGGTTGTCGGCTGGTTTAAACTCGACGCAAAGATGGGCAATTGGCCCCCAGCGCGGCCCTCTTGCCTAAACCAGCGCCTGCAATTCAGCCGCCCGGCTCATGGCGTAGCGGTAGCCAATGTCGAAGAGCGCGGGGCCGCGCTTGTAGCTCAGGGGCCGGTAGTGGCGCAGCTCGGGCGGCTCCAGCAGCAGGTGGCACTGGTTCTTGCGGGCCGCCGTATTGGCGTTGATGGCCAGGTGCAGCGTGCGCTCAACAAGGCGGCGGAAGTTGGGGATGCGGGCTTCGGGGTTCACGGGGTTGCAGTGCACGCCCACCACGCGCAAGCCGTCCTGGCCCAGCAGCGGCTCCACGGGCAGGTTGTTCAGCAGGCCGCCGTCCACCAGCTGCCGGCCCTGGTACTCCACCGGCCGGTACACGATGGGCACCGCCGACGAGGCCAGCAGCGGCGGCAGCAGCGGCCCGGTGCTGAAATAAACCGACCCGCCCGCCATCAAATCGGTGGCCACCAGGGTCACCGGCCGGTTCAGGTCTTCAAAATTGAGCGTGCTGCCCAAGTGCCGGGCCAGCAGCTGCTCCACCGCGTCAAGGTGCAGCAGGCCAAAGCGGCTGAACGCCGGCCGCGTGAGCCGAAACAGGTTGGTGGCCATCAGCAGGCGCAGAATCTCCCGGGGCGCAAAACCCGCCGCGTAAAACACGCCGGCAATGGCCCCGGAGCTCACGCCCGCCAGCCGCGCCACCGGCAGGTGCAGCTCGTCGAGCGCCGCCAGCACCCCCAAATGCGCAATGCCGCGCGCGCCGCCCCCTGACAAGGCCAACCCCAGCTGCGCCATGGTGGTGTTTGTGATGGAATTAATGAATGTCTTGCGAAGGTGCGCCAATCCGGCCGCCCCCGCGGCCCCTTACGCAATATCCTCGCGAATAAACCAGGGACGCGCTTACAAATCGGCCAGCCGCAGCGTATCGGCCAGGCGCACGCCCTTGTCGGTGTGCCGCACGGTGCAGGCCTCGTGGGTGGGGTCGTGCTCAAGCAGCAGCACCCAGTTTTCATCAGCGGCGCGGCGCAGCAACGCTTCTTTTTCGGCCATGGTCACGAGCGGGCGCATGTCGTACCCCATCACGTAGGGCAGCGGGATGTGACCAACGCTGGGCAGCAAGTCCGCCATGAACGCCAGCGTCCGGCCCTTGTACGCCATCACCGGCACCATCATCTTTTCGGTGTGCCCGTCGGCCAGCACAATTTCCTTGAACTGGGGCAGTGCTTCGGGTACCCCGGCCCGCAAGTCGACGAATTTCAGGTGGCCGCTCTCTTGAACGGGGACAATGTTTTCCGGCAAAAAACTGGCCTTTTCGCGCGGGTTGGGCGTCATGGCCCAGTCCCAATGCGCCTCGTTGCTCCAGTACGCGGCGTTGGGAAACGCCAGTTGCAGCACGCCATCGGGCCGGCGCTGCACCGAGCCGCCGCAGTGGTCGAAGTGCAAATGCGTCAGAAACACGTCGGTGATGTCGGGGCTGCCCAAGCCCAGCTTACGCAAGGATTTTTCCAGCGTATCCTCGCCGTGAAGGTAAAAGTGGCCCCGAAACTTCTCGTCCTGCTTGTCGCCAATGCCGTTGTCGATGAGCAGCAGCCGGCCGCCGTCCTCAATCAGCAGGCAGCGCATGGCCCAGGTGCACATGTTGTTGGCATCGGGCGGGTTGAGCTTTTGCCACAGGCTCCGGGGCACCACGCCAAACATGGCGCCGCCATCAAGTTTGAATAAGCCGGTGTCGAGGGGATAGATTTTCACAAGGCCGATTAAAAATCAAAAGTGAAAGGTTTGCGCTAACCTGTTGAACCAAGCTGATTTTTAATTCTTAATTTCTAATTTTTAATTCCTACTCCATCACCACCCCCATTGCTGAAAACTTGTCAATCCGCTGGGAAATTCGGTCTTGCACCGAAATAGCGGCCAGCTCTTTCAGCGTCTTGAGCAGCGTATTCTTCAAAGTTTCAATCATAGCTTCGGGCGCGGTGTGGGCGCCGCCGAGGGGCTCTTTCACGATGCCGTCCACCAGGCCCGCTTTCTGCATGTCGAGGGCCGTGAGTTTGAGGGCTTCGGCGGCTTGCTCCTTATAATCCCAGGAGCGCCACAGAATGCTGCTGCACGACTCGGGCGAAATCACTGAGTACCAGGTGTTTTCCAGCATCAGCACCCGGTCGCCGATGGCAATGCCCAGGGCCCCGCCGCTGGCCCCTTCGCCGATGATGACGCAAATGACCGGCACCTTGAGCATGAACATCTCCTTGAGGTTGCGGGCAATGGCCTCGCCCTGCCCCCGCTCCTCGGCCTCCAGGCCGGGAAAGGCGCCGGGCGTGTCAATCAGCGTCACGATGGGCACGTTGAATTTTTCGGCCAGCTTCATCAAGCGCAGGGCCTTGCGGTAGCCCTCGGGGTTGGGCATTCCAAAATTGCGAAACTGGCGCTGCTTGGTGTTGTGGCCCTTCTGCTGGCCCACGAACATGACCGGGTGGCCATCAATCTCGCCGAAACCGCCCACCATCGCCTTGTCGTCGCCCACGGTGCGGTCGCCGTGCAGCTCCACGAATTTGTCGGCCATGCCCTCGATGTAGTCCAGCGTGTACGGTCGGTCCGGGTGACGCGAAAGCTGCACGCGCTGCCAGCGCGTGAGGTTGGCGTAGGTTTCCTTTTTGAGGGCCTTGATTCGGGCTTCGAGCGCCGCCACCGCCTCGCGCACGTCGACGTTGCTCTCGGCGGCCAGCTTTTGCATTTCGAGAAGCTTGCCTTCAAGGGCGGCAATGGGTTGTTCAAAGTCAAGGAGCATGGTCCGCGGAAGAGGATTGCGTGGGGAGGTAAGGCGAAATTACTGGGTCGCGTGGTTCGGACGGGGTCTGGGTTCGCCGGGCGCCGCCAAATGCCGCCGGGAAAGCGGCAGGCAAAGGTAAAACATCCGCCCTTGCGGCCCGCCCGCAAAATCAATCCCCCTGAAAAACAACCTCCAAGACTCCACAGTGAGCTGTTCGCCTAAAAAAATCACGCTTTGGCTTGCAGCCCGCGGTTTTTCCCTCTTACCTTTGCAGCACCAAAACGGAAAAACCACGGTTTTTCCTTCGGCAAACGGTTTGGTAGTTCAGTTGGTTAGAATGCCGCCCTGTCACGGCGGAGGTCGCGGGTTCGAGTCCCGTCCAGACCGCTACCGTTTGCAAGAAAAGGCCCTTTCTGTAATGGAAAGGGCCTTTTTGTTTGGCTGAAATTCGTTTTGACGCTTCGGATTCGCCCGGATTTTAAAGCGACTGGGGCTAAGTTTGCCTGGCTCAAATGCCACGTCAGGCCCGAACAAGTCTGGATAGCAACGGCAAGCCAGTGGACCGTATTAGCGTCTGTGTGAACTATTGTGAATAATCACACAAGAACACGCGAAATAATCTTCATTTTGTTGCGTAAATATTATTCATACTGGCCAGAAAAAAGGTGAAAAGGTAGCTGAGCTTTTCAGCTCTCAACCCACCTGCGCTCATTACTTCAATGCACTGTGCTGAGAAGCTATCGAAATGAGTGACAATTACTTTTTCCTTTCGACAGCGCGTTAAATAAATCAAGGGGGAAAGTGAAGATGCCAGTGAGAAACGATAGCGGCGACCAGTGCGCTTGCACTGCCAGGAGTGGGGCTTGAACGCGTAGTGAAATGCGTCAGAAATCGGCGCACGATTAAAAAGCTACGGGCAAAAACCACCGACTTCGCAGCATTTTCCGTATTAATCTTCCTCCTTAGATAACCTCGGCCATGCGCTACGCCTACGTCCTTCCTTTGGCCTTGCTACTCAGCTGCGCCAGCACTGAGCAGCCGACTTCCGAAACGCCGGCCGTCAGCCAGCCCATGGCTGTGAACCGGGCCTTTGATGTGCCTGCCCTATTGGGCATGAACGCCGACCAGATTGCCAGGCCATTGATTAGCCAAACCATTCGCCCCGACCACGACCGGACGCCGCGCGAACTGGCGACGGGAGCAACCGAAGCCCTTTACACCTACTGGCGCGATACCACCGCCCTCGTGGTAAGCTACAATCCCGGGACGCTGCGGGTCAACAATTTCTTTATCAAGACCAAGCATGGCCTCACGGCCGACTACGCCACCTTGCTCAAGCTGGCCAACGTCAGCCAGTACGATAAGCGCATAAGCGTGGAACCCATTGCCTCGATAAGCAACCCCCAGCTGTACACAGGCGTGAAGCTGGTTCCTAAGCAATAGCGCGGCATTAACTCCGCTAGGGTTACCTCGTCGCCGGGGCGCGGCGGGCGCGCCGCCTCATCGGGCTGCGCTTGGTAGGCGCTCACCGGCAAGGTTTTCAGCCCAAAGGCGCTGGCCAGCCTGTTCACGGCTTGTTTAGTTCAGGCCGTAGAACCTGCGGCGCACCTGCAGCAACAGCTCCTCGGCGGCGGCACGGTCGGGGGCGTCGGGCAGAGCCGAGCTCGCAAAAGCTGCTTCTACCCGCGTCACCAAGTGTTCGGCTTTGGCCACCAGGTCGTCGTACTCAAACTCGCCGCGCCGGATTTGCAGCAGGAACTCGCGGTTGGGCCGGCGCACGTTCAGCACCCCGCTTTCGGCGATTTCCTCGGCCATTTGCAACAGGCGAAAGACGTGCAGCATGTTTTTGGCGTCGTAGTTCTTGCCGTGCTGCACGGTGTTTTGGTAGCGCTCGGTGTTGCGTTTCTCCACCCATTCCCAGTATTCGCGGAACACCCGGCAGTAGGTGCTGTAGCCGTTGCGGTTGAAGGACAAGTACGCCACGGGCTCCTCCCCTTTCGGCACGGCGGAAAGCAGCACGTCTTGGGAGGTCTCGGGGTCGCGCACCAGGCCGCGGTAGCCGTGGGCGCGCCCGGGCGTGGCATCAATGAACAGGGCGTACAAATCGGTGAGGTGCGGCACGTTGGCCAGGCCGCACTGCGCGGGTTCGTAGCCTTTGCGGGCGAGCCACGCGGCCACCGGCTGCGCCCCGACTCCGGCGGTCACGTAGCAGAAGTCCAGCACCGACTTGCGGGCCGGCGGCTCGGGGTGGTTGATTTTCTTGTTGAGGCCCTTGGCTTTGCGGATTTGGGCCACGGCGTATTCGGCAAAGCTATGGCGGCAGAGCTTCGACAGAAAATCGGCCGCTCGGAACCGGGCAAACAACGGGTGTTGGTAGACGACGCACTCGGCCGGGGTGCCCAGCAGCTCCAGCACGGTGGGGTTGTTTTTCAGCAGCAGTTCCACGAAGCGGCGCAGCTCGTAAAATACTTCGTCGTTGGTGGCATTGGCCACCTGCGGCACGTAATCGAGGCCGAAAAACTGGTTTTCGGGCAGAACAAATACGCCTTTGAGGTCAGTATCGGAATGCGGCAGGTTGGTGCCGTAGGCCCGGCTGCCGCTGATGGCTTCGAAGAGAATGAGGTGCTGCTGGCGCAGGTCGGCAATGGTCATGGACGAAAGTAGGCCCCCGCCGTGCTTGGCGCTACGAGGCAACCACCGATTTTATCACCTCCCGAAACAACGCATCCCACTCGGTGGCCGCGCGGCCGACCCGCGGCACCGGCAATCCGTCGCGCGCCGCCTGACCCGCGGCGTACTCCAGCCGCAAGAATTCGGCCAGGGCGGCGGGGCGGGCCACCGTGGTTTTTTCGTCCGCCGAGGCTTTGCGCTGGAGCAGCTCGGCCACGTCGGCCCGCAGCGCCGGGGGCAGCAGCGCGCACAAGGGCGCGAATTCCATGGGCGGCAGGGTGTGGCGCTCGCGAATCCAGCGGGCGGCCAGGGCCGAGCGCAGGGCGTAGAACAAGCGCTTCAGGCGGACTTGCTCTGCGGCCACGTCTTCTTCCACCCCGCGCCGCAACTGGCCCAGGTAGTGGTGCAGGCCGGCTTTGAGGTTGAAGGCGGCCGGCAGGAAGGGCGCCAGCCGGGCCCGAAAATTCAGCGCCTCGTGGTACACCACCGGCGACTGCAGCCACTCGAACACCGAGGCGTTGGAGCCACGCAGCAGGCGCAGGGCTTTGCGCAGCTCCCAGCCGGCCAGGTCCAGCTCGTCGTCGATGGGGAAGTTGAGGGTGTCGGGGCCTTCGTCCAAAGCCAGGTACCAGTCGGCCGGGTGGCAGTAGATGAACCGCACGTCGTAATCCGAATCCGGCGAGGGAAAGCCCCAGGCGCGGCTACCCGACTCGCAGGCGTAGAGAATACGGATGCTGTGCGTGGTTTCGAGCTGGGCCAGGGCCGTCTGGATGCGGGCGAGCATGGGCAGGAAAACTGTTTAAAATAGAACGTCATACTGCGCGCAGCCGAAGCATCTCTGCCGCGTAACTCTTGCTTTCAATTGAGCTAGTACTGAGGTAGAGATGCTTCGGCTGCGCGCAGCATGGCCGTGGTTTCGGCAAGTGAGGCTACGAAAGTAGCAGGAGCCGCCGCGTCGCGCTACTTTAGCGGCTCACTCCTTGCCCACGGCGGTCGGCCGCAAATACCGCATGCAAAAAGGACGACTCGAAGCCTTCAGCGATGGCGTGCTGGCCATCATTCTCACCATTATGGTGCTGGAAACCAAGGTGCCGAAGGGGGCGGATTTCGCGGCCCTGCAACCCTTGCTGCCGGTGGTGCTGAGCTACGTGCTGAGCTTTCTCTACGTGGGCATCTACTGGAACAACCACCACCTGCTGCTGGCCAGCGCCACCAAAATCACCGGCAATATTCTGTGGGCCAACCTCAACCTGCTGTTCTGGCTCTCGCTGGTCCCGGTCGTGACGGGCTGGATGGGCCAGAACCACTTTGCCCCGGCCACGCTGGTCATGTACGGCGTGGTGCTGCTGCTGGCGGGCGTCTCCTACTGGCTGTTGCAGGGCTGCATCCTCGCCGTCGACGGGCCCGATTCGGTGCTGGCCCGCGCCCTCGGCCGCGACCTGAAAGGCAAGTCCTCGCCCCCTCTCTACTGCCTGGGCATCGCCGCCAGCTTCTGGAACCCCTGGGTAGCGGGCGGCATCTACGTGGCTGTGGCGCTGATGTGGCTCATCCCAGACCGGCGCATCGAGCGCATGCTGATGTCTAAAGATTAGGTGAAGCACGTTGGTTAGCGGCGGCAGCTTCGCAGACTTGACGAAAGGTGCGGGAGTAGCGGCGGGCGCTGGGGTGGCTTACACCAATACTTTCTTTTCGAATAATTACTTTCTTACTTTTCTGATTCAATGTTCCTCTTGGCATGTTGCTTCCAAGGTTCTGGTAGATATTCTTTGGGATATTGAACAAAGCATTTTCCGCAACGCAAGGCTGTTCCAGGACCATATGCTGGATGCATAACAGTATTACAGCGGTAACATTGGAATTCTTCGTTTTCCAGATGGTATAGACCTTTATCAAGGTTGTATCTACTGCGTGATACTACCAGGTCACTGCTGTACTGACTTTCAGTTAGGATTTGCTTAAATCTCAACAACTGCTGCTCTAACTGATATTTCGAGCAACACCCACCACATTTTTTGCATATGTACATTCCGTTCCTTTGGGGATGACCTTTACTGGCGTAGTTGCATCTAACAGAATCCCGGCTATCAATTACAGTCAAGCACTTGTGATTAGAGCAACTGCTCAAATAAATTCTGTTCTCTCTTTCAGAACATTCAGAATTTGTACAATGAAACCAATTTGTTCTATAGAAACTAAAACTGGCTTGCCGAGCAGGACGCAAAATACGAGAGCAATGTCTGCATTTTAAATGACTTTTTAACTGCTCAACCCTATTTAATACGCCTATAAATTTGTAGTAAGCTTCCTCATCGAATGAGAGCCCAAGACCGACGATAATATCAGCGAGAGTAAACTTCTGCCAATCAATAGAACTACGGGTTTCTTGACAAGCAGCATAGCAGCGGGTATTGCGGCACCACCACAGTTTTTTACCGACACTATTCAATTTAGGCGAAACACGGCCTTCGCAAAAAATCAGACCATCATCTTTTTTCGGCAATTTTGCCAAATTGTATTCGTAAACCGTCTCGCTAACATAATCCAGGGCTACAGTTTTGCCATCAATAACGATTGTATCGTTTTCGATAAGATATTCTACATCCCCCACCGTCAGAATATCATTTGCACTAGAAACCTCACCCAATCTCCCAGAGGCATAAACATTTATTTGTTCACCTATCTCCTTCCTGATTTGCACAGTCCTGCCAGGACACATATTAAATAGACTGTGATTCAAATGTGGCAATTCTTCTAATTCTTCATCAATGTAGTTAAACATCATTTCAGCTATCAAATCTGGTTTAGGATATAATCCTTCTTTGATAGCGACAAGAACAGAAATTATTAAATCAAGATTATAATCTATTCTAATCCCAAGTTCGACTGCTTCTGCTCTACTAAAGCGAATTAACGAGTTTAAATTTGATAATAGCGAGGTATCTGAAGTATTTTCTGCAACACTCTTACGAACAAAATTTATTTGGTCTTCTGGTCGCAACGTATAAACTAAAGAACAAAATTGGTTAAAGTCAAAAAAAGTGGCCTTACATTCCAACCACAAATCTAATAAGCTAGATACTACAAAAGCAGGAGGCATACTGCTTCCATCTGTCCAGCGAGCAGCTTCGTTTTTTAGAGAGCGTACATTCAACGCTCTAAACTTATCCACCTGCTTCTTATCAGGTCGGATTTCAAAAGTCAGCCATTGACCGACGAATAACTTTTCTTCGGCACTGGTCGCATGAACGAAAATATTGGGCACACTCCTGTCCTCAAATTCCCTTAAGATAAATCTTTTGTCAAAAAACGACTCTGTATTGTGGTCGGATGAGTATTGTGCCTCTAAAGTCGCTTTAGGAATCTTAGTGCAAACAGCAATAAACCCAAATCCTTTTTCTTCATTGTAGCGGGTTACAACGCCAAAACGACGATTCTTCTCTGTTGGGTTATGCTTAGGCATCATATCTCTTCAATTAATCAGAATTTTGGTAACTAAACTACACAAAACTCACCTACAGCCGCGGGTCCACCGCCTCGCTTTCCAGCGCGAGGACGCCGAAGACGCACTGGTGCACACGGCGCAGGGGCTGGCCAGCCACGAAGCGTTCGAGGCCCTCGACGCCGAGGGCGAACTCGCGCAGGGCGAGGTTGCGCTTGGCTTTCACGTTGCGCTGGCGGAGGCGGTCGAGGTGGCCGGGCAGCAGGTAATCGGGGCCGTAGATGATGCGCAGGTACTCGCGGCCCCGGCACTTGAGGGCGGGCTGGAGCAGGCCGCCTTTGCCCTGGGGCACGAAGTCGTAGGGCTTCACCACCATGCCTTCGCCCCCGGCGGCGGTGAGGTCGGTCCACCACTGGATGGCGGCGTCTACTTCGGCGGGGTCATTCAACGGGACGACGCGGTAGGGCGTGGCGCGAAGCAGGCCAGGGTCGGCCAGGGCAAGGGTGCGCAGGGTTTCCATGTGCCAGGCGTGGTCGCGGTCGAAGTAGGTGCGGCCTTCGGTGGCGAGCAGGTGGAAGGGCGCCAGCTTGAGGTCGTCGAGCGAGTACACGGGCCAGCAGTAGCGGCGGTAAGCATCGGCGTAGTGGGCGGCGGCTTGGTGGCGGGCGGTGGTGCGAGCCAGCAGGGCTTCGACGCCGTCGAGCTGGCGGGCGGCGGCTTCGGTAAGAGCGGCTTCGACCTGGGGCAGAGCGGCGAGGGCGGCGGCGGCCACGGCGGCGTACTGGGTTTTCACCAGCTCCTGGGCTTTGGCCGACCAGGGCAGCAGCTCGGCATCGAGGCAAACCCAGTCAGTGTCGAATTTCTCCCAGAATCCGGCCGTGCTCAGCGCGTCGCGCAGGCGGGCGAGGAAGGCGGTTTCGAGGGCAGCGTCGGTGAAAAAATTGCGCCCGGTGCGGGTGTAGCACTTGCCGATGCCTTCGCCCACGAGGCCGAGGCGGCGCTGGATGGCGGCTTCATCGCGGCCCAACACCACCACCACGCAGCTGCCCATGTGCTTTTCTTCGCACACCACGCGCTCCACGCCGAGGCGCTGGTAGTAGGCGAAGGCTTCGGCGGGGTATTCGAGCAGGTCGGGCAAAGCCGAGGTTTCGGTGGGCGACATGGTGGGCGGCAGATACAGCAGCCACTTGGGGTGCAGGGCGAAGCGCGACATCACCTCCAAGGCGGCCACGGCATTGTCCTCGCGGATGGTGACGCCGCGCATCAGCCGGGTTTCGATGAACTGCTTGCCGGTAACATCGCGAATATCTAGCTCAGCCTCTAGTTGATAGCTGCTGGCTGTTAGCTTTTCGTTCTGGCCGTCTGGCAAAGAAGCTAACGGCTGAGAGCTAGCTGCTAACAGCTTATAATTCAAAGGACGCACGGGCTCGCAGTACACCTGCGCGGCGGGCACGGCCACCAGCTCGCGCTCGGGGTAGCGCAGGGCGGTGAGGCGGCCGCCGAACACGCAGCCGGTGTCGAGGTCGATGGTGTTGTTGAGCCATTCGGCGTCGGGCACGGGCGTGTGGCCGAAAGCGACCAGGGCGCGGCCCCGGTACTCGCGGGCCCATTCGTAGCGCGCGGGCAGGCCGAATTCGTCAATTTCGCCGGTGCTTTCGCCAAACAGCGCGAAGGCCCGCACGGCCCCCGAGCCGCGCCCCTGCATCTCCTCGGTGAGGCCGGCGTGGGCCACGACCAGCTTGCCGCCGTCGAGCACGTAGTGGCTCACCAGGCCGTCAAGAAACCGCCGCACGTCGCTCCTGAAAGCCTCGGGCTCGGGTCCGAGCTGGACCAGGGTTTCGGCCAGGCCGTGGTTGATGGTAACGCTTTTGCCGTTAAGGTGTCGCAGGAGTTTGATGTCGTGGTTGCCGGGCACGCAAAGGGCAGTGCCGTCGCGCACCATGCTCATCACCAGGCGCAGGACTTGTGGGGAGGCGGGGCCGCGGTCCACGAGGTCGCCGAGGAAGATGGCCTTGCGGGTCACCTCACCCCCCGGCCCCCTCTCCCGCGGAGAGGGGGAGCCTGGCGACTCAGTTTGGTGCATGACTGGTGCCCCCTCTTTTTGGGAGAGGGGGTCAGGGGGTGAGGTTGGCGGCAGAACGACCAGCGGCGCCACCACCCGCACCCCCAAATCCCGCACATCCGTCATCGGCTCCTCAATCACCTGATACCCCAGTTTCTCCAGCAGCGCGCGCAGCTCCTCGTAGCAGCCGTGCACGTCGCCGATGATGTCGAAGGGGCCGGTTTCCTCCTGGCGGTTGTTGTAGAGCCGGTCTCGGACGATGCTTTGAATGGCGTCGATTTCACCCACGTTGCGCAGGTGGTGGATGTGCCGGAAGCCTTCCTGCTTGAGGTTGCGCAGGCTGCGGCGCAGCTGTTGGCGGTGGCTGGCGATGACGTGCCGGCCCAGGTGACGGCGGTCGGGGCGCTGGGCGTTGCGCTCCTGGGCCACGGCGTCGGGCACGTCGAGCATGATGGCCACGGGCAGCACATGGTATTGGCGGGCCAGAGCCACCAATGGCTTGCGGCTTTCCTCCTGAACGTTGGTGGCATCGACCACAGTGAGCAGCCCGCGCTTCAGGCGCTTGGCCACCAGGTAGTGCAGCAGCTCAAAAGCGTCTTTGCTAGCCGATTGGTCGTTTTCATCGTCAGCAACCAAGCCCCGGCAGGCATCCGACGACACGATTTCCGTGGGCCGGAACAAGCGCCGCGCAAACGTGGACTTGCCCGCGCCCGTGCTGCCAATGAGAATGATAAGGGAGAGTTCGGGGACCTTGAGGGTATCTTGGGGCATTGGAAAAGAAGAATGATTTTGGGCATTAGCCAAATCCTGACTTACGCCTAAATTGCGATTCTATGACACTTTTGATAAGTTGGCTCGGTGTGGATTCAAGAAAACCGGCATCAATATATGTTGCAAGCGACAGTAGAATATCGTGGCCTGACAACTCTGTTTTTGACCACGGAAAGAAAGTATTTAGCTGTAAAAATCATCCTGATGTATTCGGCTATTGTGGCGATGTACTGTTCCCTTCAATCGTTCTTAATCAACTGGTTGATATAATTGACCAAGGCTTGCTATTTGAACCGGATTGGAGTTGCGAACAGAAATTTCAAGCTTTCATTGATAAGTTCATAGCCTTGTTCAACAGCTATCCAAGTCAGCAATGGATTGCAACAAATGCTTTGGAAATCATACATTGTAGCAGAGACAAGACAAACAATTTCTTCTGCAGAAAAATAAAATGGACGAAGCTTTCTAAAAAATGGGAAGCTGAGGAAGTCGTGTTTGGGTCTTATTCAGACAAGCTTTTCGTAACTGGTTCAGAAGTTAAGGAATTTCTTGCAAAGTATGAGTCTTATTGGGCAAGCGGGAATAAGTACACTAGTCGTGCATTGTTTCAGTGCTTTTGCCACACTTTAGCAGACATCAAGAACAAGTCATGCGGAGGAGCACCGCAGCTTGTTGGTTTATATAGAATCAACAATGGCAATAATTTCGGCGTAATAAGCCAGCGTAAAAGGTTCTTTCAAGGTGTTAGAATTGACAATCTGCGAAACTTCGACAACATAGAGTGGCGTAATGAATTGTTTGAGAGGTGTAGTGGTGAAACTATGTTGAAAATTGAAGGCGCTCAGAGCCAACCTAACCCTTTGCTTTGATGCGCTAATGGAGCAACTCCCTGAGCTACCGATAAGGTAGTGCGAGGTGCTGTCGGCAACTTGGTGATAACTCGCCAAGTTGCCTACTCAGGGTAGTTGTGGTATCTCAAACACCGCCATCTGCGAGGGCGCGCCTACGCCTTCCACCTCCTCCCCCATCCCCACGAGGCGCAGCTGATACCCGTGCTGCTCGGCCACGGCAGTGGCCCAGGTGGCAAACTCGGCGCGGGACCATTCGAAGCGGTGGTCATCGTGGCGGAATTCGCCGGCGTTGAGTTGCTCGAAGAGTTGGTTATAGTCGGCGTTGGGGGAAGTAACGAAGACGTGCGCCGGGCGGGCCTGCCCGAACACTACGGCTTCGAGGGCGGCGAGGCGGTTCGGGTCGAGGTGCTCGATGACTTCGACCAGAGCCGCCGCGTCGAAGCCGGCGAGGCGGTCGTCGCGGTAAAGCAGCGAACCCTGGATGAGGTCGATACGGGTGCGCTGGCGCGGGGGCATCTCGTCGAGGTGCAGGCGGGCAACGGCGCGGGTCAGGGCTTGGTGCGAGACGTCCATGCCGAGCAGGTACTCGATTTTGGGCTGGCACAAGAGCAGGCGGAGCAGCTTGCCTTCGCCGCAGCCCAGGTCGAGCACGCGCTTGGGGCTTAGCTCGTAGATTTCGTGGGCGACTTGCTGGAGGCGCTGGTCGTGGAGGGATAGTTTGCGGTCGCCCTCCCCGTTCACCTCACCCCCCGGCCCCCTCTCCCGCGGAGAGGGGGAACCTGACGATTCATGACCGCGCAGGACCGGTGCTCCCTCTCCGCGGGAGAGGGG
>NZ_JANNOD010000078.1:0-2908 GCF_031398885.1 Hymenobacter sp.
GCAGATCCTGAACATGGTGATCTCGGTGGCCGCCGCGACGGTGCTGTTCGCGATGATCTTCAAGCTGATGCCCTCCACCCCGATCGCCTGGAAAGACGTCTGGATCGGGGCCGGCGTGACAGCCGTGCTGTTCGAGGCGGGCAAGCTGCTGATCGGCCTGTACCTGGGCAAGAGCGGCCTGACCGAATCGTTCGCCGCCGCCGGCTCGCTCGTGGTGCTGCTGGCCTGGGTTTACTACGCGGCGCAGGTCTTCCTGCTGGGCGCGGAGTTCACCAAGATCTACGCCGACGAGCACGGCTCGCTGTCGGCCGCCAAGGCGATGAACAAAACCGAGCAGACCGCTGCCGACGGCAAGCCGGTGGAAGTGACGACGCCCGACCCTGGCACGCCGGCAATTGCTGTGCCGGCGGTGCCGGCAGCAGGCAGAGCGTCCCCCGGGATGGCGACGGCCGCGAAAGCGTCGGTGGCCGCGACCGGTGCGAAGGAATCGGTGGTGGCTGTGGGCGGTGTTCGACGAGCGCGCTCGTGGTACCCGAATAAAAGCCAACCGCAAGCGGGAGTGCACCTTCTACTCCTACACCAACGACGAGGACGGCCTGGAGCAGCTGCGCGTGCTGCGCAACCAACTGGGCGACCAGCTCTGCTACTTCCGGCTGTGCGAGCGCACCCAGGGGCGAGAATTTAAGATTCTGGAATGGGCTGGCCACTACCAGACGATGCCGGTCGACCCGGAATATGTACCACGAGTTTTTGAAGAATCCGAAGATGAGTAAGCTCCGTAACTACACCTCCGCGGTCCCCGCCGCCAAAAGCCAGGCGGCCATCGAGCAGCTGCTGGTGCAGGCCGGCGCCACCACCACCAGCAAGTTCTTCAGCGAGGTCACCAAGCAGTGCGAGGGCTTCTTCTTCCAAATCAAAGTAGGGGAGGTGCCCCTGGCCTTTAAGCTGCCGGTGAACACGGACCTCGTGTACCAGCAGTTCGTGGCCACCACGCGCAACCTTGACGCCCGGAAGCGGGCGCAGCTGCGCGCTCAGGCCGAGCGCACGGCCTGGCGCACGCTGCACGAGTGGGCGCAGATTCAGCTGGACATGATTGCCCTGAATCAGGTAGAGCTGCTGCAGGTGCTGATGCCCTATCAGTACGACCAGGAGCGGCAGCAAACCTTCTTCGAGCGGGTGGCGGGTTCGGACCTCAAGCTGCTGAAGCCATGATAACCGAGCAACTCACCGCGCAGCAGCTGCCGCGCACGTGCCTGGTGGTGTGGCAGCAGGCCTGGACGTTTGTCGTCGAGCTTCGGGAGAAAGGCCAGACCAAGGAGCAGGCCTGGTGCAAAACCTTCGACGAGCTGGTAACCTGCGTGACGGGGGCGGAGGTCCTCTACCTGGCCCGCAAGCAGACCCTGGCCACCTATTTACTCGCCGACCCGAACCGGCAACGCTACGAGACCCTGGGCTTTGAGCGTGCACTGGCCTTATCGAAATCCGAATGAAACTGCCCCACCTCGACCAAGTCGTCGACCTTGAGCGCGGCGAGGCTGGCCTGCTGGCTAAGGCCCTGGGCGTGCTCGTGCGCGACGTGACCCACGCCGAGCAGGCCGTTCCCTACCTGGA
The DNA here is from genome assembly GCF_031398885.1 of Hymenobacter sp. Classification (GTDB taxonomy): domain Bacteria; phylum Bacteroidota; class Bacteroidia; order Cytophagales; family Hymenobacteraceae; genus Hymenobacter. Next base: position 1,612 of record NZ_JANNOD010000078.1, read on the forward strand.
AGCCATCGCCCTGCCGGCGCTGGCGACCCTGGCCACCAAACTGGCCCGGCTGCATCAACGGGAACTGGCCGCGCCCCCGCGGCCCGGCCAGCGGCCCAAACCCCGCCGTTTTCGCCTGAGCTACGACCAGCTGGCCGTCCTGCTCTACTACCGCCTCACCCTGCCTTACTGCGAGCTCAGCCGCATCGAGCAACTGCAGCTGCGGGTGGTGGTGGGAAAGTTTCACCAGCAGTCGCTCAACCTGGCCCAATTCTTCAAATTCAAGTGACCACCGCGGCCTCCTGGATTAAGACGAGGGCCGGGCCTGTGCCGCTGGTCCGGCCAGCGGCTGTTCCGGCCCGGTTCTTCGCCGTTTTCAGCCAGTTACGATTGCTTAGGCAGGGCTTTTGGCCGGTCCTTTGCAGCGTTTCAGTATTCTTCTAAGTTTGATTCATATTATTTTACGCCTTACCCCCGTGGATAGCCCGACGCTTTCGATTCCCGTACAGCCGCACGTTCTAAAATATCTCCACAAACACCTCGGAAAGGCCTATTTTCTTTCCGAAAACGACCACTTCGGCCTGCTGCTCTTCCAGCTGCTGCGGCGCCCGGTGCGCGACGCGCGGCGCGACGAAATCATCAAGAAGTTCGACAAGCACTTCGTGGTGCACTACGGGCTCTACGACCCGCGCAAGTTCGGCCTCAAGCCGATGACCGGCAAGACGGTCTACCAGTTCAACAAGTTTGGCAAGGAGCTGCTCTTCGCCGAGCTGCACGCCCACGTCGAGCTGCTCGTCGACCTGGGCACGGCCGCGACCTACGCCATCGAGACCTTCATGCTCAAGTACGATTTGCAGGAGGAGGACGTGCCCTTCGACACGCTGGCCCGTTCCTGGAAGCGCTACGCCGTGGAGGCCAAGGCCGCCCGCAAGCGCCAGCGCCACCTGAGCGCCGGCGGCCAGCTCAAGCAGCTTAACAAGGACCTGCGGGCCCTGCCCCGGCCCGGCTTCGGGCCGGCCGGGTCCTCGCCGCTCACGGCCGGCTTCGCCCCGGTGCCCGCGCCGGGGTTCGGCACCTCGGCCCTGCCGCAGGCGTCGCTCTAGCAGTTGTCCCTTTTGCTCCAGCAATTGTCCCTAAAAACTTACCGTTTGTCCCTTGGCCAATTTTACCTCCAGCACCACGCCCAGCCCCGGGCCCACGCTGCCGCCGATTGAGCAGCTGCCCAACCCGGACCTGGCCGGCTACCTCAACCTCTACTACCTGCCGGTGGAGGACCTGCTGCGCGACCCGGTGGTGGTGGGCGGCGCCGTGGTGGGCG
>NZ_JANNOD010000086.1:0-53293 GCF_031398885.1 Hymenobacter sp.
GGCCCACACGCCGCGGGTGCGCCAGCGGCTGAAGCGCACGAACACCCGGTGCCACTGCCCCAGGTGCGGGGGCAGGTCCCGCCACGGCAGGCCCGTGCGGCCCACCCAGAGCACGGCTTCGACAAAGCCGCGGTTGTCCTTCGCCACGACCCCGCGCCGGCCGGCCCGGCCGGGCAGCAGCGGCGCAATCAGCGCCCAATGACTATCGGTGAGCAACGTGCGGTCGGCGTTCATCCTGAAAATAAGCCTGCTACGCCATCAGCGCGGTGAACGTTCTTGAGAACACGCCCTAATCTGACTTTGCGAAACCTACTTTAACCCTTGCGAAACCTTGCGCTAAATACCGCCACCACTAAAATCAACACCGCCAAAATCTGCGCCCCCCGGCCAATCAGCTCGCCGAAGCGGACGTAAAACGTTATTTCCTCGTTCAGGTGCACGGTGGCGCGGCTGGCGGTGGGCGTCCAGGCCGGCTCGCGCTGGGTGATTTCGCCCTTCTGATTAATGAAGCCCGTGAAGCCCGTGTTGGCCGAGCGAGCCAGGTCGCGGCGCGTCTCGATGCAGCGCAACTGGCCGTAGCTCAGCAGCTGGCGGTAGCCGGGCGAGTCGTGCCACCAGGCGTCGTTGGTGATGAGGCCCAGCAGGGTGGCGCCGTTGCGCACGTATTCGCCCACGAAGTCGCCGTAAATAGACTCGTAGCAGATGACCGGGGCCAGGCGCAGGGTGGGCGCGTTGGCGGGCGCGGGGTACACCGTGCGCCTGGGCTGGCTGCCCACGCTGCCCACGGTGCCGCCCAGGTCGATGTGCGAAACGATGGCCGCCAGCACCGGCGGCACCTTTTCCACGCCGGGCACGAGGCGCGACTTGTGGTAGAAGGCCACGGGCGCGGCGGTGCTGGCGAAGTAAGCACCGGTGTTGAACACATCGTAGTAGCCGAGGTCGTCGCGGTAGCGGACGGTTTCGCTGGCGGCTTCTTTGTTTGGGTACGAGCCGAGGGTGGTGATGCCGGTGAGCAGCGTCACGCCCGGATGCTGCCCCAGCCACTGCCGCACGCGCTGAATTTTGGCGTTGCTCTCAATCGTATTTTCCCAGTAGGACTCTTCCAGCGCCGTTTCGGGCCACAAAATGAGCCGGGTTTGGGGCGTGAGCTGCCGCTCGGACAGGGCCAGCAGCCGGGTCAGTTGCTCGTCGTAAGGCACGAACTTGGCACCGCCTTCAAACTTCTCCACGTACGGGTCGAGGTTGGGCTGCACGACGACGACCTCCGCCGGGGCGCCTTTTTCTTGGTACACTGTGCCAATGAGGTAGGATAGGGCAATGGGCCCTGCGATGGCCAGGAGGGGAATTAAAAATTGAGAATTAAAAATTAAAAATGAAGGCCTCACCGCAAGCGAATTATTGCTCCCAACGGCTGTCGTGCGGGTCTCATTTTTAATTTTTAATTCATAATTTTTAATTAACCAACTAAAGAACAGCAAATTCACCGCCCACACCCACACCGAGCCGCCGAGGAAGCCGGTGTACTCGTACCACTGCACCCACTGCGGCGCGGCCGCGAAGCCGTTGCCCAGCGTGAGCCAGGGCCAGGTAATGTCCCAGTGCAGGTGCAGCTGCTCGAAGGCAATCCAGAACACGGGCAGCGACAGGTAGCCCAGGCGGTTGCCCAACCGCTTCTTCGTCTGGCGAAAGGCCATGAGCGGCAGGCACATAAGCAGCGCGTTGAGCACCACGGCGGCAATGCCGGCGGGCAGGTCGGCGTAGCTCACCCACCAGGTAGTGAGGGCGTTCCAGAGCACCAGAAACAGGTAGGTGTGGGCAAACACGCGCCGCTTACGGGCACCTTGCAGCGTGAGCTGCCGCTCCATTAGCAGGTAGGGCACCCAGCCGATGAACAGCAGCGGCACCAGCACCGCGGTGGGGTGCGGCGCCCAGCCGCCCCAGAGCAGCAGCGCGCCGAGCACGGCCAGCACCGCCGGGCGCGGCCACCTGCTAGTCTTCGCCGTCGAGGTCGTCATCGGCATCAGCGGCGCGGGAGTGGCGGTCGGCGCGGCCGGGGCGGGGCGCGCGGGGGGGCGGGGTGAGGTTTCCTTCGACGACAACGACAATTTCTCCTTTGATGGTGGCCCGAGCCGCGAAGTCAGCTTCTAGGCTGGCCAGCGTGCCGGTTACGGTTTCTTCAAACAGCTTGGTCAGCTCGCGGCTCACGGAGGCCGGCCGCTGCGGGCCCAGCACCTCGGCCAGCTGGCCCAGGGTCTTGACGATGCGGTGCGGCGACTCGTAGAAAATCATGGTCCGGGTTTCGGTGGCCAGCTCCTGCAGGCGGGTCTGTCGGCCTTTCTTCACCGGCAAAAACCCTTCAAATGTGAACCGCTCGGCCCCAAACCCCGACTTGAGCAGCGCCGGCACCAGGGCCGTCGGGCCCGGCAGGCACTCCACGCCGAGGCCCCGCGCCAGGCACTCGCGCACCAACAGAAACCCGGGGTCGGAGATTCCCGGCGTGCCGGCGTCGGACACCAGGGCCATGGTTTCGCCGGCGGTCAGGCGGGCCAGCAGGCGCGGCACTTGCTGGTGCTCGTTGTGCAGGTGGTAGGAGAGCAGCGGCTTTTTTAGCCCCAGGTGCTGCAGCAGGCGGCCGCTGGTGCGGGTGTCCTCGCAGAGCACCGTGCCCACCTCGCCCAGAATGCGGATGGCCCGCAGGGTAATGTCCTCCAGATTGCCAATGGGCGTGGGAACCAGGTAGAGAACCGTGTGGGGCATGGCGCAAAGGTAGCCGCTGCGCTTAATGAGGGAGAAAGAAGAATGAAAAGGAGCAAAAGGAACGTCATGCTGAGCTTGCCGAAGCATCTCGCTCGCATTGTTGAACGATTGAATTACTTTCCCATGCGAGATGCTTCGGCAAGCTCAGCATGACGTTCCTCATTGCTCATTGCTTATTCCTCATTCTTCATTGCTCATTAAGCGCAGCGTGCCTTGCTGCCACGGCATCAATGGCGGCGGCTAGCTGCCGGTCGCGCTTGGTCACGGTGTTGCCGGCGTCGTGGGTGCTCAGGCGAAATTCCACCACGTTGTACTCGTTGCTGAACCAGGGGTGGTGGTCGAGGCGCTCGGCTTCGGCTGCTACCTCGGTGAGGAAGGCGAAGGCGGTGGTGAAATCAGCGAAGCGGAAGCTGCGGCGGAGGCTGTTGTCGGTTTCGGTCCACATGGGTTGATTCTTTTGATGTGCTGACTGGTGGAGGTACTGAAGGCGCTCATTGTACCCGACGTGCCGGGCGGAACTTGCGGGCGATGCCAAAATTGGGCACAACATAAACGGCTAAACCAAAGTACACTATTTCCCCGTTGCCTCGAAACCCCAGCAGCACATCAGCACATTATTAAACCCAGCACATTAATCAAATGGCCATCGACCCCAACAACCGTCCCATCCGCGTCATCAACGACGATACGACCAACGAAGAAATGGAGGCCGGCCACCACATCCCCAACGCCGACCCGCCCAAGAACGACGCCGCCCGCGGTGGCTTCGGCAACCGCGACGGTAAGGAAGGCTTTGGCTCCGATACGTCGGGCGGCGAAACCGCCGTGGGCGTGAACGAAACGGCCGACAATATGAGCCCGCCGCAGGACAACATGCGCTCGGCCGATGAAGGCCGCCCCGACCGCCCCAACCAGGACCTGCCCCCAGCCGACGAGTACACCGAGTCGATAATCCCGACTGGCCGCCCCGTGGATGAGCTCGACGCCCACGACATGCGGCCCGGCCCCGACGAGATGGGCAACCCCAACTCCCGCGTGGGCATGGGCCAGATGGAGCCCCGTCCCGTCGCGCCCATCACGGGCACCGACACCAACGCCGAGCTCAACGACCCTAACGCCACTGACACGGCCATCGACCAGTAGCTTTCTAATGTGCTGATTGCCTGATGCGTTGATACACTGCCCGGTTATAGCCGAATGGTCAAAGCTCACAGCTAGCACAACAATCAATCAGCACTTCAACACATTAACACATCAATCACCGCCATGTCCTCGCACCACAACGACCAAAAGCCCACCGAGCATCCCGACAAGCGTAACCTGGAGGGCCAGCCCAAAGCCGACGCCCTGCCGGTGAACGACACCGACGAGCAAACCGAAGAACAGCTCGAACAGGACGCCCTCGACGCCGGCCTGCGCCACCCCAACCGCGGCCACGACAAAGCCGAGGTGGACAAGCCCGCATACGGCGGCGGCCACTGAGCAGGGTCGTAATTTCCTTCAAGTAAAACGTCATGTCCCTGCAGCCGGGGCGTGACGTTTTGCTTGGGGCCTTTCCGTTCATCAATTACCCGTTGCCCGTGCGCTACGCCACCACCGACTTGCACGGCTGCCTGCACACGTTCCGCCACCTCGTGGAAGAAGAGCTGCGCCTCACCTCGCAGGACGAGCTGTACCTGCTGGGCGACTACGTGAACAAAGGCCCCGACAGCCGCGGCGTGCTCGACTACCTGATGGGCCTGCAAAGCGCCGGCTACCGGGTGCAGTGCCTGCGCGGCAACCACGACCAGGCCCTGCTCGACGCCGCCCGCCAGCGCTGGCGCTGGGACTGGCTGGGCCCCCGCGGACGGCTGCCCGCCCTGCGCAGCTTTGGCGTGGCGCGCCTCGCCGACATCCCGGCGCATTACCTGGCCTGGCTCTCCGCGCTGCCTTACGAAATTGAGCTGCCCGACTTCCTGCTCGTGCACGCGGGCTATGATTTCGCGCTGCCGGTGGCGGCCATGCGGCAGGACCACCACAGCATGCTCAACATCAAAAGGTTTGTTTTCGACCCCGCCCGGCTCGGCGGCAAGCGCTTGCTGCACGGACACGTGCCCACGCCCACGGCGCAGGTGCGCAGCCGGGCCGCCACCCACCCCGGCGCGCTGGGCCTGGACACTGGCTGCGTTTATCGCCACAACCCCGAGCTGGCCCACCTGGCCGCCCTCAACCTCGACACCTGGGAGCTGACGCTGGTGCCCAACCGCGAGCCCGCCTACGCCATCGGCAAGCGTTGAACTACGAGGCTTGGCCCGGGCCCCGTCTTTGCTCAGCGGGGGTTAAGCGGGGGTTTGCATTGTACGATTGTGAAGCGCGGCGTAGTGAAATCCAACAACTAACAAATCTATATTTTAACAGGGCGGCTATACGGAATAATCACAGCTGAAAGTGGTTGTTCATGCGCCGGCCAGTACGAAAAGCCGCCGCACTCTGGATTTATTTGGGGCTAATTATTATTGCCAGAAACAAAAATTTAATTGCATTATCAACCGGCAGAGGTTGGATGTAGGGAATAATGAGCCGGCTAATTTGGACTATCTCATTTCATAATTGGGCTTCCTATTGTGGACGAAGAAGCCGCGGGATAAGTTTGATGAATGCTATCCCGTTTTGTATCCGGCACTGGCTGATGTTGGGAAGGTGATGGGGCGCTTGCGAACGAGATACAATTTTAAAACACCGGGGCCCTTTGATTCTTTGAGCGCGACGATTGATAAAATCGGGATTTCAGCAGCATCTACGGTAGCTCTAATTCTACAGTAGCTTTGATACGGTGTAACGGCTCATTTTTACCCTCCATTTTCTCATTTCTATGAAACACGATTTACACGCTACCGCCTATTCCTTCAACTTGACGCCGACGCATTCGGGGCGGGCGCGGGGCCGGTGGCAATTAGTAAGCCTGCTGCTGGGCGCGCTGCTGCTGCTGGGTGGCCAGGGCCAAGCGCAGGTCATCCTCAAGGTAGGCACGTCCGCAGGGGCTACCTACCCCACAATTACGCTGGCCCTGGCGGCGGTGCCTTCGCCGCTCACGCAAGCCTACGAATTGGAGCTGTGGGATGCTGCCTACACTGAGAACGTGTTGCTCAACAAAACCGGCACGCCCACCCGGACGCTCACCATCCGGCCCAAGGCCGGGGTGAGCCCGGTCATTACCGGCACGGTTACCTTCGGCGCGGGCAGCCGCTACGCCACGCTGGACGGCAACAACGGCGCGCCGCGCGCGCTCACGGTGCAGCAGCCCAGCATCGCGCTGCCGGCCGTGGTATTCAGCGGCGACGCCTCCGAAAATAAGGTGAGTGAGGCGAAGATACTAGGCTCGAATACCTCACTGACTAGCGGCGTGGTGGTGGTGGGCGACGGCGTGAGCACCGGCAACGACCGCAACACCGTGACCAAGAGTTTCGTGGGCAACGCTTTTATAGCCCAACTGCCGGCTAACCTCGTGTACGCGGCCAGTGCGACGGGCACCAACGACAACTTTACCCTGAGTGACTGCGAGCTGTTCAACTTCACCAACACTGGCGTGCTGGTGGCGGCCGGCAACGGCAACGATTGGACCATCAGCGGTAACAGCTTTTACTACAACGCCTTCACCCTGCCCAGTACAGCCCAAACGGCCATCGACTTTCGCCCCGGCCCCGCGGCCAACGACGCCCTGGTGAGCGGCAACTTCATCGGCGGCCAGGCGGCCGGAGCCACTGGGGGCGCTTGGGTGAACAACGGCATCCTGGACTTCCGGGGCATTGTGATAAGTTGCGGGTCTAGCACCACCGACATCAATCAAGTCACCAACAACACCGTGAGCCAGATTAGCTTAACTGGCACAGGCCCCGAAGCCCTCACTGCCTTGAGCGTGGAGGGAGGCCGTGTTGAACTGACTGGCAACATCCTGACCAATCTAACCAATACCGGGCCCAGTGCCAATGGCGTCAATGTCCTGATAAGCAAAGGTGTGACCATCCTGGATTCCTTCCTGGTAGGCAACGGCCAGCTAATGCTGGTATATGGCGGCACAACCCAGGTGCTGGGCGATTTCACTAATGCGGGCGTCCTCACCCTATCTGGTGGCAATATCCGTGTTGACGGCAACTTTATTAATTCCGGTACCTTGGCGCAGACCGATGGCGTCCTTGAAATAAAGGGTGACATGCTGGGGCTTGGCCTTTTTAGCAGCACTACGGGCTTGGTGAAGCTGACCGGGGCTAGCAACCAGAAAGTAAGCGGAGGTCTCTATTTCAACCTGGAAGTAAATGGTAGTGGCACTAAAACTTTGAATCGAGATGCTTCCGTTATCAACGGCGTGCAGATGGTTGCTGGTTTTCTGAGTACAGGTTCCCATAGCATCATCTTGGGTAATGCAGGCACTTTATTCGAGACAGATGCCAGCTATGTGCTGGGCGAGGTGGAAGTAGAGCGCACGCCCTTGGTCGGCGGTTCCGAAAGCTTCGGCGGCGTGGGCCTGATGCTGGAGCCGACTTTGGCATCGTTACCGCCCGGCCCCACCTTGGTCAAGCGATTCACCGGCACGCCTTCGGTGGGCGTGGGTGGCCGCCAGGGCATCAAGCGCTATTTTGACATCAACGCTACTGTCAATACGGGCCTGAACGTGGTTATGACCATCAGTTATTTCGCCCACGAGCTGAATGGCATTGCCCCGGCCAACCTGCGTTTCTTTAAATCTGTCGACAACGGCGTGACCTGGCAGAACCGCGGCCGGAGCGCCGCCGGCGAGGGCTTCGCCGTGCTCAACGGGGTGAACAGTTTCTCGCGCTGGACCCTGGGCGACGTTGCCGCCCCGCTGCCGGTGACCCTCACCGCCTTCCGGGCCGAGCGCCAGGGCCGCAACGCCCTGCTCACCTGGGCCACCGCCACCGAAACCAACAACCGCGGCTTCGGCCTCGAAGTCTCCCTCGACGGCAAGGCGTACCGGGAAATTGGCTTTGTGCCCGCCGAAGGCAACAGCACCACCCCCCGCAGCTACCGCTTCGTGGACGCGGCCGCCGGCAAAACCGGCCCCCGCTACTACCGCCTGCGCCAGGACGACCGCGAGGGCCCTTCGCAGTTCTCGGCCCCGCAGCTGCTCAACTTTGACGCCCTGCCGGCCGCCTTCGCCGCCTACCCCACCCGGTTCGGCGCCGACCTGACCCTGGCCCTGGCCCACCCCACCGCCACCACCGCCACCCTGCGCCTGCTCGACGCCCTGGGCCGCGAAGTGTGGCGCCAGGAGCAGCCCGTGACGGGCGGCGCGCCCCTGCACGTGCAGCCCGCCTGCGCCGCCGGCAGCTACGTGCTCACGGCCACGATGGACGGCCAGGTGTTCCGCCAGCGCGTGGTGAAAGACTGAGGCAGGAGCCGCCCGGCAGGGCCGCTTTGCTTATTGAAAAGCCCCGGCCGCACTGCGGTCGGGGCTTTTGATTTATTGGCATGGCTGGCTAAAAAGTAGTAGTATTTCGGATGTCACATATAGCTGCTTTTTTCAGGGGTGAGGCGGCCGTTGCTGGCGAATAAACAATGCTTGGCAAGCCGCATTCGCACTTTATATCCAATTAGAGTGGTTTCTTAGTCAGTGTATCTCTTTCTCGTCTCCCCTCTCCTTGGGAGAGGGGCCGGGGGTGAGGTTAACCCAGCCGCGCCGTGGACACGGACTTGGAAACCGCTGTAAGAAAGCAAAAGCCGCCTGCTTAAAGCCAAAAACCGATGTCACAATCTAAGGCCAAAGTGTCCTTTTTTCACGATGATAAAGGCAGAGCTTTACCGATGCAAGAGGCGTACTTATCTTGAATAGCATTCCACTGTTCTTTTTACGCTAATCCTTTCCATTCATGGTACGCAAGCTGCCCGTTTACTTGGCTCTGTTGCTGCTCACCCAATGCAGCAAGTGCAAGCAGGACGACCCCGCCCCGCTCGACCAGCTCCCGCCCGCCACCCAGACCGGGGCCAACACCTTCGGCTGCCTCGTCAACGGGCAGGCTTATACTCCTAAGGGGAGCAATGGTATGAGCAACTTTTATGTCTCTTACGACCCAACTTTTCGAGGTGGTGCTTTTGGCATCGAAACTTACCGGGTAGAAGATAAAGGCCTTACCCGGTACTTGAACATTGACGCTGCTCCAATCAATGCCGTGGGCAGCTACTCATTGAATTTAGGAGCAGGGGAAGTGCTTTACTCTAGTGGAGAAGGGTCGCTTTGTGGATTTATGTATGATAGCCGCGACGTGACTTACAGAAAGGCGACCTTAATTATTACGCGATTTGATAAAAATAGCCGAATAGTAGCTGGGACTTTTGACGCGGTAATTGCGCGCAATGGCTGCGACACGCTCAAGATTACCCAGGGGCGCTTCGACAAAAAACTGTAGGCCGTTTCGCTTTTCACTCCATCCCACCTTTCCTCTTTTGATCGGTACGACCATACGCTTTCCCCTTCTGCTCCATGCTCTGCTACTGGGCCCCGCCGCCCAGGCCCAGGCCCCCGACCCGGTGCGCGAGAAGCTTGACCTCGTCTTCGCCAACATTGACAAGAGCCAGGTGCCCATCCAGCGGTTCGATGGCTACTCCTAGGCCCTGACCGGCTCGGCCCGCACGGATGTAAGCGTGTTCCGCCACCTCGAAACCGCCACCGTCGACGCCGACGGCTGGCACGACGTGGGGCGGGGCCCCGGCTCGCCCGAGGCCCAGCACATTTCCTTCCTCACCATCCAAAACCTGGAAGCCAGCGTGGTGGAAGACGTGGCCCGCATCCGCCGCCACCCGCTGGTGCCCGGCACCATCCCGGTCTACGGCTACATCTACGACGTAAAATCCGGCCAGCTCATCGAAGTGCCGGAAGCCACCGCAGCGGGCCGCGTGGCGGCGTAAGCCCGGCGCTTATCGTCGGCCACTTTAAGCACAAGGCCCCGACTCGCTGGGAGTTGGGGCCTTGTGCTTGAGAAGGCTGGTCACGCTGCAGGGCTGGTCGCGCGGAGGGGAAGGATTGCCCCGGCCTGGGGCCTCGCAATGACGGCTCTTTGCGCACCGCCCCGCCACTTTGCCGCTACTGGTACTGCACGTAGAGCGGCGCGGGCGTGAGGGCGATGACCTCCTTGGGCGTCATCAGGTGCGAGCCCTTGGGCTTGATGTCGTACTCATAGAACAGCTTAAAGCCGGTGTACTGCACGGGCTGCTTTTCGATGTAGGCCTTATAGGAATCCTTTTTCAGGGTGGGGCTGCCCCAGCCGTCCATGTGCATCACAATCTGCACGCGGGGGTCGGTTTTGATGTTTTTGGTGTTCGTAATCATGCCTTGGGTGAAGCGGTGCACGGTGAGCACCTTGGGCGGCAGCTTGTTTTCGCTCACGATGCGGGCCAGGAAGCCCACGGCGTAGTTCACGTCCTTGGCGTCGAAGGTGCCGATTTTCTTGCCGGGGCGCACGCCCTTGGTTTCCATGGCAAACTCGGGGTCGATGCCCAGGTGCACGATGGGGTCTTTGAGGTATTTTTCCAGCTTGGGCAGCTCGGCCTTCAGGTTACTCAGGCCCACCTGCACGTCCATGAACAGGATGCAATTGTGCTCCTTGGCCCAGCCAATAACCTCCTCGATAGTGGCCGAGGAGTTCATCAGGCGGTACTTGCCGTCCTGGCCGGCGGCGCCCTGGGCCGTGATGGTCACGTTGTGCAGGGCCGCCTGCACGGGCAGGCCGGGGTCGGCGGCGCGCCACTCGGCCAGCACCTTTTCAAACTTGCGGAACATCTGCTCCTTGGGCTCGCGGCCCAGAATGCCCATGCCCTTCGAGCGGATGTTGCCGTAAAATGCCACGATGCGGTGGCCCGGCAGGATGGCGCCCGGCAGCGCCCCGCTCTTGCGCACGATGGAGTCGGCCCGGAGCGAGTCGCGCCGCATGGCCAGGGCCCGGAGCTTGAGGGTATCGACGGGGGCGGGCTTGGCGGCGGCACTGTCGGCGGCGATGCCGCCTTTTTTGCCCTCGTTAGGGCTGGTCTGGCAAGCGGGCAGGCCGGCGGCAACCAGCAGGCCCAAGGAGGCGGCCACGACGGCAAGCCGCGGCGTTTGGAAAAATAACACTGAGCGAAAACGAATTAGAAGGCCAATACGGCCCGCAAGTTAGCCCATCCGGGGCGTTTGCCGCCGGACCTTCCGCAGAAAAGCCCCGGTGGCGGCCCGGGCTTTTCAAACGGTTTCGCTGGGTCGACGAAGCCGTGCAACCGGCAATTTCCGACACCACCAGTTGCTTTTCGCGGCTGTTTAGAGCCTATCCGAAAAATAAATTGAACGTCATGCTGAGCGCAGCCGAAGTATTTTTCGGACAGGTTCTTAGTTGGCAATTGATATGGGCACAGTGAAGCTCACGTTGACCGCCTTACTATTCTGAGTGCCGGGTATGAACCGCGGCAACTGTTGCACCGCCGCCACCACGGCCGCGTCGTATGCCGCGGCCAAGCCCTTGATAATTTTCACGTCCTGCACGTTTCCGTCTTTCATCACAACGAACGAGACGAACACCCGGCCTTGTTTACGGTCGGCCTGCGCCGCGCTGGGGTAAACCAACTTGCTTTGGATGTATTCCACGATAGCCTTGTTGCCGCCACCGCCCGGTAGCTGCGGCATTTTCTCAACGTAGGTATACACTGGTGGCGATGACTGCAACGGCGCGTCGCCCTCGCGGGCCAGCCGCGGTGGCGGTGGCGGTGTGCCCTCTGGCAGCACGGCGTTGGGTTTGGGCACGGGCACGGGTCCGCCCTGCGCGGCCGTTCGCCCACCGGCAACGATGACGAACAACACGGCCGCCACCGGCAGCACCAACCACTGCTTCCAGCGGCGAATGGGAGAGGTTTTCTGTATCATGGCAATGCGACGTAAGGTTTGGGAGTGAGAAAAGGAATGCGCAAGCGGAACCGAGAAGCCAAGGCGGCCGGCCACTTGCCGGGCCAAGAGGCGAGCGTAGGAATGCGTAGGGGAAAAGGCTGGCGCCGCGGCCGCCGCGTGGCGCAGGGCGGCCTCATCGGCCAGGTACTCGTGGGTGAGGGCCAGCGCCCGGCCGCATAAGTGCACGAAGGGGTTGAACCACAGCGCGGCCCGCAGCAACTCCAGCAGCAGGCGGTCGTAGGTGTGGCCCTGGCGCACGTGGGCCAGCTCGTGGCGCAGCACCTGGGCGGCTTCGGCGGGACTGAGCGGCCGGGTTTCGTCCCAGAGCACCGCGCGGCCAAACGAGCTGGTGGGCAGCCGGCCGTGGGTGCGCACGAGGGTGTAGCCGACGCATTTTTCGCCGCTCAGGCCGCGGGTGGCCCACCACAGCCGGACCAGGCCCAGCCCCAGCCGACCCAGCAGCAGGACTACCCCGGCCGCGTAGCCGGCCCCCAGCCAGACTGCCCAGTTCGGGGCGGGGGCCTCAGTTGCAGCGCCCGCGGCCCGGACCTCGATGGCCGGCAGCAGCACGTGGGTCACGCCCAGCAGCGTGGCCGGGGCCGCCGCCCAACCCGCCGGCCACGCCAGCGGCAGCAGCGGCAGGCCCGCGGCCAGCACCGGTCCCAGCCCCAGAAAGGCCCGGTTGTAGGCAAAGCTGCGCTCGCCGCGCAACGCCAGGCGGTAGCAGAGCCACCAAGTGCCCAGCAGCCCCGTGCTGAGCAGCATCCAATTAAGCAGACCGGGTGGGTTCATCGGAATCGGAGGTTGGGGGTGAGGAGGCGAGGCGGAGCAGCTCGTCGAGCTGGGCGGCATCGAGGTTTTCTTCTTTGGCGAAGAAGGAGACCAAGCGGCCGAAGGAGTTGCCAAAGTGGCCGCCCAGCAGCTTGCGCAGCGAGAAGCGGCGGTAGTCGTCCTGGGCCACCAGCACGAAGTAGCGGTGGGTGCGACCGAAGGCTTCGTGGTCGACGAAGCCCTTGGTTTCGAGGATGCGGACGATGGTGGACACGGTGTTGTAGGCCGGCGCGGGCGCGGGCAGCTCGGCCAGCACGTCCTTCACGAAGGAGGGGCCCCGGCGCCACAGCACTTGCATGACTTGTTCTTCGGCGCGGGTGAGCTCGGGGAAAGCGGGGGTCATGAGAAGACGGCAATTTTTACGTAAAGCAAACGTACAACTAATTTTTTAGTTATCAGACTAATCATTTAGTTGTCCTGCTTCCTAATTTATCTTGGTTGCATGTGCGATAACGAATTGGTCTTCGGGCAAAAATATTACCCGAGGGCCAGCATCTTTTCCAGCACGAGGCCTGTCTGCTCCCGCCGAGCGACCGCTCGGAGCGAATTGAGACGTTCGGCACAAACAACAAATTTCTACGACCAGCTTCTCCGTTACTTTACCGGTAGCCACCGCGTTGCGGCTGCTTTCTACCCATAACCATTTTTGCCTTCTATGTCCGTATTTCTTCGCCCTGGCTATCCTATTGCCCTTTTGTCCGGCCTATTGTTAGCAGCTACCGCTCACCCTCACCCAGTAGCGGCGCAAGCGCCCACCGTCACGGACCGCACCCCGGCCCGTAATGCTCCGGCGGCCGCCGCGGGAGGGCCGGTCAATGTTACGTTTTCGGTGCCAGTGAGCGCGGCCACGGCGGGCAACCTGCGCGTGTTTGGCAACCAGCGGCAGGGGCAGCGAGTCGGCACCGTGAGCGGCGGTGGTATGGCCGGCCTCAGCTTTCAGCCCGCGCAAGCCTTCGCGCCGGGCGAGCAGGTGAGCGTGACGGTACCGGCCACGGTGCAGGGAACCAATGGCGCAGCCGCCCGCCCAGAAGTCTATCAGTTTCGGGCGGCGGCGGGGGCTGGCCCGGCCGATTTCGCGGGCGGCCCGACGCTGCCCGTACCGGGCCCCACCGCCAGCTTGGTGGCCGGCGACGTAGACGGTGACGGCGACCTGGACCTGGTAACCACTGGCGGCACCACGGTCGGCATCCGCCTCAACGATGGCACGGGCGGGTTCAACAATGCCCCCGACCTGACGGCCCCCGCCGGCAGCGCCCTGAATGGCGCGACCTTGGCCGACGTGGACGCCGACGGCCGCCTCGACCTGCTCACCAGCGGCAATAATTTCCTCGATACCTGGCTTAACACTGGGGCCGGGACATTTGCCCGCACCAGCCGGTTCGCGGTGAGCGGCTTGCTGATGGCGCCCGTGGCCGCCGACCTCGACGCTGATGGCGACCTGGACGTGTTGCTGGCCGACCCCGGCTTCCGCACCGTCCACGTATGCCTCAACGCGGGCACCGGCACCTTCGGCAGCGGAACCGACGTGCCGATGGGGGAATACGTGTACTCGGTGGCCGTGGCCGACTTGGACGCGGACGGGGATGTGGATTTCGTGGGCGCCGGAGCGGTGAACGGCAACTACACCAGCGGCTACGCGAACGTGCGCCTCAACGCCGGTAATGCCACCTTCGGCAGTGCCCCGGACGTGACGACGGGGGCCCTCAGCGGGGCCGTAGCTCTCGGCGACCTCGACGGTGACGGCGACGCGGACCTGGTGGTGGGTAATGTAATTGCGCCCACAAACGTGCTGCTCAACAACGGCAACGGCACCTTTGGCAGTGCCCCCGACGTGACCAGCGGCAGCAACACGGATGCCGTGGCCCTGGCCGACGTGGACGGCGACGGCGACCTCGACCTGCTGCAGACCGTGAGCCAGGTAAACGGCATTGTGCTGAATCTGAACGACGGAACGGGCCGCTTCGCGGCCGGCCGCCTGGTGCGGATGGGCAACGGCCCATTTGCCTTGGCCGTAGCCGACATAGACGGCGACCTGGCCCTGGACCTGACGGCGGCCACCGCCAGCGGCACGGCCCTGACCGTGCGCTTCAACCGCCTGCCGGCACCCGCCATTACCGGCCTGGCACCCAGCAGCGGGCTGGTGGGCAGCAATGTTACCATTACGGGCATCGGCTTTGGTACGACCACTACCGTATTGTTCAACGGCGCGGCGGCGGGCTTCGTAGTGAACGGCAGCAGCAACCTAGTGGCTACGGTGCCGCCGGGGGCTACCAGCGGGCCGGTGACCGTGACGACCGCGGGCGGCACGACAGTCGCGGCCCCTGGCTTTAGCGTGACGGGGCCGCCCGCGCCCGTGGTAGTGAGCCGCAGCCCGGGCCGGGATTTGGTTGGCGCCAGCCCGATCGGCCCAGTGGCGCTCACCTTTTCGCAGGCCATCGCGGCTCCCTCGGCGGCGGAACTGCGGGTGTGGGGCAACCGCAGCGGCGGGCGACGGCCCGACGCCGTGGGCGGCGGCGGCACGGCCACGCTGAGCCTGCAGCCAGCCCTGCCCTTTCGGCCGGGCGAGGTGGTGCAGGTGAGCGCGCCGCCCAGCCTGCTCGGCACCAGCGGCGCGGCTGTGCGGCCCGAGGGATACCAATTTACGGCGGCGAGTGGGGCCGGTATGGCCACATTCGTCAGCGGCGGCGATATTTCGTCCCTGCCTAATCCTAGCCTGATGCAGCCGGGCGACCTGGATGACGACGGCGACCTGGACTTTATTGCTGCGGTGCCAACCGGCTTGCAGGTTTTCACCAACAACGGGCGCGGCACCTTTAGCCCCGGACCCATGGTGGCTTCTTTCGCTCGGCCTCAGTACGGTAACAGCTCTGCCTCGGCAATGGCCGACGTGGACAACGACGGCGACCTCGACTTCGTGACGGCCGGCACCTACTACCGCAACAACGGCAGCAGCTTTGCCAGCATCGCGCTGCCGGGCCTCGGCAGCGCCGGCGACGTGAAGGCGGGCGACGTGGACGGCGACGGCGACCTGGACCTGCTTTCCTTTAGTGTGACCACTGGAGAGGGCCTGCTGGTCTTCAACGACGGCACGGGCGCTTTCGGCCCCGCGGCTGTGCTGGCGCTGGGCGGCACGGCCAACCAGGTAGAGCTGGCCGACGTGGACGGCGACGGCGACCTGGACGCCGTCGCCACCAACCGTTCCGACGGCACCGTGACGCTGTGCCGCAACGACGGCCGCGGCACCTTCGGCCAGCCCGCAGTGGTGATGGTCGCGCCCGACCCCGTGAACCTGAAGCTGGCCGACCTCGACGGCGACGGCGACCCTGACTTGGTGGTTGCCAATAGTTTCGACCCCATGGGCAACACGGTGAGTGTGCGCCTGAACAACGGGTTGGGGCAGTTTGCCGGCACCGGGCAGGTCACGGCCTTCGCTAACCTTTCCGACCTCACGCTGGCCGACCTCAACGGCGACAATCGCCCCGACATCGTGCTGACGGCTGGCCCCGAGCTCCGAACTTCGCTGAACAACGGAACCGGCGGCTTTTTGCCCATCACGCAGATTCCGCTCGCATCCGGCAGTTCCCTTGGCCTGAGCGTGGAGGACTACAACGGCGATGATGCGCTGGATATCGCAGTGGTTGGGTACAACATCGGCAGCAACACGCCGCTGCTGCTGCTCAACCAGCTTCCCCGGCCGGTCGTTACCAGCTTTACGCCCACGTTTGGGCTGCCCGGCACGGTGGTCACAGTCACGGGCCAGTACTTCGTCAATGTGCTAAACGTGGCGCTGAACGGCACGTCCGTGACCAACCTAGTCATCAACTCGCCGACCAGCCTCACCTTCACGGTGCCGGCCGGGGCCACCACGGGCGGGGTGTACGTCTATACCGACCATGGATACAATAACAACTCGCCGCTCTTTACCGTGTCGAACGTGCCGCCCGATTTGGACGTGATTGGCCCGATGGATGTGGCCGGCATCTACCGCAACGTAACCGTCTTCCAGTTCTTCGGCACCGTGGCCAACCTCGTGGGGCCGCTCACGGTGACGGGTACGCTCACGGTGCGGGGCGGCGGCACCCTGCTCACCAACTGCCAGCCCATCACCGGGCCGGGGGCCTTCGTGATGGAGCCTTTCGCACAGCTCACCATCTGCGACCCGGCCGGCATCAGCCTGAGCGGACCCACCGGCGCGGTGCAGGTGGCAGGGCCGCGCACCTTCGACAATCAGGGCAACTACACCTACAACGGCACCCAGGCCCAGGCAACTGGTACCGGCCTGCCGGCGCAGGTCGCGCGGCTCACCCTCGACAACCCCACCGGCCTGGCCCTCACCCAGCCGCTGGCCATCACGGAGCTGCTGCGCCTGAGCCGCGGCGACTTCAGCACCAACGGGCAGGGCCTGACGCTGCTTTCGTCCTTCGGCGGGCAGGCCTGGGTCGATAATGCCGGCGGTGCGGTGCTGGGCACGGCCACCGTCCAGCGCTTCGTGCTGGCTTACCGCAACGCCGGCCTGGGCTACCGTCACTTCAGTGCCCCGACCACCAACGCGACGGTGGGCAGCCTGGCCACCGCCGGCTTCGCGCCCGTGGTGAACCCGGCCTACAATACCGCGCCGGCGCCGGGGCTGGTGACACCCTTCCCCACGGTGTACGGCTACGACCAGGCCCGCAGTAGCACCGCGACCAGCAACTTCAGCGACTTCGACAAGGGCTGGGTGTCGCCCACCGGCCTCACCGACCCGCTCGTGCCGGGCCGGGGCTACTCGGTGAATCTGAGCAGCGGCCGCACGGTGGCCTTCACCGGCCCGCTCAATAACGGCCCGCTCGTGCTGCCGCTGGCCCGCGCTGCCACGCCCGTGGCCGACGGCGGCTGGCAGCTGCTGGGGAACCCCTACCCCTCGCCGCTCGACTGGAGCCGGGTGACCATTCCGGCCGGCCTGGAGCCCGCCCTCTACTACTTCCGTAGCACCAGCGCCTACGGCGGCACCTACACCCGCTACGTGAACGGCATCGGCAACCCGGTGCTGGACGTGGGTCAGGGCTTTTTCGTGCGCGTGGCCCAGCCCGGCACCGCAGTGAGCCTGACGCTGACCAACTCTGCCAGGCGCGTCGATACCAACCCGGCCGACTTTCTGCGCCCGACGGCCGATGCCCGGCCCCGCCTGCGCCTGCGCCTGACCGACGCGGCCGGCCTCGCCGACGAGGCCACTGTCTATTTTGAAGCCGGGGCCACAACAGGCTTCGACGCGGCGTTCGACGCCCGGCAGCTGGCGGCCAACTCCGGCGGCGAGCCCTCGGTGTGGGCCGTGGCCAGCAGCGGCGAGGCCCTGGGCATCTGCGGGCTGCCAGTCGGCGGGGCCGGCACGGCCCATGTGCCGCTGGGAGTGGCCCTGCCGCGGGCTGGCACGTTCACCTTCGATGCCCCCACCCCCGCCAATCTGACCGGCCTGAGCGCTTGGCTCGACGACGCGGCCACCGGCCGCACCGCACGCCTGGATGCGGGCGGCACCTACGCCTTCAGCGCCGGGGCGGGCGCCCTGACGGGGCGCTTTACGTTGCGCTTCGGGCCGGCCGCGCCGCTAGGCATAGCCGGCGGCGCCCTCGCGGCGGGCGTGAGCCTGTACCCCAACCCGGCGCGGGAAAGCCTGACGGTGCGGGTGCCGGCCGTACCGGGCGTGGCGGGGTTTGCCGTTGAGCTGCTGAACGCCTTAGGGCAGTCTGTGGCGCGGGGTACCGGGCCGCTGCCGGCGGGCGGCGGGCAACTGGTGCTGCCCCTGGCCGGACGGGCAGCCGGGCTGTACGTAGTGCGGGTGCAGGTGGGAGGCACCACGATTAGCCGGCGCGTGGTGGTGGAGTAGCGCTGTCCACGCCCTGAAAATCGGTTCTGGACAGGCTAGCCGCAAAAAACTTCGCAGCCCAAGCAGCCTTTTTGGCCCGGGGCCTGTCTGCCCCGCACTGGCCCCCTGCGCGGGCTTACCTTGCCTGCATGCCAGCTCCGCCCGCTGACTTACCCGACTTGCTCCGCCGCTGCGGCCACCGCGAACCCGCGGCCCAGCGCCAACTCTATGCCCACTACGCCGGCCGGATGCTGGGCGTGGCCCGGCGCTACGTGCGCTCGGTGGCCGAAGCCGAAGACATTCTCCAAGATGCCTTCGTGAAGGTGTTCACGCGGCTGGGCGACTTCCGGGCCGAGGGCTCGTTCGAGGGCTGGGTGCGGCGCATCGTCGTCACCACGGCCCTCAACCACTGGCAGAGCGGGCAGCACCGCCGCCAGCAGTTGCTGCTCGACGACGTGCCCGAGCCGTTCGCGGCCGATGCCGACGCCCTCGACCGCCTGGGCGTGGCCGAGGTGCTGGCCCTCATCGAGCAACTGCCCGACGGCTGCCGGCTGGTGCTCAACCTCTACGCCGTGGACGGCTACACGCACGGCGAAATTGCCGAGCTGCTGGGCATTCAGGAGAGCACCTCCAAGGCCCAGCTCAGCAAGGCCCGCAAACAACTCCACTTGCTGCACCAGCGGCAGACCAGCTACCTGAACCTATGATGGAAGAACCGGAAGAAAACCGCCTCGACCACTCCCTGCGCGACAAATTCGAGGACTTCGAGCTGACCCCAACCGGGCAGGTGTGGGCCGGCATTGAGCAGCGCCTGGCGGGAGCGCCCCCGCCGCCCGTGCTCCGCGCGCGCCGGCGGCCCCTGCCGCTGCCATTGCTGTTTGGGCTCACGGCCCTGCTGGCGGGGCTGTTGGGCTGGCTGCTGCCGCACGGAGCCGGCGCGCCCGGCCAGGGGCCAAAGCAGCGGGCAACGGCCGCTGCCGCAGCTTCGCCGGTCACAAGAGACTTATTCCAGGCCCCTTCGGAGAAGCGCGAAGTGGCGGGAGCAAACCCAATTTCGGCGAATCCGAGCCCAAGCTTGGCGAAAGCAAACTCCGGGTTGGCCTACCCGAGCCCAGGCTTGGCGAAACCGAACTCTGGTTTGGCAAACCCGAGTTCGGGTAGGCCAACCCGGAACCCCGAAACATTAACCCCGAGCCCAGGTTTGCCAAGCCCGGGTTTAGAAGTGGCGCTTTCGGGCTCAGAGGCCCCTCCGGTAAGCTCCCGCTCGCCGGATTCGGGGTTGGAGGCAGGGACGACCAAACCGCGGGCAGCGACGGCCGCCACTGACTCAGTGCCGCCCGCCCTGCGCACTTTGGTGGCGCTGGAGCGCCAGACGCTGGCGCAGCTGCCCGGCATGGCCCCGCCGAGCCCCGCTGCCCCGCCCGCCGGCAGCCGCGCCGCACTCCTGGCCAGCCTGCGGGCCGAGCGAAACGAACTGCTCCACTTGCAGCGCCGCACCGACAGCACCCTGCTGGCCCTGGGCGACGTTCTGCCTGCCACCCTAACCTTCACTGCCGGCCCCAACACCGGCGAGCAGCGCGAAACCAGCCCCCAACAGCTGGCTATGGCATCTCGGAGGTGGAGCGTGCTGCTCACGGCCACGCCCGAGCAAAACACGCTCGGACTGCAAGGCCCCGAAGGCGACAGCCTCACCGCCCTGCGCCGCAACCACGAAACCGGCCGCGCCGGCTTCAACGCCGCCCTGCTGGCCGAGTACCGCCTCACGCCGCGCCTGAGCGTGGGCGGCGGCGTGGGCTACAGCACCTACGGCGCCGACCTGCGCCTGACCACCAAAAACACCGAGGTGCGCGTGACCTACGACACCACCACCACGCGCACCACCAGCTTCCTCACCTCCACCAACCAGACGTACTCCATCCGCATCCTGCAAACGCCGCAGCTCTCGCCCATCTTCAACGGCAGCGGCCAGGTCATCCGCTACGACACGGTGTACGTGCCTCGGCAGGACACCGTGTTCACCACCACGGTGCAGCGCGACAGCACCCACGCCATCCGCCGGACGGTGACGCCGCTCATCAGCAGGTTCGAAACCCTCACGGCCCGGCGGCTGCGGCCCGATTACCGCTTCTTCACGGTGCCGGTGCTGCTGCGCTACCGCCTCACGCCCGGGGCCGGCCGCTGGTGGACCGACGTGAGCGCCGGGGCGCAGCTCCAGTTTTTCCTGGGCGGCACCCAGGTCGTGACCGAGGACGGCGAGAACTTCCGCACCGAAAAAATCGCGCCCGGCAGCGGGCCCTTCCGGGCGCTGAACGTGGCCTTGTCCGGCTCGTTGGCCCTGAACTACGCCCTCACCAACCGCCTGAGCGTGAGCGTGGCGCCGAGCATGCGCTGGCAGGCCCTGTCGTTGTACAAGCTGGAAACGGGGCTGCGGCAGCAGCCCACGGCCACCGGCCTCATGTTCGGGGTCCGGTTCGGGCTGTAAAGATTCTTGGCCGGCCCGGCAGCCTTTCGGGGGCGGGGCTGGTCTGGGGATTTAGAAACGGTAGTACTGCGGCCCGGCCGGGGCGGTACTGGTTCGTTTCAACGGTGGCGCGGGCCGCGCATTCGGCTTTGGTCTTTTTCTTTCTTTTCTGATGAAACTGCTACAATTCTTTCTCTTGCTGACTGGCCTCCTGCTGGGCCAGCAATCTGCGGTCCGGGCCCAAGTAGTGGACTGGGCCCAGCTGGCGCGGGGCTCAGACCGGCCCCTCACCGGTGGAACGGGAAGCGCCACGGACCTAGCCGGCAATACCTACGCCGTCGTTTCGTTTCGAGACACGCTGCGCGTCGGCACCCAGGTGCTTTTGGCCACGGCTGGCAACGGCGCGGTGGTGAAGTACGACTCGACCGGACAGGTGCAATGGGTGCAGCAACTGCGCAACATTTTGCTGCAAAACGGCATCGCCGTGGACCCCGCCAACGGCGGCATATTCGTGCTGGGACAGTCATTGGGCGGCACCTGGGGCGGCGTGCCGGTCACGGTAAGTCCCACGGGTAGCTTTTTTGCCAAATGCTCGGCCGCCGGTACCCTGCAATGGGTGACCGCGCTGCCGCTTTTGTCCGGCGCCTACCGCAACCAGTCGCCCGTGGGCCTGGGCGGGGCCCTGACCGCCGACGGCCTAGGCAACTGCTACGTGATGGGCAACGTGCGCGGAACCGCTACGTTGGCCGGAACGGCGCTCGACTCGACCACGACGGTGGTGCTCCAGGCCAACGCCGCTGGGGCCATTCAATGGACCCGAATTTTCCGCACTGCGGGCATTACCGGGCCAACCAGCCGGACTCAGCTTCAAGCCGTAGCCCTGGGGGCTAAACCCAGCGGGGGCTGCGTGGTGATGGGATACTACAGCCGCGACCTGTACTTCAGCGCTTCGGGCCCGGCACCCGTGCTTTCACCCGCCGCCGCCATTGGCAGCAGTCAGGATTCTTTTATCGGCAACCTGGACGTAGCCGGCAGCCTGCTGTGGGCGCAGCCGGCCCCGGCCCGCACCACCACCAGCCCAACGGGTGGCAATATCTTCGGCATCGCGGCCGACGCGGCCGGCAACTGCTACGCAACCGGCCGGTTTGGCAACGGCGGCTTCGGGCTGGCCAAGTACAACGCCGCCGGCGTGCAGCAGTGGCTCACCGCTTCGGCGGCGGCCCCGGCTGGGCAAACCAGCGGCGGCATTGCCGAAGATGTGGCCGTGGACGATGCGGGAAACATCACGGCCGTGGTGGGCACCACCGCCAACAGCCCAACCATCGCCGGCCCGCTGGTTGTCGGCACTCTGGTGCTGCGTAGCCCATACAACATCGTGCGCTTCAATGGGCAAGGGCAGGCGCAGTGGGCGGTGGCCGATGACTGGCAGGGCTTCATCACGGGCTCGACCACGCGATTTGCGCCGTATCTGGAGCCCGTTTCACTGGGCCTGGATGAGCAGGGTAACGTGTACTACTCGGCCAACGTGGTAGCCGGCATCGATACGACAGCGGCCAACCGGCGGCCGGCCATCATGCTCGGCAGTAACACGCTAGTGGGCCGGGGCTTAGTCGTTGCACGCGTGGGCGTTCGCACGAATACCATCAGCGGCGCGCTTTACCTCGACCAGAACGGCAACGGCCAACTGGATGCCGGCGACACGGCCTTTCCACAGACGCTGGTGGTACAAGCATCACAGCCCACGCTCGCCGCCGTGGGCTCGCTGGGCACTGATGGTAAATATCGGCTTTACGCTGGCCCCGGCGCCTACACCGTGGCCGCGCCGGTTGCGCCCACGCACTACGTACTTTCCCAGCCGGCTTCGGGCAGCTACGCCGGCAACTTCGGCAGCTTCGGCAACGCCGACACCGCCCGGCACTTCGGTTACCGGCCCCTCGCCAACCAGGCCGACCTGCGCGCCACGCTCACGCCCTACGGCGCGGCGCGGCCAGGCTTCATCACCCGCTACCGCCTAACGGTGGAAAACGTGGGCACCACCACCGTGGCCAGCGGCACGGCCACCGTCACGCTCGATGGCCGCATGGCCTACGTGAGCAGCACCCCCGCCGGCAGCCGCGCGGGCCAAACCGTGACCTGGGACTACGCCAACCTGGCCCCCTTCGGCCGGCGCGAGTTCGACGTGCTCTTCAGCCTGCCCACCAATACCACCCTCGGCACGCAGCTCGCAACCACGGCCGCCGCGCCGCTGGCCGGCGACGTGGCCCCCGACGACAACACGGCCGGCGCCCAGCAAACCGTGACCGGCTCGTTCGACCCCAACGACATCGAGGTCAACTACGCCCGCCTCAGCCCCGCCCAGGTGGCCGCTCGCCAGCCGCTGGATTACACCATCCGCTTCCAGAACATGGGCACGGACACGGCTTTCACGGTGGTGCTCAGCGACACGCTGGATTTCCGCAAGCTTGACGTGGCCAGCCTGCAGCTCGTGGCGCAGTCGCACAACTGCCTTTGGAGCCTGAGCGGCACGGGCCTGCTCACGGTGCGTTTTCTGAACATTCAACTGCCTTATCGTAACCAGGACGTCATCCGCTCGCAGGGCTTCGTGCGCTTCCGGGTGCAGCCGCGCACCACGCTGGCCGTGGGCGAAATCATTCCCAACCACGCCCGCATTTACTTCGACTATAACGACCCCGTGCGCACCAACACCGCCACCACGGCCGTGCTGCTGCCCACCGCCACCCTGGCCCGCCACACGGCCGCGGCCTGGGAAGCCTACCCCAACCCCGCCACCGACGCCGTGACCGTAGCCGCCGAGTTGGCCACGGCCGGCCCCGTGCGCCTGGAGTTGCTCGATGCGCTGGGCCGGCCCGTGCGCCGACTAGCCTTTGCGGCGCCGGCCGGCCCTTTGCGCCAGCTGCTGGACCTGCGCGGCCTGGCCCCGGGCCTGTACGTGCTGCGCGTGACGCCGCCCAACGGGCCAACCACCAGCCACCAAGTGCTGCACGAGTAGCTGACGCATTACCTACAGCCGTTCTCAGGTTCGTGTACTGGTCGTCCGGCTCCCCTCTCCGCGGGAGAGGGGCCGGGGGTGAGGTTTCCCGACCGCGCCACGTACACGAACCTGAAAGCTGCTCTAAGTTCCTCAGTTGGAAAGCCGGGCTGCTCCCTCACGGGGCGGCCCGGCTTTTTTATGCGGCCGTTTAGTCGATGCCGGGCGCCGGCTGATGTGGAAATAGGGGGCCTTGGTCGGCACTACCGCGGCGGGCAAAACTCCTGGCGCCAACGCGGCGCGCGGTTTGGCACGGTTTTGTAATATCTCCTGTCATCGGCCCGGTGGCCGGGCTGGGTGCCCGGTACAAACGAGGCCGGTTTCTTTCACCCCCTCCATCTTTTTGGTTATGAAAATTTCACGCCTTTCGGGCGGCCTGGCCGCGGCTTGCCTGTTGATTTCTGCGGTGGTTACTCCGGCCTCGGCCCAGGGCACCCGCGATGCTTACGGCAACCCCAAAGCCGCGCCCTCGCCCCGGCCGATGGGGTCGGCGCGCCGCACGCCGGCCTACGGCAAACCAGCGTATTCGCCTTCCGCCGGCGCCAACTCCGCCGTGCGGTTCGGCTTCCGCGGCGGCCTGAACCTGGCCGACGTGCAGGGCGACGCCGTCAAGACGTTCACCGACCTGGCCGGCTACGCCCCGGAAGGCACCATCACCCGGGAAATGCGGCCGGGATTCTACGCCGGCATCTACGCCACGCTGCCCCTGGGGCCCGGCTTCGCCATCGAGCCCGGTATCTCGTATTCGGAAAAAGGCACGGTGCTGCAAGGCAAAGTCCCCGTCCCGGCCCTCGATTTCCTGAGCACCCGGCTCACCGGCACCGCCCGCCTGGCGTACGTCGACGTGCCGGTGCTGGCCAAGGTGTTCGTCACGCCGGGCTTCTACTTCTACGCCGGCCCGCAGGCCTCGTTCCTGGTCAGCGGCCAGGCCCGCGTGGAAGCGGGGGCCCTGGGCTTTGCGGCCTACCGGCAGGATTTCGACATCTCCAACCAGCTGCGCAAGGTTGACTTTGCCGCCGTAGGCGGCCTGGGCTACCAGTTCGAGAACGGCCTGGGCATGAGCGCCGGCTACGACTACGGCCTGAGCTCACTCGACACCGGCAACCGCTTCGACGTCCAGAACCGGGTCATCAAAGTCGGCGCCAACTTCTCCTTCTAAGCTGATTACCGGCCGTTCTTTTCCAATTATGTAGTTCCTGTTATTCCTCGGGTAAGCATCCGAAATAGTTTATAAAAAGGCCCCGCCGTTGCAACGGCGGGGCCTTTGTTGTTCAATGATGTTCGGACAAGTCAGCCCCCTGGCCAGCTCTTGCTCCGGGCGGCCAACGCCGCTTTCGTACCAAATTGGGAAATGCTCCCAATATTAGACGTTTAATCTTTCTCCTTCAATGGTTAAACAGTACCTTTGGTCGAATACATGGCTGGGCACTCTCGGCAGTATTTAATCTTTGCCCGAGAGTTTTAATTATTAGCCGCAAGCACCGTGAGAATTTGGGTAGTTTTAGCCGCCTCGGCCTTGGGGCTGGCCGGCGCGAGCCGGGTTGCGGCCCAGCGGGCGCTGGGCAAGCTGCTCTTTTTCGAGCCGGCGCTCTCGGTGAACGGCAAGCGCAGCTGCGCATCCTGCCACCGGCCCGAAAAAGCCTTTACCGACCACCGCGGCACCCCGCGGGCGCTGCGTTTCGCCGGCAACCTGCGCCGCAACTCCCCCACCATCCTCAACGCCGCCGGGCAGACCAGCTTCTTCCACGATGGCCGCGCCAGCAGCCTCGACGCCGTGATTGAGGCCGTGCTGACCAGCCCGGACGAGTTTGGCAGCAGCTACGCGCAGGCGGCGCAGCGGCTGGGCAGCAGCGCCGAGTACCGGCAACTGTTCCGTCGGGCATTTGCGGCCCCCGTCGCGGCAAACACCATCAACGCGGCCCTGGTGGCCTACCTGCGCGCCCAGACGGCCACTGCCAGCCCGTACGACCGCGCCCGGGCCGGCGGGCCCGCCCTGCCCGCCACCCCGGCGGCCGGCGCGGCGCTGTTTGCCGGTGCCGGCGGCTGCGCCGGCTGCCACGGCGGGCCGCAGTTCCGCGACGGGCAGCGGCACGAGGTGGCGGCTGGCCAGTGGGTGAAAACCCCCACCCTGCGCAACGTGGCCGTGACGATGCCCTACCGGGCCGACGGCGGCGCGGCCACGCTGGCCGCCGTCCTCACCGACGGCTACCACCGGCCGCTACCGCCCCGGCCCCTCACCGCCCCCGAGGTAGAGCAGCTCACGGCTTTTCTCGAAGCCTTGACCGACACCACCTCCGCCGACCACCGGGCCCCGGCGGCCCTGCCCCGAATGCGGGACCTACCCGGCCGCGCGGTGGGGGGGCAGTACTAACCCACGGTTCATCGGCTCTGCCAGGTTCATTCGGCTTTTGTCTTGGTCTCCTTATCTCCCGCTTTTTCTTTTTCGCTTCTGCTTTTAACCTCTTTTTTATGAACGTCAGATTACTTTTCATTCTACTGCTTGGCTCGCTGGGGTCCGAAACCGCGGCCGCGCAGGCCGGGGCCGAAGATTCTAACCCGTATTTTGAGCACGAAATTCTGACCTCGGCCGCGCTGCTGGGGGTGGACTACAGCCCCGATGGCAAGCGCGTGGTGGTGTGCGGGCTGGGCCGCGACATCGTGGTGTACAACGTGGAAACGGGCAAGTCGCTGCTGACCCTTAAAGGCCATACCGACGACGTGGTGGCCGTGAAATACAGCCCCAACGGCCGCTACATCGCCTCGGGCGGCGTCGACAAAGCCCTGATTTTGTGGGACGCGCTGACCGGCGAGCTGCTGCGCAAAAATACCGAGCACGTCGATTACGTGCGCGACGTGGCTTTCAGCCCCGACAGCAAGCGACTGGCCAGCGCCGGCTGGGACGGCCAGACCCTGGTGTTCGACGCGCTGGGCGGGCAGCGCCTGGCCACGCTGGGCACCGCCCGCGCCGCTGCGCCGGTCGCCGCCTACGACAAAGCCAAGACCAACAAGGGCCGCTCGACCAACATGACGTCGGTGGATTTCAGCCCCGACGGCACCGAACTGCTCACGGCCAACGGCGACCACAGCCTGCGGGTGTGGGACACGCGCACCTGGCAGCAGAAATACGGCCTGACCGGCCACACCGACGAGGTGTGGGACGCCCGCTACGCCCCCAACGGCCAGTACGTGGTGAGCGGCGCCTGGGACAACACGGCCCGGGTGTGGGACCTGAAGACGCAGAAGCTCGTGTACACCATTCCGGCGCACGTGTCGGACGTGTGGGGCACGGCCTTCAGCCCCGACGGGCAGCTGATTGCCACCTGCGGCGGCGACCGCAAGGTGCGCGTGTGGGACGTGGCCACCGGCCAGCTGGTGCAGGACGTGAGCGGCGAGCTGCACACGGCCGAGGTCGAAAACGTGGTGTTCAGCCCCGACGGCCGGCACCTGGCCAGCGTGAGCCGCGACGGCTCGCTCAAGTTCTGGCGGGTGCCCAGCACCGACGAGCGCATGGCCGCCTACGCCAACCAAAACATGCAACGCTGGGCCCGCAAGAGCGAATTTGAGAAAACCGACGAGTACCAGAAGCGCATGGCCAAGCAGGACGAGCGCCGGAAGGCCTTTTTGCAGGAGGGCCGGGCCAAGATGCTGGCCACTTACGGCAACTCTGCTAACTGGCAAAGCTTCAAGCTCGGCGAGTACAGCGCCGACACCGAGTATTTCACGCTGCTTTCGCCGCTTTTCGCCCAGCCCTACCGCCTCAAGGTGCCCCCGCGCGAAGCCGAAGCCTTCCGCAATGCGTTTGCCGGTGCTAAATACGGCGAGCCTGCTTTTGAGTATCAGAACGACGCCGTGATGCTGCGCACCGCTACTATGAGCGTGACCGTGGAAGGCGCGGTGCGCACCTACCCCATCAGCCGCTAGTTTTATGCGTATTGTTCTGTATGCCCTGGCCCTCGCGGGCCTGCTGGCGATGACCCTGCCCGAGCTGCCGAAGCCGCGCCGCGAGTTTCGGCCGGCCGCTGGCAACGGCCGCGTGGCGGCTTTCAGCCCCAACGGCAGCCTGGTGGCCGTGGGCGGCGCGGCCCCGGTGGCCGTGTTTCAGACCGGCACCGGGCTGCTGCTGCGGACCTACCCCGGCCACACCCAGCCCGTAACCGACCTGGCTTTTGCCCCCCACCCCGACACCCTCCTCAGCGCCGATGCCGCCGGCCAGGTGCGTCTGTGGAACCCCGAAACGCTCGCTACGCTGGCCAAATGGCAGGCCCCGGGCCCGCTGCGGGCCGTGGCCTTTGCCCCGGGCGGCGGCCGGGCCGTGCTGGTGGGCGCCCGCGGCTGCTGGCTCTGGAACCTGCGCGGGGCCGCGGGGCCGGTGCTCGTCAAGCTCACGCTGCCGGAAAAAAGCAGCATCACGGCGGTGGCTTTTGCTCCCGACGGGCAGCGCGTGGCGCTGGGCTTCGATTCGGGCGTGGCCCTGGTGTACCACCTGGGTACGGGGGCGCAGGTACGAAAGGCTTTGGCCACCACGCCGGTGCGGAGCCTGTGCCTGCACGCCGACACGCTGCTGGCCGCCACGGGCACGCCCAATCTGAAAAGCTGGCCCTTGCAGCCCGGCGCGGCCGTGGCGGTGCTGCCCCTGCCCCACCCCCTCACCGCCCTGGCCATCGAGCCCAGCGGGCGTACCCTGGCCCTGGGCTTCGCCACCGGCGACGCCGTGCTATGGAACCGCGCCAACAACCGCGCCGAATACGAGTGCCACGGCAAGGGCCCCACCAACCGGGTGCAGTTCCAGCCCGGCGGCGACCTCCTGCTGGCCGCCTACGAAGCGGACGGCCCCAAAACCTGGCTTATTCAGTGATTAACGGTTAGTGGTTAACGATTAGTGATTAGTGGACAATAAACCGCCGTCAACCACTAATCGTTAATCACTGAGCGTTCCCTACCGCTTGCCCACGGCGGGGCTGCCGCTCAGGCCCTCAGCCAGGCGCACGAGGCGCACGAACTCGGCGCGGTAGCCGTCGGCATCGGCGCCGCGGGCGCCGTCGGCCAGGCGCTCGGTGGCGGCCCAGGTGGCGGTGCCGCGCTGCTCGCTCTGGCGTAGCAGCATACCAAACTGGGCCACGGCGGCGGCAAAGCGGAAGTCGACCGAGGCCTTTTCGATGCTGCCCGCCGCGCCTACCAGGGGCTGGGCCAGTAGCTTACTGGTGCTGCCCTGCGGCTCTTTGTAGCGCAGCTTCACGGTCAGCACGTCATTGGTGAGGAACGACTGGAGACTGGCGGGCGCAGCCTTTTCGGGCTGGTACTTGAGCTGGTCGACCAGCGGCTGGGCGGCGCCCACGGGCACGATTTCGTAGAGGGCCGTGACGGTGTGGCCCGCGCCGAGCTCGCCGGCGTCCTTGCGGTCGTTGTTGAAATCCTCGGCGGCCAGCAGGCGGTTTTCGTAGCCCACCAGGCGGTAGTGGGCCACCCGGGCGGGGTTGAATTCGACTTGCAGCTTCACGTCCTGGGCCACGGTGAAGAGCGTGCCGCCGAACTGCGCCACCAGCACCCGGCCGGCTTCGTCGAGGTTGTCGAGGTAGGCGTAGTTGCCGTTGCCCTTGTCGGCCAGGGCTTCCATGCGGGCGTCGCGCAGGTTACCGCGCCCGCAGCCCAGCACGGTGAGGAACACGCCGCTCTCGCGCTGGTCCACGATGAGCTGCTCCAGGGCCGCGTCGGAGCTTTCGCCCACGTTAAAGTCGCCGTCGGAAGCCAGGATGACGCGGTTGTTGGCGTCTTTGTTGAAGTACTGCTTGGCCGTGGAATAGGCCAGGCGCAGGCCCGCGCCGCCGGCCGTGGAGCCGCCGGCCTGCAGCCGGTCGATGGCGTCGAGGATGACCTGGGGCTGCGAGCCGGGCGTGGGCGGCAGCACCAGGCCGGCGGCCCCGGCGTACACCACCAGCGCCACGCGGTCCTGGGGCCGCAGTTGCTTCGTCAGCAGCTTCAGGCCGGCCTGCACCAGGGGCAGGCGGTCGGGGCTCATCATCGAACCCGACACGTCGACCAGGAACACGAGGTTGGCCGGGGGCAGCTTGGCGGTTTCGATGCGCCGGGCCTGCACGCCGACGCGGGCCAGCTGGTGGGCGGGGTTCCAGGGGCAGGCGGCCAGCTCGGTGCTGATGCGCACGGGGTCGGGCGAGGCGGCGGGCGGCGCGGGGTAGTCGTAGCGGAAGTAGTTCAGCAGCTCCTCCACCCGCACGGCGTCGCGCGGGGGCAGTTGGCCTTCGTTAAGGAAGCGGCGCACGTTGCTGTAGCTGGCGTTGTCCACGTCGAGGGCAAAAGTGCTGAGCGCGTCTTTTTTTACTTCGAAAAACTTATTTTCCTGCATCTGGGCGTAGGTGTCGCCGGCGCCGGCCTCGTCGCGGGCGGGCATGGTGGCCAGGGGGCTGGGGGTGGAGGTGCCGCTCGACAGTGCATCGTAGTCGCCCACGGCTTGATCGGCATTCCCCTGGTTCCCCTTTGCTCGTTTCGCCGGGTAAGTCGTAGCGCCCCGAATAACCACGCCCGGAGCGCGTCTTATGCCCTTGGCTACCACCACTTCGCTCAGCTCTTTGACGTCCATCGTCAGGTTCATGTTCACCACCCGGGCGCTGCCGATGCGGACCTCCTGCGTGACGTAGCCGACGCTGGAAAACACCAGCGTGGCGGCGCTGGCATTCGCTACCCGCAGCGCGTAGCGCCCATCGGCCGCCGTGCTGGTGCCTTGCCGAGTGCCTTTGATGAGCACCGTGACGCCGGGCACGGGCTGCTTCGTTTGGCCGTCGCGCACTACGCCGGTGATGGTGCGGTGGCGGGCCGTATCGGCGGGGGCGCCGACGGGCGCCGTGCTGCGGGCGGCTTGTTGGGCAGCGGCGGGCGCGGCGGCCGTCAGCAGCAGCGCCAACGCCAGGGAGAGGGGGCTTTTCATGAGGTATTGGGGAATGGGGTGAAACGTTGTCCTCCTGATGCCGCCGGCCGCCAGAATACACACGGCTTCGAAAAACTGGGCGCCGGGCCACTCCTTGAAGGCCAGCGGGCCGGCGCGCGGATTTTTGGTACGCGAACTGCTAGGGGGTGCCGAGCAGCCCGGATTTTACCTCGTCGGGACCTGCGCCCTCATTCCCAAAGCCTCCTTTGCGCAGTATTTTTCCGGGTAAAAATTTGCTCGAAAAATTTGCGTAAGTCCTCTTTACATTTGCGATACTCCCTCATCCACTTTTATTCTCACTTTCTCATGAATAAGCGTCTTTTGGTATTTGTTAGCGCCCTCTTCTTTCACCTGCTGCTGGCCGTGGTGCCGGCCCGGGCCGCTGGCCCCGACGACGTGCTGGGCGTGTGGAAAAATGGCGAGGGTACCGGCATGATTCAGATTTACAAGCAGGATGGCAAGTACCACGGCCGCCTCGTCTGGCTGAAGGTGCCCAACAACCCCGACGGCACCCCCCGCACCGACGTGAACAACCCCGACGAAGCCAAGCGCAAAACGCCCCTCAAGGGTTTGGTCAACATGCGCGACTTCACCTCGACCGAAGCCGGCAAGTGGGAGAACGGCAAAATTTACGACCCCAAAAACGGCAGCGACTACAGCTGCGAGATGACCCTGAAAGACCCCAACACCCTGGAGGTGCGCGGCTTCATCGGCGTGTCAATCTTCGGCCGCACCGACGTGTGGAAGCGGCAGGTGGCCAAGAAGTAGCGCCGCGCCGGCTGCGGCCCTTCCCCCTTCTTCCACGCTGGTTTTCCCTCTTCGCATGAAATTTCTTTACCTGTTGCTGACCGCCGGGTTGCTCGTAGCCGTGCCGGCCGCCGCCCAAACGCCCGATACCGCCCGCACCGCCCCGGTCGAAAACTTCGACCAGTTTGGCGACGCCTCCGCCGAGGGCGCCACCAACTACGCCACCCAAAAAGTGCTGTACCTGACGCCCACCAAGTTGATTTCGGTGGGCTACGAGGCGCAGTTGCCCTTCGACCTCACCACCATCGGCCCGTCGCCCCGGTCGGGCACGGAGCCCACCGGCGCTGAGGTTAGCACCCGCGTGAATTCGGCCCGCGGCATCCGGCTGGCCCTCAACACCCCGGTTATCTCGCGCAGCGACTTCATTTACAACGTGGGCCTGACCTACTGGAACACCGGCCTCGACCTGGCCAACCCCGAGCGCTCGCCCTACTTCGACCGGCTGCAGAATGGCCTGCGCACCACGGGCATCAACACGACCATCTTCAACCCGTTCGACACCAAGCGCTTCTTTCTACTGCAGCTCAACCTCGATGCCAGCGGCAACTACCGCGGCGTCAACGAGCTGCGGGCCGAGCACTTCACGTTCAGCGCCACGGGCGTCTACGGCTGGAAGCCCAACGACAACTTGCAGTGGGGTCTGGGCCTGAGCCGCACCTACCGCGCCGGGCAACTGCTCTACATTCCGGTGCTGCTCTACAACCGCACGTTCTCGCCGCAGTGGGGCTGCGAGGTCATCTTTCCGGCCCGCGCCGAGCTGCGCCGCAACTTCGGCACCAAGGCGTTGCTCAAGCTGGGCTACGAGCTGGAGGGCAATTCCTACTACCTGGGCAAGGCCGGCACCGACGAGGTATACCTGCGTCGCGGCGAGCTCAAGCCCCGCCTCACCTACGAGCAACAGCTGACGGGCTTCGTGTGGGTGTCGGCCCAGGCCGGCTTGCGCTACAACTACCGCAACGACGCCTTCCGCAACCAGGACCCCACCGGCGAGCGGGAAAGCACGCTGGGCTCCGAGCCGTCGCTGTTTCAGAACACGCTCACCAACCCGCTGTACTTCAACCTGAGCCTGAACCTGGTCAGCCCGTAGTATTAGTTTAGTTGTCAGGTGTTAGTTGTTAGTTGTTAGTTGTCAGTTGTCAGTCAAATGCTTGCCAAGATGCTAACAACTGACAACTAATACCTGACAACTAACAGCTACCAACTCAGCCGCACCGGCCCGGCGGGGCAGCCCGCTGCGGCTGTCCGGCCGGGCCGGTTTTGGTTGCGGCCCGGCCCCGAAACGGTGGTATCTTCCCCGCCTGATGTTTTTCCGCCGCTCCCCGTCCGCCGCCGCCGCGCCGCTCTCCGACCAGGAGCTGCTGGCCCGCTACCGCCTGCGCGGCGACGTGGCCGACC
Organism: Hymenobacter sp.; assembly: GCF_031398885.1. Classification (GTDB taxonomy): domain Bacteria; phylum Bacteroidota; class Bacteroidia; order Cytophagales; family Hymenobacteraceae; genus Hymenobacter. Next base: position 32,982 of record NZ_JANNOD010000086.1, read on the forward strand.
TGGGCGTGCTCTACGACCGGTACCTGCCCGAGGCGTTTGCCGTGTGCCGCCGCTACCTGGCCCCGCCCGACGAAGACGCCCAGGACGCCGTGATGCAGCTGTTCGAGCATTTGGTGAAGGCCCTGCGCACCCACGCACCCGACAACTTTCCGGCCTGGCTGCACACCACCGCCCGCAACCACTGCCTGATGCAGCTGCGGGCCCGCAAGCGCGCCGGGCCCAGCGCCGGGCCGCTCATCCTGAGCTTTCCCGACGCCGCCGATGTGGAAACCGCCGCGGCCCGGCATCTGCTCAGCGAAGAGGCGGCGGCGGAAGACGCCGAGGACACCGAAATTCGTCTGCAAAGCCTGGAGGCGGCCCTGGCCCAACTGCCGGCGGCCCAGCGCCGTTGCCTCGAATTATTCTACCTCGAAAAAAAGTGCTACCGCGACATCGCCACCGAAACCGGCCTCGAACTGAACCTGGTGCGCAGCCACCTGCAAAACGGCAAGCGCATGCTGCGCCGCCAACTGGAGCCGCCCGGCCCGCCGACACCTGCGCCCGCGCCCAAGTCCCAACCCGCCCCGCCGTCCGCCCCCAACAACCCACTCCATGTCGCCCGCTGACTCGCCTTTTGCCCAGCTGCCCACCCCCGGCCCCCACCCGGCCCCGGCGGAGCTGCGCGCGTACGCGGCCGGCACCCTCACGGCCGCCGAGCAGCACCGCATCGAGGCGCATACCCTGGACTGCGCCCGCTGCGCCGACCTGGTGGACGGATTTTCGATGAGCGACGCGGCCACCACTGACCAGGCCGTGGCCACCCTGCGCGCCCGCCTGCACGCCCGCACGGGCGCGGCCCTACCGGGTATGACCGCGCCCGAACCCGTGCCCACCGGTTGGGCGTGGCCCCGCCTGGCGGCCGCGGCGGCGTTGCTGGCCGTGGTCGGCGGCGGCATCTGGGGCTGGGAGCAGCGCGTCGCAGCCCCCACCGCCGCCACGGCCCGCCTCGAAACGGCGGCGCCCGCGCCCACTCTGGCCCAGGCCCCCGCCGCATCAGAACCTGCTTTGAAGCCTGCCTCGGCAGCCACGGGCGCTGCGGCCCCCAAAGCAGCAGCAACTGCCAAAGAAGCCGAATACGCGGCCGCCCCCGCCGCCCCGCCGCGCGTGGCCGCCCGCCGTGGGCTCCGCCAAATAACCAAGCCCGCTACCGTGCGCGCCGGCCGCAACGACGCGGCCGACGGCGAAATTCTAGCCAGCACCGGGGCTGCTGCCGAATCGGTGATGGCAAATGAAGCCGCGGACACTTTGCAGAGCCCCGCCAGGATGGCCGCCGCGCCGCCCGCTAAAAGCCTCAGCGCCACGTCGGATGGGTGGGGAGCCGCTTCCGACACCGCCGCCGCTAAAGCCGGTGATTACGCCACTGCCAGCCCGGCTAAAAAAGCCACTGCCTTGTCGCCCGCAACGGCCGACAAGGCAGTGGCGGCGCGGGTTCGGGCCACGCCCATGCCCGTGGCGCCGGCCATCGTGCCGGTACCGGTGGGCGGCACCCCAGCCCTGCGCAGTTACGTGCGCCGCGAAGCGGCCTTGTTTCAACCCGACGAAAAAGCCCCGCGCCTGACCGGCTCGGTGCGCATCACCTTCGTGGTGGACGCCGACGGCAAGCTGCGCGACCTGAAAGTGGCCCGCGGCCTGCGCGCCGATTACGACGCGGAGGCGCTGCGCATCGTGGGCGAGGGGCCGGCCTGGCAGCCCGGCGTGGCCGGCGGCCGGCGCGCGTCCCTGCCCGTGGAAGTCACGGTGCCGTTTTAGTTGTCCGTTGCTAGTTGCTAGTTGTCAGTTGTCAGTTGTCAAAGTAATCCGAAACAGAGTACTGACAACTAACAACTAGCAACGGACAACTACAGCGTAGCGCCGGGTTTGAGCGTGCCTTCGTCTACGGATTTCAGAAACTTGAGCAGCCCCGTGAAATAGGTTTGCTGGTCGTCGTAGAGGCTCATGTGGCTGCCATTGGGGCAGATGAGGGAGTTGCCCCGCTGCACTTTGGTGGCAATCATGCGCATGTGGGCGGGGTCCATGGTGTCGTGCTGGCCGCCGATGGCGAGAACGGGCACCGTGAGCTTGGGCAGGTCGGCGGTGCGGTCCCAGGTGGCCAGTTTGCCGGCGATGCCGAACTCGCTGGGGCCCTGCATGGTGACGTAGAGCGACTGGTTGGACTTGCCCAGCGAGCGAGTCACCGGCTCGGGCCACTGGTCCAGCGGCAGACGCAGCACGTGCTCGGCGTAGAAATTGGGCATGAGCAGCTCCATGTAGCGCGGGTTGGCAAAGTCTTTCCGGGCCTCAATGGCGCGCACTTCGGCCAGTACTTCGGGCTTCATCTGCTTGCCCAGCACGTCCTGGGCGTATTTGCCGTAGGCGGGGCAGCTCATCATCATGTTGGAGATGATGAGGCCTTTGAGGTGCTGCTGGTACTTGAAGGCGTACTCGGCGGCCAGGATGCCGCCCCAGGAATGGCCCAGCAGGTAGAAGTTGTCCTTGGTCAGGTTCAGGGCCTGGCGCACCTGCTCCACTTCCTCCACGTAGCGCGGCAGGCTCCACATGGCCGTGTCCTTGGGGTTGTCGGACAGGCCGCAGCCGAGCTGGTCGTAGTAGATGAACTCGATTCCTTCCCGGGGCAGGAAGTTTTCCATGCACTCGAAGTACTCGTGGGTGGCGCCCGGCCCGCCGTTAAGCAGCAGCACCTTGATTCTGGGGTTGTGGCCGAAGCGCTTGGTCCAGACCTTGAACTGGCCCTTGGGCGTGCTGATGGAAATGACGCGCACGCCGCCGTCCTGCACGCCGGTTTCGGTGGGCTGGAAGTAGGCGGCCAGCAAGCCCGAATCTGCATTCGATTCGGTAGCCGGCGCTTTCGTTTGGGTGCAACCGGCAAGGGCGGCGCTCAGCAGCACAGCAGCCAAGCGTGAGGAAGAGAAAAGATTCATTTTTTAAAAAAGCGAGTGAAATCCTAAATAACGTCTTGCCGAGCTTGCCAAAGCATCTCTCCCACGGGCAACCAATGCCGTTATCAACGAAGCGGTAAAAATGCTTCGACTCCGCGCAGCAGGACGTTCCACTTTTAGCATGAGGTCCTCCATTGCGGCCATTACTCACTGCGCGGGCGCGGGCCCGGCCACCGCGGCAGCCCGGCTCACCTGGCCCGAAAACCGCTCGATGGCGGCGGCCGTGCGCCGGATTTGCTCGTCGGCCTCGGCCCACTTGCGCTCCTCCACCGCTTCGCGGATGCCGGGCAGGGTTTTCACGCCGTAGCCGGTGTAGAAGCCCGGCGCGTAAATCTGGTGGCGGTACCAGGGGCGGCGGGGCAGGCCCTCGGCGCTGAGCAGCTGCTGCTCGGCCCGGTACAGCAGCTGGTCCAGATCCTGCTGGCGGGCGGCGGGCACGGCGCCGGAGGATTTACGGACCTGAGCGTAGGCTTCGGCACTTTTTTCGAGCTTGGCCAAGGCGTTGTCGAGGGGCGCGAAGTTGAGGTAGGGCACCGCCTCCTGGGCCTTGGGCGGCAGCAGGGTCAGGGTAGGGTCGGCCACGGCCTCGTAGCGTTTCTCGGCCAGGAGCTTGGTTTGCCGCTCGGTTTCGGTGCGCATGGTTTCGGCCAGCTGCTTCACCTCGGCGTGGTACTTGGCCACGGTATTCGAGAAGTTTTGAAACTCGAAGGGCAGTACGTCGGCGTTGGCCAGGCGCAGCACGCAGCGGCCCATGGTTTGGGCCAGGGCCACGCCGTAGGCAAAGTCGGGGTCCTTGAAGCGGGTGGAGTGGTCGAACGAGTCGAAGATGGTGTGGTACTCGCCGCCCTCGCCCTCGCCGCCAAAGCCCACGTTCATCGCCGCGATGCCCAGGTGCTGAAGGTAGGGCGAGTAGTCGGAGCCCGCGCCCAGCGCCCCAATGCGCAGGTCGGCGCGGTCGCGGGCGTCCTTCTGCACCTCCGGGGTGCCGTTCAGCAGGTCGTAGGCCCGCCGCCGGTCGTTGATGGACATCTTCTTTTCCGGGTCGGTCACGTCGCGCCCCACCTGGTTGAAAAACTTCTCCAGCGTGTGCGAGCCGGCCGCCGACAAAAAGCCGCGGGCGTTGCTGTCGCTGTTGAGGTAGGCCACGGCGTGCTCCTGCAACTGCTTGGCGTTGGTTTCGGCCCACTCGGTCGAGCCCAGCAGGCCGGGCTCTTCGCCGTCCCAGGCGCAGAACATGAGCGTGCGCTTGGGGCGCCAGCCGGCTTTGTACAGCTCGCTGGCGGCGCGGGCCTCTTCCAGCATCGCCACCACGCCGCTGAGCGGGTCGTTGGCGCCGTTCACCCAGGCGTCGTGGTGGTTGCCGCGCAGTATCCATTGGTCCGGGTACTGGCTGCCCTTTAGCGTGGCGATGACGTTGTACACCGGCTCGGTTTTCCAGTTGAACTCCAACTGTAAATGCACCTTGGCCGGCCCCGGGCCGAGGTGGTAGGGAATGGGCAGGGCGCCGCGCCAGGCTTCGGGCGCCATGGGGCCGGCCAGGGCCGCGAGCAGGGGCTGGGCGTCGCCGTACGAAATGGGCAGCACCGGAATCTGGGTGAGCGTGGGAGCTTTTTTGTAGTCGAGGCGCTTGGCATTTTTGGTGGAGCCGTAGCCGGGCGTGAGCGGGTCGCCGGGGTAGGTGGGCATGTCGAGCACCGAGCCGCGCTGGGCCCCGCTCTCGGGCTTGAACGGACCCTTGGGGTACACGTCGCCGCGGGCGTAGCCGTCGTCCTTGGGGTCAGAATAAATCAGGCAGCCGATGGCGCCCTTTTCGGCCGCCACTTTGGGCTTGATGCCGCGCCAGGAGCCGCCGTACTTGGCAATGACAATCTTGCCCCGCACGTCGATGCCGCGGCGCTCCAGCTCCTCGTAGTCGCGGGGCACGCCGTAGTTGACGAACACCAGCTCGGCCGTCACGTCGCCGTCGCGGGAGAAGCAGTTGTAGGTGGGCAACTGCTCGCTGGTCTGGCCCGAAGTGGCGTCTTCGGCCACCGGCTTTTCGGTGAGGCTGGCCGTGAATTTGGTGGGCGCCACCAGCTCCAGCACCCGCAGCTTGGGCGTCGGGAACAGCACGTACGACACGTCGATGCGCGTGTCGTAGCCCCAGGACCGGAACAGGCCGGCCATGAACTCGGCGTTGTCCTTGTCGTGGGGCGAGCCCACGTGGTGCGGACGCGCGGCCAGGCGCTTCATCCACTGGCGCAGGTTTTCGGCCCGGAGCTGGGCGTCGAACTGGGCTTCGAGCTGGTACTCGGTGGCGGCCGTGGCGGCGGTGAAGCCCAGCAGCGGCTTGGTTTCGGCGGGGGCGGTTTGGGCGGGGGCCGAGGGGCCGGCCAGCAGCCCCGCCGCCAGCAGCAACGTGTAGCGTTTCAGCATAGTATCCTCGCTAAGTGAAGGGTCCAAACCGTTACGATTCGGGCCCGGCGTTTCAGCGAAAGGTAGCTCAAATCAGATACTTCCCAGGTGAGGCAGTTATGCGCGGCTGGAAGACCTCACGGGACCCCCACGGGGCACGGCCCCCTCTCCCGAGGAGAGGGGGAGCCACGGCGCAAGCACGAATCCTGGTTGATAAATATGGAGCCCCCGCCACTGAATGGTGGCGGAGGTTTGCGCAATGTCAAAGCAGCTTTCAGGTTGGAATACCCTGCGCGGCCGGTTCAACTCACGAGACCCCCACGGGGCACGGCCCCGGTTCGCTTGATGCGCGAAGCCCGCGGAGAGGGGAGCCAAAAAAGATGTATACAGACTTGAAAACTACTGTAATACAAATCGTCTGGCTCCCCCTCTCCACGGGAGAGGGGGCCGGGGGGTGAGGTGAGCCCAGGACGTTGAAAGGTGGAAACTTAGCCGCTGTAGCCGCCGCCGCTGGCCGACTCCGTGGCGCTGCCGCCGGGCTCCACTTCGCGGGGCAGCTCGGGCGCGGTTTTCACCTCCACGTGGCTGTAGTCGGGGGCGCCGTTGCCGGCGGGCACGGGGGCTTCGGCGAAGGTGCGCTCCAGCTCCGAGAGGTCAAACTCCTCGGCCGGCGTGCCGAAGCTGACCTTGGCCGTGACGCGGTACTCCACGATGCGGTTGTCGCGCACCTTGCAGCTCTGGTCCTGCACGTAGATGGAGGAGATGTTCGGAATGGAGGTGCTCACACTTTGCACGGCCCGCTGGAGAGCGTCTTCAAAGCTTTTGTCGGACGAGGCCAGGATTTCAATGACTTGCTTGATGGAGGACATTTGATGCGTTGATTTTTTTGATGTGCTGATGTGACAATGTGCTGCGAAAATGAAACGCGGCCATTTTCATTTGGCGGTAGCCCTTCTTCGTGTACGGGGGGAAGGCATTTGGCGGCTGCCTTGGTTGCAATAAAAGCAGCCGTTCAACGGCAGTGTACTTTTGCCCGCCGCTCCGACTCAAATCCGCACATCTTCACATCAGCAAATCAGCACATCAATCAATGACTTTCCGCACCGAAAAGGACACCATGGGCACCGTGCAGGTACCCGCCGACGCCTACTGGGGCGCCCAAACCCAGCGCAGCATCGAGAACTTCCCCATTGCCCAGGACATCAACCGGATGCCCAAGGAAATCATCGCCGCCTTCGCCTACCTCAAAAAAGCCGCCGCCCTCACCAACCGCGACGCCGGCGTGCTCACGGCCGACAAGGCCGAACTGATTGGCCGGGTGTGCGACGAAATCCTGGCCGGCGAACTGGCCGATTCGTTCCCGCTGGTGGTGTGGCAAACCGGCTCGGGCACCCAGAGCAACATGAACGTGAACGAGGTGATTGCCTACCGCGGCCACGTGCTGCAGGGCGGCCAGCTCACCGACGAGAAGAAGGCCCTGGCCCCCAACGACGACGTGAACAAGAGCCAGAGCAGCAACGACACCTTCCCGACGGCCATGCACATCGCGGCCTACAAAATCCTGACTGAAACCACCATTCCCGGCATCGAGAAGCTGCGCGACGCGCTTAAGGAGAAGTCCCACGAGTTCATGGACATCGTGAAAATCGGCCGCACGCACTTCATGGACGCCACGCCGCTCACCCTGGGCCAGGAGTTTTCGGGCTACGTGTCGCAGCTCGACCACGGCCTGCGCGCCATCAAGAATACGCTGGCCCACCTGAGCGAGCTGGCCCTGGGCGGCACCGCCGTGGGCACGGGCATCAACACCCCGCCCGGCTACTCCGAGAACGTGGCCCGGCACATCGCCCAGCTCACCGGCTTGCCCTTCGTGACGGCCGAAAACAAGTTTGAGGCCCTGGCCGCCCACGACGCCATCGTGGAAGCCCACGGCGCCCTGAAAACCGTGGCCGTGAGCCTGATGAAAATTGCCAACGACATCCGCATGCTCAGCTCGGGCCCGCGCGCCGGCATCGGCGAAATCGACATCCCCGACAACGAGCCCGGCTCCAGCATCATGCCCGGCAAGGTGAACCCCACCCAGTGCGAGGCCATGACCATGGTGGCCGCCCAGGTGATGGGCAACGACGTGGCCATCACCGTGGGCGGCTCCATGGGCCACTTCGAGCTGAACGTGTTCAAGCCCATGATGATTTACAACTTCCTGCACTCGGCCCGCCTCCTCGGCGACGTGTGCGTGAGCTTCACCGACAAGTGCGCCGTGGGCATCAAGCCCCTCCGGGCCAACATCCAGAAGCACGTCGACAGCAGCCTGATGCTGGTCACGGCCCTCAACCCCCACATCGGCTACTACAAAGCCGCCGAAATTGCCCAAACGGCCCACAAGAACGGCAGCACCCTCAAGGAAACCGCGCTGCAATTGGGCTACGTGACGGAGGCCGAGTTCGACGAGTGGCTGAAACCCGAGGAAATGGTGGGCCGGTAGCACCAATTTCACGGCTGTCGTCCTGAGCGCGGCGAAAGACCTTACCACGCCCGCAGCAATTGAGTACTTCTCAACATTTGGGCTTGATGAGGCTCTTCGCAGGCGGACGCTAGATGAGGATGACAACTAATTAAAAAAGCCGCCCCGTCAGTCTTGGCAGGGCGGCTTTTCTTTTTTCCCGGCATCTTTGCAGCCTTATTCCCCGGTTTCTTGCATGGATTTTTCTGCCCACATCGTCCTTGAAAACAACCGCGTCCGCCTGCGGCCGTTGGAAATTACTGATTTCGAAGCCCTCAAAACCGTGGCTTTCGACGCCGGGCTGTGGCAGTACACCCTCACCCGCGCCGATGACGCGGTGAGCTTGGCCGCCTACCTGCGCCACGCCCTGGAGGCCCGCGCCGAGGGCCAGCGCTACCCCTTCGTCATCGTGGACCGCCAAACCGGGCAGCTGGCCGGCAGCACCAGCTACTACAACGCGAGCGAGGCCGAGCAGCGCATCAGCATTGGTTACACTTGGATGGGGGAGGCCTTCCAGCGCACGGGCCTCAACCGGGCGTGCAAGCATTTGCTGCTGAGCCACGCCTTCGGCCAGCTGGGCTGCGAGCGGGTGGAGCTGGAAACCGACGCCCGCAACTACAAGTCGCGCACGGCCATGGCCCGCATGGGCGCCACCGAAGAAGGCACGTTGCGCAGCCACCGCCTCACGCAGGGCGGCCTGCGGCGCGACACCGTTATTTTCAGCATCATCAAGCCCGAGTGGTCGGGGCTGCGCCAGTCGGTTTTTCAGGAGTTTGAAGCCCGTGGCTGAGCCCGCCGCCCCCCACCCCGCCCGGCGCCGCCCGCCCGAAGGACTGTGGCGGCGGCGCGTGGCCAGCTTCGGCCACGCCGTGCGCGGGGTGTGGTCGGCGCTGCGCTCGGAAGTGCACCTGCGCTTGCACGCCGCGGCCACGGTGGCCGTCATCGGCCTGGGGTTTTACTACGGCATCAGCCGCCTGGAATGGGCGCTGGTGGCCCTGGCCGTGGCGGGCGTCTGGACCGCCGAGCTGGTGAACACGGCCATCGAGGCGCTGACGGATTTGGCCTCGCCGGCCTACCACCCATTGGCGGGCCGGGCCAAGGACGTGGCCGCCGGCGCCGTGCTGCTGGCCGCGCTGGGCGCGCTGGTGGTGGGCGCGCTGGTGTTCGGGCCGCGCTTGTTTTAGTTGTCAGTTGATGGTTGTCCGTTGTCGGGGCGACCGGCAACAATGAACTTTAACCATTCCCCGTCCTGGGCGTAAGCCTTTGCCTGAGCCCGGCCAACTGACAACGGACAACCATCAACTGACAACCACTGACCACTTAAAACCATGCGCCTACTCCGTCCCGCCGCGTTTCTGTTCCTCGCCACGGCCTGCGCCCCCCAGCAGGTGAGCGTGACCACGCCCACCACGCCGCCCGAAACCGGCCAGGTGAGCCCCGGCACGCCCGCCCCCACCAGCGCCAACACCGTGGACCCGGTGCCCAGCCGCGTGGCCGAGTCCGACACCACGGCGCGCCCGCAGTGGCTCAAGGCCCGCATTGCCGCCGTGCTGGCCGAGCGCAAGCGCAACCCCCTCATCCGCATCCTGCGCTACGACTACGGCGGCCAGACGGTCTACTACCAGTCGGCCCCGTGCTGCGACCAGTACTCGCAGGTGTTCGACACCAAGGGCCGGGTGGTGTGCAGCCCCGACGGCGGCATCACCGGCAAGGGCGACGGCAAGTGCCCGGACTTTGAAAAAAACAAAACCAACGAAAAGCTGGTCTGGCAAGACCCGCGATGAAATGAAGAATGAGGAATGAAGAATGAAGAATTACCTGCCCGCCCGGCATTTCTCATCCCTTCATTTCCCCAAAATTCTTCATTCCTCATTCTTCATTCCTCATTGATTTCATGAATACCCTCGAAAAACTTGGCGCTTTCAACGTGTGGGCCAACACCACCGTGCTGCACCGCCTCGACGAAGTGGCCACCTCCGGCCCGGAAGTCCCGGCCGCGGTGCTGCGCCTGTTCAGCCACGTGCTCAACGCCCAGGCCATCTGGATTGCCCGCATCGGCGGCACGGCCAGCCCCGTAAAGGTGTGGCAGGAGCACGACCTGGCCGGCTGCCACCACTGGCACGAGCAGACCTCGGAGCCCCTGCACCAGCTCATGGTGCACGCCGATGAGGCCGAGCTGCAGCGGCTGGTTTCTTACGCCAACTCGCTGGGCAATGCCTACGACAGCGCCGTGCACGACATCCTGACCCACGCCGTGGTGCACGCCAGCTACCACCGCGCCCAGGTGGCCACCCGCCTGCGCGACCACGGCTTTGAGCCCGTCAACTCCGACTTCATCACCTACTGCCGCGAGCTGAGCGCCGCCGGCCAGGCGGCCGTGAGCCTGTAGCCCGACTCACTTCACGCCCGCTGAGGCGGGCCGTTGTGGCCAGGGCTTGCCCAAGCGCCGCCCATACCCGGTGGGTGCGCCACCGACTACCTGCCAATCAACGGCAGCCAACGGACCGCATAGGCCGGCAGGGGTTGCCCGCGTTCCAACGCGGCCAGCACCGCTCGCTCGCGGCGACGGCTGAATTGCCCGAGATTTAAAATACCAATCGTTAACCCAGCGCCTCCTCCCACCAGGGAAAACCCCGTGTCTCGAAACGACTCCCCTCTTCGGTCATACATCACCCCACTGCTCAACAAAACACCGCCACTAACCGCACTAATCACCCCGAACAGGCGCGCCCGCTTGAACAATTTATGCACCAGTTGCTGGGTACTGTCGGACAAGGGCGGCCGGGCAACAAAGCGCGCGGCGTCCGCGCTTTGCCCGCCGGCGGGGGACGTAGACGCTTGCGCAAAACCGGCGTGGCCAGCCGCCAGCAGCAACGAGAGGAAGAGAGCAAAGGTTTTCATCAGCTAAGGAGGGTAGGGGGTGAGGAACCTACTGCTCTACAACCTCAAAAAGCCCCTTTTATTGTTTTGACCCAACGACTCGGATAAGCTTTAGGCTTGTTTAATAATACCCGGTGTTCGGCTCTGCTATCGGGTGACCACCGCCAAAAGGGCCGTTTCCCGAGTGGGAAACGGCCCTTTTGGCCTCATCAAATGCGGGGTTAATTCAGCGCCGTGGTGGGGACAATGGTTAGCTGGTCGTTGGTGACCACCACGCCGCCCACGGTTACGTTGCGGTAGGCGGGCTGGCCCGCGGGGGCCGCGGTGCTCGGGAAATATTCCACCCGGTAAGTGCCCGCGGGCAGCCCGCCGAGCTGGAACGCGCCCGATGGATCGGCCGAGGTGCTCACCGTATCCGGGCTGAGCAGGCCGGAAGTGCGAATGGCCAGGATTTGGGGCCGGGCCGCGGCGGGCGCCGCCGTGCCGCGCAGGCCGCCGCGCAGGTCCAGGGCCACCACCCGGATGACGGGCTTCAGCAGGTACCGCTCCTTTTTGTCTTTGCCAGGATTCCAGTTGCCGCGCTCCACAATGGACTTGGCCACGTCGAAATCGAGCAGCAGCTGGAAGGTTTCGCGCTGGCGCAGGGTGCATTTTTCCAGCTTCAGCTTCACGCCGGAGCTTTGGCCGCTGGGGGTTTTGAGGTCGTAGCGCTGGCCGTCGCGGCCGATGACGTAGCTGTCGGGGCCCAAAATGAGGCGGATTTCATCCAGGTCGCCGGGGGCAAAGTCCTCGCTTACCAGCAGGGCCGACTTGCCGTTGACGTACTCCAGCACGTTGATGACCTGCGGCGCGAAAGCCAGCAGCTGGCGCTTCTCCGCGTCCTGTTCTTTCTTCAAATGCACCTCAATCTGGCGCACATCCAGCACCACGCCTTTAAAATCGCCGGGGGCGTCCGTCATTCGCACTTCCAGCTTGGCGGAGTCCGCGTTTTCGGAAGCATCTTCGGAGCAGCTGGCCAAGCCCAGCAGGCCGGCACAGGCTAAGGGCAGTAAACGGGTGATATTCATAAAAAATTGGGGAAATAGATGAGGTTGAACCGAATGGCTGCGCAAAGACCGGGCTTCCGGGGAAGCTGCTGAGCCAGCGTGCCCAACAATGCGGCCAAAGATGCGCTAACCGCCGGGCGGGCGGGCCCGGTTTTCGTTCAACCACCCCCGGCGCCCGACAGGCCCGGTCTCTCAGCCCCCAGACCTGCTGGTCCATCCCAAGAAAGCCTCATTTTCTGGTCGTGTCGGCCGGCGCGGGTTCGGCGGGCTCCACGGGCTTGGGTTTCGGCTTGGGCTTGCCAAAGAGGCTGTTGAAGCCCTTGGCCAACTGCTCCTTGGCCTTGTTCTCGGTATCGATGCGGCGCTGCTTCTCGTCCCGCACGGCCTGGGCGGCGGCTTCTTCGGGCGTCTGGCCGGCGCGGCGGGTGCTGTCCTCCCGGCTCAGGGGGCGGGCCTTCACCCCCAGCAGGTCGAGGGCTTTTTGCTTGGCCACGGTCTGCACCAGCGCCTTGCCCTGGTCCTTCACGCTGCCGCTGGTCAGCTGCACGCGGGGGCTGGTCACGGTGCCGCCGATGTTCAGGCCCAGCGTCACGCGCTCGGCACCCTTGATGTCCTGCACGCCGGTGAGCCGGGTGAGCTGGCTGCTCATGGCCGCGCCGAGCCGGCCGGTGGGCACGTTCAGGGCCGTGACGTAGGCCAGCGCCCCGGTCAGGCTGTTCGAGCCACCCAGGGTCATCTTCACGTCGCCCACGGTCAGGTCAAACGGCTGCACCACCAGGTTGCCGTTCACGAGGTTGGCGTTGATTTTCTTGTCCACCACCAGCAGGGTTTTCAGCTCGGGCAGCGTGGTCAGGCTGGCAATTTTCGTCATCACCTCGCTCTGGTTGATGGCTGCCCGCACCACGTCGAACACGCCCTTGCCGCTGAGCGTGGCCAGGTTGGGCAGCATGTCGGCGCCCATCTCGCCGCTCACGTTGAAGTTGGTGCCGAAGATGCCCTCCACCTGGCTGGCCATCGGCACCAGCGCCTTGATGGTGCTGAAGGCCGCGAAAGCATTCTGAAAGTTCAGGTTCTTGATGTTCAGCCCAAAGTTAAATTTGGGGTGCGCCAGGTTCTGGCTGCTGTAGCTGCCCGTGGTGCCGAACGTGGCCCCCAGCGTATTAAAGGTCATGCCCTTGAGCGTGGCCGTCTGGTCGCGCACCACCACGGTGCCCCGGGCATCGGTCAGCTTCAGGTTGTCGTAGGTCACGTTGTCGACGCGGCTGTTCAGCACCAAATCGAAGTACTTGGGAATCTGGAGCACGCCCTCGGCCTTGGCCGGGGCCCGGCCGCCGGTGGCCGTCGTCTTGGCCGACACCTCGTCCACCATCCACTCGTTCACGTTGAAGTTGCGCGAGTTCACCGTCAGGTTGCCCTTCAGCGACTGGCCCGGCGTGAAGAGGTAGCCCAGGTAGTTGCTCACCGTGCCCGAGGCCGCGAAGTCAGAGCTGCCGGCCGTGCCGTTCAGGCTTTGCACCGCCACCTGGTTGTTATTGAAGGTGGCCGTGCCGGTGCTGATTTTCACGCCCTGCGGCAGCTCCTTGCTTTTGTAGGTCACGTTGGTTGCCTTCACGGTGCCGCTGGCCACCACGTTCTGGTAGCGGCCGGCTTCCACGTCGGCCATGTTGCCCTTGGCGGCGATGTCGCCAGCCACCCGGCCGGTCACGGTCATGCCTTCGAGCGGGAAAATCCTCGTGATTTTGGTGAGGTCCACCGTGCCCCGCACGTTGGTGTCAAACACCGGCTGGTCGATGTTGTGGGCCGTGAGGCGGCCTTCCAGCGGCTCGCCCTCCAGCACCATCCGAAACTGCGGCAGGTTAATCTGCGTGTCGTTTACCCGGCCCGTCGTGTTCACCACCGTGCCATTCAAGTTGATGTTCTCAATCGGCGCCGGAAATTGGGCCGATTTTACGAAGCCGTTGGTTAGCCGGATGGCCGCGTTCACCACCGGCATCTGGGTTTTGGAGTAAATCCCCTTGGCCGTACCGTCCACGAACAGCTGCCCGCGCATGGCCAGGTCCTTCACCGGGTACACCTTCAGGGCCTCGGCCAGGTTCACGTTGGCCTTCACCCGGCCGTCCACCTGCATCGGCTCCAGCCCGTCGATGCGCACGTTGCCGTCCACCGGGTTCGGCCCCAGGTCCAGGTGAAACTGCGGGATGTTCACCTTTACGTTGTTAGTGATGCCCGAAGGGTTGTCGACCTGCATCTTCAGGTTGATGTTCTTCGCCGCCTGCGGCAGCTCCGGGTAGTGGAACTGGCCGTTGGTCACGGTCAGGTTCACGCCGTAGCCGGGCATGCGCAGGGCGTTCTGGGTACCCTTGTAGTAGCCGTCGAAGGCCACCTTACCGCTGGTTTCGATGTTCTTGAACTGGGCCGTGAACACGCCCGGCACCAGGCTGAGCAGCGTCTTGAAGTCCGTCTCCAGCGCCTTAAACGTCAGGTCGTAAGTAATATCGGTGGCGTTGGGCAGGCCAATGGCGCCCGCAAAGCTGAACGGAAAATCGTTGAGCTTTATCTTATTATCCTTAAACGTGTAGAGGCTCTTGGCCAGGTCCATGTTCAGCGTCACGTCGGCGTCGAGCTGCTTATCGGTCACGTAGGCCACGCCGCCGTAGGTCAGGTCCAGGTCGGTGGCGGTGGTTTGCGAGGTCATGTCGAACACGTTGCGGGCAAAGTCGCCGCGGCCGCGGTGGTTCACGCCCCGGGCCTGCATACTAAACGGCAAGGTCAGGTCCTCGTAGCGCAGGCGGCCGTCGGTCATCCGCCAGCCCTGAATGGCCAGGTTCACCTGGGCCGTGTCCTGGCCTTTGGAAGCGGCGGCCGAGTCCGAAATCATCACATCCCAGTTGGCCAGGCCGCTTTTCAGCCGGCGCAGGCTCAGGTTGGGCCGTTCCAGCTCGATGGATTTGATGGCAATCTGGCCGCCGCGCACCACGCTCATCACGTCGAGCCCCACTTGCAGGTTGGGCAGGTAGGCCAGCGTGTCGCGGCTGAACGAGTCGAGCCCAATCACGCGCAGGTCGCGGATGTTCACCGTCATGTCCGGGAACGAGCGCAACAGGCTCACGTCGATGTTGGCCGGGTCGTACTGCACTTTGGCCCGCACGCGCTGGGCAATCTGCTTATCGGCCAGCGCCCGCAGCTTGTCTTTGAACAGGAACGGCGCCGCCACCACGGCCAGCACCGCCAGCACCAGCAAGGCTAATAATCCCAACAGAATCTTTCGCATAGCACATTTTTTGAGGAGGCAATTGCAACAAAGGTAAATCCCAGCCGGTGCCACGGGCAGGACCGAAGCTTCCCCAAATGCTCCCGCCGGCCGGACTGGAAATTCGATTCGCCGCGCACAATCCGTTTCCACGCCGCTCCTGAAGCAGAACAGCGGCGCGGGTGCTGCATTTTGCGCCTCGCGGGCTCGCTAAGCTTTTCAGGTATACCCTTCACTGCGCCGGTGACGACGCTCCATCAAAAAAGCGAAACCGAATAGTTAGATAAATTATAAGAAATTATCAAATTATTATAGCTGGTTTTTTCCGGTATATTTGAGCCCTTGTTGTTGCTTCCGCCCTTCCTTGACATTCCCAATCAGCGCGCTACAACCCGCGAAAGCGTTGCTTCTCATTCGCTTCGGCCGCCTTCGGCTCGGCTGCCTTCGCTGATTTTGCCTGGCCTGACTGACCCCCAAAACTGCTCTGCATCTTTTCTCCGCAATTATGAAGCGTTCAATTCCCGCGCTGGCCCTGATGGGCTGCTTTGTGAGTGCAAGCCCCTTTGCGCACGCGCAAAATCCAGCCATGAGCCTAGTCGGCAGCGTGCAGTCCGATGAGAAAAAGCCGTTGCCCGGCGCCGCCATTACGGTGGTTCACATGCCTTCTGGGGTGCGGCACACGGCCGCTTCCGATGGCGCCGGTCGTTTTGTCATCGGCAATCTGACGGCCGGCGGCCCATACTTCATCCGCGTCGGGGAGGGCGGGTATCGGCCCCAGACGGTGGAAAATATTTTTCTGGAGAACGGCAAGACGGCCAGCTTCACCGTCACCCTGAGCAAGCTGGACCCCGGCGCCGCCAAGGACCGCAACGACCGCACAAGGGAGCCCAACGGTTCCACCCTGACCCTGGCCGACGAGGCCGTGGTGGGGGGCCCGGTGCTGCTGACCACCACTCTCAAAACCAGCCCGCGCCAAGCCGCCGCGCCGGTACCCGCCTCGTCCGTGCGCCCGGCGCCGGCCAGCCCGGCCGTCCCCGCCCCCACGCCGGCCAGCCCGGCGCCGGCGGCCCAGGCCCCCACGGCGGCCCGCTACCCCAAATACGTCCGCTACCCCGGCTACACGCCCGTTGTCCGGCGGGTGTCCGACCCCATCGTGCCCGGCCGCTACGATGGCAAGTCCGGCAACTACATCTACGACACCGGCAACCCGACCACTCTGAAATTACCGAACGGCGACGTTGTTCCGGGCGTGGGCGTCAATTCCACCGAAAGCTACCTGCACCACTTCCTCGCCGACCCGCAAATGCAGGTCGACACCGTGGACCTGACCAAAGGGTGGTACAACTTCGACCGAGTATATTTCGATGCCGGCAAGGCCACGCTCACCGCCGAGTCGGTCGGCCAGTTGCGGAACATTGCCGCGCTGTTGCGCGCCTACCCCAAGTCCCGCATCAAGCTGGGGGGCTACACCGACAGCACGGGCAGCTACAAAGTCAACAAGCTGCTCAGCGACGCCCGCGCCCGCACCGCCTGGGCCGCCCTGGTCGACATGGGCATCAGCCCCAGCCGCGTGGACGCCCGCGGCTACGGCCCGCGCTACACCATTGCCAGCAACAGCACCGACGAAGGCCGGGCCAAGAACCGCCGGCTCAGCGTCAAAGTCGTGCAGAAGTGAGGGCTTGGCTGGCCTGGCCCCGGGGCCGCGGGCCGTACCTTCGCGGCGCCGACCGCACTAATCCACGCACAGCCGGCGTTGTTGGTCCGCATGCCCAGGCGTTACCCTCCGTTCCTCATCCGACTAACGCACGGCCTGGCCGCGGGCTTGCTGCTCGGCGGTGTTTCGGCGGCGCGGGCGCAGGACGTTTTCTTCTCCCAGCCGTTTGCCACGCGCCTGCACACCAACCCGGCCTTCGCGGGGCTGGTCGACGACTACGGCGCCACGCTTAGCTACCGCAACCAGCTGCCCACCCTGGCCGGCTCCTTCGTCAGCACCCAGCTGGCCGGCGACCTCCGCCTCGACGTGCCCGGCCAGCACCACGCCCTGGGCCTGCTCCTCAACCAAGACCACAGCGGCGGCGTGGGCTACACCCGCTTCGAAGCCGGCGCCCTCTACGCCTACCACACCCGCCTCACCGAGCGGCTGGCGCTCAGCGGCGGCCTGCGCGCCAGCTACGGCCGCCAGCGCGTGGGCTACGACAATTTCGTGTTCGGCGACCAAATCCTCGAGGACGGCCGGGTGGTCGGGCCTTCGGCCGAAGCCCTGGATTTTCCGCCCGTCAACTACCTCAGCCTGGGCACCGGCGCCGTGCTGTACACCGAGCGGGGCTGGCTGAGCCTGGCCGGCCAACACCTCAACCAGCCCAACCTGGGGTTTCGGCAGCAGAGCCAGCTGCCGCTGCTGCTGAGCGTCAGCGGCGGGTACAAATTTTTTGTTGTCAAACCCGGCCCCGGCGTGGCCACCCGCGAGGTGAGCTACACCCCCGTGGCGGCCTACACCCGGCAGGGCGGCTCGCAGCGCGTCGAAACCGGGCTGTACGTCACGGCGTCGCCGGTCACGCTCGGCGCGGTGTACCGCAATATTCCGGCCCTGAGCCGCGTTGAAACCCAGCACGTGCTGGCCGTGGTGGCCGGCGTGCAGGCCGGGGGCCTGCGCATCGGCTACAGCTACGACGTGGGGCTGAGCCGACTAAGCGCCGATTTGGGCGGTGCCCACGAACTCACCCTGGCCCTTCGCGCGTTTGACCGACTAGAAAATGCCTATCGTCGCCTAAAAAGGCGCGTTTACCCGACGGCCCCTTGCCCGGCATTCTAATTTTTTGTATTATTGCGTCCTAATTGCCTTAGCTAACCCCTCCTTCCCCATACTCATTTTAACTTTGTTATGAAATTAACCAATTATCTGCGCCTGGCTGTGATGGGTGCAGTTGCCTTAGCGGGCTGCGGCAAGAACGGGCAGCCCACGGCCTCTAAGCCGGGTAAATATTCCTCTACTACGGGTATTGAATATAACACGGAAAAGGGCATGGCCGTGGCTAACTTCGAGAAAATCCCCGAAGGTCCCGGCCTGGTGTTCATCGAAGGCGGCCGCACGGTGCTGGGCTCGCAGGAGGAGGACGTGACCCAGACGCACGACAACATCGAGCGCACGGTTACCATCGCCTCGTTCTACATGGACGAAGCCGAAGTAGCCAACATCCACTGGCTCGAATACTTGCACTTTATCCGCACCGACTCGGCCGAAGAGTTTTACAAGTCGGCCCTGCCCGACACCACCGTGTGGGCCCGCGACCTGTCGTTCAACGACCCCTACGTAACCTATTACCTGCGCTACCCCGGCTTCCGCTACTTCCCCGTGGTGGGCGTGAGCTGGCTGCAGGCCGACGACTACTGCACCTGGCGCACCGCCCAGGTGAACCAGCGCCTGGCCAGCGAAGACGGCGGCGGCAGCTCCCCCAAAAAAGGCGGCTTGTTTGGCAAGAAAAAAGACCAGGCCGCGGCTGAGGGCGCCGAAGGAACGGCTTCGGCCGGGGGCAACAACGGCGCTTCCATTGAAAAAGGCAACACGCTGCCCAACTACCGCCTGCCCACCGAGGCCGAGTGGGAATACGCCGCGCAAGCCCTCGTGGGCACCCAGGAAGTGGGCAACGAGAACCAGGAAGAAAAGCGCATCTACCCGTGGGACGGCAAGTCGACCCGCAACGCCTACGGCCGGAAGCAGGGCCAGTTCCTGGCTAACTTCAAGCGGGGCCGCGGCGACTACGCCGGCATCGCCGGCAGCCTGAACGACGGCGCCATGATTACCGACTACATCTACTCGTACCCGCCCAACGACTACGGCCTCTACAACATGGCCGGCAACGTGAACGAGTGGGTGCAGGACGTGTACCGCCCCCTCTCGTTCCAGGACGTGGAAGATTTGAACCCCTTCCGCCGCAACGGCGTGGGTGACCCCGCCGAGCGGTACGACAAGAAAGGCTACCAGTCGCTGATTGACGACCACGTGCGCGTGTTCAAGGGCGGCTCGTGGCGCGACGTGGCCTACTGGCTCTCGCCCGGCACCCGCCGCTTCATGGCCGAGGATTCGGCCACGGCCACCATCGGCTTCCGCTGCGCGATGATTAACGCCGGCTCGAACCGGTAAGCAAAACCCGTGACAGTAAAAGGGCCGCTCCTGACGCAGGAGCGGCCCTTTTTTGCGTAAGGATTACTGGGTAATCTGCCTGCCATTCAGCGGTCGGCGCAGGCAATGGTGGCAATGCTGACCTCGGCGGCGCCCGCGGCCAGCAGCACGGCGCCGCAGGCTTCGAGGGTGGCCCCCGTGGTTAGCACGTCGTCGACGACCAGCACCCGCCGGCCGATAATGTGCGCGGGGTTTTCTATTTCGAACACCGTGGCCACGTTTTCCCAGCGCTGGGCGCGGTTCTTTTTGGTTTGGGTCTTGGTATTGGCGGTGCGGCGCAGGGCGGTGGCGGTGGCGGGCACGTTCAGGCCCTCGGCCAGGCCGTTGGCGAAGGCCGCGGCTTGGTTGTAGCCGCGCTTGGCCAGCTTGCGCGGGTGCAGCGGCACGGGCACGATGAGGTCGAAGTCGGCCGCCAGACCCACGGCGCGCAGCTCGGCGCCGTAGAGCTGGCCCAGGGCCGTGCCCACGTCGCGCTGGCCCTGGTACTTGAGCTCGTGGAGCAGGTGCTGCACCCGGCCGTGGCGCACGAAGCGCAGGTAGCTCAGGGCGTGGCGCAGGGGCAGCTTGCCCCAGAAGCGCCGGCCCAGCGGGTTCTGGTCGGGCGGCAGCCGGTGGTAGTCGGTGTAGGGCAGCTCGGCCCGGCAGCCGGTGCAAAGGTGGGTTTCGCCGGTCACCAGCGGCTCGCGGCAGGCCAGGCACAGGCGCGGAAAAATCAGGCCGATGAAGTCGGCGGCCAGGGAGCGCAGCATGGTAGAAGGCGGAAACGAGGTTTTGGAAAGTAATTTTGGGGAGTGAGACAACAAGGTAACGACAAAGCAGAACGTCATGCTGAGCGGCACACGCCTTTGCCCTGAAAAGCTCGATGTGCCTGATGGACCCGCGTCCCGATTTACCCGTGATGGTGCGCATGGTGGAAGACGGCTTTTGCCTGTCGGAGGCCAGCAACATGCCCGTGCTGATGGAGCTGCGCATTCGCGCCTGCCATGTGCGCGGCAGCTTTGATTGCAAAGACAACCAAAGCCCACGCATCTCTACCCGCGCACTGATGCAGGAGCCCGGCACGTTTGAATACGCCAAACTAGCC